>JBARJI010000117.1:0-11691 GCA_049800195.1 Candidatus Acidiferrum sp.
ACAGCCTATAATCTTCATCATTCGGCTCCTTTCTCCCGAGCCTTGGTCGCTCATCACGCCAAGTCTACCCGGGCCCAAGGAGCCGACGTCGTTATGAAATCAAGCAAAGCGAGGAATCCGCTTTTCGAATTTCGCTTTTCTATATTCGATTCTCGTTCCTACCAATCCCCATCGCTATTAACCGGCGCCTCTTTTTCCTCCCGCGCCGTCTGCGCCGCGTGATAAGACTCGGCGTCGGAAGGGAAAGTCCCGCGGCGCACATCGTCGCAATATTCGCGCGCAGCTTTCGAGATGCTCTCACCGACGTTTGCGTACCGCCGCGCAAATTTCGGAGTCTGGTTGAAAGTCAGTCCAAGCAAATCGTGAATGACCAGGATTTGTCCGTCGCAGTCGGGCCCGGCTCCGATGCCAATCGTCGGAATCCGCAGTTCACGCGTAATTTGCGCCGCAAGCTCTCTCGGCACGGCCTCGAGCACGAGCGCAAAAGCTCCCGCCGCTTCCACTGCCCGCGCATCCCGCAACAATTGCTCCGCGGTATCCACGGTCTTTCCTTGCACGCGGTATCCGCCCAAGGCGTTCACCGATTGCGGCGTCAAGCCAACGTGCCCCATTACCGGAATTTCCGCCTCCGTCAGCCGCACAATCAATTCCAAGCGCCGCTCGCCGCCTTCGACTTTCACGGCCTCCGCGCCGGCCTCTTTCACGAAGCGCACGGCATTGCGCAGCGATTCCGCGTTGTCCGTGTGATAGCTGCCGTAGGGCATGTCAGCCACGACGAGCGCCCGCCGCGTTCCGCGCCGAACCGCCCGCGTGTGATGCAGCATTTCCTCAAGCGATACAGGCAGCGTGCTTTCATAGCCGAGCACGACCATTCCGAGCGAATCGCCCACGAGCAAAACGTCCACGCCGGCTTCATCCAAAAGGCGCGCCGCCGGATAATCGTATGCCGTCAAACAGGTAATTTTCCGTGAATTGGAAGTGAAAGCCGCAACGGAGGATTTCCGCTGCAACAATTCGGGCACCGTGACCTTGCCACTGCCCGAATGAGGGACGACGCTCATGGTAGCCTCCGGTGCCGCTCCCTAACCTCGGGATGCAGCCCTGTACCTCAGCTAAACGCAGAATACCAAATTCCCCTTTCCTTGACCAATAAGTTTACAAGTCAGCTGAACCGCGTCCTCACGGTTGACTCCCTGGAGATACCTGAACTCTTGGTCCATTTCAGGCACCTGGCGCCTCTTTTCAGTTCGCCGGAACGTGCCGCACTGGTGTGGCTTCCGAACCCGGTCCAGGTTCCGGAACGGGCTTCGGCATTTCCGAATCCTTGAAGCGCGGCACCATGTCGTCGGCCATCGCAAAAGCGTAAACCGCCGAAGCAATCTCGACCGCGCCTTCTCTGACGTCCTCTTCGTAAATCCGCTCGTAAGTGTCGAGATTCGTATGATGCGTGAAGGAGCCGTAATCAAACGGATCTTGCGACAATCCAATGCCCGGCAATCCCGCGTTGTTGAACGAAGTGCTGTCCGTTCCGCCAGTCCTGCGGCTATCGCTTTTGAGGACGCCCGTGAATCCCCAATCGGCAAACGGCATCATCGCGTCGCGAACCATCTCGGCCGCGCCTTCTGGACCAAACACACCGGCGCCACGCGGCTTTCCCGTGCCGGAATCGATGTTGAAGTACGCATCCAGTTTGGCGTACTCCGGTTTTTGATCTTCAAAGCTCCCAAAATGCTGTTTCACATAGGCCAGCGAGCCGAGCAAGCCTTCTTCCTCGCCGCTCCACAGAGCAATGCGAATGGTGCGACGCGGCTTCACGTGCAAAGCCGTCAGGATGCGGACAGCCTCCAACATCATGGAAGAGCCGATACCGTTATCCGTGGCACCGGTCGCGTCATGCCAGGAGTCATAATGTCCACCGAGCATGACAATTTCATCTTTCTTGTCCGTGCCGGGAATTTCGCCGATGGCGTTATAGACGGTGGTGCCCTCCGTGTACTCTTTATTCTGAATGTTGATGCGCAGTGTGACCGGCGTTCCGTCGTCCATAATCCTGGAAATCCGGCCATAGTCGTCGTTGCGCATCACCAGCGTGGGGACGGCGCGAGTCCAATCGTACGTGCCATTTTGCTGCGCCACGATCACGCCGTGGGCTCGCCCCGCATCGTTGATCCTTGCCAGGGCGCCATTGTCCACAAGGAATTGGTCCACTTGGCGCGAAACTTCCTGCCGCGTCAATTGGCCTTCGGGAAGCTTTTGCGGTTCGGGAAAACGGAATGGCCTTGGATTTTTCGCATCGAACCTTGACTTCCATTCGTCTTCGGGGCGCCGCATCGGCGCGGGGTTCATCTCCTCCGCGACCTCGACGTGCTTGCCGACGAACACGATTGATCCGCGGACTTTATCTTTCACGGAATTCAAATACACATCGAGTTCCGCTTGCGTTGGTTGCTTCGGCTCCGCAGGCTTAGGTACTGGAGGCATTGGCGGGGCGGCCCATTTTGGTTCCGGTGGAGGAGGCGCGCCTCCGAAAAAGTTGAAAGCGCCACGCGACGGTAGGGCCAACCCCGGCGGATCGATCATCACCACTTGCGCGGTGACAACTCCGTTTGTGCTCGGCGTCCACGCCAACGGTTCAACCATCAACGGGCCGTGGAACGGCGCGACGGCATCCGCCGAAAGCTCCATGTTCTCCCATCCTGGCACGGGCGCTGCGGCGCTGGGCGGCTGAAACGTCCACGGCTCCAAATGGGTGTTCGATAATCCCCAGGAATTCATATTCTCGATGGCCCAATCGTCGGCCGCTTTCAAATTAGGCGTGCCCGTCAGGCGCGGGCCATGTACGTCCGCGATTTCATGGATGATCCACATGATCTTCGAGTTGTTGGTTTCCTCCGCGCGGATTTGCGCGTAGACGCCGGAAAGTCCGGGTGACTGCGCCGGCGATGGCATCGCCAGTAGCAAGAACAAACACACCACACACGCGAACACTTTTCCCACAATCCCTCCTCACCCGCACACGCCAAATATTTCGACTAGAAGGTCTTTCCTGAACAGTCGCAACCGCCCGCAAATATACGCTCGCCGGCCTCGGCGGGCAATGCGCTCGTCGATTTTGTATTTGCGAAAGTCTCCAAACCAGAGTGACAGCGACATCCTGCTGCGAAGATAATGCACTTTCGAGGCTTGGGATTCCCGCGGGAAACTATTTTGCGGATTTTAATTCGAGGGTGACTAGATCGCGCACCCAACGGGCCGGGCGCTTGTCTTCCGTCACGACGAGCTTAAATGGGCCGGAATGCGCATCGAGGGGCTGTCCATCCATCGTGTCGGCCACAATTACTTCCCCGGAATGGAAGCTGGGGTCGGCTTCGGCGAGCGCAATCACCGCCACGTAGCCGTCGGAACCGGTCGCCACCAGGTAGTCGCTTAGAGCGGCGCCGCGCAGCTTGTTGCCCAAGGGCGCATCCATTTTTGTAAGCAGGTCGGCCACACGCACTCCCGTGTAAGTTTCGTCGGCCTTGGTGTGCTCGTTATGTACCTTCACGGTTGTTTGCGGCATGGCTTTCAAGTCGGCTACGGTCAGTATCATGTCCTCGTGATACGGATGGGCCGAGATCCGCAAATCGTCCTTCGATGTGGCTGGCGGCGTAGCTGGATCTGGATAGACCGTCGGCGAACCCATCGCCACCATTTCCAAACGCACGGGAATAATCTGAACGTCTTTTGTATCCTGCACATTGATGAATTTATCCAGCGGTTTGAACCCTGGAAAATCCACGTAGAGCGCATAACCACCGGGCGCCAAATTAAGAGAAAGTTCCCCCTTCTCGTCCGTTTGCATTTTCGCGGGGGCAGGATCAGGCGCCGGCACTAGCCGAATAGGGACGTGTGCCACTCCCGCTCCCGCCGGTTCCGTGACTTCTATTCTGACTGGCGAGGCCGCTTGCTGTGGCGCGGCAAAGGCGTTGGCAAGGCATAATCCTGCCAGCAACGCGCTCAAAATCACTGCGACACTAGGCTTCCTGCCAACCATGTTGCAAGCATACCGCAGAGACCCGTTTAGTTCACGCGGCAGCCGAGAGATGGGCCTAACAGTATTCTCTTCCGCAGAAAAATATTATCTTGAACATATTTCGTTGGCGTGCTCCCATGCTCGTACGCTCCCACATAAAGGTATTTCGAATGGTCAGGAGGGTCAAAATGAGCATAATAAACTTTCTGCAGCCGTCCAGATGGAATCCAACACGGCGCCAAGTAATTGCCGGTGTGACGTTCGCGCTCAGCGGCATTGCCGTCGGTTCGGCCGAGGCTGTCGGTGCAGGCACAAGCGACGACGAGATTTCTCACACCGAGGAGTCCATCCATCAGGAAATTGTTTTCAAATCCAGCCGAAAACGCGTCTATGAAGCACTTATGGACGCCAAACAGTTTCAAAAAGTCACGATGCTCAGCGAGGCTGTGACTTCCGGCATGGCCCACGGCACGGTGGCGGCGGAAATCGCAGCCGAGCCAGGCGGCGCCTTCAAACTTTTCGACGGCTTTATTGTCGGACGAAACCTGGAGCTCGTGCCGAACGAGCGAATTGTGCAAGCCTGGCGGGTTAGTTATTGGCCGACGGGGACCTGGTCGATTGCCAGATTCGATCTCGTCGAGCAAGGATCGGATACGAAGGTCGTCTTCAACCACGCCGGTTTTCCCAAAGGCGACGCTGGACACCTGGCGGAAGGATGGAAAGGGAATTATTGGGAGCCGCTGACGAAATTCCTCGCTTCTTAACGGCTGCGCTCTCGGCACGCAAGTGGTCGTCGCACAAATTTCCGCGGACAATCTGGCGTGTGTCTAGGATCTCTTCGGCGCCTGCGCGCGGCCTTTCCACGAGCCGCCCTTGCCGAACCAATAGCGCACCGCGGAAAGGCACGTCGCGTAAGCGTAAAAGAGCGCCGTCAACGGGAGAAGCGGCGCCCAAAGCACCGACAGGCGGTAAAAACGAACCGTGGATAGGAATGAGAAAGTCATGAGCAGGAACGCTGTTGCGCCGAGGACTCTCGCCGTCGGATTGTGCGCAAAAAGTAGAATGATGGGAGCGACGTAAGTCAGAAACATTCCCGTGAGTGTGCCCACCAGGAGCAGCGCCGAATAGCGAAGCTGCGTGAACGCGGTTCTGGCGATCAGATCCCTAATTTCGGCGAAGGTCTTATAAGCACGCAGGCTTGCGCTCTTTCTCGTCAAACCCATCCAGACTCGCCCGCCAGTGCGTTTTATTGCTCCGGCGAGCGCGCAGTCGTCGATGACCTCGCTGCGTATTGAGGCAAGACCGCCGATGCGCTCGAGGGCTTCGCGGCGCAGCAAGATGCAGCCGCCTGCGGCGCCGGCTCTAGAGAGATCTTCATCGGCAATCCATCGCGGGGGATAGAGCATCAGGAAGAAATAGAGAAACGCGGGAATTAGCGCGCGCTCCGGCAGAGTTTTCGCTTGCAGGAGAACCATGAGCGATGCGAGGTCGAGCTTGTCGCGATCGGCGAAGGATACCAGCCGGCGCAGAGTGCCCGGAGCGTGGGTGATGTCGGCATCGGTGAACCAAAAAAATGCGGGCTGGTCTGGTTGCGCGCAGTTAACGCCATTGTTTAGTGCCCAGAGCTTTCCCGTCCAGCCCTCCGGGAGCGCTGCAGCGGCGACGATCTGGACTTGGCCCTGCGCGGCTTGCCATTCGGCGACCCGGATAGCGATAGCGGAAGTTTCGTCTTCGCTGTGATCGTCGACAATTACGATGGAAAACGGGCCGGGATACTCCTGCTTTGCGAGGCTTGCCACTGTTTCGCCGATGGTCTCGGCTTCATTTCTGGCGGGTACAACGGCGACGATCCTTGGCCAAACGGCCGGGGGCGCGATGGGAGCTCCGTCGGCATTGAATTTATATACGCGCCAAAACCAGCCGCGCCCGAAAAACAAGTGCAGCCAGATGGCGAGCGTGATGATGCCGATGATTCCGGCCACAGGGACATGAGGGAGTGCCGTCATCCAAGGCGAAATGTAGCAGATGAACGACGGCTGGGCGAGGCTAAGCTGAATCTCATTTTGGGCCTTGAAAGCAGTTAACTCTAGGAGTACAGAAAAACGTGGGTAACAGTGCGCCCCGATTTCCCGGGAGGGCCCACTCTTCCCCATCCCGCGAATTCACCGGGATGAATCTCCTGAACGGCGTTTTTGCTTGGGTAGCATGGGCACACTTGCCTGTGCTCTTCTCCCCCCGATCCAGACTGTTGCCCAAAAAGTGATTTGATAACCAAAAGCCGGTCCTTTTTGGGGTTGTGAATGGCGGAAATTGGACGACTTTCTTGCGCCCAGAGGTCCTTCACAATCAACACTTGCAGATCTCCATCAAAACAAGGGGTTTTAATTCCCTTTAAAATGAGCGTTTACGAAAAACCGGAGGGGTGGTCTTACTACGGTTAACCAATGCTCGGCCATTCTGCCATGATCTTTTGGGCTCGCTTAACGCGAGTCTTCTGGTCAGGCATTCGGCTGAGCAGCCGTTGGCTGGATCTGCATCAACGCCAACTGCCCGCACGCCGCCATCACGTCTCGCCCCCGCGAATACCTGGTGAACACCGGCACGCCCCGATCGAGCAAGATCTTATGAAATGAATCCACCCGCTCCTGTGTCGGCTCCGCAAACGGCAGCGCCCCCGGATTCCACGGAATCAGGTTCACCTTCACCCGCCCCAAATCGCTCATCAATTTCGCCACGCGCCGTGCATCTTGCGGAGAATCGTTCACCCCGCCCAACAGCACATACTCAAACGTGAGGTATTCCCGCGATCCTCGCGGAAACTTCTTGCAAGCCTCGAGCAAAACGCTTAGTGGATACTTTCTGTTGATCGGCATCAAAGCATCGCGCTGCTCGTCGCTTGAGGCATTCAACGAAATCGCCAGCTTCGGCCGCACCTTTTCCGCCGCCAGCCGCTCGATCCCTGGCACGATCCCGCTAGTGGAAAGTGTGGCATGCCTCGGCGCAATCCCGATGCCTGCGGGATCAAGCATGATTCGTAAAGCCGCCATCACTGCCTCGAAGTTCAAAAGCGGCTCGCCTTGCCCCATCAAAACAACATTCGTCTGTGGCGCCAGCCGTTGCTTGTGCTCTTCCAGCGGCAGCAACACTTGCGCAACAATCTCCCCGGCCGTCAAGTTCCGGATCAATCCCAACTGCGCCGTCAAACAAAACTGGCAATCCACCGCGCATCCCGCTTGTGTGGAAACACAAATCGTCTGCCGCCCCTCGCTAGGCATGAACACTGCTTCGACCGACACCGGCCTGAGCGGTTTTCTCTTCTCGGTGGACTCTGTGTTCTCCGCGGCCTCTGTTTTAAATGTTTTTTCCTCCGCTCCCAACTCGAACAAATACCGGACCGACCCGTCGCTCGACGCAAATCTCTGCTTCACGACCGGCAACGTAATGGCTGCCTCATTCGCCAGCCGCCCGCGAAAACGCGCCGGCAAATTCGTCATTTCTTCAAACGCAGCTTTCCTCTCCGCGTACAGCGCGTGGTATATCTGCCCTCCGCGATACGCTGGCTCGCCCATCGCCGCGCACATCTCGCGCAGCTCTTCTTTCGATTTTCCGAGCAGTTCCATGAGTGTTCTCGCGAACCCCGCCGCAACTCCCCTGCTTCAACCGAATCACCCTAAAGAATATCGTGTTTCGTTACTTCGTTCCTTCTTTACGTCGTTGCTTCTTCTTTTGGCGTTATAATTTTCCTGTCATGTCAAAACAACTCGCCGTCGAACAGCTCTCCGTCGGGGATTGGGTGAAAAACCTGGCCGCTATCCCCGAAGGCGAGTTCAGCCTCGAAAACGTACAGGACTACATCATCCAGCACTCTGTACGACCCGAAACGCTGGAAAAATATCTCTTTTTCTCCAAAGGCAATTACACGCGCAATCTCATTTTCAAAAACGATCTTTTCGAGTGCATGACCATCTGCTGGGAGATCGGCCAGTCCAGCCGCATCCACAATCATCGCGATCAAAATTGCTGGATGTCCGCGCCCATCGGCCGCCTAAAAGTCCAAAATTTCCGTGTCGAGAACAAGGACGCTTCCTGCGGCACCTGCAAAATCGTTCCCACCGAAATCTACGAAATGGACGCCGCTCATCCCGTCCACGTCAATCCGCTCGAGCCCGTTCATCAAGTCTTGAATTTACCCGAATTTGGCCAGCGCGCCGTAAGCGTCCACGTCTACTCCAAGCCGTTCGATACTTGCGAAGTCTACGCGCGCGAACGCGGCACTTACGGCGACGTCCCGCTCCACTACACCAGCGAATACGGCAAGCTTCACCCCGGCGAAACGCTTTTGTAGCACAGGCACTCTTGCCTGTGAGGTTTTACTCGCTGGCGAAGGGCAGTTGTGGCACAGGCTTTAGCCTGTGCGCTTTTCCGCTCCGCCTGTGTCACAATTAAGCTATGCCGACCGCCACGGAAGTCCGTGACATCCAAAAGCACGTCTTGGCCAACGGCCTCGTGGTCATCACCGAGACCATGACTCACGTGCGCTCGGTCTCCGTCGGCGTGTGGGTCCGCAACGGATCGCGCCGCGAAATCCCGGAAGAAAACGGCCTAGCTCATTTTATCGAGCACATGGTCTTCAAAGGAACCGAGCGCCGCTCCGCCGAAGCCATCGCCCGCGAAATGGATTCCGTCGGCGGCATGCTCGACGCCTTCACCTCGAAAGAACAAATCTGTTTCAACGCTAAAGTTCTTGACGAGCATCTGCCCATCGCCTTTGACGTCATTGCTGATCTCGTTCTCCGTCCCAAATTTGACTCCGTCGACGTAAAAAAAGAACGCCAGGTCGTCCTCGAAGAAATCAAGATGGACATGGACAACCCCGAATATCTTCTCCACGATATTTTCACGCGTGGATTTTGGCCCGAGCATCCTCTCGGCCGCCCTATTCTCGGCACGCCCGAAACAGTTCGCGCCTTCAACCGCGAACATTTGAACGAGCGTTTCCGCGATTGGTTCGCGCCGGATCACCTCGTCATCACCGCCGCGGGAAATGTCACGCACGAGAAAGTTCTGGACCTCGTTCAACGCGAGTTTGGCGATCTGCGCCCCGCGCGCACGCTCGAAGATCACACCGCTCCCGTGACGCACGCGCCCATTCACCTCGAACCCAAGCGCGACCTCGAGCAAGTCCACGTCTGCATCGGCGTTCCCGCGCTTCCGCTGGGCCACGAAGCGCGCTTCGCCGCCGCGGTGCTGAATAATCTTCTCGGCGGCGGCATGTCCTCGCGCCTCTTTCAAAATATCCGCGAGAAAGAAGGCCTCGCTTACGCTGTCTTCAGCGAGCTCACGCCGTATTCCGACGCCGGCATGTTCACCGTTTACGCCGGCACCGCCAAAGAAACCGTCGGTCAGGTCATCGACCTCACCATCAAGGAATTTCGCGCCATGAAGGAATCGCCCGTCAGCGAAGAAGAGCTAACGCGCGCCAAAAATCACCTCAAAGGTTCGCTGATGCTCTCGCTCGAATCCACCAGCTCGCGCATGTCGAATCTCGCGCGCCAGGAACTCTATTTCGGCCGCTTCTACTCTCTCGACGAAATCCTTGCGTCCATCGAAACCGTCACCCTCGACGAAGTCCAGTCCCTCGCCCACGATTTCTTCCGCCCCGACCGAATCGCCGTCACCGTCCTCGGCCCCCTGAACGGCTTCACCCTCGACCGCTCCCGCCTCGCCTGCTGAGGCTGCTAGGATTATTTGCCGGAACTCGTTGGCTGCCAGTCGGCAGAAAATTCGATCGTTTGCGGATAACTTGGAAGAATCTTCAGATTTCCATCACAAGACAGTGCGGCTGGAGGTTTCAGTTCCGCCAGGAGGTTGCCCGAGTCGGGGTCTTTCAGGAGGACCCAAAAGGCAGCGTCATTCATTTGCGGCGATGCTGCGCTGTTCTCCGCAAAGTCTGGCAAATGCGCTTCAAAGGATCCGTCTGGTCCCACGGAAGATTTAGTAATATCGAAGCTCAAAACGAAACCGTCGGCGATCCCGAAAAAGCGGTGTCCCCAGAAGCCGAGATATCGAATCTCCACTTCCATTTTGCGATCCAGAGTCATTGGACCACGGGAAAACTTGCCCTGAAAACCTGTCTCGCCCAAGGGCGTGCAATGGAATTCTCCTTCACGAGAGCTCGTTGAGAGGTCGAGCACGCTGATGGTTTGAATTTGGCAGTCCGGAGCATAAAGAACGGCTTTCAGACCTTTCGCCGCTTTTCCCTTAACCTCGGTGTGAATCAGGATCGCGTTCTCACCATTTTGCTCAACTTGGTAATCGCCAAAACCACCAAAGTCGCCGGTCATGAAGTATCGTACTTGTAGCTCGGCAGGTTTCACGGATGGGTCAACCCGGATGACAAAGGTGTTTTCCTCTGCGGGAGTATTGGCCACAGCGTGAGAAAAATGAAAGAGCAGCAAGGGAAGCGCTAAGAAAGTCCAGAGCGACATCACATTGAGCTCCTGTAAGGCTCACTCCGATTTGGTCCAGCTACCAGGTACAACGGAGGAACGGCTATCTCGGTGCCTATAGTCATCTACGATTCTGATTGCGTAATTGATTCTATTCTTTTTTCGCGTTGACGCGCGGGAATCGCTCTGCCATCATTCTGAAAATTCGATTGTGGGCTGGCCGCCGCGCAACAACGCAGCGCTAGGCTTAAGCGCGGCAGTTTTTCCTGGCGGTAACGAGGAGCAACCGATCGGCTTGCGGGTTTCCATTTTGGCGTCAGGCAGCTCGGGCAACCTCACTTTGCTCGAGACCGAGCGCACGCGACTCCTCGTGGACTGCGGCCTCGGCAAACGCGAAACGCTGGCGCGGCTTGCGGCCATCGAACTGAGCGTCGATCGCATCGACGGCATCCTTATCACTCACGAGCATACGGATCACTGCAACGGTTTGCCGCAGATGCTCGGCCTTTGGAAAGCGCCGCTCTACGTCACGGAGCCGACGATGGACGCGCTGCGCCGCACGCTTCCGGACACGCTCGGCAAGCGCCTCTGCGCGCTCGAAACGATTCAGGCGGGCCAGCATTTTTCGATCGGCGATATCGATGTGCATGCGTTTCAAATTCCGCACGACGCCGCCGATCCCATCGGCTTCACATTTCGCACCAACGGCACAAAGATGGCACTCGTCACCGACCTCGGCTACATGCCCGAACTCGTGAAGGTGCATCTACGCGATGCCGATTGTCTTATGCTCGAATCGAATCACGATCTGGACATGCTCAAGGTGGGACCGTATCCGTGGGTCGTCAAGCAGCGGGTTCTTTCGCGCACCGGCCATCTCTCGAATCATGCCGTCAGCGAATATCTTTGCGATCCGGAGGGCTTCGACGCCCGCGCACGCTACCTCGTGCTCGCGCATCTATCGCAGGAAAACAATAATCCCGATCTCGCGCGCCTTTCCGCCGAGGAAGCACTCAACCGCCGGCCCGCCGAATGCGCATTTCACGGCGAGTTGCTGATCGCGTCGCAAGAAAAACCGCTCAAACCGCTCGAGCTTTAGCCGGCGAAAAGCGGATTCCTCGCTTTGCTTGATTTCATAACGACGTCGGCTCCTTGGGCCCGGGTAGACTTGGCGTGATGAGCGACCAAGGCTCGGGAGAAAGGAGCCGAATGATGAAGATTATAGGCTGT
>JBARJI010000118.1:0-7679 GCA_049800195.1 Candidatus Acidiferrum sp.
TCTTTCAGGCCCCGCCTCGCGGCGAGTGTTATTTCACCCTTGCGCTTCGCTATCACTTCACGTCCATCACGTTGTGAAGAGGACTTGCACCTCCTAGCTGTCGAACATGCTCGGCACACCAAAAAAAGCGCCCCGACCGCGTCGGGGCGCTCTGCAATGTTCCATCCACCTTTTTCGCTAGGCGCCAACGGGCGTCGGAACTGGCGCGGTTTCCGGTTCTGCCCCCGGCCCGCCAATCTCGCCAACCTTGAAGCGCACAAATCGCCGGATCGAAATGTTTTCGCCCAGCTTCGCAATCGCTTGCGTGATCATCTCTCCGATCGTCACGCTCTCGTCTTTGATGTAGTGCTGCTCGTACAAGCAGTTTTCCTCGTAGAACTTCTCCATCTTTCCGTTCACGATTTTGTCGACGACAGCTTCCGGCTTCCCGGTGGCCAGCGCCTGCGCCCGGTAAATTTCGCGCTCTTTCTCGAGCATCTCCGCCGTAACGTCCTCTCGCCGCACGTAACGCGGATCGAGCGCCGCGATGTGCATCGCGATGTCATGGCACAGCTGCTGGAACGCTTCCGTGCGCGCCACGAAGTCCGACTCGCAGTTGATCTCCACGAGCACGCCAATCTTCCCGCCCGCGTGAATGTAGCTCCCCACGAGTCCTTCGCTCGCTTCGCGCTGCGATTTCTTGGCCGCGGCAGCTTGTCCTTTCTTCCGCAAAATCTCGATGGCCTTTTCGATGTTCCCGCTGGCTTCCACGAGCGCCGCGCGGCAATCGCTGAATCCCGCGCCCGTCCTCTCGCGCAGCTCTTTCACGAGGTGCGCCGGTATCTGCATGGCTGGTTGTTGTGTGCTCATCCTTTTTCTCTCTGCGAACTCAAAATCTCGATCTTTTGCGTGAATGCTTGCAAAAAGGCCCGCTCCGAGCCGCATGGAGCGGGCCTCGTAATCATCCTTCTAATACCGCTCGTCTATCGCTCTTCCTCGTCCGGGGGCACGGTTGCTTCCGCACCCGCAGCTGCTTCCAGCGCTGCATCCACGGGAGTCGTCACGTCCGCTCCCTCGACGAAGTCGCCTTCCTGCTTCTCATATTGTTCGTACGCGCTCGTATCCACGTACTCCACTCCGTCCACCAGCGCCTGATCTTCCGCCGACTTCTGATCCGCCACTTGCGACTGCTGGTAAGCGGTGTGCCCTTCAAGCACGGAATCCGCGATCTTCGTCGTGAAGAGCCTTATCGCCCGCAACGCATCGTCGTTCCCGGGAATAATCCAGTCCACCACGTCCGGATCGCAATTCGTATCCACCACCGATACCACCGGCACGCCCATCCGCCGCGCTTCCTTCACCGCGATCTCTTCCGCGTTCGAATCGATCACGAACATTGCGTCCGGAAGCTGCGACATGTTCTCGATCCCTTCCAGGTTCTGGTTCAGGTGCTTCATCTCGCGGCCCAGCCGCGCTTTTTCTTTCTTCGAAAGCTCGTTGATCCGGCCGTCTTCCGTCATGGCTTTCAGCAACTTCAGCCGCTTGATCGATTTCTGCAGCGTCGCCCAATTTGTCAGCGTCCCGCCCAGCCAGCGGTGGTTCACAAAAAACGCGCCGCAGCGCTTCGATTCTTCAGCCACGGCTTCCTGCGCCTGCCGTTTTGTTCCCACGAATAGAACCGATTTTCCCTGCGCGGAAAGGTCGCTCACGAAGCGGCTCGCTTCGCGAAACATCTTGAGGGTCTTTTGAAGATCAATAATGTGGATCCCGTTGCGTTCTCCGAAAATATATTCCTTCATTTTCGGATTCCAGCGCCGCGTCTGGTGGCCGAAGTGGACTCCAGCCTCCAGCAATTCTTTCATCGTAATTTCTACTGCCAAGTTTCCTCCTAATGGAATAGCTGTTTGCAGTGGTCAGTTTTGCTTTGTAGTAGCCGGTCTTTAGACCGGCATCTGCAAAAGCAAACCACCGAACAGCCTCTTGCCGGCTCCATGCCGGCCGTGATCTCAGTGGGCCAACTCTCGTCGACCCGCTGGAGCTCTTTACACCGGGATTCTTCTCTGTGGTCTCTGCGTCCTCAGAGTCCTCTGTGTAATTCCTTAACGCTTCGTAAACTGGAAGCGTTTCCGCGCGCCCTTCTGCCCGTACTTCTTCCGTTCCTTCATTCTCGAGTCGCGCGTCAAAAATCCATTCTTTCGCAGCGCTGGCCGCAATTCCGGATTGAATCGCGAGATCGCCCGCGACAATCCCATGCGCACCGCTCCCGCCTGCCCGCCAACGCCGCCGCCATGCGCCGTCACCTTCACGTCCACCTGCTCGGCCAAGCTCGTGAACTTCAGCGGCTCTATCGCATCATGCTTCCACGCATGATTCGGAAAATAATTCTCCACCTCGCGGCCATTGATCGTGAACTTGCCGCTCCCGGCCCGCAAGAAAACTCGCGCCACGGACTCCTTGCGTCGTCCCGTTCCCAAAAACCATGTCTGCGTGCCCGCTAGGGGCGTACCCGTAGAACTCAACGTTCCTCCAGTAGCACAGACTTCAGTCTGTGCTCTTAAATCCTTCCGCTGCCGCAAGAGCCCCAGACTTCCGTCTGTGCTCCTCTCGCAACCCCGCCCAATTCCAGACACCCAGAGACATCTGGAACTATCGAACTCCACGCCGGTTTGCTCCCTGCCTAAGGCACCACTTAGAGGTGACCACTACGCGGCCACACTTACCAAGGAACAGCAACGTGCGGAAACCAAGTAGCACGGGCACTCTTGCCCGGGCTCCCCGCTTCTGCCCAACAGTGGCACAGACTTCAGTCTGTGCTCTGTAAATCCTAAACTGCCAGCGCCTGCGGCCTCTGCCCGGCATGCCGCGCCAACCCCGCCGCATCCCGGTAAATCCGCAATTTCTTCGCTCGCCGCGCCCGCAACTTATTCTTCGGCAGCATTCCCAGCACGGCCTCGCGAATCATCCAGTCCGGCTTCGTCTCCCGCACCCGCTTTGCCGGAACTGCCTTCAATCCGCCCGGATACCCGCTGTGCGAGTAATAAACTTTCTGCTCGACCTTGTTCCCCGTCATTCGTACCTTATCCGCGTTGATCACCACAACGTGATCTCCCGAATCCAGATACGGCGTGAAACTCGGCTTGTCCTTACCAATCAGCATCCGCGCCACTTTCGTCGCCAGACGCCCCAAAACCTGGTCGGTGGCATCCACCACAAACCAGTTTGCGCCCACTTTCAGCGCTTCCGCTTCTTCTCCCTTGGCCACGTACGTCCTCATCGCGCTCAGCCACACCTTTCCCTATAAAGACAAACGTTAATCTTAAAGTACGACTCTGCTCCTGTCAACGCGTTTCCCTCTCTACCTCTTCCGCACGAAGCGCCGCGCTGAAACTTGTTCTTCCGCCCCGTCACAGCCCTTTTTTCTCTGCGATCCCGCGTAAAAAACTTCTATGAAATGTGGTTAGCTCGCCCAACCAAGCTGGCCGCTTCTGAACTCTCCCCGAAGCCGCTATATAGGACCTCGGCAAACTCTCTCTCAAATTCCCCAAGGAATTATGCAGTAGCTAAAACCGCTATATAGGTCTATAGTCTCTTGCGTTTTGCATTTCCCTTCTCGAGGTGGTCCTTATGACTCAAACTATTTCTCCTCGCGTTTTCAGAATCGTAGTTTCAATCCTGTTTGCGAACCTGCTGCTCGCGTTCTTTCTCGCCCTTCCGCTCTCCGCAGGTCAACAAATTCAGGATCAAAATCACCAGACCAAAATTGTTGGCGGATATTTCGAGGAATGGAGCATCTACTTCGCCGGCTACAACATCGCCAATCTCCAATCCAATGGCGTCGCCGATAAACTCACTCACCTCACTTACGCCTTCGGCGATGCTACGCCCACCGGCTGTGCCATTGCTGATTCCTACGCCGATTATCAATCCATTTACATTCCCAGTGTCAGCGGCGAGCCTTACCCCGGCCCGCTTTACGGCAATTTCGCCGCTCTCCAACAACTTAAGCAGCTTCATCCCAATCTAAAGGTTCTGATTTCTCTCACTGGCGCTCCCGCTTTTTCCACCGCCGCAAGCACCGCCGCAGGCCGTCAAACCATGGTCGCCAACTGCATCGATCTCTTCATCAACGGCAATCTCGCCCCCGGCATTTCCGCCGCCGGCGTTTTCGACGGCATCGACATCGATTGGGAATTTCCTGCCGCCACCGACACCGTCAACGCCACCCTCCTCATGCAGGAATTCCGCAAGCAGCTCGACGCGCTCGGCAAAACGAACAACAAGCACTACCTCCTCACCATGTTCGGTCCCGCTGGCCAGCAGAATTTTTCCAATATTCAGCTTGCCAAAGTCGCCCAGCAGCTCGACTTCTACAATGTCCAGGGCTACGATTTCCACGGCACTTGGGAGACCTCGACAAATCACGCTTCTCCCCTTTTCGATGACCCCCAGGATCCCGACCGCGACGAGAATTTCTATATCGACTACACCATCAGCTCTTACCTCCACGCAGGTGTGCCTCCCAGCAAACTCGTGCTCGGTATTCCCACGTACGCTCGCGGCTGGACAGGCGTTCCCAGCACCAATTTCGGCCTCTACCAGACCTCCACAGGCCCTGCTCCCTTTCCACCCGCGGATTACCTGCAAACTCCCGGTGTGATCACTTACCTCACTCTCACCGGCCTCACCGGCTTCTCTCGCCACTTCGATTATCGAAGAATCGCCGTTTGGCTCTACGACCCCAACTCCGAGACCTTCTGGTCCTACGACGATCCCGTCACCGTCTGGCTCAAAATGGCCTACGTCCGCGGACGCGTCCCCGGCGGCCTAGGCGGCGCCTTCGTCTGGGCCCTCAAGGATGACGACGCCATCGGCACCATCACAAAAACCATGGCCGCAGGCTTGCGCTAGTCGAGCAGCAGCCACATCCCTTCTGCAACTTATTCCCTCGCCGACGAGACGCAGCACCGCCAGCCGCGCTGCGTCTCATGGCCGCATACGCATTGCCCGCGCAGCGCACTATCCTGAACCCAATTCCCTGCCCGCAAAAACGACGGAACATTTTCGGCTGATCGGCGGTATAAATAGGGAAAGAGGTGCAGGCCATGACCGAACTTTGGCGTGATATCCGCTACGGCTTGCGGCTGCTCTGGAAGAGCGCGGGGTTCACCTCCGTGTCCCTGCTTGCCCTGGCCTTGGGCATTGGAGCCACCACCGCCATTTTCAGCTTGCTCTATTCCGTCCTCCTTGCCCCGCTCCCTTACACCGATAGCGACAGAATCGTCATGGTCTGGTCTCAACAAAAAGGCGAGCGCAATGGCACTTCGCCCAGCGACTACCTCGACTGGCAAAAGCAGGCCACCGTCTTCGACTCCCTCAGCGCCTGGACCGGCGACGGCTTCACCATCTCCACCCCCGATTGGACCGAACAGGTCCAGGCTAACCGCGTAGCCCCTGGAATCTTCGACCTCCTCTACGGCCCAAAAGCGCTTCTCGGCAGGTATTTCGTTGCCGAAGACGCGCAGCCCGGCAACGATCACGTAGTCATCCTCAACTACAAATTCTGGCGTGAACGGTTCGGCAGCGATCCCACCATCGTCGGCAGAAAGCTCCGCATGAGCGGCGAGCTGTACACCGTCCTCGGTGTGGCCGCTCCCAACCCGGGCGACGAGGGTGATTCCAAGATGAGTGTGCCGCTGGCCTTTAAGCCAGAGGAAATCCATCGCGAGAACCATTTTCTGCTCGTGATGGGGAAGCTCAAGCGTGGAGTCACTCTCGAGGCGGCCAACGCCGAGATGGCCGTAATCGCCAAGCAACTTGCGCAAAGTTACCCAAAGACGAATGCCAATCTGACCGCGACCGTCGAGCCCCTCAAAGATGATTTTCTTCCCAAGAGCACCCGCACGGGTCTCTGGCTCATGATGGGCGCCGTCGGCTTCGTCCTCCTCATCGCCTGTGTCAATATAGCGAACCTGCTCCTCGCCTGGGGCACCGCTCGCCAGAAGGAAATCGCCGTCCGCGCCTCACAAGGCGCCACCCGTGCGCGCATCTTCCGCCAATTCCTGATCGAGAGTCTTTCTTTGGCCTTGATGGGTGGCGCTTTGGGGACACTGCTTGCGGTAGCCCTGCTACGCGTCGTGATGAGCTTGATGCCGAGAAACCAATTAGGCATCCCCTTCGAAGCCGATCCGCACCTCAACATCCCCGTTCTGCTCTTCACTCTGGGCGCCACGCTCCTCAGTGGCGTCCTCTTTGGCTGCTTCCCCGCCTGGCACGCCGCCCGCCAAAATATTAGTGACATGTTGAAAGAGGGCGGCAGGTCCTCTTCGGCCAGCGCCAGCCACAACCGTCTCCGCCGCGTACTCGTCGTTGTCGAGTTCGCCCTCGCCTTGATCCTCGTCGCCGGAGCGGGACTCATCCTCCGCAGCTTCTGGAACGTCACGCAAGTTGACCTCGGTATTCGCCGCGACCACGTCCTCACCTTCAGCGTGCCTATCCAGCACGAACGCACCGCAAGCGCCGCTCAAATTCGCTCCGTCTACCGGCAACTCGAAGAGCGAATCGCCGCTGTCCCCGGCGTCATGAAAGTCGCCATCGCGCTCGGCTTGCCAGCCGCCGGCGCTCCCCGCCTGCACTTCACCATTTCCGGCCAGCCCTCCGACGACACTGATAACAACATCAACAAGGAGCCGCGAACGATCTTCATGCCGGTGACACCGGGATACTACCAAACCTACGGCATCCGCCTCACCCGCGGCCGCTATCTGGATGCACGCGATCTCGCCGGCGCTCCCCGCGTCGCCATGGTCAGCGAGAGTTTTGCTCGCCAATACCTGCCCGGACTCGACCCGCTCACGCAACGCGTCAAAATCGTCGAAATACTCCCCGACAAAATCCCTCCTTTCGGCGCCCCCGTCGAATGGCAAATCGTCGGTGTCTTCCACGACGTCCAGTACGACAGCCATCCCACCACCGGCTCCGCAGAAGTCGACGTCCCTTTTGACCAGAGCCCCTGGCCCTATACCACCATCGGCGTGCGCACAAACGGAAACCCATCCGCGGTAACGACAAGCATCGCCGCTGCCATCCGTTCCGTGAATCCCGATTACCCCATGACGCAAGTCCGCACCATGGATCAAGTCGTCAGCGAATCCTTGGTGACCGACCGCTTCACTGTCCTCGTTTTCGGCAGCTTTGCCGTACTCGCGCTCCTCCTAGCCGCCATTGGCATTTACGGCGTCATGACTTTCTCCGTCGCTCAACGCAATCACGAGCTCGGCATTCGCATTGCCCTTGGCGCTGGCAGTGCACAGGTCCTGCGCTTGGTCGTCGGCGAAGGCATGCGCGCCGCCCTCATAGGTATGGCCATTGGCGTCCCAGGTGTCTACTTGGTTGGGAAAACATTAAAGAGCCTTCTATACAACGTTGGCGCCCTAGATGTCCGAGCGCTCATCGGCGTGGCCGTAGTTCTCTTGGCGTCCGCTCTCGTGGCCTGCTACGTCCCAGCCCGCCGCGCCACAAGAATCGACCCGCTAGCCGCCCTCCGCCAGGAGTAGCGGACGGCACCACCCCTCAAATGTCATCCTGTCTATAACGACGTCGGTCCTGTCAAGACAAACCTCTCCGGGCACTTCCTGCGAAGTGTTTTCTCTTCACTTATAAGAATCTTTTTCTTCCTCGCGACCAAGGTTCGTGCCGTAATC
>JBARJI010000119.1:0-43084 GCA_049800195.1 Candidatus Acidiferrum sp.
TAGGGGCGCAACATGTTGCGCCCCTACTCGGCAACCAACTCAAATTCTGCTCTTCGTTCAGCGGAGCATCTTCGGGATCGAAAATGGCAGGTAAAAAACCATCGACCAGGCACTGTCCTAAATCTCCCAGCCCTTCCGTCTTTCCGGCGCCACCAACTTCTGCGCCGCCTCCGAATTTGTCACGCGCATGTTCGCCCGATCCCAGTGCAATCTTTCACCAGTCCGCGACGCCACATTCCCCAACAGCAATGTCTCCGTAACCATTCCTGCAAACTCAAAATTCGCTCCCGGCTTATCTTTTCCGCCTTTACACGCGTTCAGCCACTCCCGCTCATTCCCCGGCGAACGCGGCAAAGTCTTCGGCGGCGGCACGAAAGCGTCCATCTTCGACTTCGGAATCAGCTCCGGATGCCCTCCATTAAACCAGCACAGAATTTTTCCGTGATCCCCCACAAAGAGCAGCCCTTCATCTTCTTCCTCGCCATCTCCCTTCAGCGGCCGATTTTCCTCCAACTCGTCCGGCCTCTCCGGCTTCAATCCTCCGTCGTACCAATTGAATTTCACCGCAGGCATATCGCCCCGCGCCGGGAAACTGTATCGGCAGATCGAAGCCAGCGGGTACGTCTCCGCGTACTTCTCGCTCGAGCTAGCCTCGACAATTTCCGGCGCCTCCAGCTTCAGCACGCGAAACAGCGTGTCGTAACTGTAGGAACCCATATCGCCGAGCGCGCCGCAACCGAAGTCGCCCCAGCCCCGCCACACGAACGGCAAGTACGCCTCATTGAATCCGCGCTCCGGCGCAGGCCCAAGCCACAAATCCCAATCCAAACCATCCGGCACGGGCTGCACGTCCTTCGGCCGTTCGATTCCCTGCGGCCAATAAGGCCGGCTCGACCAGTTGTAAACTTCCCGCACCGGCCCAATCGCTCCTGCCCAGATCCATTCGCACAATTCGCGCGTCGCTTCCGACGCCTGATTTCCCACGGCGATTTGCGTCGCCACTCCCGTCTCGCGCGCCACATCCGCCATTCGCCGCGCTTCATAAATCGTGTGCGTTAGCGGCTTCTGGCAGAACACATGCTTGCCCTTTTTCATCGCCGTAACCGAAACCATAGCGTGCAAATTGTCCGTGGTACACACGACCACCGCGTCTACATCTTTCCGTTTCTCCAGTAACTCGCGGAAATCAACGTACGCCGCGCAACCGTTGTAATTCCCGGACCGCTGCTGCGCTGCGTAATACGCGTTCACGATTTTCTGGCACGGCTCGCGCCCCGATACTCCGCTCGTCGCCTGCAGCGAATGCGTCAATTGAATTGGCTCGTTCGGGCTCAGCCACTCCCAGCCGCTGGTTACTCCCAAGAGTTCCCGCACCGAATTGGTGAATTCATGGTCCGACCACTGCGGATAATTCGCGCCGCTCTTATTCACGTCGCACACCGCAACGCCTTGCACGTCGGGTTGCTTCAAAAACCCCAGCATCACGCGTTGTCCTTGCGCTCCGACGCCAATAAACGCGATGTTCACTTTGTCGCTCGGCGGCACATACCCCGCTCCGCCCAAAACCCGCCGCGGCACAATCGAAAATCCCATCGCCGCCGCGGCTGTCTTCCCCAAAAATTCCCGCCGCGATACGCCAGCCTTCGCAGCGTCATTCCCCTTCGTCGTGGCTTCGTCGCTCCTCATCTCGTCGTCTTGCGCCTTGTCATTCAATCGTTTCAACTCTTCCATTTCGCACCTCGCCGCCGGAATTCTACCTCTCTTCTGGAAACACGTCGACAACTCCATTCCCACGGCCCAATCTGCATCTTTCGTCATTCGTGTAAACTGATCCTCGCACCTGAAAGAAATTCAGCGCGCCAAGCCTTACTGACTTCATCGCGAGGCCAAAACATGACGCCAGCACATCGAGAGCTTCTCCAGGAATTTCAGACCCTTTCCCAAACTGCATCCACCGCCGAAACTTTGATGGAAGCGATGGCTAAGCACCTTCACGAAAAAATGACGCGCTACAACTGGACCGGCTTCTATCTCGTCGACCCCGCCGACTCCAACTTCCTCATCGTCGGCCCTTACGCGGGCAGCTTCACTCCCAATGCTCGCTTCGTCAACAAAAAACTTGCCGCCGAACTCGACATCGAAAGCTATTTCGCCGACACCTTCACCAAAGCCGAACAAGATTTCATCGAGTCCAGCGCCACTCTTGTTGCAAAGTTCTTGAGCAAAGGATAGAAAGACACTCGGAAGAGAATTCGCCGGCGTAATCAGCTTCAAAAACCACAATCGGTCTCACGGAGCGCCATTCTCGCTTGTCTCAACCGGAATTTTCATCTTCGGTCTCAAAACCAAGTCACGTGCCGGAGGAACGCGATTTCTGAAGAAGTGGAATCTGCCTCGAGATCAATTTGACAAATACCTAGAGGCGCGGCCAGCCAAGAGCTTTCCGGAGGATTCAGCGCTGTTGCTTCCAGCGCGGTTGTGCTTTCGAGGCGGACTGCTTGCTAATCAGCAATCCCGGCTAATTTGGTAAGTCCCCTCTTATGAAAAACTTGCAATCCTGTTAACCGATTCGGGGAGTACTTTTCCGCCCGGCATTTCCCCCTTTTTGCTCGACCGTATAATCGTTCCATCGGAAATTGCCCTGGCTTATTACCGTCCCAAATAGTTCGAATCTTTCTCCGGATTTCGGTGTTAGGAGCAGTAAGGGTCGGGCCCGCTCGAATTTCCGATGCACTGCTGCAATGGAAAGCTCGCACTTAATAACGTTGATTGACGGAGGGATTTGCAATGGCTAAGCGAACCTTTATTCGAGTACTTCTTCTTGCTCTTTTTATGCCATTAGGCCTTGCTTCCATGTCGTCTTCTGCTTCCGCACAAGTCTTCGTTGGCATTTCCGTCCACGTCGCGCCTCCGGCATTGCCCGTTTACGTTCAGCCCGCCTGCCCCACGGAAGGCTATCTCTGGACGCCCGGTTATTGGGCTTATGGCGACGCTGGCTACTACTGGGTGCCAGGCGTTTGGGTGGCTCCGCCGAGCGCTGGTTTGCTGTGGACTCCCGGATACTGGGGTTTTGCTGGTGGCGTTTACGGATTTCATGCCGGCTACTGGGGACCACACGTCGGATTCTACGGCGGCGTGAATTATGGATTTGGTTATGCCGGGGCAGGATTCGTTGGCGGAGAATGGCGCGGTGGCCACTTCGCGTATAACACCGCCGTGGTCAATGTAGACACCGCGGTAGTCCACACCACCTTCGTCGACAGGACCGTCATCGCCAACGCCGGCGTGGGCGCCCACGTGAGCTTCAACGGCGGTGTTGGTGGCACGATCGCGACACCCACGCCTGAGGAGCGCGCCGCGGCGGCTGAGCCGCACGTCCAACCAACGGCCGAACAGATGTCTCATGAACACACGGCCAGCATGGACAGGTCTAATTTCGCGTCCGTGAATCACGGGCGTCCCGCGAATCCTGCGATGAGCAGAGTCGGAGAACGCGCGCACAATCAGCAAGAGCGCATAGCCAATGGCGTGGCCAGCGGCAAAATGACGCCTGGCGAAACGGCCAGGGTAGAAAAGCAGGAGCAGCACACCAATCAGCAAGTTCGCGCGGATCGCGCAGCTAACGGCGGCAAGCTGACCGCCCAAGAAAAGAAACAGGTGAATAAAGAACAGAACAAGACGAGTAAGGAAATCCACAAAGACAAGAACAAGGATAAGGACAAGGATAAGAAATAGCGCCCCAACCGATTCGAAACAGAATCCGCGGAGTGCCCGATAAACCAAAGCCGGGAGGCGAAGTAGCTTCCCGGCTTCTTTTTGCTCGATCTTTCTCAGTGCTCCGGAATTCTTCGAAAACCAATTTGCCAGCCGCTGCGTGACGTAAAGGCCGATCCTTCATCACTTCCATCTTGGTAAGCGCGACCGTCGGAAACCAATCCACCACCCTCTTTTTGGTTCTAGAACCACTAGGCGCTCAGTCCCGGCGCGAGCCTCCTGGCAGTTTGATTGCTTCCCCGTACCTCGCCGCGTATGATTATCGATTCATGCTCTCGGCTCGGTCTAATCTGTCCATGACTCGCAATCTCTCCCGCTTCCTCATTCTTCCAGCCTTGGTCTTAATCGCGGCGCCAGCGTTCTTTGCGGCACGCGCGAAAGCGCAAGTCCCTGCCACCGCCGAAATTCTTCCCCTCAGCCAAATCCATCCTGGCATGCAAGGTTACGCCTACACCATTTTCGCTGGCGACCAGGTCGAAAAGTTCGACCTCGAAGTCATCGGCATCATGCCCAATTTCCTTGGTCCCAAACAGTCCATCATTCTCGTCCAGCTCGAAGGCCCGAAAGTCGAACATACCGGCGTCGTCGCCGGCATGAGCGGCAGCCCGGTCTATTTCGATGGCAAACTCGCCGGCGCGCTCTCTCTAAAACTCGGCGTCTTCACCAAGGAGCCAATCGGCGGGGTCACACCGATCGAAGACGTTCTTCGCCCTCAGCCGCAACTCACCTCCGAAGCTGATCCTTACCAATCTCCCGCGCCTCAAATTTCGCTCCCGCAAGACGCAGCCTCCAGCGCCAGCCTTCCCACGGGCTCGACCCTCGAGCCCATCGAAACTCCGCTCGTTTTCTCCGGCTATCAACCTGAAGCCCTTCGCCAATTCGCCGGCCAGCTCCAAAGCTTTGGCTTCATCGCCGCACAAGGCGGCACCACTGCCGCCAAGCCCGATGACTCTCATCTCGTCCCCGGCGACATGGCAGGCATGGTCCTCGTGCAAGGTGACACTTCCATCAGTTCCGCCTGCACCGTCACCGCCATCCGCGCCGACGAAGTCTTTCTCTGCGGCCACCCCTTCCTAAGCCTCGGCAACGTCCAATTCCCCATGGCGCGCACGGAAGTCGTCACCACTCTCTCCTCCGAACTCGCCTCCACCAAAATCATCAACGTCGGCGGCTCCATTGGCACGATCACGGGCGACCATCTCACAGCTGTCACCGGCAAGCTTGGCCCTGCCCCGCGCATGATTCCTCTCGATCTCACCCTAGCCGTCGGCGGCGCGGAGAAAAAGCTGCACTTCGAAATGGTGGATCACCCCAAGCTCACTCCCCTGCTCATGGGCCTCACCGTTTTCAACGGCTTGACGCAAAATTCTCTCTATGGCGAAGGCACTACGTTGCATCTTTCCGGCCAGATCGTCGTCCACGGCCACCCGCCCGTTGAAATTGAAAACACGTTCGCTCCCGGCGACGCATTTTCCCCCGATGGCCTTCCCATCGCCCTCACGATTGAAAATGTCTTCACCCGCCTCTTCACCAATACTCACGAAACTCCGGTCTTCGACAGCATCGCCCTTCACGTGGAAAGCATCCCCGGACGGCATTCCTTCACCATCGAGAGCGCCTGGCTCGAAAAAGGCGAGGCCGCTCCCGGCGAAACGCTCCGCGTCCGCGTTTTGCTTCACCCTTATCGCGGTCCCGAGCGCATTGAAGAAACCGCCGTCCACGTCCCCGATCAAGCCATTCGCGGAACCACTCTCCGCGTCCTCGTTACTGATGGCGATACCCTCAATCGCGTCTCCCGCGGTTTTTCCTTCTCCAGCGCCGAGGGCAGCTACGCCAGCCTCGATCAGCTCATCGCCCTTCTCAACCGCGAGCGCCGCAACGACCGCCTCTACGTTGGCCTCTTTGACCCCACGCCCACTCTTCTCTGGGATGACAAGGAACTCCCCGATGCTCCGCTCTCGGAGATTAATATCGTTGATGGCCGCCCCTCTCCCGGCAGCGTCCAAGTCCTGCGCGAATCTCTGGCCAGCGAATCTTCTGTCCCGCTAGGCGGCCCCGTAACTGGGGTTATCTCCCTCAATCTTCAGATCCGGTGAACACGCAAATGCAAAGCTTTCTTCAACTCCTCGCCAGCCTCATGCGCAAAACGCGCCACGGAAATCGTTCTTCCTCTCGCCACGCGCCGTTCGCCACTCGCCACTTCCCCGCGCTAGCCCGAATTTCCTTCTTTTCCTTGCTTCTTTACTTCATTACTTCTTCCTTCGCTCCTCTCCACGCTGAACACACCCGCCGCTGGCTAGAAACCACTTACGACGAATTCCTCAAGGGCACCGCCCACGGCGTTGCCGTCCGCAGCGATGGCCGCCTCGAACTCGCTCCAAAATTCACTCTTCTCGCCGACGCCGACGCCTCCTATCTCTGGTCCCTTCGTCTCGACCCTAAAGGCGTTCTCTACGCCGCCGGCGGCTCTCCCGGTAAAGTTTTTCGCTTCGATGATGGCGGCAAACCCACCACTGTATTCGACTCCTCCGAACTCGTCGCCCAAGCTATCGCTTTCGACTCCAAAGGCACTCTCTACGTCGCCACGTCTCCCGATGGCAAGGTTTACCGCGTTTCCTCGACCCGCGAAAAATCCGTCTTCTTCGATCCCAAAACGAAATACATTTGGGACATCGCTTTTGCTCCAGACGGCACTCTCTACGTCGCTACCGGTGATAAAGGCAAAATCTTCGCTGTCTCTCCCGACGGTAAGGGCGAACTCTATTACGCCAGCGACGAAGCCCATATCCGCGTCCTCGCCTTCGATTCGAATCACAATCTCCTCGCCGGCACCGAACCCAACGGCCGCATCCTCCGCATTACTCGTCCCAGCGCCGGTTCCCCGCGCAAAGAAAAAGACTCTTCGGCCTCCGCTGCCGAAGGTTTCGTTCTTTACGAAACCGCCAAGCGTGAAGTCACCGCGCTCGCCGTCGCCCCCGATGGCTCCATCTACGTTGCCGCCATCGGCGAAAAGCAGCGCACCACCGCCTCTCCCACAACCACCACTATCGTCACTTCTCCCCAGGGAACCACCACTTTCACTAGCAGCACTGGTGGCGTCACCGGCGCAATCTCGAATCAGGTCCAGCAGCAGGTGCCCTTCCTCGCTTTTCCTCCCGCCCTTTCCAGCAGCATCTATCGAATTGCTCCCGATGGCGCTCCCGATGAGCTCTGGTCTTCTCGCGACGATGTTGTCTATTCGCTCGGTTTCGCCTCCGATGGCCGTCTTCTCGCCGGCACAGGCAATAACGGCGCTCTCCTCGCCATCGATGGTCACGGTGTTTTCGCTCAACTCGCAAAGGCCGGCTCCGCGCAAATCACCGGCATCGCTCGCAATGCCGCTGGCAAAGTCTTCCTCTGCACCGCCAACCCCGGCAAAGTCTTCTCCCTCGGTCCGGAATACGAAGCCGAAGGCACTTACGAATCCCATTCCTTCGACGCGAATCTCTTCTCCCAGTGGGGACGCCTCGATTGGTGGAGTCCGCCCCCTTCGTCATCCGCGCCTAATTCAAAATCCTCGGGGGAGCCGCGCCTCGAATTCTTTGTGCGTTCCGGCAACACCGAGGATCCTAGCAAGGAATGGTCTCGCTGGTTCGGCCCCTATTCCAAGCCAGGCAGCCAGGTCGAAGCTCCGAGCGCCCGCTTCTTTCAATGGAAGGCCGTCATCCACGATGGCCGCCCCGGCGACGGCATTGACTGGGTTAGCGTCGCCTATCTCCCGCGCAACGTTGCTCCCGTCATCGACGCCATCGTCTTGCAAGATCCCGGCGTCCGCGCGCAGAGCACCACGATCATCTCCACGGGCCAAGCTCCCAGCGTCACTCTCAAAATGCCTCCCACATCCAACACTTCCGGCGTCTTTATCACGCAAACCACCAGCTCCATAAAGTTTGACCAGCCGCCTCAGGGCTATCGCGAAAAGGGCTATCAATCCGTTCTGTGGAGTGCCCACGACGATAACGACGACGACCTGCTCTTTAGCGTCTACTATCGCGGCGAAAATGAGAAAGCGTGGAAACTTCTGAAGGGCCAGCTCGACCAAAAATTCTATTCGTGGGACACCACCGCTTTTCCCGATGGCGCCTACTATCTCAAAATCGTTGCCACCGACTCCCCTTCAAATCCCCCGTCCCTCGCTCTCACCGCGGAACGCGAATCCGAGCGCTTCGAAGTGGACAACACTCCCCCCGTCATCGAAAGACTAAAAGCCAATCCAGGATTCTTTCAAAGCGGTCCAAATGTGATGAGTCTGCTTACGATTGAATTCGTCGCCAAGGATGCCTCCAGCACGATCGACCGCGCCCAATATAGCCTCGATGGAGGCGATTGGACGCTCCTAGCCCCAGTTGGCAACCTCAGCGATGCACCCGAAGAGCGTTACGATTTCTCGCTCGCCAAACTGGCCCCTGGCGAACACACGCTCGCCGTCCGCGCCTACGACCACTTCGACAATGTTGGCAGCGCCAAAACTACTTTCGTGGTTCCAGCGTCCAACCCGTAGCGGGCCGTCGCGCCAGCCGTCTAATTTCTTGGCGCTGGAAGAGTTCTCGCTCTTAAAGTAGTTTTATGCCAATGGGATCCTTTTGAATGCCAACTCCGTCCATTCTGGTTGCAACGTGGGACAACGGGCTATTCAGCGTCACTGGGAAAATAGTCCGTCAAGAACTCGCCAATCAATCGGTTCGCAGTCTGGTGGCCGATGGACGTGGAGGAGTGCTGGCGGTTGTTGGCGGGCACTCGCTCTATCGACGATCCTCTGATGGCGAATGGACTGCCCTGGCAGAAAGCGAGTTCGACCTTTCCTGCTGCGTGCCAGTGGGAAACGCCATCTTTGTGGGAACTGACGACGCGCGTGTCCTGCGCGTTGAACCTGACGGCGCGCAGCAATGCTTGATGGGTTTTGACGCGGTGCCGGGCCGCGACACGTGGTACGCAGGATCGGCGATCGTCGACGGCAAGCGCGTGGGGCCGCCGCTTGGAATTCGTTCCATGGCGGCGACCTGCGATGGTGCCGTGCTTCTGGCCAACGTCCACGTTGGCGGAATTCCGCGATCCACCGATGCCGGCCTAACCTGGCGCCCCACCATCGACATCGATTGCGATGTTCATCAGGTCTGTGCTCATCCAATCCGGCCAGACCTCGTGATAGCGGCGGCGGTGGGTCTTTGCGTTAGTCGCGACACCGGAGCGACATGGAATATCGAACAGCGAGGACTCCACGCCCATCATTGCTCTGCCGTGGCTTTTGGGAGAAACGATATCTTCGTCTCAGCATCCATCGACCCTTTTGCGCCGCAAGGCGCAGTTTATCGGCGCCCCATCGACGGCGACGGTCCTCTACAGCCTTTGGGAGGAGGCATGCCGAAATGGATCGAGGGCAAAGCCGATACCAACTGCATTGCTACCCGAGATTCAATGATCGCTGTGATCGATTGGGCCGGACACCTTTACGTGTCACCTGATGATGGCGCTTCCTGGTCCTGTCTCTGTGAGGGTCTAGCCGGTCCAAGCGGGCTTTACCTCTGTTGATCTGGTCACGTTAGCGCCAGCAGTTCAATGAGGTCCGATCCTAGGACATCCACCGTTCAGCCGCCGGCACCGAGCTGAAATTCACTATCTCCGCCCCAAACCCGATTCGCCCATCCGCATACGCTTCATTCTTCACGTGGACCACCCGCGCCGTGCAGTGGATCTCCTCGGTCTGGCTCCCCGTCACTTCCCCAGGCATCCGCAAAGTGACTTCAATCGGCATCCCCACTTGTAGGGGCGCCGATGACGCAAAATAAAACCCTCCGCGCGAAATGTTCAGCGCTTCCGTAAAGTGCTCGCTCTTATCCGCGGCCACACCCGTCGACCGGAATCGCAGCGGTGTGCGAAGAGTGTGGCGGCTCAATTGTCGGCGTTCTGCACCTTGCATTTTGTCCTCCTCCGACCGAGGAAGGTACTGACGCAACCCTCGCGCCGTTTGAGAAGGGGTATCTCAGCCTAACAAACCTAATAACCCGGTCAAGCATCAATCCTCAGTACCAGGGGTACTCGCCGGCCTTCTCTTTAGCCAATGTTTCCCTCCTGGCCCTAAATCGCGCGCTCCTGCGCCCCGACTCAGCTTACTTCCGGGACCCTCGACCGAGCGGCAGGACCTCGGGATTCCTCTCAATAAGAGAATATTGCACCCTTCCCACCCGCTCCGATCATCGAAAGGCATCTTCAATAAGAGGGGGGGCATTCGTGACCTCGGGTCCAACGGCTTTCACTCTGTTTCACGTCCTGCTGAGTCTGGTCGGAATCCTCACCGGATTCATCGCCGTCTTCGGCATGATTGCCGGCAAGCGCCTCGACGGCTGGACTGCGGTTTTCCTCACTACCACCGCATTGACCAGCATCACCGGCTTTTTCTTTCCGTTTCACAAGGTGACCCCAGGGATCATTTTCGGCGTCATTTCGCTTGTCGTCCTGGCAGTTGCCGTCCCAGCCCGTTATGTAAAACACCTCGAAGGGGCTTGGCGCAAAATCTACGCCGTCACCGCCACCATCGCCCTTTACCTGAACGTCTTCGTGCTCATCGCCCAGCTCTTCGCCAAGGTTCCCGCCCTTCATACCCTAGCTCCCAATGGCAATGAGCCACCTTTCCTGATCTCCGAGGTCGTCGTGCTGGCAGTCTTCATCGTCCTGGCCGTCGCCGCCGCCATCAAGTTCCACCCCGAGCCCGTTCACGCCTCCTAAGCGGCTACGCCCTGCACGCTGCGTCCTCCCAATGTGTAGAGGAAGTTGCACTACGGCTTTGCAGATAGCTTATCGATCAGTTCGTACTGTGCCCTCTGGAAGTCCTTCTCTGCGTGGGGCGTGGCCGCCAGGTGCATCACCTCATATCCATCCTTCGCGTCGTATCGCGGCCATTCCGGCAGTCCTTCACCATTCGGATTTCCCGTCTTTGCAAAATTCGTCCAATAGGCTCCCATCTCCTCCGATAGCTTAAAGTCCTGCGGCCGCCACGGTAAGTTCTTCGATTTCAGCATCCCAAACACAAACTCAATCTCCGAAGAGTGATAAGCCGTGGGCGTCGCTCCTGGAGGCGCCCCGGTCTCCGGCAGCGGTGGCGCGTCATCGAACTCATACCGGTACACCGCTGGCCCGTCGAGTTCCCTCTGCTCCTCAATCCACTTCCAGGTGCCGTAAGCGATGAAATTCGCCGTCGCCAGCAGCCCCGCCGACTCTTGCGCCTGCTCGTCCGTTCCGCCCGGGAACAGCTTCAGCACTTCCGCCGCTTCGTCTCCATACCTCTGGTCGATTTTCTTTACATAGTTCTCTTTCGTCGGCTCGTCCTTCCCGAAAAACGCGTGGTAATTCCCTTCGTCGTGGTTCCATCCCGCCAGCAGCTCGACGTGCGCCTGCTCCCGCTTCGCATAAATCTCGGCCGGACTCTCCGGGAAAAAGTACCCGTCAATGTTCGGCCCGAAACGGAACGCATTATTCCCCTCATTCGCCGCATCCAAAATCTGCTGTGCCGTCATCGTCCGCAATTTCTCTAACGATTCCGCCCCAATCGATTCTCCCCACTTCGCGCCATCCGCTTCGCTTTCCGCCAGCGACTTCGTCGGGAGCGTCCTTCCAAAAAAAGCCCCGCTTTCCCCCATCGCCCGATGAATCAATTTTTTCGCAACCGGCGAAGCCATTTGCGCGCTCACGGAAAACGATCCCGCCGATTCTCCGAATATTGTCACTTTCTCGGGATCGCCTCCAAACGCCGCAATATTTTTGTGCACCCACTCCAGCGCCGCGGCCTGATCCAGCAGACCATAGTTTCCCGATGCATGGTTCGGCGATTCCTTGGCCAATTCCGGGTGCGAGAAAAATCCAAAAACTCCCAGCCGGTAATTCATGCTCACAACCACCACGCCCCGATGCGCCAACACTTCTCCGTCCTGCCTTGGCTCCGATGTCGCTCCCGCTTGAAATCCTCCGCCATGAATCCACACCATCACAGGCAGCTTTGCATCCGCTGACGCGTTTGGTGTCCACACGTTCAAGTAAAGGCAATCCTCGCTTGGCCCTGCGTCGCGAAACACCATGTCGCTGTACACGTTCCACTGCACGCACCGCGCGCCAAACTCTGTCGCCTTCCGCACGCCCGTCCAGCTCGCCACCGGTTGCGGCTCTTTCCATCGCAACGCGCCCACGGGCGGCGCCGCATACGGAATGCCTTCAAAAATTTGCACTTTCCCGTCCGCGCTCGTCGTCCCGTCCACAACTCCCGATTTCGTTTTCACTTCCTTCGCCGGCGCAATTCCCATCCCGCTCAGCAGCGCAACAAAAACGAACAGTCCCACCGCGCGTCGTATCCTCTTCGTATCCATTCTCATGAAGAATCGCATGAACGCTCCTCCGTGCTCCGCGTGCTCTTCCTCAAATTCAGCGACGATGGTACCTCCCTTGCCCCAGCCAAACCAATTCTTAAGTTTCAAATTTTTTCTGCATGCCGGAGCTGTTCGCGCCGCAACTCGCCGCCCTTCGCCCGAGTCCACTTTGGCCTGCTCCCCATTCTCGAAATCGCTGCCGCACAGTCCAAATCGACCTATCGCTGTGCCATAATCATTCGCGTTCAGTGCGGTTACAGACGCACACGCGCAAGGATCTCGATCGACATAAGGCTTCTGATGAGCACAGTTCCTCAAGTCGAATCCCCGAACTATCAGCCGCCCACTTGGGACGCCATCCGCGAAGCCCACGCGCGTATCTCCCCTCGTATCCATCGCACTCCCGTCCTCACTTCTCACTCTTTGAACGCCATTGCAGGCGCGCAATTTTTCTTCAAGTGCGATAACTTCCAAAAGACCGGCTCCTTCAAAATTCGCGGCGCCGCCAACGCCATCCTTTCGCTCTCCGACGCCGAAGCCGCTCACGGCATCGTCACTCCCTCCAGCGGCAATCATGGGGCTGCCGTCGCCTGCGCCGCCGCCTGGCGTGGCGTACCCGCTTACATCGTCATGCCCAAAAATGCTCCATCCGTAAAATGCCGCGCGGTCGAAAGCTATGGCGGAAAAATCACTTTCTCCGAACCCACCATGACTTCCCGCACCGAAACTTGCGCCCGCGTGCAGGCCGAAACCGGCGCCATCCTCATCCATCCCTACGACAACGACCGCATCATCACCGGCCAAGCCACTGCCGCAAAAGAGTTCCTCGAAGAAATCTCCGATCTCGACGCCGTTTTCGCCCCCGTCAGCGGCGGCGGCCTGCTCAGCGGCACCTGCCTCAGCGCAAAGGCCCTTCGCCCCGATATCCACGTCTTTGGCTGCGAACCCGCCCGCGCGGATGACGCCTACCGCTCCCTCACCACCGGCATTCTGCAATCCCTCGATTCCAGCGATACCATCGCCGACGGCCTTCGCGCCTCCCTGGCCCCGCGCACGTTTGCCATCCTCCGGCGCGACCTCGATCGCGTCCTCCTCGTCTCCGAAGAAGAGATCATCGCGGCCATGCGCCTTGTTTGGGAGCGCATGAAAATCATCATTGAGCCCAGCAGCGCCGTAGCCATCGCTCCCCTGCTGAAGCCGGGTGCCGTCGCCGCCCTAAACCTCCCCGCCCGTCCAGGTACCGCTCTTCCCAAACTGGGAATCATCTTCTCCGGCGGCAACGTCGACTTCTCCGCTCTCCCTTTCTAGCCAGGTTCGGTCGTAAGCCTTGCCTTCGCGCTCTCGTTCGGATTGTATAATTGTAATATACGTATCTATAAGATATCGTATCCGTGCCAACATTTGCTGTGCTTGTCGCGTTGCCACGTCCAAAGTTCTTCCATTCCCAGCTTCGTCTCTGGCGCTCTCTCTTGCTCTCTCTGAGAGCAAAACGAGAGCATTTCCAGCCCTTTGTTTTCAAGCGGTTATGAACGTCATTTTTCACAACTCCATTATTTTCAATTCTTTACAAATTCAGGGGAGGGTGTTTTTCGTTTGTGCGCCCCCTCAGGGTTGCGATGAACCAGCCGACCGCTAAGTCCTTCCCTATCAATAAAGCATCCGGCGAGTATTTCCCGCGATCTAAGTGTTTAGGTGAGAAGGCCGAGGGTATGATCTCGGCAGGGCCCGGGTCGAGGAGAACACCATGAAATTATTCCCAGCAACCTTGGACAGGTTTGGATGGGTATCTCGCTCGGTCTGTGCCGCAATTCTCGCGTTGTCCCTCAGCGGCTTGGCGCTCGCGCAGCAAGACCAATCCCAGCAACAAGAACAGCCGCCTCAAAGCCAGGATCAATCGCAGCAGCAAGTTCAGCCACAAGCTCAACAACCTCCGCAGCAACCTGCACCTCAGGCTCAGCAAGCTGATCGTCCGCCGCAGAGTCAGCAAGCGCAGCCGCAGAACCAGCAGGCACCACCACCACAGCCGCCTGCGACGCAAGATAGTAATCGCCCGCCTGTTACGTCCGTCGATCGCCTGCCGCAGAACGGTCAGCAGAACGCGCCCGAGTACGGGCAACCGTATGGTCAACCGGACGGGCAGCAGTACGGCCAACAATACCAAGGCCAGTACGTCCCGCAGAGTGCTCCCCCTGCTCCTTCCGGTCCACCGCCCTCTCTGCTCACGATTCCTGCTGGAACGGTCATCATGATGCGCCTCAATCAGCCGCTCTCGAGCGATCACAACCAGATTGGCGACCAATTCAGCGGCACCTTGGAGCAGCCCATCGTTGTCAACGGCTGGGTTGTGGCACGCCGCGGGCAAGTTGTCATGGGGCAAGTGAAATCCGCGAAAAAGGCTGGCCGCGTCAAAGGTCAGTCGGAGTTGGGCGTTGAGCTGACCGACCTCACGCTCGTCAACGGCGAGCAAGCGCCAGTTTTGACCGCCTTGTGGCAGGCTTCCGGTGGCACAACGCACGGCGCTGACGCCGCCACGATTGCCGGAGGCACCGGTCTGGGAGCCGCAATCGGAGCGGCAGCCGATTGGGGCCGCGGCGCAGCCATTGGCGCGGGAGCCGGCGCCGTTGCGGGCATCGGAGCGGTTCTTTTGACGCGCGGTCGCCCCACGGTTCTTTACCCGGAATCCGAATTGTCATTCCGTCTCGTGGACCCGGTTAGAGTGGACACAACGCATAGCACCCAAGCCTTCTTGCCCGCTACCCAACAAGACTTTGGCAATGGCCGCAGCGGTCGGCCAGCCCTGCGCATGGGAAATGGCTACTATGGCGGGTATCCGCCCTATGGTGCTTACCCCTATGCTCCCTATGGCTACCCCTATCCGGGTTACTACCCCGGTTATGTTGGCGTCTATCCCGCGTTCGGCTGGGGATGGGGCTGGGGTTGGCGCGGCGGTTACCGACGTTGGTAATCTGAGCTAAGTAATTTGCTTTGCGAGACATGCGGGCGTTCCGGACAAGCCGGGACGCCCGCATTTGCTTATGAGCTAGTCAGATCGAACGTCAGCAGTCGCAGTCCAGAGTTTTGGTACTCCAGGATGGTGGCAATGCGGGTCGTCGGGGGTGTAAAATGACGGCATTCGCTGGTGTGCTCTTGCTCTCCTGAGAGGTTTGCCTGCTGACCGCGAAACAAACTGGAACTTGGCGGGTTCATAGTTTGATACGGCTTGGCTGACAAACAGTGACAGAAAAGCCAAGGGAACTCCGCGAGCAGTTTTGCGGAATTAGCGGTTAGGCGGCGGCTAGTTGGGGTCCAGTGGTTGGTAACTAGGGTTCATCGCGAATTCAAAGTAAAGCCGGGGTAGTTGTCAGAGAAGTCTTGGGGATTGTGCCACTTGTACAAATTCCACGGAAGATCGTTGGAAGGGCTGCAAACGGTTCGCAATAAGTTCTGCTTGAGTCTCGCAACGGTATTTGGTTTCGGGCTAATCCGCCCTCAAGGCAACCATTCCGCGGACGAACCACTCTCTTACGCTACGGTTTCTCTCTCTGGACCGGCGGCGAGTCTTAGCGATACACACCAAAAATTCTGCTTGGGTGAACTATGAAAACCAGCTCTCAAATCATTCGCAATCTTATTTTGTCTGTTGCTATGGCAGCTTTCTTTTCGGCTTCCGCGCTCTTATCCGCCTTTCCCGCGTCGGCGCAGACCACCTCACAAAACGTCGCGGCTTCCCATAATTCCTACGTTCCCGCGCGAATCACGCAAGCTATCGATGAAACAAACCTGGTTACGCTGAAGGGCAACGTCCATCCGCTTGTGCCCACGGCACTCGACCAAGGACCGGTCAGCGACGCAATGCCCGCTACGCGGATGCTGCTGCTATTGCAGCGGAGCTCGGCCCAGGAGACCGCGCTGCGGCAATTGATGGATCAGCAGCAAGACAAAACATCCCCGAATTACCACGCCTGGCTCACCCCGCAGCAGTTCGCCACTCAATTTGGTCCAGCCGATTCGGATGTACAGACAATCACTGCCTGGCTGCAATCGCATGGCTTTCAAAATGTAAAAGTGGGCGCCGGTAAGACAACCATAGAATTTTCCGGGAACGTGGGCCAGGTGCGAAGTGCGTTTCATACCGATATCCACAACCTTATTGTAAAGGGCGAGTTCCACAGAGCGAATGTGACCGATCCACAAATTCCCGCGGCTCTGGCCCCGGTGATCAAGGGAATTGTCGGACTGAACGATTTTCGGCCGAAGTCTTTGTCGCACCGCGCTAAGAATTTCAGCAATGAAAAGGCTACCGTGGCGAAAACAGGTTCGTCCGTCACAATTAGCACCGGGTGCGGCCCAGCAGAAACTGATCCCTGCTATGCTGTGGCGCCCGCCGACTTCGCCAAGATATACAGTGTTCCGGCAACCGTGGGAGGAGGTCCGGCTGGGCAGGGTGTCACGATTGCCATCGTGCAGGACTCGAACCTGTACGTCACGGATGTGCAGCAGTTCCGGCAGCTCTTCGGGCTTCCGAATAATTTCACCAACAGCAACGTCATTCTGAATGGCCCCGATCCGGGCGTTCAAACGCCGGACTCTGAATCCGGCGACGAGACCGAAGCGGATCTCGACGTGGAATGGGCTGGAGCGGTTGCGCCCAACGCCACGATCGACCTGGTGGTATCCGAAGACTCGCAAACTCTGGGAGCGGAGGGCATCGACCTTTCGGCGGTCTACATTATTGACAACAACATCGCACCGATCATGAGCGAAAGCTTCGGAGCGTGCGAGGCAGCGATCGGGGCGGATGGCGTCGAGTTCTACAACGAACTTTGGGAGCAAGCTGCTGCGCAGGGAATAACCGTTGTTGTGTCAGCCGGCGATACCGGTTCCGATTCCTGCGACGACGGCTCTGGATATGACTTCGCTACAGACGGGCTGAGTGTGAGTGGCTTGGCTTCGACGCCATTCAACGTAGCGATGGGTGGAACTGACTTCCAGAATGGAACACCGCCTTCGGCCTACTGGGCGAGTCCGGGCACGGCGACGGAGTCCGCATTGTCCTATATTCCCGAGTCTACCTGGAACAGTTCATGCGCCGCGGCTGCTACCGCGGGGAACCTGACAACTGCATGCACAGAATCGATTATCAATACAAACTCTGAAGAGGACGACGGCGTTGATTTGGAAGGCGGTAGCGGAGGCGAGAGTTCCGCGAATACCAAGCCAACATGGCAGACCGGAATCGTTCCCTCCGCTGACTCGTTCCGAGACATTCCGGATCTCTCGCTGTATTCGGCTGTGAATACGAACAACAACAGTTTCTACATCATTTGCGAGGCGGACACGCCCGCGCCCGGTGGCCAAGGCGGAAACAACTGTAGCCTGACGCCCGGGGATCTGGAGATCACAGCCCTAGGGGGAACTTCCGCGGCAGCTCCGGCTTTTGCGGGCATTATGGCCCTGGTCGTCCAGCAGCAAGGGGGCCAGCGACAAGGCAACGCCAACTATGATTTGTACCAGCTATATAAAGCGAACCAAACCAATGCAAGCAAGGTTTGCGCATCCAACGCTGCGAACGTAACCGCAACTGGCTGCATTTTCTATGACGTAGTCACCGGCAATAATTCGGTAGCCTGCGCGGGCAGTACGCTCAATTGCAGCAACACCAGCGGGGCTGCGAATGAGTACGGAGTGCTGGCCGATCCCGACGACAAAAGCAATCCTGCTTATCTGGCGGTAGCCGGGTATGACAAAGCGACGGGACTTGGTTCGGTGAACGTCGCGAACCTGCTAAAGGCTTGGAGTTCAGCAACTTTTAACTCGACGAAGACGACCATCTCGTCCGTTTCTCCCACAGGCACGCTTGCCCACGGTTCGACGGTCACCATCAACGTAAGCGTCACTTCTGGCTCGGGCACGCCGAACGACGGGACTGTTGCACTGATTGCTTCGCCCGGCGGCGTTCCACAAACGATAGGCATCTTCAATAACACCACGAACTCGACGTTCGCGGTAAGCTCGGGCACAACCAGCATCACAACGAACCTTTTGCCGGGATACGTCGTAAATGGCGTAGCAACCGCGTACCCGGTCGTGGCGCAGTATTCAGGGGACGGGACCTACGGCGCGAGCACTTCCAACCCGGTCAACGTGACCATCAACCAGGAATCGAGCAAGACGGTGGTCAGTATGTGGACGTTTGACAGCAGCGGCGATGTCCTGAGCCAGAATGCCACCACTGCGGTTTACGGTTCTCCTTACATTTTGCGCGTGGACGTGACCAACAGCGCGGCGCAACCTTGTTCAGCCAATGCGGTTCCCTGCCCGACGGGCCAAGTCTCGATAACAGACAACGGCAAAGCCCTCAATGATTTTGCCAGCCCCAATTCAACCCTTCCGGCGGGAACGACAACTCTAGTAAACGACCTTGGCTTTGTTGAAGATCAACCCGTGCAACTACCCGGCGGGACGAATGCACTCGTCGCAACGTATAAGGGGGACACGAGTTATACAACGAGCACTTCGGCCACGGATTCGATATCGATCACCCCTGGGCCGACGGAGGCAAGCGTGACTGCGAGCGCGACCACGACCACTACGGTGACTCCAGTGACGCTGACGGCATACGTCCTTACCGAGAGCAGCGGAGCGGGGCCGACGGGTACGGTGACCTTCTCCGCGAATGGGAGCACCATTGGCTCGGCTGTCGCTGTCATACCGACGGCAGCCGCCGGTCTCAACACCACCTTGCCAGTGGCCGCATACGCCACCGCAACTTTGGCGCACACCTTCGCGACTACGGGCAATTACACAATTTCGGTGAGCTATACGAGTGGCGATTTGAACTACTCGAGCTCAATCTCTTCCGGAACCAGCAACTTCACACTGACCGTGACGCAGGGAACGACGACTGGAAGCTTCGGGGTAAGCTACTCGCCGTCGAGCCTACCCTTGTCATCGTCCACTGGCGCGAGTCAGAGTACGACCGTTACCGTGACGCCGAGCGGAGGATTTACGGGCATCGTGGCGGTGACCCCATCGACCCAACCAGCCGGTGTAACCTGCACGCCATCTCCGCTGGACATTACCGTGACTGGCGCCACGGCTGTCACCGGCCAATTGAGCTGTTCCGTGTTGGCGACATCCAGCACCCTGTCAGCTTCCAATGTCACGCAGGATCGCGTGCTGGAAGCGAAAAAGGCTGCGACTCCAACAGGCGGCAAGGGATGGTGGGCGCTCAGCGCGGGAACGGGCTTTGCGGCGCTATTCCTGGTGTTCCTGCCGGGTGGACGCAAGAAGTATCGTGCGGCGCTGGGCCTGGGCCTGGTATGCATCCTCAGCTTCACGCTGGGATGCGGCGGCGGAGGTGGAACAATCCAGCCGCCTCCGACACTGACACAAACGAGCACGAGCTTGACCGTGAACAGCGACAAGGTCGCCAACGGCACCGCATTCACGTTTAGCGTCTCGGTGACTGGCGGTACGCCTACCGGGCAAGTCGACCTCTTCGACAATGGAACGATGATTGGCACGCCGGCCACGGTGTCCGGAGGGTCGGCGGCACCTACGGCTCCGGCATTGTCCGTGGGTACGCATCAAATCAGCGCGCACTACCTGGGTGATGCACAGACGGCGGCCTCGCAGAGCGGTACGCTCAACCTGACGGTTACAGGCACCACGACAGTGGCGATTACGACGAGCCCGACCGCGACGCCGGCCGCGCCAGCGCTGAACATCACGATCAACTAAACGGTCAACCAAACCAATCAGCGATGCGGCCCCGACAGAATCGGGGCCGCTTTTCTTTTCAAGGCGCAGCGCTTAGGAAAATCGCGCTAGAAAGGGACAAAACAGCGCCGAGCTTGCAGAGCGGATCTTGGCTCAGTTTGAACAGGGATTCGTTCCCCGACGGTGGTCAATTGACGGAAGGCGGAAAAAATATTCCCCAAAAATTGGGCGATGGCGAAGTGAACTCGACAGGAACGAGCGAACCCTCATGGGTCGACTGCGGCGGACGCACCACGCGAGCTTCGACTTTGGTCTGAGCCTTCGTGTTCTCGACGATCAGCTTGGTGCCTTCCGGAAGGGGCTCGGGGACGATTAGCATGGCGCCGCTGGCGCTGACAGTATGGGTATGGCCTTCGATCGTGTGCGCCTTGCCGACAATTTGCACCACGACTTTAATCCTGACGAGCACACGCTGCGCACGGCGGCGTTCTTCCGCAGTCGGAGGGCGGGAGGTGACTACTCCGGCGGGGGAAGCGGCAGGTTTAGCGTTCGTTTGAGGTTTCACAGTTCAAGCCCCCAAAAATCCATCTCCGGCGCAACGAGTTCGACGCCGTATTCCCAGCCGTCGGGGCGCGGAACCCCGCGCCAGACTACGACGGCAGCGTTGCTAGTTTCCGTGGCAAGATTGGTGAGAGCGAGGCGGTGCTCTAGTTGAAGCTCTTGCTGCAAAACCACCATGCAGCCATAAGGATTGACGACGCGCGTGTGCGCTTCGACAGAAAAGCGTTTTCCGGAATCCCCATCCCATTCGAGGCGGACGGGAACGCGAGAGTTCATGCGGCGTCCGCGGCGCTTATCGGTGTAGCGTCCTTCCACAGCTTTAGAATCGCGCATCTTTACGGACATTTTCGCCTCTAAAGGGCATGCTAAAGTTGAGTGGAAAAAGGGTCAATGGTACGGTCGAGGGGTGGCGCACGAGTGGATAGCTGTACGAAAGGACAGTCCGGGGCGGAAGGACAGGCCGAGCTTTGAGGAATTTAATCGTAAACGCGGATGACCTGGGTTGGACGGAGGGCGTCAACCGCGGCATTGCGGAAGCGCATCGCAACGGAATCGTAACGAGCGCTTCCCTGCTGGCAAATGGCGCGGCGTTTGGATCCGGCGTGGAGATAGCGCGTACGACGCCAGGGCTGGGAGTCGGGGTGCATTTGAATCTGAGCGATGGCGAACCGGTGGCGCCGCGAGGAACGGTGAAGAGTTTGTTGAACGAGCGGGGCGAACTGGAAGGCAGGCCGGAGAGTTTGCTGCTGCGACTGGCGCGGCGGAGCGTGCTGCTCGAGGAAGTGGAACGCGAATGGGACGCGCAAATTCAGAGGGTGCGCGAGCGCGGAATCCCCCCCACGCACCTCGACGGGCATCGGCACGTGCAGATGTTGCCGGGGCTATTTGAAATTGCGCTGCGGCTGGCGAAGAGGCATGGAATCGCGGCGATACGGATTTCGCATGAAGAGTCCAACTTGCGCTCGGCGCTTTCGGCGGGAGAAAACCAAAAAGGCACGGTGGTGATGCGGCAAGGCGTGCAAGCGCGCGGGCTGAAACTACTGGCTCCGGATGCGCACGAAAAAGCGGAACGCGCGGGGATTGCCAAGGCGGATTATTTCTGCGGGATCGCGCAGACCGGAGAATTGACACGCGAAGGCGTTTTGCGGCTGCTTGAGATGCTACCGGAAGGCACGACCGAATTGATGTGTCACCCCGGGTACGCGGACGAGGAATTGGCAAGGTCAGGAACGCGGCTGCAGAAATCCCGGGAGACGGAATTGAGCATCCTGACGGACACAGAAATACGAAATCTTGTCGCATCGCAGGGGATTCGGCTGATAGACTATGGCTTCGTTGCCCAGGAAGCCTGAGGAAAGCCCAGAACCGGACGCATGAAGAACGATCCGCCTATTCGATACTCGATTGTCGTTCCGTTTTATAACGAACAGGAAAATATCCCCCCACTGTACGTGAAGCTGACCGAGGTGATGGACGCACTCGGGGAGCGCTACGAACTGGTGTTTGTGGACGACGGGAGCAAAGACAAAACCTTCAAGGTGCTCTCCGACATTTACGAGCACGATCCGCGCGTGAATGTCGTGCAACTGCGGCGGAATTTTGGGCAAGCGCCGGCTTTGAAAGCGGGATTCGATTTTGCACGGGGCGAAATCATTATTTCGATGGATGGAGATTTGCAACACGATCCCGACGAGATTCCGCGATTTTTGGAAAAGATCGAGGAAGGGTACGACTTGGTGAGCGGATGGCGCGTATCGCGCACGGATCACTGGCTGATGCGGCAGCTTCCGAGCCGAGTGGCCAATAAAATGATGGCGAAGCTTTCCGGCGTGGATTTGCACGACTTTGGAACTACCTTTAAGGCTTATCGCCGCGAGGTTTTGTCGGAGATTCATTTGTACGGTGAGTTGCACCGGTTTATTCCGGCGCTGGCGAGTTGGGCGGGCGCTTCGGTGGCGGAAGTGCCGATCTCGAATATCGCGCGGAAAAATGGGGCTTCGAATTACGGGATTTCGCGGACGGTGCGCGTGCTGCTGGATTTGTTGAGCGTGAAATTTCTGCTGGATTATTCGACGAAGCCGCTGCAATTTTTTGGGCTGATGGGATTGGCGTGCCTGAGCGGCGGAGCAGGAATCGGATTGTGGGTGTTCCTGCGCAAAGCGCTCTTGAATGAAGGGCTGCTGGCCAACCACGGGCCGCTGATGCTGCTGGGAATGGCTCTGGTGATGGGCGGAATTCAGTTCATTGCGACTGGACTAATTGGAGAGATGCTCGCGCGAACGTATTACGAGTCGCAGAACAAGCCGGTGTATAGCGTGCGCGAGTTTCGAAGCCGCCGGGAGACGATGGCTGGGCGCGATGAACCGCCACGGACGGCGGGAGCGGGGGGCTGGTAAGAACCGCAGATTAGAAAGCGGAGATCAGAGCCGCAAAAAAAGATTCAAGGCAGGACGTTCTTCACGTTCGATCCCGCGGAAGAGTTCCCTTCATAAACAGCACGACCCGGGCCGCGCAAATACAAAACCAAGCCAATTAGTCCTACCGTTGCTCTCCAAATACGCCAGGCTAGCAGAGCTTCGGCACCGCCTTCCAGGCCGACGGCGTGAAAGAGCGCGTCGTAGGCCGATTCGCCTATGCCCAAGCCGCCAGGAGTAAATGGCAAATTGTTCGCCAGATCGCCTAGCGGAATGACGAGGCACATCTTCATCGAGAGACTGATGGGATGGAGCACGAGAATCGCGAGAGCGGTGATGGCGATAAGGCAGAGATTCGCGGCGAGGGAGAGCGCGAGCGCTGCCAGCAGCGTTCCTGCGCTGCGGCGATAGGTGGCAATCGTCCCGGCGATGCGTTCGACAAACTTTGCGAGGGAGGGAAACCAAGATAGGGATCGCGCCGCGCGCGTCGCCACGTCTGGATAAAACAGGCAAAGCAGAAATGCGAGCAGCATGCCCATGGCGAACGCCAGCGCGGCTATCAGCAGGGCCTGCAAGACCGGCACGGCGTGAATTAGTGGAAGGAAGAACGGCGCGAAAAAAAGCGGAAGAAGAAGAATGGAGAACAGGCCGATAGCGCGGTCGAAAATCACGACGGTGACAATTTCTGTGCGGCGGCCTTTGTTTTCCGCCGCGGCGTAATAAAGTTTGGCCAGATCGCCGCCCGCGGCGCCCGGTAAAAATGTCGCAAAGAAGGAACTCACGAGGACCAACTCGAGAGAATTGGGCAACGACAGACGCAAACCGGGCGGGCGAAAAAGCCAGGAGAGACGCATGGCCATCAGCGCGATGTCCAGAAACATGAGGGCGAGCGCGGCGAGGCTGATGGGCCAAGCGGTGAGCAGCTTGGAAAGCGCGAGCAAATCGATGACGCGAGAGTGGACGAGATAGGCGATGAGGCCGAGGCCCACTGTAAGACGGACGACGGACCAAAAGACTCGCGGAGCGCTCGAGCGTTGCGCCGGCCCAGGCGTTGTGAGGATATCCGAGGGGCGAGAGGGGGGCAGAGAGGCGTCGATCGGCTGGTTTGCGATTTTCACGTTTTACCTTGCGGAGAAAAACAACGCAAGCTGCTTTTTGCGGACGGAGAGTTTGCGCACAAGCCGAAAAGAGCGGCGCGGGGCGGCATTGACTCGACGAACGAAGACAAGGTATACAAGTAGATGACCGATGGCAGCGCAAGTACAAGTAATCACCGTCCAAGAAGCAGGGCGAGAAGTCGCGTACAGCTATCTCGCTTCCGTGGAAGAGCTAAAAAAAACAGGCCAATTGACGCGCTGGATCGGCGACCACGACATTCTCTTGTACGAATACGAAGGGCAGATCAAGGCGCTAAGCAATATCTGCCGGCATTTTGGCGGTCCGGTGGGATACCACAAGGCGCGAGACGGAGAGTTTGTTTGCTTGTGGCACAACTGGAGATTTTCCTGCAAAGACGGCTCGTGCATCAATTCCCCCGGGCTTCAGCTGCGCCAGTACGGCTTAAAAATCATGGACGGGAAGATCTATGTTGATTTGCTGGGGTGAACAACCGCTATGAAACGCGCCACTTTAATGGCCCAATTCGAGGCCGAAATGGATTGCCCGAAAGAAGTGGTCATGTGGAATTACTACGACCACGAGCATCTGGTCGGGACGCATTACAAACTGTATGACAAGGCGCGCGTTTTGGCGGAACGGGACAATTGGTCGCTGGTGTATCGCAGCAAGCGCATGCCGCTGCTGCCGTTTTACACTTCGGGAATCGGCTTCCAGTACATGGACGGCAACGTGATGAAGAGCTTCCACAAGGACTCCATCGGGTTCATGCTCGAGATGGAAGCAGACTTCAAGGATTTGCCGAACGAGCGCTGTTCGGTGACGGTCACATATCGCATCAACACGCACCCGTTTTTCAAAATGTTCGAGCCTTTTTTCAAGAAAATCTTCAAGAAGTGGTTTTGGGCGACGTGGGAAGAAGACGCGCCGATGCGGCTGCGCCGGTGGAAAGTTCACAAGCTGGGCTTCAAGGATTTCAGCGGAATCGATTACATCAACAAGAAACAGCCGAGACCGGAAAACGCCGGATATGGGAAGTACGAATTCAATCCGCCCGTGAAGACGGCTTCACCCATCAAAACCATCCAGGGCGTCGAGCGCCCGTTCAATCATAATGCGGAACTGGGTTACACCGATTAGCGCGGACTTAGAAACTCCCTCCAGAGTTGCGAAAGATATCATTTCAAGTATTGGGAGAGGTGCGCTCTCCTGTTTGGCACGCAACGCAGCGTGGACCTTGTCCGCTATCTCGGAAACTTCCACAAGACCTTCTGCCGCCATGGTGGCTCAGCCCCTTCTGGTATAGTGCGCAGGGAACCGCCGGGGAGCAAAAATTGTCTGAGATTATCCATGCAAAATGGGAGGAACGCTTTCGATGAAACCGCGCTTCCCTTTCCAGCATCCGGAAATCGAGGCCGTGTTAGAACGTCAACACGCGGCCGCAAACGCGGATAAGTGGAAGCTCATTCCGCGGCTGCCCGCTTACGTGTGGGCGAGAATTCGAGGATCGCTGGCCGATACAGCGGTCCAACATCGCGTCTTCTACGACGTTTACAGCGCTGTGACGCCGGAACGCGGAGCGCTGCTGTATTTGGTGGCACGGGCGGTCCAGGCGCGGCGCATCGTGGAGTTCGGCTCCTCGTTCGGAATTTCAACCATCTATCTTGCGACGGCCGTGCGCGATAATTGTTCGGCCGAGGCGGCAGGCTCTGACTCCGTGCGATACGTAATCGGCTCGGAAATGGAACCGCACAAGCTTTCGGGAGCCGCTAAGAATCTGCATGCCGCAGGCCTTTCCGATATCGCGACAATATTTCCTGGCGACGCGCTGGAAACTTTGCAGAAGGTGGAAGGCCCGCTGGATTTGGTATTTCTCGATGGGCGCAAGGATTTGTATCTGCCGGTGCTGAAGCTGCTCAAGCCAAAGCTGAGGCGCGGAGCGGTGATCCTTTCTGACAATATTTTCACGTTCGATAAAGAAGTTGCTCTCTTCCTCGAATATGTGCATTCCGGCAAGAACGGATTTGCCTCATCAACCCTGAACATATCGGACGGCGTGGAATTTTCAGTTTTCGAGCGCTCCGGAGAATGACAAACGGGCGACGTGGTCCAGGGAGGTGTTTGTGAATCGTGAACAATTTTACGCGATTATGAGCGGAGACGGGACGCTGGACTACGAAGTCTACCTGAGCACGAAGACGCTGCTTTCCTGCCAGCTCGATTACGAGAAGCTTTGCAACGCGGATGAGATGCAGTTCCAGATCGTGCATCAAATCGAAGAGCTGTGGATGAAGCTGATGGCGTACACGCTGCTAGATATCGACGAGTATTTGCAGCAAGAAAATACCAACCGCGTCATTACGCTTTTCCGGCGCGTGCATACGGCCCAGAAGCTGATGACTCAGCAATTGGCTCTCTTGGAGACAATGTCGCCCAAGGAGTATCAGGAGATTCGCAAGAAGTTGGGAAATGGCAGCGGGCAGGAATCGCCCGGATTTCGCGTGCTGCTCAAGATGTACCAGCCGATTTGGAACTCGTTTAAGGAGAATTATTTGGATAAGCATGGACTGACGATCGAGAAGATTTATGATTCCGAGTACAACCACGGCGACGCGTATATGGTGGCGGAAGAGCTGGCGGAGTTCGACGAGTTGTTTCAGAAATTCCGCTACGAGCACATGCAGCTGATTTACCGGACGATCGGATTCGGGTCGAAGTCGCTCAAGGGGCGGCCCGTCGAGATTCTCGAGGACGGCATGCGGCACAAATTCTTCCCCGAGCTTTGGGAAATTCGCGGGCAGATGACGGATCGTTGGGGAGCCGTCTATGGAGTGAAGCGGGATTCGTTGGGCGGGCAATAGGAAACGGCCGAAATTCGAAAATTGAAATGCGAAGAAAGAGAATTCCTGTCCACGATTAAAATCTAGAGGCAGAAAAACGGTCAGCCTCGAAAGGCTGGCCCTACAAAGCCCTAGAACAGCGGCGGGGCGAGCTGGCGATAGTGACTGCGGAAGAAAATTAACGGCTCACCGGGAAACAATTCGGCGGATTGGACTTCCCCCATAAAAATCGTGTGGTCGCCGGCGATATAAGAGGCAACGACCCTGCAGACGATTTGCGCGATGGTGTCTTCGAGAAGCGGAATGCCGGCGTGCGTCCAGCGATAGCGGATATTGAGCTCGGCTTCGGCCTCGGGAGTTTGTTCGGCCTGCGCGAAATAAATAGAGACAGGCTGCTGATAATCCTTCAGCACGCTGACGCCGAAGAAGCGATTTTGTTTGAGAAGAGGCAAGAGATGGCTGCGCTGGTCCACACAAACAAGAGTTAGGAACGGATCGAGCGAGACCGAGGTAAAAGAGTTGGCGGTCATGCCATAGGCTTGGCCGGGGGCGCGCGCGACGGTGACAACGCTGACTCCCGTAGCGAATTGGCTTAGCGCGTGCCGAAAATCCGTTGCGGTGAGAGGAGTGGCAGTCATTTTTAGGATTTTTGAAGATACCACACCACGGGGTGTGTTGCGAAAGCGTGACGGGTTAGAGCTCGGGCTGATTTTGCCGTGCCTAAGAATTCTCTAGAGGGCCAGGAGGGCGCGGGCCAGCTTCCGTTTCTGCGCGCGGGTGCGCATTACCGTGGGAAGTATTGCGACATTCATGCCGAGGGCGCGAATGGCGGCGGCCTGTGAAGCGTCGCGGCGGTCGATGACGAAAGTGCCCGTGAAATCAGCGTAAAGTTTCGCAACGGCGGAAGCAGAAGAGCCGCAGCCGAGTTGGATGAGCATCTTGTCGCTCGGTCCTTTCAGCGATTTACCGCCGACGATGGGGCAGACGGCAATGACACTTTCCTTGCGCGCGCGCAATTGTTCGCGCACGCGAGGCACGGCGAGGATCGGGCCGATGCTGATGAGCGGATTGCTCGGGCAAATAATGACGCGGTCGGCGTCGCAAATCGCTTCAAGCACGCCGGGAGCGGGATGGGCATGTTTTATGCCAGAGAAGTGGATGCCGCGAATTCCTGGCTCGGTGCGATGCTTGATGAGATATTCCTGAAAATGCATGTTGCCGTCGCGCGTCTCGATAATGGTCGGCACGGGCTGATCGGACATCGGAAGAATGCGCGATTTCACTCCGAGTGCCGTGCGAATGGATTCCGCGGCTTGCGTGAGCGTCTTGCCTTGCGCAAGCAAGTCTGTGCGGTGAACGTGTGTAGCGAGATCGCGGTCGCCTAGATTGAACCAAATTTCATGGCCGTAGCTTCCAAGCCGCTTCAGGAAATGAAACGTTTCGCCGCGCATGCCCCAGCCCGTCGAGGGATTGACGACGCCGGCAAGCGTGTAGGTGACGATATCGAGATCGGGCGAAATCTTCAGGCCGTGGAGAACTATGTCGTCGCCGGTGTTGACGATAACAGTCAGCGCGTGCGGGTCCATGGCTCCATAGAGACCGAGAAGAAGTTTCGATGCGCCTATACCGCCGGCAAGAGCGGTGACCGTAAGTTTTTTCGCGGGGGACATGGAGAGACAAGGATGCCGGGAGAGGCCAAACGCCGCAAGCGGAAACCTGTGACGCGAAGCAGAAAATTAAACTGGCCCGATGGACGGGCGCTCAGCGGAACAGATCTTCCGCCGCAGGGCGAACGATACGAATGGCGGGGTCGTCCACGAAACCGTAGTGATATCCGCGAACCACAACTACTGGCGTGCCTGCGGATTTCTCCATCAGAAGGCCGGCAGCGGCGGCCAGTTCATCGGCCACGGCCAGAACCGTGGCGCGGAGAAGTTTGCGATCTCTGTCGCGTGCGCCGCGAAGATCGATTAACGCGGGCACGCCCGATGCGCCGATAGCTACGTTCACCAAGCCCAAACGCCAAGGACGGCCAAAGGTGTCGCTGATGATGACCGCGACGCGCTTGCCGGTTTGCTTGCGCAGAGATGCAGCGAGCCGGCGTGCGGACCCATCAGGATCCTTCGGCAAGAGCGTGACGAAATCGTCCCCAGGCACGTTTGAATGGTCGACGCCCGCATTGGCGCAAACGAAACCGTGATGCGTCTCCACAATGAGCACGCGCTCCGACCGGACGATGCGGCGAGCTTCGCCGAGGACGACCTCGACGAAGCGTGGATCGTTCGACAGCTTTTTTGCCAAAGCAATCGCTTGCGAGGATGGCCGAATTTTCGAGAGTCGCCGAACCCGCCCTTCCGCCTTGGAAATGATTTTTTGAGCGACGATGAAAATATCTCCATCCTCAAAAGCAATTTTGGCGCGGCGCGCGGCGAGCGCGATTAGTTTGGCCAAGTCATGTCCTTTGCGAATTTCCGGGAGGCCGGGGATGGCGAAGAGCGAAATGAGCGAATCGGCGAAGGGCGCGCGTTTGAGCTTGGGCGAAGATGGGGACTGGGTCGCCATAACGGAAAGAAGGAATCTTACGTGAGATGGACCGAGAAATTCACATCGAAGGGATAAAGAGATTCGCCGGCTTGCTCTTCGATCGTAAGCGGGTCCGATTCAGGGCGAAAAGAGAAAGAGGAAAGAAAAAGGCCCGCTTCGGATGGGAGAAGCGGGCCCAATCTTTGCGTTATCTACTGACGGCCTAAGAGCGATGAATTCTTATTTGTGGCCGTGAGCGCCGCCACCATCGCCATGCGGAGTCCCACCGCCTGCATGAGAACCGCCATAGCTTCGGCTAGGAGCAGAATAAGTGCGGCGCGGCGCGGAGGAGGAACGGGAAGGCGCCGAATAGCTACGGCTGCCCGAAGACGAATTCCTCTGCGGCGACGCGTAAGAACGGTTGCCGCCAGAAGCGTCCTCTCGATTAGCGGAAGCGCCCGAACCTGCCCACGGTGGACGATCCCCGCGATTCGTGCGGGCCGCCATGCTGGATTCACCCGAAGTTCTGTTGGAGCTGCCAAAGCCCTCCGGAGCGCGGCCACGGTCGGTCGTATTGCCTTGAGCCGACCAAGTTCGCGATGTGTTGGCCGGGCGCAAACCACTGCTACTCGCGGCCCGGACCGACATGTGCGATGCCGCAGAAGCAGGCGCGGTGCGCGCCACAACCGAGCGGTTCTGGACGGACTCTGACGGCCGAGCAACATTGCCCCGGGCGTTTGCCGCGCCGAACGCGCTCTCCCTGGACGGTGAAAATGCCACGTGATTGGTCACTTGGGCGCCCCGCAGCGAAGCTTCGGTTAGATGAGCGGCGCCGCGGTTTACAGCTTGTCCGCCCGCGAAAGCGGTGCGCGAAGTGGCCGTCACCGCGCGTACGTTGTGCGCGTAAGCGTAATTAAAGTTGCCACCGGCGCGAAGAACGCCGGCATTGTGGAAAACGGTATTGCGGAAGTTGACCCGCTCCACGTATCCGAATCCCGCATGGTACCACGGGTGGAAGGGCTCTCCAAAACCCAGCGGAAACCACCCAACACCGAACCCTACGCCAAATCCGAACCCGAAGCCTCCGCCTAGAAAGCCGACGAACGCCGGACCATAAATCGCGGGACCAAAGACGGGGCCCGGGTACCAGCCCCACCTACCGCCTATGAGACCCCAGCGGCCGTAATGATAGGGTGCAAAACCCCAAGGCTCAACGCCCACCCAGGTCCAGCCCCAAGGACCAATAGAACTCCAATAGCCGTCGCTGTAGGGAGCCCAGTCGTCTGGCACATCATTCGGGTACCAAACTGGGCCAGTATCCGGTTGCTCGCTCCAGGTTCCGTTGCTATCGAGGTCAGCAGTGCCGGGCATGTCTTGCGGAACGTATCGCGCGGAGGTGGAGTCCTGTTCCCGCAAGTCGCGGTCATTGGCCCATTGATCGAGCCCATCAGCGGGGGGCGCCTGCGCGATCGTGGATTTAACCTCATTCGTGCCATCGAAAACGTCGCGCTGGCCGGCTTGGAGGTCGTAGGACTTTCCGCCTGCGGTTACTTGCCCTTCGCCGCGAATGACGGTGATGCCCGTGGAATCGCCATTTTCGTCCACGTCGATGCGGAAAGCTCCCGCTTTCGTGACGGTAAATGTGGCGTTCGGCGTATCCACTTCATTTACATCACCTTCGCGAATTTCTTTGACGCGGAAATTGATGGAGCCCTCGGCCATGCGCATCTGAGTAATGGCTTGGTCCAAATTGAGGAAAGAAAGAGCGGTCATGCTGCCGAGATGAATGGAAACGACACCGGTTTGCAGCTCAGCGCGAGAGTCTTTGTCGGTCCAAAGTTTGTCGCCGATGGTCACGGGGCGATTCAGAGCAGCGGCACCCCAGTCGCCCGCGCCTCCGGGCTGAATGGATACAGATCCATCGAGATAACTGATACGAGCGACACGAGTTGGCGGGTCGCCGGCGCCGGCGTCGCCCTGTTCACCTTGGCCGGCGCGCGCCCTGGGAGCCGCGAAGCAGAGAAGACCCGTAAGACAGAGAAGCAAGCCCAGCTTGCCTTTGCCGTTAAATTTGGTCTTCATATTTATCCCCTTGTCTTTGGTCCGGACCCTGCGAGTTCCGGCCATTGGAAGCCAACCTACTACATTTGACCGCCAAATGGTAGAACCCCAAAGTGGAAAAGAAGTTGCATTGGGGCTAGAGTAAACGCGACCACGCCAAGCCACACTACATTGGATGCATCCCGCTTGCTAAACGGTTCATTTTCTATGTCTTAGGGGAAAATACGGCTTGAAGGAGGTCATCCTTACGAGCAAGGGGGGCGGTCCTGCTAATGGGAACGGTTCCCGCTCACCCTCAAGGGTCCACGCAAAGCCGGAACGCGGCCGTTGGAGAGGATTGCCTAGTGCGGTACGCCATTGCCACCAATTTGGTAGCCGACGCCCCGAACGGTGCGGATGAGAGGACGGTCGAAGCCCGAGTCAACCTTGCGGCGGAGATAGTTGATGTACACATCCACGACGTTGGTCATGGTATCGAAATTGAGTTTCCACACCTGCTCGACAATGGCCGTGCGTGTGACTGCTTGCCCCTCGTGGCGCATTAGGAACTCGAGAAGAGCGAATTCCTTGGGGCTAAGTTCGATGGCATGGCCGCCGCGCCGGACGTTGTGGGCTACCCGGTCGATTTCCAGATCGTCGATCTTAAGCACAGCGCGGCCGGGTCGATTACCTCGGCGGAGGACGGCGCGAATCCGAGCGGCAAGTTCGGCGAAAGCAAAGGGCTTGGCCAAAGAGTCGGCGGCGCCGGCGTCAAGAAGGCGGACACGGTCCTCCACCAGGTTGGCTCCCGTGACCATGAGCACGGGCAGATCGGGATTCCTGGCGCGAATGTGACGCAGAACTTCCAGACCACCTTCGGCAGGCAGATTGAGATCCAGAATTACAAAGTCGTACGGCTGGTCGGAAGCCAGACGCTGGGCTTCGCCACCGTCCTTGACCATTTGTACGGAAAACTGTTCCTGCTGCAACCGTTGATCGAGAAACTCCGCCAGCGGCGCGTCATCTTCTGCGACAAGAATGCGCATCGGCACACACCGAAAAATAAATTTGGAAGGGGGTGAGATGAGTTTGCAGGCGGGGGGGCGATCTGTCAATGAACCATCCGAGACCGATGGCGCAAACGCTACCCCCGAAGGGAGCTTGCGCTCTCGCCACCACGGCGGCATCAGTGCGGCGGAACAGAATTTGTTTTATTTACCGGAGAGACCGTCGTCGGAGAAGGCGGCGCAACGTCCACAGACCGGTCTGGGGAAGAAGGATTCAAAATTACGATATCGACGCGACGGTTGCGGGCGCGGCCCTCAGGGGTAGCGTTGGAAGCCACGGGCCGGTATTCGGCATAACCGGCGGCGGAAAGGCGGGCGGGATCGAAGTGATATTGCGTGATGAAAAGCTTGATGAGATCGGCGGCGCGAGCCGTCGAAAGCTCCCAATTGGAATCGAAGCGGGAGTTGTGGATCGGTACGTTGTCGGTGTCCCCTTCGATACGCAGGGATTCGGTATGAGCGCGAAGAATGGCGGCGAGCCGGTCGATGGCCTGTCTTGAGGAAGGGCGAAGATTCGCGGAGCCGCTGTCGTAGAAACCGATTTCCCGCAAACTTACGACAATGCCTTCGCGGCTTGCCTTGACTTCCACCACATGCTTGAGGATCTCGGGAGCGAGAGCCTTTTCCAATTCGGACTGAAGATCCTTCATCGGGGCGCTGGATTGATTCGGACTTAACATCCCTTTCATGGGCTGCACGAAATGATCGAGGTCTGTGCTGCGTTCGGAGTTTTCAACCACCTGGACCTCGGAAAAGGGCACGGCTTCGGAATCGCTCAGGGGGATTTTGGTGTTGGAGGTTTCGAAAACGCCCAGTTCCTGGAACGCGACCTGTATGGATAGCGCAAGTCTGCCTATTTTGCGCTTATCCACTTGCGAGGAAGCATAGAGCACGACGAAAAAGGCGAAGAGCAGCGTGATGAAGTCGGCATAGGAAACGAGCCAGCGGTCATGGCTCACGTGCTCCGGATGTCTCTTTCGTCGCCTCATACGGAGAGCTTGCGATCCGCGTGCTGATTAGCTTCAGAAAAGAATCCCATGAGTTTTGTTTCAATCATGCGGGGATTCATGCCTTCCAGGATGGAGATAACGCCTTCGAGAACCATTTCGCGGCGCGTCTGCTCCTGGCGCATGCGAATCTTGATTTTTCCGGAGGCCGGAATGAAGAAGAGGTTGGCGGCGCCAACTCCATAGAGAGTTGCGACGAAGGCTACGGCGATGCCGCGGCCTACTTCGGTGATGTCGTCGAGATGCTGCATGACCTGAATCAAGCCGAGGACGGCGCCGATGATACCGATAGTGGGCGAATATCCGCCCGCAGATTCAAACACCTTAGGGAGGTTGTCGTCGTGTTCTGATTGGTTGTCGAGTTCAAGCTCCATCATCTTGCGGATTTCGTGTGGCTCGGTGCCATCGATGGCGAGCATGAGAGTCTTTTTAAGAAAAGGATCCTGGATGGCCTCGAGTTCGGAATCGAGGGAAACGATGCCTTCCTTACGGGCTTTATGCGCGTAGCCGACGATTTCGGCGATGAGATTTTGTGGGTTGCGTGCATTGTCAAAGAAAACCTGGCGGAGGTGCCGAAAGGCGGCGATTACTACTCGCAAAGGAAATTGCAGCATCACCGCGCCAAGAGTGCCTCCAAAAACGATGATCGCGGCAGTTGGTTGGAGGACCTGGGCAAGCCTTCCCCCTTCGAGCATAAGCCCGAGGAGAATTCCGCCAAGCGCGATGACGAGACCCGCAAAGCTGCTCTTATCCATGGGGTGGGCTAGCTTTCCTCCGGAGCGCCGGGTGCCGGCGATGTCGCAGACAGGTGATCCGCCACGGCGGGGTCAAAGGGCTGCAGTCTGGGTCCGGAGATGATGCTCTGCCGAAACGCCACGATTTTCTCGAGGACCGTGACGGCGGATTCGAGAACAATGATTTTTTCGCCGGTGATCAGCGTCAAAACGGTGTCCGGCGCCTTTTCGACGAACTTAATCATGTCGGAATTGACCATCAAGGGTTGGTTGTTCAGCCGAGTAAGTTGGATCATGAGCGGTTGCTCGAGTGCCGATAGCGGCAAGGCAAATTGAGCGCCGTTAGAAGTATCGGCAGGAACCAGCAGCGGTTCAGGTTAATTACGGTGCGAAGTTCCGAGAGTGGATTGAAAATCTCTCATTGGCCAAAGGCGTGCACGTTTCCCACAGCAGGTGGCGAGGCTGCGGTTGGTTGAAACCTTGCCGGCCACTAAGCTCATTCGGATGAGCAAAGTACAAGAATCAAAAGGAAAGATTTCCTCAGGGGGAGAGGCGCTGAGGTTATCCAAATCCGATTTGAAACTCTGGATTCGATTTGGCACGGGCGGAGACATTTTCGGGATCACCGCTTTGCGCAGCTAAGCGAAGGTTTGCTGGGGACGCGCCGGAAATTGGAGGAGGAGCGCATCCATACGTGTACCAAAGAGGCTGGGCACGTCACGCCGGAAGGCAGTTCCGGAGGGCGACTAGACGGAGATTCGCCGAAGAGGTATTCCGAACTGAGCCGGACTGAGCGAGGAAACTTGAGATTAAATATGAACGAGAAACTATGCCGCTACGTCATTTTGGACCGAGATGGAGTGATCAACCGTCGCCATTCGAGCGGCCAGGCACTGGGCTGGGATGAGTTTGAGTTTTTGCCGCGGTCCCTGGAAGCGCTGCGATTATTGGCAGCAAATCATTACGCCGTGATCGTGATTTCGCGCCAACTGTGCGCGAGCAAAGGGCCACAAGCCTCGGCCGCATTGGATTCGATAACGCGGAGATTCCTCCTGGAAGTGGCGCTTTCGGGAGGTCACATCGCCCAGGTGTATTACTGCCGGCACCAGAAAGAGGATGGCTGCAATTGCCACGACCCGAATTCGGGATTGATCGCGCGGGCGAAGGCGGACCACGGTTTCCGGTTGAAAGAAACCCATTTCATCGGCGAGCGGGAGTTCGACTTGGAGACCGCGGCGGCAGCGGGTTGTCCTCGCATTCGCATTCAGCGGGACGCGTTCCTGCAAACGCAGGTGCGAGGCCAGGAACCATGTACGTTGGCCTCCAGCTTGTACGACGCAGCGGAACAAATACTAGCCTTACGGCAATTTCGCGAGCGCGAATACGCGGCCCTTCATGGGGTAGAAGAGATAGCGGGGCCCGATGTCATCGGGCCAGGTTGGAGCGCGGCGACTTTCGCAGAGGGCGCGGACGCATCCAGGTATCTAACTCCCGTGCGATCTAGCAATTTAGAAAGCTAAAGGCTTTTCCGCTTCCGCCGATAAACAGGCTGAGTACGTTGGCGGCACCGAACGGAAGTGCGAGCCACCTGGGACCAGAGCAAAGGGTTCAAGCCCCCGCGCATCAAACAGGCTCCCGGACGCCAGACGGACCATCAGACCGTGAAAAAGGAGCCCTCAAATGGCGATCAGTCTTCTGAATAACATTTCTGCCTTGAAGGCAGAGAACCAATTAAACATTACGCAAAATAACCTGCAAAATACGTTGTTTCAGCTTTCTTCCGGTTCGCGAATCAATTCCGGCGCGGACGATGCGGCGGGCTTGGCCATCGCGAATGGATTGGAAGCCAATATCACCGCGTTGACGCAGTCCTCCGCGAACGCGAACACCGGCGTCGGGGCTCTGCAAGTCGCCGATGGCGCGCTGGCGCAGGTAACCACGCTTCTCAACCGCGCTGTCACCCTGGCGACTGAGTCCGCCACGGGCACGGTGGGCACGAGCCAGAGGGGAGCGCTCCAGGCCGAGTATTCGCAGATCCAATCGGAAATTGACAGTATCGGCAGCACCACGAGCTTCAACGGAAGCTCGGTGTTCAACAGCCAGCCTGCCAGCATCTTCCTGAGTGACGGAGAAAACAGCACCACCATTTCGGCGAATCAAATCAACCTGACCTCAGCTTCGCTGCTGCAAGCAGCAGGGCAGTCTGCGACACTCTCGGCCTCTGGAGCGATAACGGCAGGCGACACTGTAACTATCGGGAACACTCTGTATACGTTTGTGGCGGCGAGCAACGCGGCTACGGCAGCCCCGAGTACGTTATCGACAGCAGATGCGACTGGAGCGACGGCGCAGACATCTAACGTTGCCGCCGGTACGGGCGCCGTAAATGTTTTGATTGATTCCAACACGAACGACAACCAACAGACTCAACTGACGAACACGCTCGCGAACCTGGCGGCAGCGGTGAACGGCGGAGCGGGTTCGGGCACCGTGTATCAGGCAGGCGGAAACGCGAACCCGGACGCAACTGCTACTGCGTCTGGATTATCGGTCACATTCTCGGCAACGCCAGTGGGCCTTGGCCTGGGCGACGGCACTGCGACGCAGCTCGCTTCGGATGCTACGGGCGGTGTATCCATCGCAACAACCAGCGCCGGATTGGCGCTGCTCGGCGGAGATGCCGGGGGCACCGGACTTCTCGCCACTGGCGCGGCTGGCACGGACTTGTCGACCGCGACGGATGCGCAGGCCGCGCTCACTGCCATCAACAACGCGATCGCGACAGTCGCTTCCGACCGAGGCAATATCGGTGCGGTCATCAACCGGCTGCAAGCAGCCAGCAACGTGGAAAGCGTCCAGGTGCAGAACCTGACCTCCGCGGAGGATCAGATCACGGCTGCAAACATTCCGCAGCAAGTGACGAACCTGTCCGAATACTCGATTCTGAACCAGTCCGGTATCTCGGCCCTGGCGCAGGCGAACTCGACGCAGCAAAGCATCTTGAAGCTGCTGCAGTAAGCAGCACGAAAAAGCAGAGCGGCGGCGGGCGGGATCCCTTCGGGGATCTCGCCTAGACCGTTGTAGGAGGAAGCCGTGAAGATTTCAGCCGGGCAATATCAAGCTGAGCCCGTAGAGCCTCCCAACAGTCCAGCCATTCAAGCAAAGGATGCAAGCGCATCGACATCCTCATCCTCCTCTGCTGTCAATGCGGGCGAAAAGGCCACAGTTTCAAGTGATACTTCGGCCGCCGCACCGCTCCAACGCCAGACGGACGTGACGTACCGACAAGACAGCAATGGCCGCGTTTATTACTCCGTGTCGGACGCGAAGTCCGGACAGGAAATTCTTGAAGTTCCACCCAAGATTCTGCGAGACGTCAGCCAAGGCATCGAGGACTACGTGAAACAAGAGCAATCAAGAGCCAGTTCGCATGTCGAAGTTAAGGCCTAAGGAGCTCACTTAATGTCTACCACCAATCCTCTATCGTCGCTGAGCAGCTCTTTGGGCACTTCGACTTCGGGCGCCACGAGCGGCACCGGGCTAGGCCAGGGCATAGATGTCCAGCAGTTCGTGCAGTACGCGGTTGCCAATCAGGAGGCCGCGATTACCGCGTTGCAAACGCAGCAGGATACGCTGGGCACGCAGACGAGCGAACTGTCGACGATAAGTACGGATCTGGCTAGCTTGTCGACCGCTGCAGCAGCTTTGAGTGACCCCCTCGGCGCTCTCGACGCTCTAGTGGCGACGTCCGCGAACACTGCGGTCGTCAACGCCACGGCTTCTGGGTCCGCCGCCGCAGGCACGCACACGGTCACCGTAAGTTCTCTGGCCACGACGTCCTCGTACTACACGAACGAACTGGCGGCGAGCAGTACCACGATTTCGCCGGGGAGCTTCCAGATTCAGGTGGGCTCGAATACGCCTGTGACGATTACCGTCGATTCCAGCAACAACACTCTCAGCGGATTGGCTGCCAGCATCAATAACCAGAATGCTGGCGTCACCGCCAGCGTAATTCAGGACGCCAACGGCTACCGGCTCGCGCTGGTGAGCAACAGTTCGGGGGCGCCCGGCGACATCACCGTTTCAGGAAATACGACCGGCCTCTCATTCACCAAAGCGGTTACTGGCACGAATGCCTCGCTGACGGTGGACGGCATTCCAATCAGCAGCGCAAGCAACACGGTCAACAATGCCATCAACGGTGTCACTCTCGATCTGGGTTCCGCTTCGCCGGGCACGCCAGTCAGCATCAACATCAGCCCGGATACTTCACAGGCCACCACGGCGATCAATAACTTTGTGACGGCTTACAACACCGTGGTCACGGATTTCAACAATCAGTTCAATGTGGCCTCCGACGGAAGCGGAGGAGGTCCGCTGGAGGCGGATAACTCTGTTCGCCAAGCACAGGGCTTGCTGCTGAACGCGGCAGTGTACTCAGTCACAGGCAACAACGGCATCGTCAATCTGGCGAGCATCGGAGTGAATCTGAACGATGACGGAACGCTTTCGGTGGACAGCGACACACTGTCATCCGCGCTCGCGAGCAATTACTCTTCGGTCCAGAATCTTTTTCAGAATGCCACTACGGGATTCGCTCAGAACCTCTCTGACGTGATCAACACCATTGACGCGCCAAGCACAGGCATTCTCTCTCTCGACGCCGAAAGCATAAGCAGTTCATCGCAGGACCTGACGCAACAGATCGACGACCTGCAAGCGGCTTTGACCGTGCAAGAGCAAAATCTCACCACGGTATATGCCAACGTAAATACGACGCTCCAAGAACTCCCCCTGCTGGAGAGCGAGACGAGCCAGCAACTGGCGGCGATCGCATGAAATCGCGCGATTCAGCTTCGGCTTATCATCGCTCGACCGCGTTCGGGGCCACAGCCGTGGGACAAGTCATCACGCTCTATGACACCATTCTGCGCGATCTGCACCAGGCCATCGATGCCATCGACGGCAGGCAGATTGAGGAACGCGTAAACGCCGCGAACCACGCACTGATTGTGATTGGTGAACTGCAGGGTGTGCTGGATTTCGAGCAGGGAGGCGAAACGGCCCGGCACCTCAATAATTTCTATAACGTCTCGCGCGCCATGCTCACGCATGCCAGCGTCACAAGCTCCCGGGAAAAGTTTCAAGAGCTGATTTCCATGTTCGCGCGTATTCGCAGCGCATGGTCGCATGTCGAACGAACCGTGGCCCCATCCGAGCCCACACGGCGGCTAAAAATCTCCTCGGAGCGGCAAGTTGCCTTTTCGCAAGCTTTTCCAGATCCGCTTACGATGCCCGGCGGTTCCGGCAACGGCAGATGGAAAGCCTAATGGACGACGCGCTGCGCCAAAGCATCGAACGGGTGAACGCCCGCCTTGCCTTGCTTTTGGAGGAAGCGCGACGCGCGCTGAAGGGAGAGTGCGGTTTCGACGTAGGGGACGTCCGACGGCTGCGCGAGATCCTTCGAGAGATGGTCCCGATCGTGGCTCGATCATCTGAGTTGCGAAGGCAGCAGCCGGAAATCGGCAGCCAACTGGATTGCTACAGGTCTCAACTGGGCGAATTGCAGACTACGCTTGTTCAATTGCGGGTGATGCTGCATGGGCGCCAAGCACGGCTGCACGCCAGCCAATCTCACCACACTGCTGTGTCGCGGTGGGTATCGGCCTTCCGCCAGACTCGGTGAGCCGCACCTAACCAGGCCAGTCGTTACTCCTCTTCTGAGTCGATCTCTCCTTTCAAGCCACGGAGCCTCCCCCCATTTTTTCGTAAGCATTGATTCTAAAAGATTTAACTTCTAAATTAAGCTGAGTGGAATCAACAGCTTCCAAGGTCTTGTCTAAGTGTTGATTACAAAAGGCTTACAGTCATGCATCGTTTGGGCCAAAAATGGACCCCCACCCACATTCTTGAAAAGATGTGAAAACAAAGTAGTTATGGGTCTGACCTCTACAAAAGATATGATTCTAAAGGATTTATCGACTTCTTCCTTCCTCATCTTTGCCAGATTTGCAAGAAATGACCTACAACGGGCACAGGGAAGGGACGTGTAGGCCGCGCGTTCTGGCAAAGATAGACAAACCGCTAAGGGTATCGGGGAGAGAGAAACAAGGACCCGAGAGCTAGGGGGAGGACGGAGATTCCCCTAACAAGAATAGTAGCCCTGAAGCCATTCGATTGCAATGCAAAGTGGACTTGGGCGGGGGGGAAAACGGGATTCGGAACTGGGGCAGTTTTACGTGGGGGGTGGGCTAGACTCCCGCAGTGCTCCTCCTGGTGATTGAAGGGTTGAAACATGGCGAGGCTAAAAGGGATTGTGCCGGCGCCGACGGAGACTTCCGTAGAGTTCTGGCCCAAATTCCGGTGGGAAGAGGGCTGCACAAGCGGCCGCAGCACGGTTTGGTGGGGGGGGGGAAAGTTGTAAGCCTCGATGGAGGAGGAATTTGTTTGCGTAGGGAGGGGAGCGGCACTAAGATGCAGGAAATTCCCTGCCTGCGGAGGTCTTCATGAAGCGAATTGGCAAGGCGATTGGAATTGGCGCATTGCTCCTCATCGCGATACGTCCGGCGAGTGGGCAACAAATTGGGAAGTACGTGCCAATCCCGGCGAACTCCGATGCGGACCACGCGTTGACGGAGATCAACGGGACTGCCGATCCCGCGCAAAAGCTGGCGCTGATCGATAAATTTTCGACGAGCGCCGGCCAGACCGATATGGCGATCGTGGCTGACGATCTCTACGTGAACTATTACATCGCGCAAAAGAACTACGACAAAGCATTTGAATACGGCGACAAGCTGTTCGCGCTCGATCCCGACAACCTCGCGAACGAGGTGAACATGATCCGGGCGGCCAACGAAAAAGGCGATAGCGAAAAAGTCGCGGCGTACGGGGATAAATTGCCCGGTATCTTACAGCGGTTTAAGGAGTCGCCGGCCCCCGCCGGAACGGACGCAGACGCCTGGCAGCGGCAAAAGGCGGCGACACTCGAGAGCAACAAAGACAATATCAATTACATCGAGGAAGCCGTGTACCTGGTGGATTATCGAACGGCGAATCCCGCGACGCGTGCGGAGGTATTGACGCACTTCGCGCAGATTTTTCCCGATTCCCCGTACGCAAATCAGGCACTCGGCGTGGCTGCGGCTTCCTACCAACAGGCCCAGAACGTGCCGAAAATGCTCGAGGTGGCAAACGGGTTGCTAGCCAAGGATCCAAACAACATCGGGATGCTGCTCTTACTCTCGGACTATTACAGCGAAAAAGGGGAGCAACTGGATAAGGCCGAGAGCTCAGCCAAGAAAGCCATTGACCTGCTCGGGAACGCGCAGAAACCCGAAGGCGTGACCGATGAACAGTGGCAGCAGCAGATTTCCCTGCAAAAGGGGCTGGCGCTCAGTTCGCTGGGACAGGTCGGCATTCAGAAGAAACAGAATGCGCAGGCCGCTGAGAATTTCAAAGCCGCTGCGCCGCTCTTGAAGGCCGATGAGGGCAGCTATGGGCGCAACCAGTATTGGCTGGGCTTTGCTTTGCTAAATTTGAAAAGGAATGCCGAGGCTAAGGAGGCTTTCACGCAGGCGGCTTCTGTGAATAGTCCCTATAAGACATTGGCGCAGGCCAAACTTAAGACGTTCGCGGGAGCTTCGAGGCGCTAGTGTCGTAAGCGAGGTGCCTCAAGCGGAGAAGGATGGGCCTGGCAGAGGCTTGGAGCGTTCTCGAAGGCTGGATTGCACGGGTGGCGGAAACCTTGGACAGGCGTGCAGCATCGAATGCTGGGCACATCCGGGAGATTGGGCGTTGTCGCGTACTAGAGCGGGTTTGCCGAGGAGAGAGAAATGTCAGAGATTGCAACTTTTGGAGCGGGATGTTTCTGGGGCGTGGAAGCGGCTTTTCAGCAAATACCGGGAGTGATCGAAACGGCCGTGGGATATACGGGAGGCGAGACGCCAAATCCCACTTATAAGGATGTTTGCACGGATGAGACGGGGCACGCGGAAGCGGTGCAAGTGACGTTTGATCCGGCAAAGGTGAGTTACGAGCAACTGCTGGACGTGTTCTGGAAGGTACACGACCCCACGCAGGTGAACCGGCAAGGGCCGGACTTCGGCGCACAATACCGCACGGCGATTTTCTTTCATTCTCCGGAGCAGGAAGCGATCGCGAAAAAAGCAGTAGCGGCGCTGGAGGCCAGCGGCAAATTTAAGAGGCCGATTGCGACGGAAATCACGCCGGCTTCGACGTTCTATCGCGCCGAGGAATATCACCAGAAGTATTTACAGAAGCGGGGCGTAGCCTCCTGCCACTTCTGATTTATTTCATGCCATTAAGAGCTGCTGGGGGTGATTACAGCCGCAGATGGTGTGGTGTCCGCGATCTTAAAGCTTTGGGAAAAATCCGGCGTTGCGGCGGCGAGCGACTGGCCCCACCGGTTGAAAGCGCGGCGTCCCAAAGACCACGGGTCACATGTCAACCGCACAGCAGAATCCATTGCGCTTGTGACTAAAACTTTGGTAAAGTGCCGCGTCGGCTACCCACTCAATCCACTGCCTCGGAGGGCCTAATGAGCACTCTCGATTTGCGTCCTCTATCCGTTGGCGAACTGCTGGACCGAACATTTAGCTTGTACCGGCGGCACTTTCTTCTGTTCATTGGCATTTCCGCGATCCCTGAACTTTTGGTTTTGGCGCTTCAGCTTGTGCAATTGGCTGTCGTTCCCAGCAGACTTCCCGGGCGGGCCGCGGAACTCCAGGCGTCTTCCGGGGGCGGCGGGTTCGCCGTGTTTGGGATTGCCATTGACCAGCCCGAGTTTTTGTACCACGGCGAATGAGAGAGTTTACACCACAACCTCATCGGGCAAGGGTGCAAATGGCGGCTCGCAGGGAGCCGTAGG
>JBARJI010000120.1:0-100548 GCA_049800195.1 Candidatus Acidiferrum sp.
TCTTTCAGGCCCCGCCTCGCGGCGAGTGTTATTTCACCCTTGCGCTTCGCTATCACTTCACGTCCATCACGTTGTGAAGAGGACTTGCACCTCCTAGCTGTCGAACATGCTCGGCACACCAAAAAAAAGCCGGCAGAGGGGCGCGCTCTGCCGGCTGAATGATGCCTGGGTTAATGTTTATTCAGGTCGGTTTTTGCACGTTCGCTGCCTGGGGGCCTTTCGGTCCCTGGACAATTTCGAACTCCACCGTGTCTCCTTCCTGCAAAGTGCGGTAGCCATCCCCTACGATAGCGGAATAATGTACAAAAACGTCTGGACCATCGTCGCGCCCGATGAAGCCGTATCCTTTCGAGTTATTAAACCATTTTACGGTTCCTTGCACTTATATGCTCCTCCTGACAGAGACCTGAATCTTCCTCCTGGCGGGCTTAATTGGGACAAATGCAGCCGCCCTTAAAATAAATTGCGCGGAGTTTACCAGAAAGGTGATTTCAGTCAAGAGTGCAATCGTCTCTTGGCTGCGAAAAAAGTACGAAAATTCGTTTATAAAAACGATTCAGTGAAAAAGAAAGTTTTTTTAGGGTGGGGCCGCGGCGGGGACATCCTGCAACTCATAGCGAATACAGGGCTTGCCTACTTTTGTTTCAGGAAGTGAATCATTTGTTTCGCCGGCGCCTCCCGCTGGAGAGCTGCCTGGAAACCGTTCTGGGAGGGCCGCGAGTGGCTTGTGCCTGTCGGAATCAGGACCGCACCAGGAATCGCAGGTAATACAAAATCCCAGCCACGGACTTGGCGTCGCGAATCTTGTTTCGGCGTATCATCTGTTCGATCTCGCCGTGCGTGAAGGCTTTCGAGGTAATCCGCTCATCTTCTTCCGGCTCGGCCAGCCCCGCCGTCAAATCCTCCGCAAGGAGAATGTACATGCGCTCCTCGAGAAATCCCGGCGTCGGGAAAATGTCCAGAAAGACGTGGAATCGCTTCGCCCGGTAACCGGTTTCCTCGATCAACTCGCGGGCCGCGGCTTTGCGGGGATTTTCTCCGTGGTCGATGCGCCCGGCGACCAGCTCCCAAAGATACTGCCGCGTCGCGTGCCGATACTGCCGAATCATCAAAATGCGTCCATCGGGGAAAACCGGCAAAACAACCACCGATCCCGGATGCGTAATCACTTCTCGCGTGACGCGCAGGCCGCCCGGCTCGATGATCTCGTCGCGGCGAATTCCGAAAACGGGCCCCTTGTAAATCATCTTGCTGCGCAGAATCTTGGCGGTGGTGCGGCTCGGGTTTTGAGGCGGCATAGTGCGTACGTTTTCTCCGCCGTTATCATACACTGTAGGGGCATGATACATCGTGACCTTACGCACCTGTCCAGGCGAAGAGCCATAGCGTCTGCTCTAGCCCGGCAACGCAGTGAAGGCGCGTAGCGCCAGGCTTTAGCCCGGCACAGCCACCTCACGATTTAGCTTCGCGATGTAGTGCTGCGCCGTAGCCCGGCACTTTGGTTTTTCAGCCTATGCCCATCAACACCATCATCGTCGACGACGAGAAACCCGCCCGGGAAGAACTCGCCTACTTGCTCAAAGCCTTTCCCGAAGTCAACCTGATCGGCCAAGGCAAGAACGGCGTGGAAGCCGTTTCCCTCATCAAGGAGCACGCCCCAGATTTGGTTTTTCTCGACGTCCAAATGCCCGGCCTGGATGGCTTTGGCGTCCTTAAAAAACTCGTCGAGCGCAAAATGAAAATGCCCCACGTTGTTTTCGCCACGGCTTTCGATCAATACGCCGTGCAAGCCTTCGACGTGAACGCCGTGGATTACGTTTTAAAGCCGTTCGACAAGGCTCGCATCGCCAAAGCCATCCAACGCGCCCGAAAAATGCTCGATACGCAAACCACCACGACCGAGCGGCTCGAGCAACTCGTCAGCCAGCTCGGCGCGGCGAAAAACGCCCCGCAAAAAGTGAAAGTGCCGGTGAAGTCCGGCCCGCGGCTGCTTCTCGTCAACGCCGAAGACATTATTTTCGCCACAACCGAGGGCAACGCCATCATCGTCGTCACCCGCGATCTCGAAGGGGCCACCAACTATCGCACCCTCGAAGAACTAAACGCCGATCTCGATTCCGACTCCTTCCTACGCCCCCATCGCTCCTTCCTCATCAACACCCAACACATCAAAGAAGTCGTCCCCTGGTTCAATTCCACCTTCATCCTCAAAATGAATGACAAGAAAACCACCGAAGTCCCCGTAAGCCGCGTCCACGCCCGCCGCCTCCGCGAACTCTTCAAGCTTTAGGTTTCGGCGAATCTTATGGATCTGGTCGGAATGGTATCGGCTAGCAAGATCTCCACAAGAGAATACTGGAAGGGGACAGTCCTCCTTTTCGTCATTTCCTTCGCCATTTGCTTCGTGACGGACTTAGTGCTGGAGCACTGGACTCATATTTTGGGGACTAATACCACTCGGGGTAGTCTCTTGTACTCACTCTTCATGGGCGCATGGTTCGCTTTTATGTTCCCGCCGATTATGGGGGCAATCCGCGGGACACGCTCGAAGCAGGGGAATTCGCGTGAATGATCTCCCTTTGTCACCATGAGCCTCGTGGGCTTGTACACGTCGGCTAAGTCGGACAAGCAATCGTGTGTTAGCATCGTGCGTACCTCGCGTACATTGAACTGATGGAATTTTCGCTTAACGACCACCAAAAACTGATCCGCGACACCGTCCGCCAATTCATGGACGCGGAAGTTCGCCCCACCGTGAAGCAGCGCGACCGCGAAGAGCGTTTCCCCGCCGAAGAAATCAAAAAGCTCGCCGAACTAGGCTGCTGTGGCATGATGACCCCCGAAGAGTGGGGTGGCCCGGGCCTCGACACGCTTTCCTATGTCCTGATGCTCGAGGAAGTCTCGCGTGTGGACGCGGGCATGGCCACCTCGCTCGGCGTTACGAACTCAGCCGTACAAGTCCCCCTGCTGAAATTCGGTACCGAGGCGCAAAAGAAAAAATATCTGCCCAGGCTCGCCACGGGAACAATTCTCGGCTCCTTCTGCCTCACCGAGCCCGGCGCAGGTTCCGACGCTGCCGGAATTCAAGCCCGCGCCATCGCCATGCAACAAGTCGGCTCCGGCCTGGGAACAAGATCGTCTCCGTCGCCGACTCTGGCACCCGCTTCAGGTGCCGCTTGGGGCGGAGCTCCCCTCGGCACTCCCAGCGGCCACATCTATCGCCTGAATGGCACCAAGACCTGGGTCTCCAACGGCAGCGTCGCAGGCCTCTTCATCGTCTTCGCTAAAACGAACCCCGAAGCTGGCGGAAAGGGAATCACCGCCTTTCTCGTCGAGCCAAGCTTTCCCGGCTTCAAAGTCGGCCGCCACGAAGACAAAATGGGCCAGCGCAGCTCCCCCGCCGTCGAAATCCTTCTCAACGACTGCGAAGTGCCTCAGGAAAATAGACTTGGCGAAGAAGGCCAGGGCCTAAAAATCGCTCTCAGCGCCTTGGACGGCGGCCGCATCGGCATCGCCGCCCAGGCTCTCGGCCTGGCGCAAGGTGCCTTGGACGAATCCGTGAAGCACGCCAAAGCCCGCCGCGCCTTCGGCAAAACAATCAGCGAATTCCAGGCCATTCAGTGGATGCTCGCTGACATGCAAACCGAGATCGAAGCCGCCCGCGGCTTGGTCTATCATGCTGCCTGGCTTAAAGATACGCACCCGGAGAAGCTCGGTGCAGCCGCATCCAAAGCCAAGCTCTATGCCAGCGAAATGGTCAATCGCGTGGTAGCCAAAGCCGTCCAGATTCATGGCAGCGTCGGCTACTCTCGCGAAACCGACATCGAGCGGATGTATCGCGACGCCCGGGTCATCACCATCTACGAAGGCACCAGCGAAATCCAAAGGACGATCATCGCCCGAGAGCTCCTGGGGAAGTCCAGTTGACAGCGCACGCTTCATACTTGACTGCCTTCCGCTCACAACTTCAAATTCTCCTTGACTTCAGTTAACTATTATGGTACTATTAAAGCAGATTAAAAGCATGGTACTTCGGCCCAACGCCGACCGAGCCCAAAAGCCAACCTCAACTCGTCCAAATCCATCCTCCGCTAACTGTTTTAGATGCAACACTTACAAGCCGTCCGCAAACACTGTATCTAAAGGACTTACGCAAAACCTAACTCCTTTAGTTGCAACGCTTGCAAAAAACAGGGGGGAGGGGTCTCTTGGCCCACGCGCCTGAAGCGAAAAGCGGGAGCGAGGCTCCTGCCCTCCAGTCTAAGAAACGCGTCGTCAGCGGCATGCGCCCGACCGGGAAGCTGCACATTGGTCATTACTTCGGCGCCCTCGAGAATTGGGTCCGGTTACAAAATGACCCCGCCTACCAGTGCTTCTACTTCATCGCCGACTGGCACGCCCTAACCAGCGACTACGCCGACACCTCCGCCGTAGCCCAGAACAGCATCGAAATCATGACCGATTACTTGGCTGCAGGCCTAGATCCCGCCAAGTCCGTAATCTTCCAACAGTCTCTCGTCCCTGAACACGCCGAGCTGCACCTCCTCCTCTCCATGGTCACCCCCTTAAGCTGGCTCGAGCGCGTCCCCACCTACAAAGAAGCCCTCGATCAAGTTAAGGATAAGGACCTCCACAATTACGGTTTCCTAGGCTACCCCTGCCTCCAGACCGCCGACATTGTCATCTACAGCGAGGAGGGAGCACAGCTTTACGTGCCGGTAGGCGAGGACCAAGTTTCCCACGTCGAACTCAGCCGCGAAATCGTCCGTCGGTTCAATGCCTTTTACGGAGTGAGAATCAGACAAGATCTGCTCTCAATCCCTGAAGCATTATTTAATGTCCTCTCTGCTCTTCGGATCCTTCCAGTTGGTCTGGGAAACGAGATTCCGCTTAAGAATCTAACCGAGGAGCAAAAGCTGAGTTTTGAAGGGCAAATTCGGCGAGCAATAGCTGGCGCTGGGCTCGACAATTCCTTGGAGAAGATCGCAGAGGGGTTAAAAAAGCTTTCGTACAATTATCCCTATTTCGTCAACTACGTTAAGGTTTTGCAAGAGCCAGAGGTGATGCTGACAAAGACGCCGAGGATACCCGGCCTCGACGGGCGCAAGATGTCGAAGAGTTACGGCAACGCGATCACGTTGAGCGAGACGGATGACGACATCCGCAAGAAAACGAAGGTGATGGTGACGGACCCCGCTCGCAAGCGGCGCACCGACCCCGGAAATCCGGACGTGTGTCCCGTCTACGACTGGCATAAACTGTTCTCAGCAAACGAACCAGGCCGCCTGGACTGGGTACGCCAAGGCTGCACGACGGCGGGCATTGGCTGCATCGAGTGCAAAGCGGCCATGGCCGAAAATTTGATCAAGTGGATCACCCCCGTCCGCGAACGCCGCGTGAAATGGGAGAACGACCCGAAGGGCGTGGTCGACATGATTCACGAAGGCTCGAAAAAAGCGCGCGTCGAAGCCAAGAAAACCATGGAGCGGGTCCGAGAGGCCGTGTTCGGTTGGAGAAAGAAAAGGGAAGAATTAGCGAGCGGCTAGGTCCCAGGCAGTTTTGATATTTGGCAGATGCACAGACTTCAGTCTGTGCTGGTCAGCGTGAGGAGAGTAAGGAGAAGAGCACAGACTTCAGTCTGTGCCACATAGAATGGCGACGCCGAGTAACAAGATGACAGGGAACGCGGCCTACAAGGTGCACATCCCTTTGTACGAAGGCCCGCTCGACCTGCTGCTTGATCTAATCAAGAAGCAGGAGATGAATATCCACGACATCCAGATTTCGCTGATCACGGCGCAATATCTCGAATATTTGCATAAATTGGAAGAGCTGAACGTCGATGTGTCCGCCGATTTCATCTACATGGCGGCGACGCTGATCTACATCAAGTCGAAGATGCTCCTGCCGCCCGATCCACTCGCGGCAGAGGAAGGCGCCGAAACCGATCCGCGCGCCGAATTGGTCCAGCGCCTGGTGGAGCACGAAAAATTCAAGAACGCCGCGCAGCTTTTGTACCAGAAGCAGCAGATTGAAGAGAACGTCTGGTCCAAGCCTGATAAGTCTCTCTACAACGATGAAGGCACTGAAGGCGAACTGGTCGTTTCGCTCGTCGATTTAGTGAAAGTCTTCCAACAAGTTCTCGAGCGGCGCAAAGAAGTCTCGCGGATCGAGTTGCAACACGAAGAGTTTACTGTGGCCCAAATGATCGCCGCGTTGCGCGCGCAAATTCTCGGCAGCACTGATTCCACTGTGAACCTGATCCAGTTTTTCGATGCCTGCCCGTCGCGCCACGCGATGATCGTAGCGTTCCTGGCGGTCCTCGAGATGGTGAAATTGCAGGCCATAGGCTTGGCGCAAGAGAAACAGTTCGGCGAAATTGTAATAAAGAAAGGGAACTCGTTTGACGTGATTTTCGATGAAGCGGGCGGCCTCAAGCAGATCGACGAGGAATATCGGTAGAAAGCGTCGATTGGAGTGTAGCAACGTCTTTTCTTAACACGGAGTTCATAGAGGGCACAGAGAAGAGAGTGACCAGCATGACCAACGAAGAACGCAAAGCAGCTTTAGAAGCGATTATTTACGCGGCGGACGAGCCGGCCACCATCGAGCAACTGGCGAAGGCGCTCGGCGAAGAAAAACTCGTCGTGCAATCCTCGCTCGATGAACTCGTCGCGAGCTATGCCAGCGAAGAGCGCGGGATCGAGATTCGCGCCGTCGCCGGTGGATACAAGCTCTACACCAAGCCGCAGCAGCACGACGTCGTGCGCAGATTTATCAAGAGCTTGCGTCCGCCGCTGCGCCTGACCATGCCCGCGCTCGAAACCCTCGCCGTAATTGCCTACAAGCAGCCCGTAACTTCCCCCGAAATTTCCGAGATTCGCGGCGTAAATACTTCCGGCGTGATCAGCACGCTTCTGGACAAGCGCTTAATCACGACTGCGGGACGCAAGGAAGTCATTGGCCGTCCAATCCTTTATAAGACCTCGAAGGAGTTTTTGATGCGTTTCGGCTTGAGCGATTTGGAAGAGCTGCCCAGTTTGAAAGAATTTGAGGCGCTCGCGCGAGAAGCTTTGGGCAGCGACGAAGGCGTTGCGCCTTTTAGTGAAGATTATCGTGAAAGTGGAGCCGGACTCGCGACCTCAGAGAACACGGCGTCTGACGGCGTGAGCTCGGATGAACATACACATGACAACGTGACCGAGGCCGTCGCGCACGTACAGGAAGAACTCGCCGAAGCCGAAGCCTTCCGCGTACACGAAGCTCTCGCCACCGACGAGGGCATGCCTTCCGGACAGCTCGACGAAGATCCCCCACCGCCTGTGGTGAAGTCCACCGCCGCGGGAGAATAGAAAAGAAGGAATTTTACACAGAGCTCGCAGGGGGCACAGAGCACGCACAGAAGAAGAGTCCGCGGTGATGTCCAGGTCGGCGGAAACAGGAGCGCCGAGCTCTAACGCCAGACAAAGTTACGCCACACGAAAGCGGCAAAGATAAATCATGCAGGAAAGATTGCAGAAGATTATTGGACGAGCGGGAATCGCTTCGCGGAGACATGCCGAGCAGCTCATTCTCAGCGGACAAGTGCGCGTGAACGGAGTTGTCGTGCGGGAACTGGGCACGAAAGCCGATCCTGCCACGGACAGGATTGAAGCGGCCGGACGCACGGTTGGAACCGTCGCGCAGAGGAATGTTTATCTCGCGCTGCACAAACCGCCGGAAGTGGTTTCAGCGATGGCCGATCCCGAGGGACGAAAGACGTTGCGGAACTGTTTGCGAGGATTGCCGGAGCGCGTGTTTCCGGTGGGAAACCTGGAGTATGCCGCGTCGGGACTGGTGTTCCTAACGAATGACGGAGATTTGGCGGCCGAGATGCTGAAAAACTGGGCGCAAATCGAACAGGTGTATCACGTCAAGATAAAAGGGATGCTCACTTTGGCGGATTTGGACCGGATCGGAAAAGAAGTCGGACTGAGAATGAAGACGGTGCGGCAGCCGGATGCGACGCGCGGGCGCGCCGCCAATTTCTGGTACGAAGTGCGCATGCGCGACTCGAAGAAGGAAGAGTTGCGGCGCGTTTTGATGAAAGAAATGCATCCCGTGGAAAAGTTGATGCGCATTGGATTGGGAAGTTTGACGGTGGAAGGCTTGCCGCGGGGGCGATATCGATTGCTTGCGGAAAAGGAAGTGGAGGCCTTGCGCAGGAGCGCGGCGGGGAAGAATGACGAAGCACTCGCTGAGAAAACAAAAAAGAATTTTGCGCAGAGGCCACTGAGTTCACAGAGGGCACAGGGAAGAGAGAGAAAAGCGCCGCGTTGAAGAGCGATCCTGCCAAGTCACGAGGCGGCATTTGCCGGAAAATCTGCGCTGATGGCTCTTGAGAGATTGCAAAAAATCATGGCGGCTTGCGGCGTGGCCTCGCGGCGCAAGGCGGAAGAGATCATCACGGCGGGTCGCGTGACTTTGAACGGCAGCGTGATTCGCGAGCTTGGAACGAAAGCTGATTTCGATAGCGATGTTATTTGCGTGGATGGAAAACCTTTAGCGAAGCAGGAACAGCCGCTTTATTTCTTGCTGAACAAACCGAAAGGTTACGTGACCACAGTCAGCGATCCGGAAGGCCGGCCGACAGTGATGGATTTGATGGAGAAGCCCGTTGGCCGCGTGTATCCCGTGGGGCGGCTGGATTATGGGAGCGAAGGATTGCTTTTGATGACGAACGACGGGGCCTTGGCGGCGAAATTGATGAAAGCCGGTTCGCATGTTGCGAAAACCTATCTGGTGAAAATCAGCGGAAAGCCGGACGAGAAGAACATCGAACGTTTGCGCGCGGGAATTGCGATTGAACTGGAAGACGGGCGGAGTGTGAAAACTTCGCCGGCAAAGATACGTCTCGTCGAGGACGGTGCGAATCCGTGGTATGAAGTGGTCTTGATCGAAGGACGAAACCGCCAAATCCGGCGCATGTTCGAGAAGGTGGGACATTTCGTGGAAAAAATTCGGCGAGTGGAGTTTGGGCCGCTGGTTTTGGATGTGGAGCCGGGAAAATATCGGGCGTTGCGGCGAGCGGAGATTGAGCAATTGAAGAGAGCGGCGGGAAGTAAGTGAGGTAGAGGCGGAACAGGAAGTACACAAAATAAAGCAGAAAAGACTTGAGTTGGCTGGTGAGGCACGCAGATTGCACGGGTTATGCAACGAACGTTTCATGGTGCGAGAATAGATTGGAATAAGAGATTCACAGAGAACGGGCAGATTGCGCAGAGTCCACAGAGAAGATTTGACACGATGACACGGACGATAGAAGAGCTGATCCCGGATTACATTCGAGGGCTGCCGGTGTATGTGCCAGGGCGGCCGATCGAAGAAGTGGAACGCGATCTGAAAATTCATGCGGTGAAGCTGGCCTCGAATGAGAATCCTCTGGGGCCGTCGCCGCGCGCGATGGAAGCGGCAAAACGAGCGATCGAGAACGCGCACAGGTATCCAGACGGTGGAACGCATTTGCTGCGCGAGACGCTGGCCGCGCGAGTGGGACTCGCGCCGGAAGAGATTTTTGTGGGGCTGGGGTCGAGCGAAATTATCGACCTGGCGTCGCGCGTGCTCTTGCGGCCGGGCTTGCAGGGAATGACGTCGTACGGGAGCTATGCGCCGTTTTCCGTGGCGATTCGGGCTAGTGGGGCGGAGTTGGTGCTGGTGCCGCAACGCAATTTCGCGTTTGACCTTGAAGCCATGGCGAAAGCCATCACGCCCGCCACTCGCGTGATTTATCTGGCGAATCCGAATAACCCCACGGGGACGGCATTTCGCGCGGAGGAGTTGGAGCAGTTTCTGGCGAACGTGCCGGACAGCGTGCTGGTGGTGCTGGATGAAGCGTACATCCATTACGCGCCAAGCTTGGACAGGCGGAGATCAGAACAGATTTACCGCTCGCACGGGAATCTGCTGATTCTGCGGACGTTTTCTAAAATCTATGGACTGGCGGGAATGCGCATCGGGTTCGCGATCGGCCGGCCGGAGTTGCTTTCCGCGATGAACAAGCTGAAGACGCCATTCAACACGTCGGGAGTAGCGCAAGCGGCGGCCTTGGCGGCGATCGATGACCGGGAGCACGTTGCGCGGTGCATTGCCACGAACGCGAGCGAACGGAAACGATTGAGCGAAGGCTTGAGCGGCTTGGGATTGCGGCCAGTGCCGAGCGAGACGAATTTTATTTTCATGGAAGTGGGACCGGAAGCCGGCGAGATTTGCGAAGAGCTTTTGCATTTGGGAGTGATCGTGAGGCCTCTCGGTTGGATGGGATTTCCGGAAGCGATTCGCGTGTCGGTGGGCACGGCGGAAGAAAACGAGAAGTGCGTCGCGGCGATGTCGGAGATTTTGACGAAGCGCGCGGGAAAAGGGCAATTGGCGGCGCGATGAGAGTGCTGTTGCCTGACGGCGCGGACGCCGCGGCTGATCCAATTCTGCAAATCCTGAAACAAAATAAGACGATCGCCGTGGTGGGATTGTCTTCCAATCCCGCGCGGCCGAGCTATGAAGTGACCGAGCACATGCAGAGCGTTGGCTACAAGATTATTCCGGTGAATCCGAACGAGAAGGAAGTGTTGGGAGAGAAGAGCTACGCGCGGCTGGAAGATGTGCCCGAGAAGATTCAGATTGTGAATGTGTTCCGGCGGGCGGAGGATGTTCCGCCGGTTGTGGAAAGCGCGATAAACATTGGCGCAAGAGTGCTATGGATGCAATTGGGAATTGAGAACGCGGAGGCGGCGGAACGCGCGCGCGCGGCCGGGCTGATAGTGGTGGAGGACGCCTGCATTTTTGTGGAGCATCGGAGGCGAGCGACGCAATTACGGTGAGTTAGTAAGAGGAGGCAGAGCGAATGGAGCACCCGCGCAAAGATTTGCGCGGTTTTTCTTTTTTAGAGAGCAACGAGTAGGCGAAGAAAAGCCGCGGAGAGAAAAACGACAGAGAACAAATGCACGGACCTAGTTGGGAACAGGAAATATTTCCAGATTACGCTTGCCGGGAAGAACGACGCCGAGGAAGCGGCCGTCGGGTGAGATCGCGAATTCGCGGAAGGTGAGGTCGTGAAAGATGGGCTGGGGAGTCGGCTCAATGACGGGAGCATCCCTGCCCGGTTGCTGGGCGGGGAGCGGCGGAATGGTGATCCAAACAATGTCGGCGGATTTTCTTTCGGGCGCGCGCTTCAGGAGGATGCGATTGCCGTCGGGCGCCCAATAGAAAACGCCAAGGCCCACGCGGAGGCGGACGAAGTGATCGGGAGCGGCAAGGTCGCGCACTTCGAGAACTTCGCGGTCGATGTAATAGGCGACTTTTGTGCCGTCCGGCGAAATGGAAAGACCTCCGGCGTAGCCATCGAGCGTGGCGACTTCCGTGGCGTCTTGCGCGAGGAGTTCGAGACGCTGGAGGCGCGGAGGACCGGTCATGGCGCGATCGCGTTCGACGGCGATGGCGGAATTGGTGCCGGGGATGCGCGCGGAGTCGAGGAAAGTGCGGCCTTCAAAAGCAGGGCCGGCGGGGCCGGTGGTGATGTTGAAGTAGCGAAAAGAGAAAAGAATGCGCGGCTTAAGGGCTTCGGTGAGATAGACGATTGTCGAATTGTCCCGCAGCCAGGTGGCGTTGAAGCAGTCTCGCAAGGTGCTTTCGTCTTTGCCGAAATGGATTTCCTTGCCGCTGTCTTCGAGGGGGAGGGTCATGACGGAATCTTGAGTGCGGCCGGATTCATCGACGACGCTGGTGGTGAAAAGCTGGGCGAGGATCAAACGGCCATTGGGAGACCAGTGAAAGGCGTCGACGGCGTAAGAAAACGGTTCGTTGCCGATTTTGAATTTATCGCCTTGAAGAAGGTGGCGGCGTTTGCCGTTGGTTTCCTGGAGCCAGATGTCGTCGTGCTGCAAGTCGTATTGTTTGGTTTTGATGGTGCGGCGAACGGAGTAGACGATGCGGCCGTCGGGAGCGAAGCCGAAGGCGGTGATTTCGTCGTCGATATTTTGCAGGGGCTTGTCGAGATTCTGGGCGCGAACGCGGGGAACGAGGCAGCCAGCGAGCAGAAGAAAAGTCAAGGAGCAGAGCCGCGTCAGCCACAGAGGCGAGCCCGGAAAACTGCGACGAATCATGGCTGATCGGGCGCCTTGGGAGCGGTTTGCGGAACCGGGTGCGGGCCCGTGAAATCGGAGCAGCAGGGTTTTTCGACGGGCTTGAATTCCATGAATTCGATGCGGGTGTCGTTGGCGTCGTAGAGATTGAGCTGCCATTTGCCGTCGCGTCCGATCTTGGGAGGCTCATTGGCTTTGATGCCGATTTTCGCGAGCTCGGCGGCGATGGCGTGGACGTCGTGAACGCCTAGGGATATGTGGTTCATGACGCCGAGAGTGCGTTTGTCGGCGTTGGGCGGAATATTGAGCATGTATTCGACCCAATCGGTGCCGTCGGGGACTTGCATGGCAACCCAATTGTCTTTGCCATCGTCCTTCATGCCGCCGTGCCAATAGGGGCGGAAGCCAAGAAGATCCTTGTAAAAACGGTCCGTGGCGTCGCGGTCGTTGACGACGAAGCCCGCGTGAATGATGCGAACGGGATTGGCCGGATTCGGAGGCGCCAAGCCCGCGTTCAGTTCCTCGGAGTTGGCCAGGTTATAAGAATCCGTGATGGAAATTTGATGGCCCTCGGGATCATGGAGCAAGAGCCGGACGATATCTCCCGTGTGTTTTTTCTTGACCGTGTCAAAATCAACTTTGTGCGCATCGAGGTACCGCTTGAATCCCTCGACGTCTTCCGTAAGGAAAGAAATGTCCGCGATCAAATCCGTAGGCGGCGGAGTAGGCATTTGCTTGAAGGTGATGCGCTGCCCGCTGGGAAGAAACAAGAACTGAATCGGGACGTTCTGGCAATAGTCGCAGGTGTGTTCCGGGTCGATGAGATTTCGATAGTACTTGTGCGCCTCGAGGACATCCGAGACATAGATGGTGACGCCGGCAATGCCGAGAATGTGTGGCCGCTTCGGCGGTTTGCGGTGCGCCACAGCGGAAAAACAGAGAAGCAAACACGCGGTAATCAACGCGGTTTTTTTCATGCGATCACCTCAGGGATTGGCTGCCGAACGTGATTTTAGCTTGCGAATCTCGTCGAGGCGAGCGCGAAGGCGCTGTTCGAAGCCTTGGTCGGTGGGTTTGTAATAGGCGCGATCGGAGAGATTGTCGGGCAGGCAGGTCATATCAGTGAGTTTGTCGTCGTAGTCGTGAGCGTACTTGTAGCCGTGGCCGTAGCCGACATTTTTCATGAGGCCAGTGACGGCGTTGCGAAGATGCAGTGGAACGGGATCGGCTTCGGTTTTATGCACGTCGTCGATGACTTCGCCGTAGGCAGTGTAAACGGCATTGGATTTTGGCGCGAGCGCGAGATAGACGGCGGCTTGGGCGAGCGCGAGATGGCCTTCGGGAGCGCCGAGAAAGTCGAAAGCGTCTTTGGCGGCGAGCGTGAGCGCCAGCGCGCCGGGTTCGGCGAGGCCGACGTCTTCGCTGGCCATGCGGACCATGCGGCGGGCGAGATAGAGCGGGTCTTCGCCGGATTCGATCATGCGCGCGAGCCAGTAGAGCGTGGCGTCGGGATCGGAGTTGCGCACGGATTTGTGCAGGGCGGAAATGAGATTGAAATGCTCCTCACCGGCTTTGTCGTAACGCAGGAGTTTGCGCTGGAGGACGTCTTCGAGGAGTTCACGAGTGATGGTGCGCACGCTTCCTTTATCAGAAGGGGCGGGCCTGGCGCTGCGCGCGGCGAGTTCGAGGGTGTTGTAGGCGGAGCGGGCGTCGCCGTTGGCGAAGGAAGCGATGCGGAAGAGTACGTCGTCGGTGGCTTCGACGCTTTCGTCTTCAAGTGCGGCCGCAGAGCGGCCGACGCCCAAGCCGCGCTCTTTATCGACGATAGCACGTCGGAGCAGCTCGACGATCTGCGGCGTGGTGAGCGGATCGAGAACGTAGACTTTTGTGCGCGAAAGAAGTGGCGAGATCACCTCGAAGGAAGGATTTTCCGTGGTAGCGCCGATGAAGGTGATGTGTCCTGCTTCGACGTAGGGAAGAAAAGCATCCTGCTGAGCTTTATTGAAGCGATGCACTTCGTCAACGAAGACGATGGTGCGCTGGCCTGCGTGGGATTTGTGTTGGGCGGCCGCCATGACTTCCTTAATTTCCTTGATGCCGGCCAGGACAGCGCTGAAGGCGACAAATTCCGAGCGGGTGAGCCGCGCAATCATGCGAGCGAGCGTGGTTTTGCCGCAGCCGGGAGGGCCCCACAAGAGCATCGAGGTGATCTGGTCGTTTTCGATTTGCTGGCGCAGGGGTTTGCCAGGGCCGAGAAGCTTTTCTTGGCCGATGAATTCATCGAGAGTGCGCGGACGCATTCGCTCGGCGAGAGGCTGATGTGCCGCGTCTTCGAACTCGGGTTGCGGCAATTTGGAGAAGAGGCTCACGACTTTAGTGTGCCCTTTTCGGCCAAAGAATTCCTCTGGCGGGCGGCTTCGTAAAAGAGAACGGCGGCGGCAGCGGCGGCGTTGAGCGACTCGATGCCGCTGGCCATGGGGATGCGGATGCGGGCGTCGGCGCTGCGTTCGACCTCTTCGGGAAGACCTGCGCCTTCGTTGCCGACGAGAAGCGCGACCGGGTCGCACCAATCGACTTCCCAAGGCGAGAGGATGCGGGATTCGCCGTCATGTGGCTCGTGGACACTGGATACAAGCGTGCGCACGCTTGCAATTTTGAGCTGCGTGAGAAGAATTGGCAGTGGCATTCCGGGAAGGATCGGAAGATGCAGCGCGGCACCGGCGGAGGCACGCAAGGCTTTTGGCGAAAACGGGCTTGCTGTGCCAGATTGGCCGGACGCGGCAGTGACCGCGCCTGTTGCGCCAAATGCTGCGGCGGTACGCAGGATCGTGCCGACATTGCCGGGATCTTGCACGCCGGCGAGGACCACTAGCAGAGGAGCACAGGCAGAAGCGGGTGTGCGAAGTAAATCGTCAAGCGTGGCCATGCCCGGATGGACGAGCGCAGCGACGCCTTGCGGGTGCTCGGTGTCGGCAAGGCCTTCGAAGAGGCGGTCGGTGGTCTGCAACGTGGGGAATGCCATCTCTCCTTTGCTGATGAAAGGAGCGAGGCGTTCGCGATGGCGCTCGCCGGATTCGCTGAAGAGCACAGCTTCGATGGGGCAGCCGGAACGAAGGGCTTCCTCGACGAGGCGGACGCCTTCAACGCCAACGGAGCCAGATTCTGTTGGCAAGCCCCCGCGAAGCGCCATGCGGAATTCCTTGAGCCAACGATTGTCGCGGCTGGTGAGAAGTCCTGGTGCGGTCGCGGGCGCAGCGGTGCGTGCGGATTTGCCTGGAACGGCCATTAAGGGGAGCGTAGCAAATTTCGGGTACGACAGGCTAACCGCGCAACGAACGGGGCAGCCAGCCTCGAAAGGGCACTCTCGGTAGAGAGGTCCTACACAGACTTCGCGGCGGAGAGAACCGGCTCGGCCCGCCTTGATTCGGTGGCTGCCACAAAGCGTGCGTGAATGCCCGCGAGCAGTTCGAAAGAGCGGAGGCGCGCAGCGTGATCGTAAATGTGCGCGGTGGCGATGATTTCGTCAGGCTGCGTGAGCTCGAGAAAATTGAGCAAGCGGCGCCGGGCGGTTTCCGCTGAGCCGACGACGGAGCACATCAGCGTGATGCCGGCTGCAGCTCGTTCCGCGGGCGACCAGAAGGAATCGATGTCGTAAATGGGCGGAGGAATCTGGCCGGGCGTTCCGCGGCGAAGATTGGTGAACGATTGCTGGACGGAAGTGAAGAGATACTGCGCTTCGGCGTCCGTTTCCGCGATGACTACATTCACGCCGAGCATGGCGTGGGGACGGTCAAGCTGCCGCGAAGGCTGGAAGCGCGTGCGATAAAGTTCGAGCGCCTGCATCATGTCGGCGGGCGCGAAGTGTGATGCGAACGCAAAAGGCAGGCCCAATTTGGCGGCAAGCTGGGCGCTGAAAAGGCTCGAGCCGAGCAACCAGATCGGTACGCGCAGGCCGGCTCCCGGAACGGCGCGGACCTTCTGGTTTCGCGTGGGTGGCTCGAGATAGGATTGCAGCTCTTCGACGTCTTGCGGGAAATTGTCGGAGGTCGAGGTCATGTCGCGGCGTAGAGCGCCCGCGGTAAGCACGTCAGTTCCCGGAGCGCGGCCGAGGCCAAGGTCGATGCGATTTGGATAGATCGAGGCGAGCGTACCGAACTGTTCAGCGATGACCAGCGGAGCGTGGTTCGGAAGCATGATGCCGCCCGACCCGACGCGAATCGTTTTGGTGCCTCCAGCGACGTAACCAATCACGACCGACGTAGCGGCGCTGGCGATGCCGGGCATGCCGTGATGCTCCGCCAGCCAAAAGCGGTGGTAGCCCCAGGCTTCCGCGTGCTGCGCGAGGTTGAGAGAGTTGCGCAGAGCCACCGCGGCGGTTGCACCTTGGGGAATTGGCGATAGATCGAGGATTGAAAAGGGAATCACGGGCATTGGATGCGGCGGCGTATGCGGAAGTTACGGAAAAACAATTTGGCGTTCTGCGCGGATCGAGGAGTCCCTGGTGTAGGGCAGGGGCGCGAGGCTTCCGGGCAGGCTCTTATTGCATGCGCTGGAGGGGTATGGTAGCGTCGCAAAATTGAATCGAAACACGGGCGAAGAGCCAGAGGGTGATTAAACGTCTTCGCCAAGGGCCAAACATTGCCGGCAGAATTGTTGCGCCTGAATGCGCAAAACCCGGAAGCGGAAGCGCTGCGTTACGCGGCTGACTTTCTTACGCGCGGAAGTGTCGTTGCGATTCCTACCGACACGTTTTACGGGCTGGCTGCCGACCCGTTCAATCTTTCCGCGGTCGACGAGATATACAAGATAAAGGGGCGTCCGGAGACGCGGGCGCTGCCGATTTTGGTGCGGTCGCTCGAGCAGGCCATGCAGTTGGCGCGCGAGGTGCCGCAGAATTTTCTGCGGCTGGCGCAGGAATTTTGGCCTGGGGCGCTGACGCTGGTTGTCGATGCGGCGAACCGCTTGCCGCTGAAAGTGACGGCAAATACGGGGAAAGTGGCGCTGCGCTGGCCGAAAAGCGAAGTGGCGTGCCGGCTGATTGAGGAGTTTGACGGGCCGATCACCGGAACGAGCGCGAACATTTCCGGTTTTCCGTCGTGTGCCAGCGCGGAACAAGTGATGAAACAGCTTGGCGGGCGGCTGTCGCTGATTCTGGACAGCGGAGAGACTGGTGCGATGCTGGGGTCTACGATTGTGGATGTGCATGGAGGCTCGTGGAAGATTATTCGAGAAGGGGCGATTCCCGTGGCGGAGATTGAGAAAGCGATGAAGTAGTGAACGAGAGTTTTTTGCCTTTCGGCAGCGTATCAAGTTCTTTGGGGTGACGGAGTTGGACCAACTCGCCGTCCAGATTGTTCGGTTCGTGGACAAAGCATTTCCGGGATGGGTGGAGTGTGAGTTCGAGGACGCTGTAGGCCGCCGCCACACGCTGCTCGACAAGGTGCCAGGATTCACGGATATGATGCTTGACGAGACCAGCGTATATCCTCAGGTCGGCGCTGTTCGTTGTGACATATTGTCCCATTGGAAGGACTCACCTGGACGAGAATTGCTCCGAGTCAGCACCGCTTCGCCCGATGCTATTGCGTCGACAGAAGACGTGACAGAGTTTTTTGTGCTTTCTTCGCAGGTCTCCCGTGCGTAGCGCGATTCTGAGGCTGTTTTTCAGTGGGGAGCAGGTGGAAGTGTGTCGAGGAAGTCATAATCGCCAGTGGGGGAGAGACGCAAGTCGCCGAAGGAACGGCGATGGACGGAGACGACGTCGGCGAACCACAACGGTAGGTAGGGCAGATCGACCGCCAGAATTTTTTGAACTTCGCTGCAGAGAGCTTTCCTTTTTTCGCGATCCATTTCGGTGCGAATTTGATCGACCAACGCGTCGACACGCGGATTGCTGTAGTGTCCGCGGTTGGCGCCGTCGGGCGGAAAGCGCTTCGAGGAAAAAACAAATTCGAATACGTCGGGATCGTTGTTGGCGCCGACCCAGCGCGAATAGGTGATCTGGAAATTTCCGCGCGCGGCATCGGAAAGAAGTGTGCCGAGTTCGAGAGGGCGCAATTCGAGATCGACGCCGACGCGCCGCCACTGTTGTTGAAGGACTGCGCCGATGAGGCGGGCCTCTTCCTGGGTGGAAGTTTTCAGCGTGAGTTGGAAACGTGCGCCGTCCTGCTTGCGCGGAAAGCCGGCGGCGTCGAGAAGTTTTTCGGCGCGCGCGGGATCGAGAGCGTATTGGGCGACGTTTGGTTCATAGGCCCAATGATTGGGCGGAAGAATGCCGCTGGCGATGCGCGCTTGACCGTGAAGCAAATAACGAATCAGCGCTTCGCGATCGGTGGCGTAGGCGAGAGCTTGGCGGATATCGCGATTCGCGAGAATGGGATCCGTTAGATTGAAACCGAGATAGGCGAAATTCGTCCCGGGACGCTCGGTGACGGCGAGGTCCGGCTGGCGCGCGAGGACGGGAATCATGTCCGGCGAAAGGGAACTCATCTCGATGTCGGCGGAGCCTTTGCGCAGTTCGAGAGCGCGGACGACGGCGTCGGGCACAACGCGGAAACGCACACGCGCGAGTTGCGGCGCGCCCCGAAAATAATCGGGATTGCGCTCGACGATGACTTCTTCGTCCTGCGATTGCGAAACGAAGCGGAATGGCCCCGAGCCGATGGGATGGCGCGAAAAATCGGGGCCGGAGCCCTGCGGGAAGATCCCGACGGCGGGCCGCGTGAGATTCCACAGAAAAGAGGCGTACGGCTCGGTGAGATGGAAGACGACCGTAGCAAGGTCGGGCGTGTCGATGCTGGCGACCATGCGGAACGCGCCGCGCTTGGGCGAATGCACGGCGGGATCGAGGATGGATTCGAACGTGTATTTAACGTCGGCGGAGGTGAGGGGGCGGCCATCGTGGAAATGAACGCCGGGGCGCAGACGGAAAATGTAGGTGAGCGGATCGGGCGTGTCCCAGGATTCGGCGAGGTCGCCGTGGATATTCATTTGGTCGTCGCGTTCGAGCAGGCTACTGAAGAGCAGGGCGTCGATTCTTTGAGATTGCGAATCGGTGGCGTAGCGGGGGTCGAGATTGGTGGGATTCGATTCGATCAGAAAGGTTAGGGCCGAAGGATCGGATGTGGTGCGTTGGTGACAGCCTGTTAAGAGCAAGAGAAAAGACATAACACAGAGGGCACAGAGTAGGCGCAGAGTTCGCGGAGAGTGCCAGACGCTATCGCGATGGGGCATAGGAGATTTTACCGAGGATGGCGGGGGCGTGCGCGCCGGTGGCGGAGGGAAGGTTTCCAGGGCGGCGATGGAAAGCTTCGTAGGCCAGGAGGGCGAAGGCAAAGGCCTCCTTCGCGTCTTCTGGAACGCCAAACCGTGAAGAAGGAAGAATTTCGATGCCGGCGATGGCGGCGGAGAGTTGCGCGAGGAGAAGAGGATTGTGCGCGCCGCCTCCGGAGACGATGAGTTGATGGATTTTTGTTTTGGGCAAGATGAAACGGTTGAGCGCGTCGACGACGGAGAGTGCGCTGAAAATTGTGGCTGCGCGGATGAGGTCGGCGGGCTTGGCGCGATGCTTTTTTCCAAGGGCGAGAACTTTCTTCAGGTAGGCGTGGCCGTAATATTCGCGGCCCGTGGATTTTGGCGGAGCGAGCTTCAGATAAGGATCGCGCATCAGCTCATCGAGAAGCGCGGGAATTGGGCGGCCGGATTGCGCGATGCGGGCGCCTTTATCGAAGCGCTGGCGACCGTGCGTGAAGTGAGAGACGAGCGCGTCGATGAGCATGTTGGCCGGGCCGGTGTCGAAGGCAAGGATTTGCTGCGGCTTTGCGGCGGCGGGAATGACGGTGATGTTTGCGATGCCGCCGAGATTGAGGGAGATGCGGCCCAGTTTTTCGTGGCGATAGAGAAGATAGTCAGCGTAGGGGACGAGCGGTGCGCCTTGGCCGCCGAGAGCGATATCTGCGGGACGAAAATCGGCGACGGTGGTGACGCCGGTGCGCGCGGCGATGACGGATGGCTCGCCGATTTGCAGAGTCGAGGCGGTGGGGCGGCCAAAATAGGGTGCGGGCGAGCCTTGATGAAAGATGGTTTGGCCGTGGCTGCCAATCAGCGCGATGCGTTTTGGTGGGACGCGGAACTCGCGGCACGCAGCGAGCGCGGCTTGAGCGAAGACTTCTCCCAAGCGAAAATTCAGCTGGCTGAGTTCGCCCGCCGTGATGGGGTGTTGCTCGGCAACCCGCAGGATCTTCTTGCGCAGCGCGGAAGGAAATTTGCTCGAAGAGTGACCGAGAAGCTTTGCGTCTAGGTGCGGTGGCGAGCCGGAAATTTGCGCAAGCGCAACATCGATGCCGTCGGCGGAAGTGCCGGACATGAGTCCAAGAACGAGCATGGAACGCTGCTTCATGGGCTGACTAACGTTTTAACACAGAGGGCACGGAGTACGCAGAGAAGAAGCAGACTATGTGATTTGTTTCTTTAACTCGGCGAGAAGATTGAGGGCGTCGAGAGGCTTAAGCTGATCGAGGTCGGCGCCGCGGAGTTTGTCGAGGACGGCGCGGTCGAGCGCGGTGAAGAGAACTTCTTGGTGGCCGTTGCGGCGATGCGGTGAAGAGGCTGCGGCGCTAGTTAAGGAACCGGCCGTGGCGTCGGCGGAGCTTGCGGACGATTCATCGAGCGCGCCGGGAGAAAGCGTTTCGCTGAGTTCGTGCTCGCTCTGCTCGTGCTTTTTCAGGACTTCCCGGGCGCGTTCAATCACGCTGCGCGGCAAGCCGGCGAGGCGCGCGACTTCTATGCCGTAGCTTTTATCGGCGCTGCCGGGCTCGACGCGACGCAGAAAAATGATTTCGTTAGGCGTTTCTTTGACGGAAACGTGAACGTTTTGCACGCCCGTCAAGAGATCGGCGAGTTCGGTGAGCTCGTGGTAATGCGTGGCGAAAAGCGTCCGCGCGCGCGTGTGCTTCTGCAAGTGCTCGACGACAGCCCAAGCGATGGATAGCCCATCAAACGTCGCGGTGCCGCGGCCGACTTCATCGAGCAGCACGAGACTCGAAGGCGTCGCGTGGTGCAGGATGGCGGCAACTTCGCTCATCTCGACGAGAAACGTTGAGCGTCCGCGCGCCAAATTGTCGTTGGCGCCGATGCGTGTGAAGATGCGGTCGGTGATGGGCAGCTTGGCCTGACGCGCCGGGACGAACGAACCCATCTGGGCCATCAGCACAATCAGCGCGGCTTGGCGGAGATACGTGGATTTGCCGCCCATGTTTGGGCCGGTGATGAGCAGGAGCTGCTGGCGAGCTGGATCGAAGCAGAGATCGTTCGGAACAAAGCGTTCGCCGCGTTGGCGCAAAAGTTCTTCAATGACAGGATGACGGCCTCCGACGATGAGCAGCTCGCCGGTCGAGTTGAACTCCGGGCGCGTGTAGCCGCGATCGGCGGCCAGCTTTGCGAGTGACGTGAGTACGTCTAATTGCGCAACGGCGGCGGCGGTGCGTCGAAGCCGCGCGGCTTGCGCGGCGATGCCCGACCGAATCTCGACAAAAAGCTGGCGCTCGATTTCGAGGATGCGTTCGTCGGCGGCTAGGATTTTGCGCTCGTATTCTTTCAATTCGGGAGAAGTGAAGCGTTCGGCGTTGACGAGCGTCTGTTTGCGTTCGTAATCCGCCGGCGCGAGATGGAGGTTGGGCTTCGAAATCTCCATGTAGTAGCCAAATATGGAATTGAAGCGAATCTTCAGCGAAGCGATGCCAGTGCGTTTGCGTTCGCGCTCTTCCATCGCCGCAATGATTTGCTTGCTGTGCTGGCTGAGGTTGCGAAGCTCGTCGAGTTCGCCATCATAACCGGTCCGAATCATGCCCGGATCGGTGGCGAGTGCTGGAGGCTCGTCAGCGATGGCGCGTTCGAGGCGTTCGCGAACTTCGGTGAGCTCATCGATCTCGCCGTGCAGATGACGAAGGAGAACGCTTCCCCCGATCGGAGGCGGCGTTAAAAAATTCTTCAGCACGGGAAGCTGGGCGAGCGATTTGCGAAGGGCGACCAGCTCACGCGGAGACGCCAGGCCAAGCGTGATGCGGCTCGTGAGTCGTTCGAGGTCTTGAATGCCACGCAACTCCTTGCGAATTTCGCCGCGCACCACGGTTTGCTGCACCAGTTGTGCGATGGATTCGAGCCGTGCCTCGATCGCGTCTCGGTCGAGCAGCGGGCGCAGAATCCACGAACGCAGAAGCCGCACGCCCATGCCGGTGACCGTCACGTCGAGAGCGGCGACGAGCGTCGCGGGCCCGCTGCGCGAGGCTTCTTCCGTGAAAATTGGCGTAATCAGTTCGAGGTTGCGGACGGAGACGGGATCGAGCACGAGCGTGTCGTGTTGCTCGTAATAGCGCACGCGGTCCAGGTGTTGAAGAGCTTCGACGCTTGTCGGCTGCGCGCTCTGCGAACCCGCCATCGAAGAATCCGCACCACGCGCGGCGTTTTCGCGTAAATAGTGAACGATGGCGCCGGCGGCGGCCAGCGCCTGCGGATGGCTGTCGAGTCCAAAGCCGGTGAGTTCCGCAACGCCAAACTGCTCGAGCAAAATTCGTTCGGCGTAATCGCGTTGGAAAATCCAATCCTCGAGGCGGCTTTCGACTCCGCCAGCCCCATCGAGCAGAGACGTCTTCGCCGTTTCGAAAAGCTGCTGCGGGCGCGGCAGCAGCGTTTCGCGGGGATGGAGGAGCTGCAACTCGTCGCGCAAGTCGTCATCAGCGTCTGTGCCTGAAAATTCTGTCGATTGAAATTCGCCGGTCGAAAGATCCGCGAACGCTAGGCCTATTGGAGAACCGGAAGGATGCTTGGCCACAGCCGCCAAATAATTATTTTCCCGCGCCTCAAGCACCGATACATCCGTGGCCGTACCTGGCGTAATCACGCGAACAACCTCGCGCCGCACGAGCTTCTTGCCGGGTCCGGGCAATTCCATCTGATCGCAGATCGCCACTTTGAAGCCGCCGCGGATTAGCCGCGCGATGTAGCCATCCGCCGCGTGATAGGGAACGCCGCACATGGGAATCGGCTGGCCTTTTTCGCGGTTGCGCGAGGTCAGAGTGATTTGCAATTCGCGCGAAGCCAAAATCGCGTCTTCGTAGAAAAGCTCGTAGAAATCGCCGAGGCGGAAGAGCAGCAACGCGTGCGGGTAGCGCGTTTTGATTGCGTGATACTGCTGCATCAATGGTGAGGTGGGCTCGCTCATCGCTCACGCGCCAGAGGTGCAAACACGAAGTTTTGCGGCGAGTTTCGTTCGCTCTTCATTCACGGATTCCCAGCTCGCTCAGAAGAAAAGCGTAATCAAGCGCGATTTCTCGCAAATAATCGTAGCGGCCGGAAGCTCCGCCGTGCCCGGCGCCCATATTCGTTTTCAGGAGCAGCGTACGCGCATTGGTTTTCAACGTGCGTAATTTGGCCACGTATTTCGCCGGCTCCCAATACATGACCTGGCTGTCGTTCAACCCCGTCTTCACAAGCATCGCAGGATACGATTTCGCTTCGAGATTCGTATACGGGCAATAGCTCTTCATATAGAAATAGTCTTCGGCAATGCGCGGGTCGCCCCATTCTTCGTATTCGCCGACGGTAAGCGGCAGCGAAGCATCCAGCATGGTATTGAGCACGTCCACGAATGGCACGTGGCTGATGACCAGACGGAAAAGGTCGGGCCGCATGTTGGCCACTGCGCCCATCAGAAGACCGCCGGCGCTGCCACCTTCGATCCCGAGTTTTCCTGGCACCGTGAAGCGCTCCGCAATCAGGTGTTCGGCCGCCGCAATGAAGTCCGTAAACGTGTTGCGTTTGTGGCGCAGACGGCCAGCGTCATGCCACGGCTTGCCAAGTTCGCCACCGCCGCGCACATGCGCCACCACGTAAATCACACCGCGATCGAGCAGGCTCACGCGGTTCGAACTGAACGTCACAGAGACGGAGTGTCCGTAACTGCCGTAGCCGTAAAGCAGCAGAGGCGCAGAGCCGTCGCGCGGTGTGTCCCGGCGATAGACGAGTGAAATCGGGACACGCGTGCCGTCCGCAGCAGTAGCGTGCAACCGCTCGCTGGAATATTGCGCGTCGTCGTAGCCGCCCAGGACCGGCTGCTCTTTGCGAAGCACGCGTTCGCGGGTGCGCACGTCGTAATCGAAGACGGAACGCGGCGTCACGAAAGATTCATACTGAAAGCGCACAAGAGAAGTATCGAACTCCGGGTTAGTTCCGAGCGATGCGCTGTAAGCAGGCTCCGCGAACTCGATCTGATGGGAGGCGGCGAGCGCATCCGGCGCTTCCAGGTTGAGGTCCACGATGCGCAGATAGGGCAGCCCATCTTCGCGCTCGAACAGAACCATGTGCGAGCGAAACACGTCGGCACCGGCGAGCATCACATCCGCCCTGTTAGGGATAATTTCCCGCCATTTTGCGCGTTGCGAATCGGCAACAGGCGCACACACCAGCCGAAACGTCCGGCCGCTAGAGTTGGTCCGGATAATAAAGTAGCCGCCGGTATCGTACGGATTCGCTCCCCGCTCCTCGCGCGTAAGCGGGTTGGGGTGATGGTCCACGTAATATTCATGCTCCGCCTCGCGCGGCGCGATCACGCGAAACTCACCATACGGCTGGGCCGCCGGCAGAAAGCGCACCTCGCTCGTTGTATGGCTGGCAATCACCAGCAAGAGAAACGCGCCGCTGCGGGTGCGCTCAATTTCGATGCGAAAACGCTCGTCCGCCTCTTCATAGATCAATGCGTCGGCCTCTGCCGAGCCGACCAAGTGGCGATAGAGCCGGTGAGATCGTTTCGTTGTGGCGTCTTCGACTGTATAGAAAAGCGTCCGGCTGTCGGCAGCCCAGGCCGCGCTGGTGACTCGCTCGATCGCTTCCGCGAAAATCTCGCCGCTCCACAAATTCTTTATGTGCAGCGCGTACTGCCGGAATCCCGTCGTATCGAGGGCGTAGGCAAGAAGCAGGTTGTCGCTGCTCACGTCGAAAGCGCCCAACCCCAAATAGGAATGGCCCTCGGCAAGGCGATTCAAGTCCAGGAGGATCTCGTCGAGCGAGCCGCTCGCGTCGATACGCCGGCAGTGGATCGGATACTGCTTGCCTTGCTCCGTGCAGGTGAAATAGAGATAGCCGCGCAGCCCATAAGGAACGGACAAATCGGTTTGAAGGATGCGCCCAAGCATTTCCTGGTAAAGTGCATCCTGAAACGATTCGGTAGGCTGCAACATCGCGTCGGTGTACGTATTCTCCGCTTCGAGATACGCGACGACCTCGGGATTTTCTTTTTGGCGCAGCCACGCATAGTGGTCCATGCGGCGATCACCATGCAAAACGGTTTCGACCGGCTCGCGGCGCGCTAGCGGCGGCGATAGGGAAGGACTGCCCGTAGATTCGTTCGAAAATGCTGGCGCGGCTGCTTTGGCGTCTGGGTTCATGCGTCTCTTGATCTGGTGCGCTCGGCGGTGCAGGCGCCGGGCTTTGCGCCGGACTTAGCTGGGGGCACCCTGAGCACAGGTGAAATACGTTCGTCCGCTATACTAGCGGAAGTCTGCCGTGGCGGAAAGCCGAGGCGCGTGGCGGCAAGGACGCAAATGGCCGAAGAAATCGAAATCAAGCTGAAGATCAGCCACCCCCAGGCCCTGAAGCGCACGCTCAGACGGTTGGGGGCACGCTCCGTGGTGGCCGGCTCAGGCCGCGTGCATGAGTGGAACGTCATTTTCGACACGCCGCAAGGCGGGCTAGCCAAAAACGGACAGCTGCTCCGCATTCGGACAGGAACGCCGGAGGCGTCTTCAAAAAGGACCAAAGCAGCGGCCAGACAGCGCGTTCTTCTCACCTTCAAGAGGCCGTTAGACTCCAGCGGTACGGCAGCTTCCGGCAGCGCCCAAGAAAACCATCGCCATAAAGTGCGCGAAGAACTCGAACTCGAGGTGGCCGATGCCGACATGCTCGCAAAGATATTTGAAGGCCTCGGCATGCGCGGCTGGTTTCGGTACGAAAAGTACCGTTCCACATTCCGCCTGCCTGCCGCGCGCCGCTGGGCCAATGGCTTGCTCATAGAATTGGACGAGACGCCCATCGGATTGTTCGTCGAATTGGAAGGACCCGGCCCCGCGATTGACCGGGCGGCGCAAGAACTGGGTTATTCCTCGCGAGACTATATTGTGAAGAACTATCTGGCTTTGTACGTCGAAGATTGCCGTCGCAAGGGCAAAGAACCGAAAGATATGCTCTTTGGTGCCGCGAGATAGCAAGCCCAAAAGAAAAATCTCAAAAACCTTCCTCCAAGGCCATTCTTTTCTTGACATTGAAGCGTGCCCGGCTTATCACTTCACATGCGATTGCCGAACGGTACGCAAATTGCTCCCATCTGCAGGTATTGGCTGCGTGGCGAGTTATGGCTGCCGCGCTTAGGGTGAATTCTCTACCGATGAGCACGTCCAACGAACTTGAACCTGGCCCTAGTCGCATCGGCATTTTGCGAACTTACAGGGCGAGGCTTGGGAAGGGCGATTGGGCAGCGCCGCTCACGGCAAAGGTCCTCGCGCAGGCGGCAGGGTGGGGAGGGTTCGCGCCTGGCTAGCGGTAAGTCCATTTTTCTGAGGCACTTGCCCGCGGCCGAGGTCATTTCGGTGCGCGGGTTTTTTTGTTGCTGGGCGATGATGGAGGCTGCGGGCCAGTACGCCTGCCAACCCTCTTAACTCGACATAATGGCAGCGATGAGGCAACTGTATGGAAATATATGCAACGGAGCTCATGGGTGCGGAAGCGTACGATGCCCAAGGCAATTTCGTCGGCCGCGTGCGCGAATTTTTCATCGAACCCGCGCAGGCGACCAACCGACTCTCCCACTTCCTGCTCTCGCGCGGCCGGTTTCAGCCGCTGATTGCCCGGCATGATCAAGTAGCTACTTTCGCTCCGGGGACGATGCGGCTGAACGTCAGCGAGAGAGCTTTGCACCTCTATGAACCAAACGAGTCACTGCTGGCAGTCCGCAAAGACTTGCTCGACCAGCAAATCATCGACATACGCGGACGTAAGGTCGTTCGCGTGAACGATGTAGACCTCGCGGAGCAGCGCACCAATGGAAATGTGGAACTCCGTGTCACGCAGGTCGATGTGGGTCTGCCGGGCGCGGTACGCAGGCTCCTGCAAGGAGTCGTTTCGCCGGGGATGATCCGCAAGTTGCAGAAGAAGCTGCCGCAAAGGGCCATCCGCTGGGAATTCGTGAATTTGATCGAGTCGGATCCCTTGCGGCGCGTCAAGCTGCGCATCACTCACGAAAAGCTCGAAGACCTGCATCCCGCGGACCTGGCTGAAATTGTGGAGGACCTCTCGGCCGCCGAGCGCCAGGGAATAATAGCTTCGCTGGATGAAGAGACGGCTGCGGCCGTACTCGCCGAACTCGACGAAAGGCTGACGACGCAGATCGTCGAGAAGCTGGACCCCGAAAAGGCCGCGGACATTCTCGAAGAGATGGCCCCCGATGCTGCCGCCGATCTCCTCGCCGATCTTCCAAAGGAAACGTCGGAGGAACTGCTGGAAGAGATGCCTGGACAGGAGGCGGACGAGGTCCGCGAGCTTTTGGCGTTTGACCCCGCGACGGCCGGCGGCATGATGAATACCGAATTTGTTTTCGTGGGCGAAGGCTCCAGACGCGAGGAAGTGCTCGCCTGGATACGCAGTCTGGAGTTGAACCTTGAACAGCTCGATACCGTCGTTCTGCTCGACAGCGAGGCGGAGTATTCCGGTACCGTCTCTATCGCGCGGCTGCTCTTGGCCTCTCCGGAACAGAAAATGTCCGAACTGCGCAGCGAACCCCTCCTCAGCATTGCCGCGGATGCGGATGAGAATGAAGTTTTCGAGCTCTTCGACAAATACAATCTGAGAATGCTCACAGTTTTGGATGAGGAAAAGCGCCCCATTGGAACGATAACCGTGGACGACGTGGTTTCGCGGCTGGTGAAAAAGTAAGAAGGGAATTGGAATCGGCGGATGAACTGGGCAAGCCTCAAATCGAGCTTCGAGAGCATGCAGACGCGCGGCGAGGATTTGCAGCACAAGTTTCGCGACTTGCGCCGCAGACTCACTTTGCTGCTCGCGGTGGTGGGGCCGGGGCTGATCACCTCAAACGTCGACAACGATGCCGGCGGCATCGCCACCTATTCGCAGGCGGGCGCGCAGTATGGCTACGCGCTGCTATGGTCGCTCATTCCCATGACCATCGCGCTGTACGTCACGGAAGAAATGTGCGCGCGCATGGGCGTCATCACCGGCAAGGGATTATCCGACCTGATTCGCGAGGAGTTTGGATTTCGCCCCACCTTTTTCGTGATGGTCACCGGCTTTTTCGTGGATCTCGCAAACGTCGTGGCGGAATTCGCCGGCGTGGCCGCCTCCATGGAGATGTTTCACGTCTCGCGGTATATTGCCGTGCCGATCGCCGCGATCCTGGTCTGGATTCTCGTGATGCGCGGAACGTATCGCCAGGTCGAGGTCATCTTCCTGATTGCGTGCGGCTTCTACGTCACGTACATCATCTCGGCAATCCTGGCGAAACCCAATTGGCTGGTGGCGGCTCAGCACGTCGTAATCCCCAACCTGCATTTTAATTCGGGCTACCTGCTCACGTTGACGGCCCTTGTGGGCACTACCATTGCGCCCTGGCAGTTCTTTTACTTGCAGGCGGGCTTCGTCGAGAAAAAGGTCGGGCCGAGGCAATATCCGCAGGCGCGCGCCGACGTTTTGGTGGGCAGCATCACCTGCATGATCATCGTGTTTTTCATCATCGTGGCCACGGCAGCGACTCTGTATGTTTCCGGCCAGCGCGATATCACTGATGCGGTTCAGGCAGCCCGGGCGTTGATTCCTTTGGCAGGAAAGTGGGCTGGGTTTACGTTTGCCTTTGGGCTATTGAATGCCTCGCTTTTTGCGGCCACCATTTTGCCGCTTTCCACGGCCCATGTGATTTGCGAGGGGCTGGGATTTGAAGCCGGCATCGATCACAAATTCAACGATGCGAAAATCTTTTACGGCCTTTATACCATTTTGATCGCCGTCGGCGCGGGAATCATCCTGATTCCGCATGTCCCGCTTTGGAAGATATTTATTTTCTCGCAGGTTGGAAACGGCATTTGGCTGCCTGTCGTGATCATCTTTATTCTGCTCCTCGTCAACAGGCGGGATCTGATGGGTGAGCACGTGAATACGCTCACGTTTAATATCGTCGCCTGGGTGACGGCCATCGCCATGATCATCCTGACGCTGGTTCTGGTCTATACGTCGATCTTCCAAGCCGCCCCGCTGCCTGCCGGCTAAGGGCCGGCGCGTTTAACTTCCCAGCAGTAATACTTGATACGGCAACCTGGCAGCCCGGCATTGCGCCGCTGCCGAATCGTATGTTAACTTTGCGGCGTAAAGAAGAAACCCACAGAATCAGCGTGCCGCCCACCAAACCACACACGACGCTGCAAGTTTCCGCCTCTGGCGCGCTGGGACCCTTGACTCCCGAAGAGGCTCAACTCTTCGAAAAAATCGACCTGGCGCGCCTGCCGCGCCATGTGGCCGTCATCATGGACGGCAATGGACGCTGGGCGCAGCAACGCCATCTGCCACGCGTGGCGGGCCACCGTTCCGGTACGGCGACCGCCCGGTCCACGATTGAGACCTGCGCACGGCTGAAAATCGAGGCGCTTACGCTTTACGCCTTCTCCGTCGAGAATTGGCGCCGGCCGAAGACCGAAATCGACTTCCTGATGCAATTGCTGCGCGAATATCTACGCAGGGAAATGCCGCTGCTGCAGAAGAATAATATCCGCATGCGGTTTTTGGGACGCACCGACGAACTTCCCAAGGGTGTGCAGGACGATGTGTGCAATGCCATGGAACGAACCGCGGGGAACCGGGGCATGGTGTTGTGCGTGGCGCTGAACTATGGCGGCCGCGCGGAAATCGTGGACGCCATGAACGCAATTCTAGCCGAACAGAATGGCCACGCGAGTCAGCCGGCGATTACGGAAGAAATTCTTAACCGGCACATGTACACCAGCGGATTACCGGATCCTGATTTGCTCATTCGGACCAGCGGTGAAATGCGTGTGAGCAATTTTCTGCTGTGGCAGATTGCCTACGCCGAGATTTTCGTGACGGAGACACTTTGGCCTGAATTCAACCGCGCCCGGCTGCTCGAAGCGCTCGTCGAATATCAGAAGCGCGAACGCCGCTACGGCGGAATTCGCGAAGGCCAGCCCGACACGGAAAAACCGGCGCGCGTGGTTGGCGAGTGAACCGCTGCTTTCTGCGTTCTTCCTTTGAAGTTGCCGTTCTCCCCCGGATACATACCCACCCAATTTGTAATTCTCCCTCGTGATTTATTCCCTTTGATGTGATGAGATGGAGCAAGTGATTCGTCTGAGGATCTCCTATCTATGACCTTGCAGCGCGTGGCGACGGCAGCCGTTCTCATTCCGTGTGTGGTCGGCCTGGTTTTGTGGGGCTCGACTGCGTTCGTCGCGCTGGGCACGGCTCTCGTTATTTTGCTGGCCCTATTCGAGTATTTCGCTCTCGGCGATGCGATTGGCCACCGCGCCTACCGATTTTGGACCGCCACCTGCGCGTTGCTTCTGATTTACTTCCAATGGCTCCCCTCCTTCATGCCCTCCGACAACCTCGGCAATTGGTCGTATTGGGAAACGCGATACCAACATGTGTGGCTCTTCATGCGCCGGCCTCCCGGAATCCCCGAAACATTTTTTGTTTTTGTGCTCGGTCTCGCCGCAATCACGCTGGCAACCAAACGGCCCATCGTGGAAGTATTACCTGCGGCGGGAATCAGTTGCAGCGGCATGCTCTTGATCGCTTTTCCGCTGAGCTTTGCGATCCGGCTACACGGATTGGGCATGGACGGGCCGAAACTTTTGTTGTTTGCGCTAGTCATCACTTGGGTCGGCGACACGGCCGCCTATTTTGTGGGCCGCGCCATCGGAAAGCACCCGTTCGCCCCCGTGCTCAGCCCCAAAAAATCCTGGGAGGGCGCCATCGCCAGCATTTTCGGGGCGCTTCTGGTTGCCGTCGTGTTCGCCAGATTTCTCACCGTGGCCCTGCCCCACCTGCTCGTGATGGCTGCGCTCGGCAACGTCGCCGGTCAAGCAGGGGATTTGCTCGAGTCCGCCTATAAGAGAAGCGCGGGCGTCAAGGATTCCGGTTCGCTGCTCCCGGGTCATGGCGGTGTGCTTGACCGAATCGATGCTCTGATTCTGGCAATCCCCGTTGTCTGGTACTATTGGATTTGGATTTACTTGCCCAACCGGTAGGTCCACAGGTCCATCCACTCTTGGGGCGTGAGACGGACCAGTAGTCTGTCCCGCCAAGTTCGCCGGTGAGCGCCAGACAAAAATGTCTGTCCCACCAATTAGTCTTAAGCGGAGAAAAGTTTCGTCCTTGAAGCAGCTATCCATTTTAGGTTCAACAGGTTCGATTGGCCGTCAGTGTCTTTCCGTGGTGGAGGCGCTGCCCGAGCGGTTTTCAGTCGCCGCGCTGGCTGCCGGTGGCAACCTCGAAGAACTGAGCGGCCAGATCGCGAGGCATAAACCGGAGCTAGTCTCCGTCAGCGACGATAAAAAGGCCGGCGAACTAGCCTCCCTTCTTCGCGCCAAGAGAATTTCTCCGCTGCCCGCCATCCATCACGGACGCGAAGGCATGCTAGCAGTGGGCACGCACGCCAAAGCGGAGATCGTCGTTTCCGCTGCCGTCGGCGTTGTCGGCCTCGAAGCGACCTATGAAGCGGTCAAGCTGGGAAAGACTGTCGCCCTATCGAACAAGGAAGTTCTGGTAACCGCTGGGGAATTGGTGATGGCCGCGGCCAAGAAGGCCGGGCGCGAACTGTTACCCGTGGACAGCGAACACAACGCCGTCCACCAATGTCTGCGCGGCGGAACGCATCCCGAAGTAAAACGCATCGTTCTGACCGCCAGCGGCGGCCCATTTCGCAAGACGCCGCTTGCCGATCTCGAGCATGTGTCTCCAGAGCAAGCCTTGGCGCATCCAAACTGGAAGATGGGCAATCGCATCACGATTGATTCCGCCACCATGATGAACAAAGGTTTCGAAGTCATCGAGGCGCGTTGGCTTTTTGGCATGCGGCCCGATCAGATCGACGTCGTGATTCACCCGCAGTCCACCGTTCATTCCATGGTCGAATACGTCGATGGTTCAGTTTTGGCGCAACTGGGTCCCACGGACATGCGCATGCCCATCCAATATGCGTTAACCTATCCCGAGCGAGTCGCGTCTAACCAGATAGCCCTGGATTGGCGCAAGTTGCGACGGTTGGATTTCCAGAAAGTTTCCGTCCGGCGTTTTCCTTGTCTTCGGCTGGCTCGCGAGGCGATGAAGAAGGGCGGGGCCATGCCTTGTGCACTGAACGCCGCCGATGAAGTCGCCGTGGCGGCGTTTCTCGAGCAGCGCCTGCCGTTTCGGGGAATCGCGGAAGTGATCGAGCGCGTCTTGGACCGCACTCCGCGCGTTCGTTTCGAAACGATGGACGATGTCCTGGCGGCGGACGCGGAAGCGCGGCGCACGGCAATCGAAGAAGTAAACCGTTTGGCGGCAACGGCAGTGGCGGCTTCGTAAGGGTCATATAGAAGGGATAAGCGGAATCATGGGAGCAGTTTATCTTTTAGTTGGGATCGTCCTCGTGCTCGGCGTCATGGTCCTCATTCACGAGTGGGGACATTTCGTCGTGGCCCGCATGTGCCGGGTGCGCGTTGACGTATTCTCCATCGGATTCGGCCCGCGCCTCTTCGGCTGGAAAAAAGGTCCCACCGACTTTCGTGTGAGCGCCCTGCCGATTGGCGGCTACGTGCGCTTTGCCGGTCAAGATCTTTCCGAAGTCGATTCGGGAGATAAGCCTCCAACCGGTGCGCCCGACGAGTTGATGAGCAAGTCCCGCTGGCAGCGAGCGCTAATCTCTTTCGCGGGCCCGTTGGTAAATCTGATCTTCCCGATCTTTCTTCTCACCGGCCTCTTTGCAATCGCAGGCGTGCCGTACCCCGCCTATCTGAATGAGTCGGTGCACGTGACCAGCCTGCCCTCGAATTCCTCGAGCGTGGCCAGCGCTCTCAAGCCGGGCGACACCGTCCTCTCGATTGACGGAGTGGCGACGCCGAACTGGGAACAGGCGCTCATCGCACTGAAGCAGGCCGGACCATCGGGGAATGTAAAGCTGGAAGTTGACGATGGCGGTGCCCGCAAGACGGTCGACCTTCCTGTCAAGGACGCCTCCGACCCCAGCCAAATCCTCGGCTATGCGCCCATTCGCCCGATCATTGACCAAGTCGCTCCAGGCACTCCCGCCGACCACGCCGGCCTACGCGAGGGCGACATAATTACTGGCGTCAACGGAAATAAAATTGAGTATTGGGAACAGTTCATGGACGCCACGCAGTCTTCGAACGGCAAGCCCATGACACTCGAAGTGGACCGCAAAGGGAAGTCCGTCCAACTGGTCGTAACGCCCAAAAGAGGTGCGGCGGACAACGGCGAAAATGTCTATCAAATTGGCGTGGCGCGGCGCGACGAAATCGCCTACAAGCACGTCTCCTTTGGCGAGAGCGTGAAGTTTGCCGGCTCCGAAACCTCCGACACCATTGCGCGCACCGTTGACGTCGTCGGAAAACTCTTCAGCGGCCGCGTCTCCATCAAGCAGCTCCAGGGACCGGTCGGCATTTCCCACATGGCCGGCCAAGCCGTGCGCCGCGGCCCGCTCGACGTCATTTCCTTGATGGTGCTCATCAGCATCAACCTCGGCATCCTGAATCTCTTGCCCATTCCGATTCTCGACGGCGGCAACATCTTGCTTCTCGCCATCGAAGGCGTGATGCGCCGCGATCTAAGCCTCGGCTTCAAGGAACGCTTCGTTCAAGTTGGCCTCGTCTTCCTCTTGGTCATCTTTGCCATCGTTATGTACAATGACATTTTGCGGCAAATGGTGAGTCATTCCTAGCCCCGCACGCCGCGCTTCAGGAGAGCGACTCATGTCTGCTTCGCCGACCCACCGGGTTTCGACGGGCGAGCGCCTCAATACCGCGGAAACCACTGGCAAACTCCAGCAAGCCATTCGCGAACGTAAAATTCGTCTCACCCGCCAGCGCCGCGTCATCCTCGAAGTCATGGACGCCGCCGAGCAGCACCTCGACGTCGACCAAATCCTCGAACGCGCCCAGAAAATCGATTCCGGCATCCATCTCGTCACCGTCTACCGCACCATCGATCTCCTCAAAAAGCTCGGCCTCATCGACGAGCTCGACCTCCTCCATCTCCGCGGAGACCGCCATTACTACGAAAGCCACGGCCCCCGCGACCACATTCACGTCGCCTGCCTTCGCTGCGGCAAGGTCCGCGAATTCGAAAGCCGCCTCTACGAGCAGCTCAAGCAGCAGATCGCCCGCGACTTCAAAATGAAAGTCACCGTCTCCCGCACCGAAGTCGGCGGCTACTGCGAAGACTGCCTCGCCAAAATGCCCTCGTGATTCACTCCGCCGTGCTGCACAAGAAAGCCAATAACGGGCTAAACTTTAGGACGGAGGGCTAGCACGATGTCATCGAGCGTCATCGTTCGCAATCCGGGAATTCTCAGCGGCGAGCCCGTTTTCCGCGGAACGCGCGTGCCGTTCAAATGTCTCACCGACTACCTCGAGCACGAGCGAAGCCTGACGGAATTTCTCGAAGACTTTCCCGGCGTGACTCGCGAGGACGCCATCGCCGCCCTCGAGGAGGCCAGGATCAGCCTTGCGGCAGCGTTGAAATGAAGTTGTTGCTCGGCGAGTGCTTGCCACGCAAGATGAAGTTCCTCTTCTCGAACAGCGGCCACCAATGCGAAACAGCACGCGAAGCTGGCTTCGGCGGCAAGGGAAACGGCGAGCTGCTCTCACTGGCGGAAGCGAAGTTTGATATCCTAATCACGGTGGACAAGAACCTCAAATACCAGCAAAACCTCACAAATCGCGGGATCGCGATTCTGGTCCTGCGCGCCGCCTCCATGAGATCGATGATATTCGGCCGCATTTGCCGGAAGTGCTCGCTGGACTCCGGTCGATTAAGCCAGGACGGGTCGTCGAAGTTGGCCCGGCCCGCTAACGGGCCGAATAAAAAATTACGTGTGACAGGCGGGAATGAATGGTTGCGGCCATCAGCACCCTCAGTCTTGCCGAAGTCGCGGGCAGCTTGGGCGTCACACGGGAATCTCAACGGGCTTAATCAGGATATCTTCCGTAGGAATGGGCAACCCATCTTCCACCAAGCTCTCGAGGTAGAGCCCGATCGCTTCGCGAATATTCGCGACTCCTTCTTCGAAGGTTTCGCTCTGTGTATGGCATCCCGGCAAAGTCGGGCAAAAAAAGTGACACCCGCCTTCCTCCTCTTTCTCGAAAAACACGGTGTACGAATGGGCCATCGCCAGCTTCCGTTCCAGATATTCTAGCCGATTCCGGTTTGCTCAGTGCTACCTTCGTCCCAAAGTTTCCTGGTCTGCCCCCCAATGTTCCGATGGATTTGCTGATCGACCAGGAAAAAGATGTAGCTAAGTCCTTTGGGGTTACAATGTTTACCGTCTTCGAAGCCAAAGAAGGCACTCTCGGGTCAGAGCAAGGGGGACAATCATGCACCGGCGCGAATTCCTGAAGCTGGGAGCCGTAGCAGGCGGAACGTTCCTGGTGGGCGGCACGGGCCGCTTCGGAAGTTTCCTCGATGCTCCGAACGAAATCCCCACCACCGACCGCCTCGTTCTCACCAACCTGGTGGACAACATTTACGACATCTTCGCCAAGGACGGAAAAATCGGCAATCTCACGGTCACTCGGAATACTTTGCCCCGTCCGTACGGCTCAGAAGTCTCGTTGTTGTCGGAACACGGGCTGGCCTTTCATTTGGAGTCCTTCCGAGGCACGGAGGAAAAGCAGATCCTGCTGGACTTCGCGCTCACGCCACGCACGGTCACAAACAATTGCAAAGGCCTGAAAGTCGATCCCGCCACGGCCGACGCCCTCATCATCAGCCACGGGCACGACGATCATTACGGTGGCCTGCCCGACTTGGCGCAGGCTCTCCAGGGAAAAGCCAAACCAGGGCTCACTCTCTATGCCGGAGGCCGCGATACGTTCTGCCATCGCTGGGTGGTGCAGCCCGACGGCAATAAACTCGACTACGGTGAGCTCAAGCGCGATGAACTCGAAGCGCGAGGGTTGAAGGTCGTGATCGCGGAGGAGCCCACCGTAATCGCGGGCCACACCTTCACCTCCGGCCACATCGCGCGAATCACCGATTTCGAGATGTCTCCTCCAGCAGCTCGCCTCGAAGCCGGCGCGCCCGGCTCCGCCTGCGACGCCACCTTCCACTTCCCGCCCGGCACAGTCAAGATGGAAGCCAAGCCGGGCGAGTTGGTGAAAGACATCTTCTGGGGCGAGCACGCCACCGCTTACAATGTGAAAGACCGGGGACTCGTCGTGATCTCATCCTGCGGCCACGCCGGCATCATCAACTCCGTCCGCCAGATCCAGAAATCCACCGGGATCGACAAAGTCCACGCCGTGGTCGGCGGGTGGCACTTGGCTCCCTATCCTGATGAACTCATCGCCAAGACCGTGGCAGCCATGAAGGAAATCAACCCGGACTACTTGATTCCCATGCACTGCACCGGCTTCCGCGCCATAATGGCAATCCAGCGCGAGATGCCCGAAAAGCTAATCATGCCTTCCGCAGGCACCCGCGTCGTCTTCGGCGCCTAGCGCCGATTCCGCTCGTCATTTCCGCGAAGCCGTCCTCGCGCCCGCCGGGGCTTGCGGCCTTTGCCTTTGTCTTTTCCCCGATGAATGGCTCTCGTGTTTGCTTATTTAGGTGACAGAGAGCCGCGCGACTATTGCGGGAGACCCGTTTTATAAAGAATGGCTTTGTGGCGCGGGTCAGGGCTGTAGGGGTCGTATACAGGAGCGCCTTTACATCGATAACTGCTTGCCTTTAACAGTGGAATTATTTCGTCAGCTTGCTTTTTTCATTCTGAGCTGCAAGCCCATATCGTATTGCCGCTTCCAGCGTATCGATGTTTATATCCTTTAGAGCTTTAAACCGAATGCAATATCCGGTCACGCTCGCCTTGCCCAGTTTTTTTCCATACGTTTTGGCTAAGTACTTCTTATCTTTGAGACCAAGAATATAGACAGAGATTCCGGTTTTGTTTCCGCTCACACCAATTTGAAAAAACTCTCTACTTTTTCCGTTGGCATATTTTACTGTGTGAAATCCATATCCAATCGTGGGGTTGGAAACAGTATGATTTTTGCTGTCTTTACCATCGAAGAACCATAATTTGCATTCTGGTGACACTTGAAGTGTGAGCCGATGCAACTCTCGCATGTCGCTGCGTTTTGGCTCCGGTTGGCTGGTAATATACTTCTTGATTTGTTCTTGTACGTTCAAATGTTCTGCTCCCCAGTTGCGCGCACGAGATTATACGACGTTTAATCCTGCCAGCAGCCGCACCGGCAACAACAAGGCTCAGTACCCCAAATGCTGTAGGGCCATCTGGGCGGTCCGCTTGAGTTCCGCCCTCGTCGAACCATTCGCTGCCTGGATGGATAGACCTGCGATGATCGATGAAAGGTACCGGGTGTAGTCGTCCACATTGATGTCCTTCGACAACTCTCCGCTCTTTCGCGCCTGTAGAAGGCGCTCCCTCATCGCGACTTCATTCTTTTTCCGTATCTCCCTCATGAGATCCCTCGCCGGCGCAGCGTTTACGCTGCAGCCCACCGCCCCCGCCAGCGTCATACAAGTCGGCGGATGCCCGGGCGTCGTTAGGAACGCAATCGTGTTGTCGAAGAGCGCGCGAATAACCCTTTTGAGGGTCGGCTCCTCCAGTGCTTTCGTTGCATATTGCGCCCGAATGTTCATATAGCGTTTTACCGCCCGTGAAAACAACTCGTGTTTGTCACCGAATGCGGCATAGATGCTTGATGGGCTGAGACCCATTGCCTGCGTTAGATCTGCCATCGAAGTGCCCTCAAAGCCCCTTTCCCAAAAAAGCAGCATCGCAGCCTCGAGCGCCGCGTCCTTATTGAAGCTGATTGGTCGTCCCGTCTTTCCGTTGCCTGTTTTCATGCCTTTGCTCGCCATCTTCACATTAGATGGCAAAATCATGCAACCGATGCGCCTTGCCCGACATCTGTAATGAGTGTTCCGCAAGTTGGCGGAAAGGGCTTCACCCAAGGGAGGAGTCTATGGGTGCTCTGGATGGAAAGGTAGCTGTAATCACTGGCGGCAATAGCGGGATCGGCTTGGCTACGGCGAAGCGGTTTGTGGAAGAAGGCGCGTACGTCTTCATCACGGCGCGGCGGCAGGCTGAACTAGACAAGGCAGTGTCCGCGATTGGCAAGAACGCCACGGCCATCGCGGGAGATCTTTCGAGGCTCGAAGACATAGACCGTATCGCAGCGGCGGTTAAGGCCCGGAAAGGTGTCGTCGACATCATCGTGTCCAATGCGGGTTTCACAGAGCAGGCTGCGCTCGAAACCCTCACGCCTGAGCATTTCGATAAGACCTTCAATCTCATGGCACGGGCCCCTGTATTCCTGGTTCAGAAGTTGCTACCTCTGATGAACCGCGGCGGATCGATCATCTTGGTCGGTTCGGCGATGCATGTCATGGGCATTCCGAACCACACGGCCTACGCGGCGACCAAAGCGGCAACCCGCTCCTATGCCCGTACGTGGGCTGCGGAGTTCAAGGGCCGCGGCATCCGCGTCAACACCCTCAGCCCGGGTGTGACTGACACACCGATTCTCGACTCTCAGTCAGAGACGGAAGGGCGAGACGAAGTGGTGAAGATGTACCTGAACATGATCCCAATCGGCCGTCTCGCAGAGGCCGTGGAAATCGCGAATGCGGCTGTCTTTCTCGGGTCTGACCAGAGTTCTTATGTGACGGGCGCTGATCTGATGGCAGACGGCGGTGTTGGCCAGGTCTGAGGCTCGATGGCAACTTTAATTCCTATCAAATTCAGGAGCGGCGAGGCGCCGCGGAGCGAGAAAACGATGAAGGTTCTTGTTGTAGGCGCAACGGGTTTGGTAGGCAGTGAGGCAGTTAAGGCGCTGCTTCAGCGCGGAGCGGTGGTCCGGGCTTTCACCCGCAAGCAGCCCAAGCCGGGTAGGGGATCAAAGATGGGCACGTCCAGGTCGGCGACTGCAAAGGAGGAATGAGGACAGCTTGGAGCCGGGCCGTTCAGTCTCGACGCCCCGCGCTTACAGTCGAAGACAGACAGCCGCGTTTAAGAGTCGTTTTCAGCGAGGAGAACAGCAACTTCAGCATTGGAAAGAGAGGTTCTATGAGCTACGCAATTTTAGGTGCAGGCAAAGTCGGACAGGCACTCGCCGCAGCGTTTGCCCGCAGAGGGATCGAAGTGGCAATAGCAAGCAGGCAGCCGGTCGAGGCGCTTGCACCGGTCGCAAAGGCAATCGGGCCGACGGTCGTTCCCAAGACGTTGCGGGACGCGGTCAAAGCCGAGATCATTTTCTTGGCTGTTCCTTTCGAAACCTATAAAGAGGTAGCGAAGGCCGCGCAAAGCTGGCAGGACAAGATCGTGATCGACGTAACCAACGCCTACGGTGTCCCCCCCGAAAAGCTGGGCAACCTTCCTTCCTCCGTTGTGATATCGCAAGCCTTACCCGGAGCAAGTTTGGTGAAGGCGTTCAACCATCTGCCCGCGGGGACTTTGGCGGAAGACCCTAACGTCGATGGCGAACGTCGGGTCGTGTTCCTTTCAAGCGACGACCAAACCGCTGGCAACAAAGTTGCGAAATTAGTGGATCGACTCGGCTTTGCACCTGTGTGGCTTGGGGGGCTTACAGAGGGCGGCTTACTCGTCCAGGCGAAAGGGAATAGCTGGGGTCCGCTGATTTTTCAGGATCTCTTCAAGAAGGAGAAATAGAAAATGTATAACGACGTGATTTGGCCTCACCAATACGACGGCTATCACGAAGGGAGCGACTATGGGAAAGCTTGAGGGTAAGGTTGCAGTCATCACGGGTGGATCGAGCGGCATGGCGCTGGCCACTGCCAGGTTGTTTGTTGAAGAAGGCGCCTACGTTTTCATCACGGGCCGGAGGCAGGCGGCGCTCGATGAGGCCGTCAAGCTGATTGGCCGGAACGTGACCGGCGTGCGCGGCGATGCGGCCAATCTCGACGACCTCGACCGCCTGTTCGATACAGTCAAGCGGGAAAAGGGCAAGATCGACGTCTTGTTCGCGAGCGGTGGCACGGGCGAAGCCGTCAAACTGGGCGAGATTACCGAGCAGCACTTCGATGCCGCCTTCGGCCTGAACGTGCGCGGCACGTTGTTTGCGGTTCAGAAGGCGTTGCCGCTGTTCAACGATGGCGGATCGATCTTCATGAACGGGTCGATTGCTTCGGTGAAGGGTTTTCCTGGTTTCAGCGTCTACTCGGCGAGCAAGGCGGCATTGCGCTCATTCGCACGCACGTGGCTCAACGAACTGAAGCGCAGGAATATCCGGGTGAACGTGCTCAGCCCGGGGCCGATCGACACGCCGATTCAGGAGCAAATCGGCAAGGAGGCGAAGGAGATGTTCGAATCCCTGATCCCGCGGGGAAAGATGGGTCGTCCTGAGGAAATTGCGACCGTCGCGCTGTTTCTTGCTTCCGACGATTCCAGCTTCGTGAATGGGGTCGAGTTGTCCGTCGACGGCGGCATGTCGGCCATCTGAATCGGCGGATCTCGGTGAGTGCATAATCGGACGGGTGGCCCGGACTCTTACTCATGCGGAGGGTGCCCCGTCCTCGGGGTTTTGCGGGCGGGTCTTGGGTCTAGCCTTTCTCTTTCAATCTCTTTCGAAAACGAGAAATCCATGGTCACTTCGGCTATCCCCCAGCAATTCAGCGGCTTACGCCGATGCTTTTTTTCTACCGATTTTCCTTGACAATTGATTGCTGCCGCAGTATGCTTCCCATGTAGAAATTTGCGCCCCGACTCCGTCGGGGCGTTTTTATTTTCAGGGCGCTCCGGCTCCCTTGCTCTCCGCTTTTGTAGGGGCCGGGCTTCAGCCCGGCGTTTTATGTACTTCCTCCCGAGATTTACTATGCACTAAATCCTGTTCCTCTCTTTCTGTCGTCCACGGACCCTTGCACCTTTCTACTTTTTAACACGTAAACAACCAGGCTTAGGTGCCGGCCTCGAGGCCGCCGCCTACCCACGCCTCTCTTAGGACACAAACGATGCCAAACAAAAAACTCAACCCCAAGCTCCTCTGGATCCAGTTTGAAGACATTCTCGTACCGCGTCTTGGCCTAACCGTTTGGGACCGCGCGGTCTACTCCTATCTCCTGCGCCATTCTCTGGTCATCGGCAAGCGTCCCGAACCAGTTCAAATATCAAGTCGCGCAGCCGCGTTCCACGTTGAACTTCAATGGCTTGCAACGCCTCGCCGCGCGCAATCTTGGCGAGCTTTATGACAACGGACGTGTCAAGCCAGAGGGTAGGCAGTGCCGGTTTCTCGCAGGTGACCGTCGGCGTTGCCAAGACCGTTTTGTTTTGGACTCGCTCCACCATGTGTTTCCTTCACATCTGTAGTGAAAACTGTAACACTTTTTAGCCGCTGCAAGGCCGCCATGGGCGAGCTCTTTATACTTTTTGCGAAGAGCAGGATAGAGTTAGGCGGGTGGGCGAGCCTTAACGCGCCAAGACGATTTTGACTTTGTCGTTTCGGGGGTGGCCCATCCTTTGCGGTTTTTGCAAAGGGTGGGCACCGCTGACGAGTCCCTACGCCGCGGAGACGAGGATGCGAGCAGGTTTCCTGGAACTCGAGTTGGCGCGAAGACGGATGACAATCTCGATCTCGCAACCAAGTCGGCCCAGGAAGTGCATGAGGCGCTCGACCGAGAAGCCCTCCAGCCGATATCGCGAGAGCGCCGATATTTTGGGCTGGTTGATCCCCAGTTCGCGGGCCGCGCGCGCTTGGGAAAGATGGCGCTCCGCAAGAATGTGGTTGATGGCAACCGCGAGGCGCACCTTAGTCTGTTTCTCCTCGGGGTTTGCCAGGCCCAGATTGGCGAAAACGTTACCCGAGCTTTTAAAGATCGGAATTTTATTTTTTCTCTTTGCCATAGCGTGCCTCATAATCCGCTCGGGCTGCTTGCCGCCGAATTGCGCCACGCTAAGTGCGACGCCAAGGCCGTCCTGCACGGCGTCAGGGAATTGCTGAAGATCCGCTCGGGTGGAAGCGACCCAGAAAAGCGGTTTTTCCCCGGGCGCGCGAACCAAGCGTGTCATCGCATTATCCCAAAAGTGGGATAACCAGGCAAGGGCTGTTTTTCTGGCGCGATCGAGGAGATGAATCGGTACGCCTTTGTAGGGGCCGGGCTTTAGCCCGGCCTCTGTTGGTAGCTGTTCTGTAGGCGCTGGCGTCAGTTTACCTTGGGACGGAATTACGGGAATTACGCGGACGAATTACGGGGAATTACGAGGACAGACGGGAAGTTCCCTCCAACTTCTCTCGCAATCAAGAACCACAGGAACGTTCCGTCTTTTCTCCGCGCGCCAACGGCCGGTCCCGCTACGACGCTCGGCGCAGCTCTTCACGGATAACGCGGCGAAGCGTCTTCTCGAAAGGCTCATTCGACCTTTCCACCTGCCGGCGCAGACATTCGTTGATGAGCGTTTGCTAGTTGCCCCCGCCGGCGCGTTCCACCTGCTTGCGGAACCACTCCAGAACCTCGTCGTCGAGCCGAATGGTGAGTGTGGCCATGTCAGCAATGACGGCATTGCCGGCGGCGGATGCAAAGCGGCTCTTCAGTGGGGTTTTGATCGTGCAATTGGGCGGTGATCCTGCCGTTAGGATCTTGTAGGTGCCGGGCTTTAGCCCGGCCTTTACAAAACATCTGCCAACAGGGCCGAGCTGGAGCCCGGCGCTACAAAAAACTACCTGTCCTGCGGCTAGCGGGGGCGGGTAGGGACGGCCGAATCGTGATAGCGGGCGCGGCGGAGGCGGGTGAAGAATTTATTGGCGGTGGCGATGTCTTTGGCGATTTGGGCGCGCAGCTCTTCCGCCCCCCCGAATTTCTTCTCTTCGCGCAGCCGCTTCCAGAAATGGACCTCGATCCGCCCCGGGCTGATTTCTGGAATGGATTCGAGAATGTGCGTTTCAACGCTGAGGGCCGATCCGTTGAACGTGGGCCGCACGCCAACATTGGTCACCGAGCGCCGTGTGCGCGACTCCCCTTCGAGCAGCGTCCGCGTGACGTACACGCCACGCGCCGGCAATAGTTCCTGTTCCGCCGCCAAATTGAGCGTCGGGAAGGTGAACCGCCGTCCCGTTCCCGTGCCGGAGACAACCTTGCCGGTCAGCACGAACGGCCGTCCAAGGAGCCGCGCCGCATGAGCGACGTCGCCGCAGGCAACTTCTCGCCGAATGATGGTGCTCGAGACGACTTCTCCTTTGTAAATCACTGGAGGAATGATGACCACGTCGAACCCCAGTTCGGCGCCCAGTTGAGATAGGAGTTGAGCATTGCCTGCTTGTTTGTGCCCGAAACGAAAATTCTCGCCGATGAAGACGGCACGGACGTGAAGATCTGCGACGAGAATCTGTTCGACAAATTCCCGCGGCGAGAGTTTCGCAAGGTCGAGAGTGAAGGGAAGCACGACCGCGGCGTCCATCCCCAGCGCTGCGAAACAGCGCAGCCGCTGCTCGGTGCTGGAGATGCGCAGCGGCGCCGACTCTGGCCGAAGAACTTTTTGCGGAGTCGGATCGAAAGTAAGAATCGTGGCCGCGGCTTTGATTTCGCGCGCTCGGCCGACGCAGGCGCGCAGAATGGCCTGATGCCCGAGATGAATGCCATCAAAGTTTCCAATCGCGAGCGTGCTTCCGCGCTTCGCTGGCGCGTAGCGAACTGCCCACGCCTGCGACGAGGAAAACAGTTCGAGCGTCGCGGGCTGAGCCGCTCCCGAATTCATCATTTTGTTAGATCCAATGGCCTCGTCCGCTTCGTCCACGTTCACTACAATTTCGAGCCCGTCGTACGCAAGTTCCACGTTGTTGTAGCCGAGTTTGCGAATGCGTTCATTGGTTTCCGCGTGAGGCAAATCGTGCGCGATGTGCGTAAACCACGCGCGCCGTGGCTGCAACTGTTTGACGAGCGCAAGAGCCTGATCGACGGTTTGGTGCATGGGATGAGGAATGTCGCGCAGCGCATCGATAATGAGTTCATCGAGACCGTGCAACAGCGCGAGAGAGGAATCGGGAATCACGCTGAAATCCGTCAAGTAAGCCGCGCGGCCAAAACGAAATCCCAAAACTTCCAAATCGCCGTGCAGCAGCGGAATAGGAGCAAACGTGATTCCCAGCAATTCGAACGGCGCTTTCGCTTCGTGCAGCGTGACGCTGGGAATCGAGCTGACTTTAGGCTTGCCGTCGAAAACATAGGCGAAAGCGCGCCGAATAGTGAGGAAAGTTTCCTCGTTGGAATAAACGGGGAGCGCCGATTGCTGGCGAATGTTATACGGACGAATATCATCGAACCCCATAATGTGATCCGCGTGACCATGCGTGAGGAGAACGGCGTCGAGGCGATCGATGCCAGTGCGCAAAGCTTGCTGGCGAAAATCCGGCGTGGTATCGATCACGACGTTCTGGGCATTGCGCGAAAGCAGAAGGGAAGGGCGCAGGCGGTTGTCGTGCGGATCGGGCGAAGTGCACACCCGGCAGTGGCAGGAGAGCGTGGGCACGCCCATGGACGTGCCGGAACCGAGGACGGTTATTTTTAGCGGAGCTTTGGCCATGGAAACAAGGGGCATGGAAACCGGGCGCGCTCGGAAATGGCAAAATCTCTTGTAAGAGCCTCGCCGAAATTACGGCTGCGGCTGGCTAGTTTATCAAGGCCGCGTCTTGGTTTTTGCTTGTGTGGCAGCCTGCGCCGCAACCGCCTGATTGACCTCCAGGTAGGTCATTTTCAATTTGCCAAGAAGATCGAGCAAGAGGCTGTCTTCTTCGGGCGCGAGGTTGCCTTCGGTTTTTTCACGCAGCGCGTCAAGCATGTCGATCAACTCATGTGCGGCTTCGGGATCGATCATGGGTTGGCCGGTGCGGGGGTCGGCGTACGCGCCCAAAACCATGGCGGCATTGCTGCCCAGCATGCGAACAAGATTCTCAAAAGGTTGGGAGCGCTTGGGTACCTCCACAGGCGGCTCTGGCGCGGCGGGCTTGGGAGTTTCGGCAACGGGGTGCAACTTTTCCTCGAGCCTTTGCTCGCGTTCCTTCTCTTCGATGGCTTCCTTGCGGAGTTCGCCATCGGCGGTAAACGGGCGGCGATCAATGACGCGGAACGAGTCTTCGTGCTTGTGGTCGGTCAAAGGAAAAACCTCGACGACGATGCTCTGCGTACGATGCTCAATAAGCGATGCTGTCCATAAGTTTAGCACGGGTCGCAGATTTGGGAAGGCGGATCGAAGTGCGGCTGCCTGGCAATTCAACCGGCATGGTCCTTAAAGTCCTTAAAACGGTTGAGCGCCATTTGCGTATATTGCCCGACTTCGATGAGGTAGCCATCGGGATCACGCATGTAGGAGCGCCATTCCCAGCCGTGATTGTCCAGCGGCTCGGTAAGGAGGGACGCCTAGGCAGCGGTGCGCCGCCAGACGGATTGGGGTTTTTCCCCGGAGACTTGCTTGACACGCTCCCCTTTCGCGGCTATATCTAGACTGGAATAGGGAAGGACAAAGGCGAACAGTAGCGGGAAGGACAGAACAAAATGACGAGAAACGACCCTTCGCAGCTTTTGCCGGGAACGCTATTTTTGCTGATCCTCAAATCCCTCGCCCGTGGCCCGCTTCATGGCTACGCCATCGCCAAGCTTATCAAGAGCGCCTCCGGCAACGGGCTCGAGATCGAGGATGGCTCGCTTTATCCCGCGCTAAACCGCATGCTCGTGAAAGGGTGGCTCCAGTCCGAATGGGGCACTTCGGAAAATAACCGCAAAGCCCGTTTCTACCGACTCACTCCCGAAGGCCGCAAACAACTGCACGCCGAGGCCAAGGAATTCGAGAAGATGGTGAAAAGCATCCAGTTGGTGATGCGCACCGTTTAGGGAGGCGCGCCGTGTCCACACTCCGCGAATGGATCAACCGCCTGCGCTTCTTCGGGAATCGCGCGCGCTTCGACCGCGAAATGCGCGACGAACTTGAGTTCCATGTCGAAACGCGCGCCGCGGAACTCGAAGAAAGTGGCGTGCCCAAAGAGGACGCGATGCGCCGTGCCCGCAAGGAGTTTGGGTCGACACAGCTCGCGCGCGAGGATTCCCGCGGAGCGTGGCAATTCCAATGGCTCGAAGATCTCGCGACGGACCTGCGCGTGGGTTTCCGCATGCTCTGGCGGAGTCCGAGCTTTTCTGTTCTCGCCATTCTTTGCCTCACCCTGGGGATTGGAGCCAACGCCGCCGTCTTCAGCTGGGTCGAAGGCATCCTGTTCCGCCCGTATCCAGCCGTGGCGCATCAGGAAAGGCTCATGGCGCTGGCTGGAACAGCCCGCGGCGAAACGGGCGCCACGGAGCTCTCCTGGCCCGATTTTCTCGACCTGCAGAGAAACTGCAGACTGTTCGACGCGCTGTTCGTTAGCAAAATCACCGGCACCTCGCTCAGCATTGGCGACCGCGCGGAGCGCACCATTGGGAGCATCGTTTCGGCCAACTACTTTGACGCCATCGGTGTGCATCCCGTCCTGGGCCGCGGATTCCTGCCCGGCGAAGACGTGGGAAGCGCCGCGCATCCTGTCGCTGTGATCAGCTATCAGCTTTGGCAGGGACGCTTCAAAGGCGATCCCGAAATTATTGGCAAGACGCAGCGGCTAAACGGCGTGCTCCACACCATCATTGGCGTCGCGCCGGAGGGTTTCCACGGGACTTTTGTGGGTTGGGCCATGCAGTTTTGGGTGCCCGCTTCCATGGAAGAACTCTTTGAAGCCGGCGGTTACAAACTCGAAGATCGCAACGCCCGGTGGGTGGAATCCTACGCGCGGCTCAAACCCGGCGTAACGCCGCAGCAAGCCCAGCAGGAAGTGTCCTCCGTAGCCAGCCGCCTGGAAAAGGACTATCCCCTGACCAACCGCGGCCGCAGCGTGCAGCTCTGGCCGCTTTGGGCCACGCCATTCAACAATGCAGGCACGCTGCTTCCCACTCTTTCCATCATGCTGGTTGTCGGACTTTGCGTATTGCTGATCGCCTGCGCTAATGTCGGGAATCTCCTGCTGGTCCGCTCTTTCTCGCGGCGTCACGAATTGACGGTTCGCGCCGCCATCGGCGCCGGACGCGGGCGCCTTCTGAAGCAACTGCTCACAGAAGGGCTCATCTTGTCTGTGCTCGGCGCCGCCGGCGGATTAGCTGTCGCACACTGGTCTCGACACGCCCTGGTGTTGCTCTTCCCCGCACGAGCCGGGGTATCGATGTACTTGCCGGGAGACCTGGACTGGCGCGTGCTCGCACTCACCGCAGGGGTTTGTTTGCTTTCCACTCTGTTGCTTGGATTATTTCCGGCGGTGCAGACCAGCAGAATTGATCTCGCTACGGCCCTCAAATCGGAAATGGCCGGCGTGGTGGGCGGCCACGGAAGGTCGTGGGCGCGCTCGGCACTGGTCGTGCTGCAAGTTTCTCTCAGTTTTGTGTTGCTGGTGGGAACGGCGCTGGTAGTGCAAAGCTTGCAAAAGATCCGCACCACGAATCCCGGCTTTACCACGGATCGCGTACTGAACACCGCGGTGGACTTGGTGTCCGCCGGATATGACGTTTCGCGCGCGAAGACTTTTCAGGATGAATTACTGGACCGCGTCGTGGCACTTCCCGGAGTCGAGTCGGCCGCTTTCGCGCGCGTCACCCCGCTCGGGTATGGCGCCTATTCCTCAAGCCCCATTGCGGTGGATGGCTACAACGTTCCCCCAGAAGAGCAACCCACCGTCGAATACAACGAAGTCGGCCCCGCCTATTTCGCAACCATGGGCATCCCGCTCGTCTCCGGGCGGGAATTTAGCCGCTCCGACGATGAGTCCGGCGCTCTGGTCGCCGTGGTGAACGAAACCATGGCCGCGCAATTCTGGAAAGGCAAGAATCCCGTCGGCCAGCGCGTACAGGTCAAAGGACGCTGGATGACCATCGTAGGCGTGGCCAAAGACTCGAAGTATGAGAGCATGCGCGAACTGCCCAAGCCTTTCTTCTACGTTCCGCGCCGGCAAAATTTCACGATTGGCGCCAATCTGAACATACGCACTCCGCTCAGCCCTCAGAGCATGGCCGACGCGCTGGCCCGCGAAGTCCGTTCGCTCGACGGCAACCTCGCGCTGTACGAGGTGATCACGCTGCAGGAGCAGGTGGATCGGTCCACCTCCGCGCAAAAAGTCGCGGTCACGTTGCTCGCCGTGCTGGGAGGCTTGGCTTTGTTGCTCGCCGCTATCGGACTTTATGGCGTCATGTCCTACGCCGTATCGCAAAGCACGCGCGAACTGGGTTTGCGGATGGCCCTCGGCGCGCGCGCCTCCGATCTGCTGCGACTGGTCCTGTCGCAAGCGCTAGCTATGACTGCGACAGGCGTTCTGCTTGGAGCAGGGGCCGCGCTGCTTTTGACGCGTCTCCTTGGCAACTATCTGTATCGAGTAAGCCCCCACGATCCACGCGCTTTTGTTTTGGCCTTGGCGGTGATGCTGGTCACGGCAATCGCGGCTTCGTTGTTGCCCGCATGGCGCGCCACCCGCACCGACCCGATGCACGCGCTTCGTCAGGAATGAGCTGGAAGTCCTTTGTGCAATCCTTACTTGCTTTAGCGCTACCGCTGGTCGAACTGTCAAAGCGGGAGGCGCATATTTGTGAGCCTGGTCGAATTCAATCCAGGCTTCAATCTAGGCGCACGAAATGCTTTATCGCGGCGCGCGGCAAACGAAAAGTTAGGTGACTCGTGATTCAGAGCGCATACCTTATAATTGCGCGGATCGCCCGTCGGGCCGAACCCGCGAAAAAGAAAGGCAGCGAGGATGAATGAGAAATCGAGCACGGAAGCAGGTCTAACTCCGGCGGAGCAGGCGCTCACCGAGCTTTGGGAGAAACATCTGGGCGACGAATTCACGACGCGAGATACGGAGGCCACTTTGGATACCATGGTGTCCGACGCCTACGTGAACCATATCCCGGTGTTGACTGGAGGAGTCGGCCGCGAACAATTACGAGAATTCTATTCGCAGCACTTCATCCCCAAGATGCCACCCGATACGAAGATCGTTCCCATCTCCCGAACTATCGGAGCGGAGCGACTGGTGGACGAAATGATATTTCAGTTTACCCACACGATGGAAATGGACTGGATGCTTCCTGGAATTGCTCCGACAGGGAGGCGCGTGGAGTGTCCGCTGGTGGTAATCGTGCACTTTCGTGATGGAAAGCTTTCCAACGAGCATATCTATTGGGATCAAGCTTCGGTGCTGGTGCAAATCGGGCTTTTGGATGCTTCCAAGCTGCCCGTCGCAGGAGTAGAAAGCGCGAAAAAGTTAGCGAATCCTCGCTTGCCCTGCAATCATTTGATTGAGCGAGCTAAGGCTGCACGCGGGTCATAAGCGTATGGCGGAAACCGGTCGAAGCGAGAGCGGTTTGTGCGTTGCGTACAGCGCGCCAGTGAAGAGGTGAGCTGCCAGGTTGGGGAGGAGAGGAAACGGCGGAACTAAATAGCGACGACTGGGTTAAATAAAGTGAGATAGGATTTGTAAATGCCAGGCATTCAAATTCATTGAGAGGGGAATCGAATGCGACAATCAAAGCTTACGGCAAGAATCATGGCAGTTTTTCTGGCTTTGGGACTTCTTGTGGGATGCCTGCCTAGCGTCGCGATGGGGCAAGACCAGACTACGTCGCAAGACCGGGTTCCATCGCCGGATGACCAGCAGGCGCCTCCGCCGAGTTTTTCGCCGGACCAATTGGACCAAATAGTTTCGCGAATCGCGCTGTATCCCGACCCTTTGCTGGCGCAAGTCATGGCTGGGGCGACTTATCCCGACCAGATTCCCGATGCCGCAAAGTGGGCGGATGAACACCATTATTTCACGGGACAAGATCTCGCCAACGCCATCACAGCGGACCAGTTGCCTTGGGATCCAAGCGTGCAGGCACTGCTCCCGTTTCCGTCGGTTCTAGACATGATGGCTTCCGACATGAATTGGACGACGTCTCTGGGAGACGCATTTCTCGCGCAGCGCCAGGACGTGATGGACGCGGTGCAAAGGATGCGGCAGAAGGCTAAGGATTTTGGCTACCTGCAGAGCAATGCCCAAGTGGTGGTCAGCGGCGGTCCGTACATTGCAATAACGCCAGTAGACCCGGTGTTCATGTGCGTGCCGTACTATGATCCGCTGGTTGTATTTGCGGCGCCACGGCCGGGCTTTTTTATCGGCGGGGCAATTGGTTTTGGATACGGCGTGAGCCTGGGCGTAGCTTTTCGGCCGTGGGGGTGGGGCTTCAGCCGATTTGACTGGGGCGCCCACGCGGTCTTCATCAACAACCGGCCATGGGGCCGCGCGTGGGGGAACCGGTTTGCCTACGTGCATCCTTACCCGGGAGTGCATCGCTGGGCGCCTGGGCACGTTGTGGAAGGGCACAGGCTGATTGCGCGCAGCCCAAGGGAAAGAGAAGCGGCGCGGACGGGCCATGCCCGAGTGGAAGAGCACCACCGCCCGCACCGGTGATATGCCGGCCTTAGGGGCCGAATCAGATCGAGTAGAGCGGAGCGGCATTCCATCGAAGCAGGGTGGGGCCGCTCGCTCTGCGTTTGAAGGCAGTGCAGGTCCGGAATAACCTCCTAGAAAAGCAGCCCTCCTCGATTGCGACACATGGCGTGAGACGCGCGCTTGTCAAAGTGTGTGCAGCACCGTAAAGTGTAACGTTTGTTGCATTTCGCGAGTTCTGGACAGGCGATGGGGAACCCAAAGAAAAAGATCCGAAAAAAGAGCAAGGCTGGAGCAGCGCGGAAAGGCGCTGGGAAAGCGCCGCGTTTGACGGCCGGCGAGTGGTTCGAAAAGCTTGCGGAGGTGCAGGCGCGGCTGCGTGCTCCAGACGGCTGCCCGTGGGACCGGGAACAGACGCACGCCTCGCTGCGAACTTACTTGATCGAGGAAGCGTATGAGGTTTTGGAAGCGCTCGAGAGCGGGGACGATGGGAAGTTCGCGGAAGAGATGGGCGACCTGCTGCTGCAAATCGTGTTTCACTCGCAAATTGCGACGGAGGAGGGGCGGTTTACCGTCGCCGACGTGATTCGCGAGGTGCACGACAAAATGGTGCGAAGGCATCCGCACGTCTTTGGAAAGAAGCGCGCGAAGGATTCCGCCGAGGTGCTGAAGAATTGGGAACAAATCAAGAAAGAGGAACGCAGCGCAGCGGAGGAGAAGAACGGGGATGGTTCGAAGCAGGAAGCGAAGCCCGGCTCGTTGATGGATGGCGTGTCTCGGGCGTTACCGGCGGCGCTGGAAGGATTGCAACTGACGAGGCGGGCAGCGCGGATCGGATTTGATTGGACGAGCATCGATGGCGTGATTGAAAAGATGAACGAAGAAGCGGAAGAGCTGCGGCAGGCGCTGGATACCGGGGATAGGAAAAAAATGGAAGAGGAGATGGGAGACTTACTCTTCGCCGCGGTGAATCTGGCGCGTTTTCTGCAAATCGACCCGGAAATCGCGCTGAAGAAGGCGAATGCGAAATTTTCCTCGAGGTTCCGGCGTATGGAAAAGCTAGCCGGGGAGAGCGGAAAAGCGTTGGCGGACGCGCCGCGAGAGCAGATGGAAGCGTTTTGGGAAACGGCAAAACGCGCCGAAAAAGATGGAACGTGGATGCCGAGAGAGGCGCGCAAAAGCCGATGAGCGCGGCGATCGTCGTCCGAAAGTGCGCGGGTATCGGGGAGTTTCAACGTTGCGTAGCCTTGCAAAAGGAAATTTGGGGCGAAGAGGATCTGGAAGTGGAACCCGTGACGTTGTTTGTGGTGGCGGAGGAGACGGGAGGGCAAGTCCTGGGGGCGTTTGAGGGCGACCGGATGGTGGGATACACGCTGGCAGTGGTTGGATTCCGCGACAGGACAGTGTTTCTTCATTCGCACATGACCGGGGTTATAGAGGGTTATCGCGACCGGGGAGTGGGGCGGGCCCTGAAGCTGTTTCAGCGCGAGGAAGCACTGGGGCGGGGAATCCGGCTGATCGTGTGGACGTTCGATCCGCTGGAAACGCGAAACGCTCATTTCAATTTGAACCGGCTTGGAGCGATTGCGCGGAAATATTTGCCAAATCTGTATGGGTTGACGACAAGCCCTTTGCACTTGGGGTTACCAACGGACCGGCTATGGGCAGAGTGGCAGCTTGATTCCGCGAGGGTGGTGGCCGCGGTATCGGAATTGGCGAAGGAACCGGATGGGTCTCCGGCAAATATCTTGTTACCCGCGGAACTCGACCAGTGGAAAGAGAGCGACACGGGCGAAGTAGCAAAAGTGCAAACGCGGATTCGGGGAGAATTCACGTCGTGGTTCGCGCGGGGATACGCGGCGGTAGGTGTGAAGAAGGTGGCCGCGGGCACGGAATACCTGTTGGCACCGTGGAGCGATTTTTAGTTTGGCTGGACGCGACGGTGGGGCAAATCCTTGGTGCGGGACAAGTCCCGCCGCCACAAGGGTGATGGGCAGGGAAGTAATGATGGAGTTTGCGGGTTCTTGCGAGAAGAGATACCTCGCGACCGCAGAATGAGAAAGGAACCATGCGCATACGGGAAGTCACTTTGCGGGAACTGCGAATGAAACTGATCGCGCCCTTTGAAACAAGCGCGGAACGGACCGAGGAGCGGCGGATCGTTTTGGCGGAGGTGCTTGCCGACGGCGTGATTGGATGGGGCGAATGCGTAGCCGGAGAGAGGCCGTTCTACAGCCCAGAAACGACAGATACTGCATGGATTGCGATGCGCGATTTCCTGTGGCCGATGATCAAACACAGAGAAATTGCCGCGGCCTCCGAAGTGTGGGACTTGATGGAGCCCGTTCGCGGGCACAACATGGCGAAAGCCGCGCTGGAAGCGGCGATTTGGGACGCGGAAGCCAGGCAGAAAGGCGTGCCACTGGCGAAGCTGCTGGGAGGGGCGCGTGAAGAAATCGCGAGTGGCGTGTCGATCGGAATCAAGGAGTCGCTCGATGAACTGGCGGCAGCGGTCAGGAAGGAATTGGCGGCGGGATATCAGCGCATCAAGATAAAAATCAAGCCGGGGAAGGAACTGCCGCAGGTCAAGCGGTTGCGGGAGGAATTTCCAGGGATCAAGCTGATGGTTGACGCCAACTGCGCTTATCGGGCGAACAACTGGGAGCTGTTGAAGCAACTGGAAGGCTTCTACTTGATGATGATCGAGCAACCGCTTGGCTGGGACGATTTGTACGCGCACGTGGAGTTGCAGAAAAACCTGGCGACGCCCATTTGTTTGGACGAGTGTATCCACACAGAAGAACAGGCGCGAGCGGCGATCTCATTGGGGGCATGCAAGATCATCAACATCAAGCTCGGGCGAGTGGGCGGGTACACCGTGGCGAAACGCATTCATGATTTATGCGAACAAAATGGCTTGCCGGTGTGGTGCGGCGGAATGCTGGAGTCCGGGATAGGCCGGGCGCATAATATTGCTCTCTCGACGCTGCCCAACTTCACGTTGCCGGGGGACGTCACGGCTAGCCGGCGATACTGGCACGAGGATATTATCGATCCGGAAGTAACGGTTTCGGCGCAGGGAACGATTCGCGTGCCAACAGGGCCGGGGATCGGCTTCGAGCCGCGGCGGGATCGCATTGAAAGGCTGACTGTACGCAAGGAACGGTTGGTGTGAGAGAAGAGCTCGCGGACTTCCTGTTCGGGCAGGTCACTGGCGAACATTTGATATGGTTAGCGACTCGATCGGCGATTTGGTCGGCGAAGGAGCTCCCGAATTATCTATGACACGTCAGGCGGCGGCGCCGAATCGTGATAGATTCGACTCTGCAATATTGGGATGCAGAATCGCAGTTTATACCATTCATGGAGATGAGCTCGATGCGAAAGCTGATTTTGTGGACCGCTGCCCTCACGATCACATTGCCAGCGTTGCCGTTTGCGGTGGTTCAAGCACAGACCAAAGACACGACAGCCGCAAGCAAGCCCGAGGCTGCGACGACCGATGGATTCAAACCGGAGCAGGTTACGAGCAAGGGTTCCGTAACCGTCGAGAGGCACGCCATCAATTACGACGCCTACGCGGGGACGCTGGTCGTACATCCCAAGGGTTGGGACGATGTTCCACAGGATGCGGACAAGGACGATAAGAGTGCGCCGACAGAAGCGAGCATGTTTTACGTGGCTTACTTCAAGTCCGACGAGAAGTCCGAAGCCCGCCCCATCACTTTTCTTTACAACGGTGGGCCAGGGTCTTCGACGGTGTGGCTGCACATGGGTGCGTTTGGGCCGAGGCGAGTGGTCACGGCGGACAATACACACACGCCCGCAGCGCCATATCCCGTGGTGAACAACGATTTCAGCCTGCTGGACGCGAGCGACCTGGTGTTTGTGGATGCCCCCGGAACGGGATTCAGCCGGATCGCTGGAAAGGACAAAGAAAAGGCATTCTTTGGAGTAGATGCCGATGCGCATGCGTTCGCCGATTTCATCGTGCAGTTCCTTGGGAGGTATGGACGATGGAATTCGCCGAAATATCTGTTTGGCGAAAGCTATGGGACTACACGGTCGGCGGTGCTCTCAAACGTGCTGGAGACTGAGCGCGACGTGGATTTCAACGGCGTGATTCTGCTATCGCAGATCCTGAATTTCGATTTGAGCGCGGACGCCCCGGAGTTCAATCCCGGGATAGATTTGCCTTACGAACTGGCGCTGCCTACCTACGCGGCTTCGGCGTGGTATCACCACAAACTGGGGGATGCGCATAAGGAGCTCGAGCCGCTGCTGAAGGAAGTCGAGCACTTTGCGATGGGCGATTACGCGCAGGCGCTGGAGGCTGGGTCGGATCTCACTCCAGAGCAAAGGCAGGCGATTGCATCGAAGTTGCATGAGTACACAGGTCTTCCTGTGGATTACATTCTGAAAGCGGACCTGCGGATCAACGGCGGAGAGTTTGAGAAGGCACTGCAAGATGAGAACGACATGACGACCGGTCGACTGGACACGCGATTTTCCGGGCCGACACTGGACCCGCTGAGCAAAGAGGCGGAATACGACCCGCAATCGGCGGCGATCGGGTCGGCTTACGTTTCAGCGTTCAACGACTACGTGCGCAAGGACTTAAAATATGGCGAGAACAAGGTCTTCAAGCCTGAAATCGATCCGGAGCCGTGGAATTTTCTGCACCAGCCTCCCGGAGTGCCAATTCCGTTGCCGATGGCGGCAAACGTGATGACCGACTTGTCGATCGCGATGAAGTACAACCCGGACCTCAAGGTGCTCCTGAACGCGGGCTATTTTGACCTGGCCACGCCGTTTTTCGAAGGCATCTATGAAATGCATCACCTGCAGATCCCGGCTAAATTGCAGAGCAACATCGAGTTCAAGTTTTACGAATCGGGGCACATGGTTTATGCCCACGAGGCTTCTCTGAAAGAGCTGCACGACAACGTGGCGGCGTTTATTCTGAAGACAGAAAATACGAAGTCCAGGTAACGACACGGGCGGCGCAGGAGCCGGGGAGGAGTCCGGGTTTTTGTTCCAGGCTGAAATGTTTGGAGGGCTTACCACGGCTTGCCTATCCCCCGAGCGCCTAGGGGTCTATTCATCGCATGACGACGAAACCGACGAACCCAAGCGGTAAGCTACCTCTACGCTGGGGCGGCCAAGCTGCCCGTGTCGCCGTGATTCCCGGCGATGGAATCGGCAAGGAAGTGACAAAGGAGGCGGTGAAAGTGTTGCGGGCGGTCACGGCGCCGGCAAAGCGGCCCTTGGAATTCGTGGAATTTGATTGGGGCGCGGATAAGTACCTGAAGGATGGCGTGACGCTGCCCGCCGGAGCAGTGGAAATGCTGCGGGACGAGTTCGATGCCATTCTTTTTGGGGCGCTAGGCGATCCTCGAGTTCCTTCCAACCAACATGCGGCAGACATCCTGCTCGGTCTGCGGTTCAAGCTGGACCTTTATGTAAACGCGCGGCCCGTGGAGTTGCTACACGAGCGGCTGACGCCTCTTCGAGGCCGTACGGAGAAGGACATCCGGCTGATGGTCTTCCGGGAGAACACGGAAGGCTTGTACGTGGGTGTGGGAGGCTTTTTTAAGAAGGGCACGGCGGATGAAATCGCGGTGCAGGAAGACGTCAATTCGCGGAAAGGGGTCGAGCGGATCATTCGATATGCTTTCGACTATGCCCGCCAGAACGGCTTGAGCCGCGTGTGCATGAGCGACAAGTCCAACGCCATGACGTTTGCGCACGACCTATGGCAGCGAGTGTTCAAGGAAGTACGACAGGAGTACCCTAAAATCCAATCGCGCCACCTTTATATTGATACCTTGGCGATGGAGATGGTGCGCGACCCGGCACAGTTCGACGTGATTGTGACATGCAACTTGTTCGGAGACATCCTCAGCGATCTGGGAGCGCAGCTTGCGGGCGGACTTGGGCTGGCGCCCTCGGGGAACATTCATCCTGGCAGAACATCCTTGTTCGAGCCGGTTCATGGGTCAGCCCCGAACATTGCTGGAAAGGGAATCGCGAACCCGTTCGGATCTGTGCTCGCCTCGGCGATGATGCTAGAGTTTCTGGATTGGAGGCGCGAGGCTCAAGTATTGCGCGAAGGCGTGAAGGCGGCGCTGCGAGAGAACTGTGTTACGCCGGATTTGGGCGGAGTTAAACAAACAGTTGAGGTCGGGGAATGGTTGGCGCGATTCGTCGAAAGGGCGAATTGAAGAATTTAAGGTTCTTCTTTAGATAAATCCGTCACCTCGTTTCCGCTGTGAAGTAAGCTTCAAGTACTACTCTTGTCTCCCAGACTAAGGCCTGTAATCAGCATCCCCAGTAAGAATCCACCAATGTGGGCCCACCAGGCGACTCCGCCGTTGGTTGCGCCGCCAACGGAGCTTACGCCTTCGACGAACTGGATCAGGAACCAATAGCCCAAAATGACGAAGGCAGGGATGGGCAGGAAGAAAACGACAACAAGGGTCAAGACACGTGCCCGCGGGTAGAGAATAATGTAGGCGCCCATGACGCCGGAGATGGCTCCACTGGCACCGAGCGCGGGAACGCCGGAGTGAAAATTGAAGGCGATATGGAGAAGGTCGGCGCCGATTCCGCAAACAAAATAGAAAAGAAGATAGGGGAGGTGGCCGAAGTAGTCTTCCACATTGTCGCCAAAAATCCAGAGGAAGAGCATGTTGCCGCCGATGTGCAGCCAACCGCTGTGCAGGAACATGCTGGTCAAGATGGGGAGGAAGGCGGTATCGAAGGCGACATGGCCCGTGAAGAAGGCCGGGATGCGAGCCGGGACGGTGGAATAGGCCATCATGAAGGCGTGGTATTGATGCGGAGTGAGGGTTAGCTGGAAGAGAAAAACGATGACGTTCGCCAAAATCAGGAGCGTATTGACGACCGGATACGTCTTGTGGGGGTTGAGATCTTTGAGAGGTATGAACATGCGCTAGTGTGATTGGCGCGGAATAGCGCTATAAGAAGCGGCGCTGGGCATCGAGGTCTGCCAGTGCTTTGCCAGGCTTCTTGCGCAGTGCCTCAGCGCCAGCGCGAACAAGTTGTGCGTTTGAGAAGAGCGGCCCATTCCGGCGGACGTTGCTTTGCAGCTCTTTTACCTTCGGGAGCGCGCTGATACCGCCTCGCGCGCCAAGGGCCTCACAATTTAGCCCAGCTGCTGCACAGGAAAAATCGAGAATTCGCTGCAGATCCCACCCATGGATAAGCCCGTACGAGAAGCCCGCGTGAAATAGATCGCCCGCGCCAGTGGTGTCCACAACGGGGACCTTATAAGAAGGAGAATACCAGAAGCGCAGCCCATCCCAAGCCAGCGCGCCTCCCACGCCGAGTGTGGCGCAAATAGCGCGGAAATTATACTTGCGATGAAGTTGAGGAAGAGCTTTAAGAAGGTTCTTCTCGCCGGTGGCATCCACGGGAAACTCTTTTGAGGTGACGGGATAATCGACAAAGGGAAGAAGCCGCAGCAGTCCGGGAGACAGGTGATCCAAGTCGGCCATGACAGGGATTCCGGAGGCGCGCGCCCAGGATGCTGAGACGCTAGTGGTCGCCGGGTCGTGCCCATCGACGTGCAGGAGGCGGGCGGAAGTCACCCAGCTTCTTTGAAGAAAGGAAGGAGGGACAGTCAAGCGTGAGTCGCGTATCCAGGCGATGGTGCGCTCCCCCGAACTGGTATCCACGAAAATGAAAGACAACTGGCTAAGGCTGCGTGGAACGTGGACCAAGTCGGCACGGACTCCGGCACGGCGAAGTTCGCGTTGATGGATTTCGGCGGCAGGGTCATCGCCAACAACTCCGACGTAGTGGGTTCGCAGGCCCCAGCGCTGGCAGGCAATCAGCGCGGTGGCGACTTGGCCGCCGGGCATGATTCTGCCACCGAGCATTTTGACTTTGGTCCCGAGGGCGGGGAATTGGGCGAGTTGCATGACGGTGTCAGTGGCGTTTTCGCCGATGCCCAAAACGTCGAAAGATGGCTTGCGCATAAGTTCGTGGTGCAGAGTAGCGGAAGAAGGGAAAAATGCAAAGCGAGATCGAGCCGAGGAAAGAATGCGTCCGATAATGACGGAACAGCCGGAGGACTGGTTAACAGAATGTGGGGCGGAGACTTTAGCCGCCCCCGCATGGTCGTTACGCGAGAGTGGAGCGCAAGAGAAGAGGGAGGGCTCTCGGAGGATTTGTACCGCGGGCGCTGTCGAAATTTCTCCGAGAGGCGTTACGTAAACATTGCACGGCGGGAGAGTGTGTGATAATTAAATTAGTCCTGCGTGTGCACGCGAATCGGACGTGGCTCTGCACGTAATTCTGCAAAGTGTCCGGCGAGGCGTCGGCGCGCCGACAGCTCATGCCTGCCAGGGAAACGGAAGCCATCATCTTGAAGACCTTTTCGTTGGGAGAGGCGGACCGCCTGGTGAGCTTTTTCGGGCGAACCTCGGGACGCATGCGCGGGGTGGCAGCGGGCGCGCGGCGAATCAAGAACCGTTACGGTTCTACGTTGGAGATTCTCTCGCACGTCCAGGTCTGGTATATCGAAAAAGAGACCCGGGATCTGGTGCGCATTCAGCAATGCGAATTGCTGGAATCGTTTCATAAGGCGCAAAGCAACTATGAGTTGAGCACGGGGCTGGCGGTGGTCAGCGAAGTATCAGAACAGGTTCTTCCGGAGCATGAAACGGCGGAGTCCATGTTTCGGCTGTTGCTGCTCACAGTGCGCGAAATCGAGCGGACGGGCGCTTGGCAGTTGCCGCTGAGCTATTTTGCGTTTTGGACGGTGCGGCTGGGCGGATACTTGCCGCAGTTTGATCGATGCGCTTCCTGTGGCGCGGCGCTTGGATCGCAAGCGGCATTTCATGCGCCGTGGGAAGCGGGGCTTTTTTGCGAGAAGTGCCGGCGCGGCGGAATGAGGCCGCTGCACTTTGAGGGAAGACAACTGGCGGAACGATTCGCGGGAGAGAAACTCGACAAGATCGAATTCTTGCCGGCGATGCAACAACCCGCGGCTGAACTGCGAGAAGCTTCCTTGAACTGGATCGAGCACCATACGGAGAAACCGCTGACCACCCGAAGGCTTTTGGAGTCCACTTGATAGCTAAAGTAAAACTTGAGAAGAAGCCTGTAGGCCTAACCTTTCAAGATTTAGTTTTGAAACTCTCTCATTTTTGGGTGAGGCACGGATGCGTGCTACAGCAGCCTTATGACGTGGAAGTGGGCGCCGGCACGATGCACCCAGAAACTTTTTTGAGAGTCCTTGGACCATCGGCGTACCGTGTGGCTTATGTGCAGCCGAGCCGTCGGCCCGCCGACGGGCGATACGGCGAGAACCCCAATCGTCTTTACAAGCATACACAGTTTCAAGTGATTCTGAAGCCCTCGCCAGCTGACGTGCAGGATGTTTACCTCCAGAGCCTCGCGGCGATCGGGATCAGTTTGAAGGAGCACGATATCCGGTTTGAGGAAGACAATTGGGAATCGCCGACTCTGGGAGCTTGGGGGATTGGCTGGCAAGTGCTGCTAGATGGATTGGAGATTACCCAGTTCACTTATTTTCAGCAGAGCGGCGGCATCGACCTTGACCCCATCTCCGTGGAACTGACTTACGGGCTAGAGCGCATCTGCCAGTTTATCCAGAATGCCGCAAGTGTTTACGACCTGCGATGGTCCGCGGATAAAACGTACGGCGATATCCGGCTGGCGGAGGAGCAGCAGTTCTCCGAGTACAGCTTTAATCGTAGCGATGCTAAAGCGACTCGCGCTGAATTTGAGCTGCACGAAAAACAAGCCAAAGAGATCCTCGATGGCTTTGCCGGGACGGAAGGGAAGGAGCGGGCCCGCTATCCTCTTCTGGCGGCATACGACCACTGCTTGAAGTGCTCGCACCTTTTTAATTTGCTGGATGCGCGTGGCGTCATTTCGACGACAGAGCGCGCGGCGCTGATGGCGCGGGTGCGGACGGTGGCATGCCGCGCGGCTTCTGCGTACCTGGAACAGATTGGCGGACCCACCGTGCGCCGCGAGGTGCGAGGATGAGCGTCGCGAAAGATAAAGTGACCGAAAAGAGAGTTGAAGTATTGCTTGAAGTCGGGTGCGAGGAAATACCCGCGGGGATGCTGCCTAGAGCAGAAGAAGATTTGCGCGCGAATCTCGAAAAGCTTTTGGCGGCCGAGAATCTTTCTGATGGCGTGATTGTGGAGACCTTTAGTGCGCCGCGACGGCTGGTGGCGCATGTGCGCGGCTTGCGCGAGAAGCAGGCGGATGTCCTAAACGAAGTGACGGGTCCGCCGAAGTCAGTGGCCTACGACGCTGTCGGCGAGCCGACACGCGCGGCGCACAGCTTCGCGGAGAAGCAGGGGCTCCCTTTGAAGGAACTCTACTTCGTGAAGACTCCCAAGGGCGAATACCTGGCCGCAAAGCAAGTGAAACGCGGCCGGACCGCCGAGCAGATTTTGAGCGAGATGCTGCCTCGCGTGATCCACGACTTGTCTTGGCCGCGCTCGATGACTTGGACGGGGATCGATGGCGCGAGATTTATCCGGCCGATCAGATGGATTGTGGCTGTGGTGAACGGCAAGCCGCTGAAGTTTTCCTTTGCCGGAGTGGCGGCTGGTGACACAACCTTTGGCCATCGGTTCCTCGGTAAGGGCCCGCTTCGCGTGAGAGATTTCGCGGACTACGAGAAGAAGTTGCGAGCGAACGGCGTGACTGTTCGCCCAGCGGAACGGCGTGAGAAGATTTCGAAGGAACTGGAGGCGCACGCGAAGAGAGGCGGGTATCGAGTTCACGAGGACGCGGAGCTGCTTCGGCTCGTTACTTATCTAAACGAATGTCCGAGCGTGCTCGAGGGGGGATTCGATCCGGAGTACTTGGCCCTGCCGGACGAGATTCTGATAACCGTGATGCGCGGGCACCAAAAGTATTTTGCGGTCGAGAAGCGCAACGGTGAAGTGGCGCCACATTTTCTAGCGGTGATCAATCTGCCGAAGGATCCGAAAGGCTTGGTGCGCGCCGGGCACGAGCGAGTGTTGCGAGCACGACTGGCGGACGCGCAATTTTTTTGGGAGGCCGATCAAAAATGTCGGCTCGCCGACTATTTGCCGAAGCTGGAGCGCGTCACGTACGAATCGCGGCTGGGGAGCTACCGCGACAAGGTGGAACGCGTGCGCGCGATTGCCCGCTGGCTCACCGAACAATGGTTCAACAGCGGGCTCTTGCAAGCGCATGTAGCCGAGGCCGACCGAGCGGCGGAGCTCTGCAAGTGCGACTTGGCCACGGAGATGGTGCGCGAGTTTACGGAGCTCCAGGGGATTGTCGGCGGCCTGTATGCTCGCGCGCAGGGAGAGCCGGACGATGTCGCGGATGCGATCTACGACCACCATCGCCCGGTAGGGATTGCAGACCCCATCCCACGCAATCTGACCGGCTGTGCGGTGGCGTTGGCCGACAAGCTTGATTCTATCGTCGGCTGCTTCGCCGTGGGCTTGATTCCAACGGGCTCCAGCGATCCGTATGCTTTGCGGCGATCGGCTCTGGGTGTTGTGAAGATTATTCTGGAGCGCAAGATTCCTGTTTCGCTTTCGTTGGCGGTCGGAGCGGCCACCAAAGCTCTGCTCACGAATCCTCCGAAGAAGGGGGTGGGTCCGGAGCAGGAAACGCAGGTTCTGGATTTTCTACTTGATCGCGCGAAGTTTATCCTTCGCGAGCGCGAGAAGTTTGGCTACGACGAAGTGAATGCCGTGTTCCGCGCCGGAGTCGACGACTTGGTGGATGCGCAAAAGAGGCTCGTCGCGCTGAAGGCCATCCGGAAATCGAAAAACTTCGAACCACTGGCGGTGTCCTTCAAACGTATCCGAAATATTCTGGAGAAATCGAATTTTAAGAGGGAAGAAGAGGGTGCGATCCAGACGGATCTGTTTGAGAGCGGCGCCGAGCGTGAACTGTTCGCGGCAATGAGGACGGCTGCTTCTAAGGTGCAGGCGGAAAAGCGCGCGGGGAGATATCAAGTAGCGCTTGAGGTGATCGCCGGGCTGCGTAAAGCGGTTGACGATTTTTTTGAAGGCGTTATGGTGATGGCGGAAAACGAAGCGGTGCGGAAGAACCGGCTGGCGTTGCTGTCCGAGATTCTTAAGGAGTTCACGACGATCGCCGATTTTTCCGAACTCGGCGGGGAAGAACGCCGATAGAGAAGATGAAGTTTTGCTTTAAGTTGTGAAAAGTGAAGTGAGTCGGCGTGCCGACAAAATTCTCGGTCGCTGCACGGATTGGGAAGTCCCTAGACGGTTCTTAAAATCTAAAAACGACAAGTGAGGAGCACAGTGACTAAATGGGTCTATTTTTTCGGCGCGGGTAAAGCGGAGGGCGACGGCAGCCAGCGCGCTCTCCTGGGCGGGAAGGGCGCGGGTCTTGCGGAGATGAGCCGGATTGGCTTGCCGGTGCCTCCCGGTCTAACCATCACGACCGAGGTCTGCACCTACTACTACGGAAACAAGAAGACCTACCCCAAGGCGCTCGATGCAGAAGTAAAAAAGGCCATGGCGCGAGTGGAAAAAATCATGGGAACGAAGTTTGGGGACAGCAAGGCCATGCCGATGCTGGTCTCCGTTCGGTCCGGGGCCCGGGACTCGATGCCCGGCATGATGGACACGATTTTGAATCTAGGGTTGAACGACGAGACTGTGCTCACGCTGGCCAAGGCTACAAAAAATGAACGGTTCGCGTGGGACTGTTATCGGCGGTTTATCCAGATGTACGGCGATGTCGTCATGGGCGTGCAGAAACGCCCAGACGAAGACCACGAGCCGTTCGAGGTGGTCATTCATGGGCTGAAGCATGAGCGGTACCACGCGGACGTCGATGATCCGAAGCTGGCGGTGGGCGATCTTCAAGAGTTGGTGGTTCGGTTCAAGAAACTGATCAAGGAACGCAGCGGAAAAGAATTCCCGCAGGACGCCTGGAAGCAGCTGTGGGGAGCAGTGGGCGCTGTGTTCGGTTCGTGGATGAATGACCGCGCCATCGTTTATCGGCGCAAGTACAACATTCCGTCCGAGTGGGGCACCGCCGTCAACGTGCAGGCGATGGTCTACGGGAATACGGGTGACAAATCCGGGTCGGGTGTGGCCTTTACGCGCGATCCGGCCACCGGAGAGAAAGTCTTCTACGGCGAATTTCTGATCAATGCGCAGGGCGAGGATGTGGTGGCTGGCGTGCGCACGCCCGAGCCTGTCGCCCAGCTGAGGAATTATCTGCCTAAAGCTTTTCACGAATTGGAGAAGATCCGCCAAACCTTGGAGAAACACTTTAAGGATGTGCAGGACTTCGAGTTCACGATTCAGGATGGCAAAGTGTTCATGCTGCAGACCCGCAACGGAAAGCGGACCGGTCTGGCGGCAGTGCGTTTCGCGGTCGAAATGGAAAAGGAGAAGCTGATCGACTGGAAGACGGCTATCCGGCGAGTTCCCGCCGACCAACTGGACCAAGTGTTGGCGCCTATCTTTGACCGCAAAGCGGTTGCGGCCGCCAAGGTCATCGCCAAGGGACTGCCAGCCGGGCCCGGAGCGGCGGCTGGCAGCATGTATCTGAACGCAGATCGTGCCGCTGCCGCTGCGGGAAGAGGCGAAAAGGTCCTGCTCGTTCGCACGGAGACTTCGCCGGAAGATTTGCGGGGCATGATCGCCGCCGAAGGCATCCTCACGGCGAAGGGTGGTGTCAGTTCCCATGCAGCTCTCGTCGCCAGGCAGATGGGAAGAGTTTGCGTCTGCGGGGCCGCAGCGATCGAAATCGATTACGCCGCCAAAACCATGACCGTAGATGGCGTCGTATATAAGGAGGGAGACTTCCTCTCCATTAACGGCACCGCAGGAGAAGTATATGCAGGCCAAATCCCGACTGCCGCGTCCGAAATTGTTCAAGTACTTATTGAGAAGTCCCTGGACGCAAGCAAGAGCCAGACTTATCAGAATTTCAAGAAGCTTATGGATTGGTGCGGCAAAGTCACCCGTCTGGCGGTCCGCACCAACGCGGATACCCCCGAGCAGACGGCGCACGCCATCGCATTCGGTGCTGTTGGTATTGGGCTTTGCCGAACAGAGCACATGTTCTTTGAAGGCAATCGTATCGATGCAATGCGCGAGATGATTTTGGCGGACACGAAGGAACACCGGAAAGAGGCGCTCGCGAAAATACTGCCTTATCAGCGGGAGGATTTCGCCGGGATGTTTCGGGAATTGAAGGGATATCCAGCCACGATTCGATTCCTGGATCCTCCACTCCATGAGTTCTTGCCGCATGAGGGTTCCGCACAGAGCGACTTGGCTAAGAAAATGGGAGTGCCTGTCGAAAAGATCAAACAAAGAGTTAAAGAACTACATGAATTTAACCCGATGCTCGGCTTCCGGGGCTGCCGTTTGGGTATTGTTTATTCCGAGATTTCCGAGATGCAGTCCCGAGCTATTTTTGAGGCAGCGGCGGATGTGCAGAAGGATGGGATTAAAGTACACCCTGAAGTTATGATCCCGCTCGTAGGCTTCAAAAGGGAGCTGGACCTGCAAGTTGAGGTCGTCCATAGGATCGCCAGCGAGGTGATGAAGGAAAAGGGCGCAAAGCTAAATTACCTGGTGGGAACGATGATTGAGGTTCCCCGGGGCGCGCTGACCGCCGATGAGATCGCAGAAACAGCCGAATTCTTTAGTTTTGGCACCAATGATTTGACCCAGACTTGCCTCGGCATGAGCCGCGACGATTCGGGCTCTTTCCTCGGGCCTTACCAGGAATTGGAAATCGTCAAAAAGAATCCGTTCGCAACTATCGACCAAGCGGGTGTAGGTCAACTGATTGAAATGGCTGTGGCGAAAGGGAACAAGACTCGTCCCGGCATCAAGCTGGGTATCTGCGGCGAACACGGCGGCGACCCGGATAGCGTGAAGTTCTGCCATCGCGCAGGGCTGACCTATGTGAGTTGCTCGCCATTTCGGGTGCCAGTGGCGCGGCTTGCCGCAGCTCAAGCAGTAGTCGAAGAAGAGCAAGCCCAAAAAAAGAAGGCAAAGTAGCGGAGCAAATCCCTTAGCGCAAACATAAAGTGAAACTTGAAGCCGTCGGCGTGCAGACATCTTAACCGATCCCTGCACTTCCGGCGGCTTGTCTCCGCTTAGGTTGGCATCTTAAAGAAAAAGTAGAGTCCCAAGAAGAAGAATGTAATGTCTGTAGCCCAGGCAGCGAGAAACGGCGGCAGTTGCCCAACACCTCCCATCGCTTCAAGCAGCCGCGCCGCCATCCAATAGACAATTCCAATCGCCACACCGAGGGCAACGCCGCCAATTGCGCCGCGCGTCCCGACAAGGAGCGCGAAGGGGATCGCCAGCAGCATGCTGATGGGGGCAATCAGGGGGAAAGCCAGCTTGACATGCCATTGAACGGTCAGGTTGGCGACGTCAAACCCGGCCTTGTGCAAGTCATCGATATAGCGCCGCAGGGTCCCCCAATTCATTTGAGAAGCTTGGCGAACCTCGCGATTGAAGTAGCTCGGCGGCTCGGTAAGCTCGGGCAGCGATGTTACCGTGAAGCGCTCGTAGCGAGTGATGGCGCCGCCGGCGAAATCGCGCACCCACCCTCCTTCGAGAACCCACACTTTCTCAGACTCTGACCATTGCGCGCGCGCGGCGAAGATTCGGCGCTTCATCTGAAAGGTGGCGGGGTCGAGCTCGACGACGCTGAGACCGCCGAAAAGGTCCCGCGTGGGGTCAAAGAGGTCGTAATTGTAGATTTTTTCGTCGTTGCCAAAAATCCAGCGCTCGGGCTGGGTATAGGTTTGCGGCGGACGGCCCTTGATCTGGTTGCGGAGGGCGTCCTGACGCTGGTTGGCGTAGGGCAGATAGGTTTCGTCGAGCACGATCATGCCGGCGGCCAACGCTAGTCCGGCGAACAGCAAAGGTACAGCCAAGCGGTAGAGGCTGATACCGCTGGCCTTACAGGCCACCACCTCGTTGTTTTTGCTCATCACGCCAAGGGTTACGAGGACGGCCACGAGTGCGCCAAGCGGGGCGAGGTTGTAGAGCAAATACGGCGTCAGGTAACGGAAATAATCCATGACAATCAGGAAAGGGACGCGGTGACGCGCGATGTCGTCGAGCAGCTCAAAGAAGGTGAACGCCTCGAAGAGAAAAATGAAGGCCGCCATGAGCAAGGCAAAATAAAAAAAGAAGCGGCGAAGGAGATACATGTCCATCAAGCGGGGGAAGCTGCCGCTCGATTGCACTTCATTCTCCTCCGGCTCCGCCAATCCATTTGGAATGTGGGCGACCACTGCGGCGCGCGCACGCGCCTTCCTGCGGCGAAGAAGCCTGGCCCAGATCCGCAGCCGGACGGTGGGTTTGAACCAGCGGTTTTCTCCGCGGAACTGCTCCATGCGAGGAAGCAACGCCAGCCCTAGAATTGCCAGAAGGATATTCGCGCCCCAGATGCCGACAGCGGGCGGTACGACGCCTTGGCGCGCCAAGCCGGCCCCAATCACCGTGAGAAGATAATAGGACGCGATGAGGATGACAGCAATCAACGACCCGGCAGCGCGTCCGCCACGGCGAGGCTGCGCGCCGAGGGGCACGGCGATCAGCGCGAACACGAGACAAGCGGCCGGAAACGCCAGGCGGCGGTGCAATTCCACGCGAGCTTCGCGCCAATCGGTCCCCTTGGCAGTGAGCAGTTCGCGCAAGGATCGCTCCGGATTCGTCAATTGGCGAGGCTCGGCAGGCGCGAGGCCATTTACATCGATTGGCCAGTCGCTCTGTCCAAACGAGGTCACCGAATAACGGTCGGGATCTTCTCGCGAAAATTCGTGTGTCGTGCCCCCCTGAAGGTGAAGCTCCAGCTTGCCCTCCTTGGGTTCGGCAATTACAATCGCATTCTCCGCCAGGGTGAGTTGCGAGCCGCTTTCTCCGCCGGCTTCAGCGAGAAATACGCCGTGCCAATGAGTGCCGCTGGCAGACACGTCGTTGACGTAAAGTACCAGTTTGGGAAAGCGTTCATCGAAGACTCGGGGCTGCACAGCGAACGAAATTTGGGATGCGACCAGATCGGCTTCGAGAGTGCGGGAGGTGCGCACCGCGATTGGACCGAGCCAAAGGGTCATGCACAGCGTGACGACAGCGCCCGCTGCGGCCAAGACGCCCACGGGCAAAAGAATGCGGCGCCGGCCAATCCCGAGAGCCGTGAGTGCGATGATCTCGCTGTCCGCGGACATGCGGCCCAGGCCGAGAAGCACGCCGATCAGGACGGCCATCGGGAGCGTAAAGGTGAAGACGGTAGGGAAAATACACAAGAAGAGCTCAAGAATTTGAGAACCCGAGCCGGTGTGACGGACAAACAACTCCATCAATCGAACAAGCTGGGGCACGAAGAATACGAATGTAAATACGGCAAGCCCGAGGAGTGCGTGACGAAAAACTTCGCGGACAATATAGCGGTCCAGGATGCGCATGGCGCGAACCGTGAGTGTAACACGGCATCGCAGTGGAGACTGGAGAGAGAGTCGCGATGAATCGCGTGCACTTGGCAGTTTTGTGGCACATGCATCAACCGCAGTACCGTGACCCAGAGACGGGTCGCTACGTCTTGGCTTGGACCAGGCTACATGCCCTCAAGGACTATTGGGGTATGGTGACCATGCTGAAAGATTTTCCCAATTTCCATGCGACCTTTAACGTCGTGCCATCGCTCGGCATGCAGCTTGAGGAATATGCGAGCGGAGAATTCAACGAGCCGTGGTTCGATCTAGCGTTCAAGCCGGTCGAGGGTTTGACGCGCGAAGACAAAGCGGAGATTTTGGCGCGGGCCTTCCAGGTAAATCATGAGCGCTTAATGTCGCGATGGCCGCGCTTTGTGGAACTTTATGAATGGTCACAGCCTGCGGGGGGCGCGCAGGCGCTGGTATCGTTCACGCCGCGGGACTGGCGCGACCTTCAAGTGCTCTCGCAACTGGCGTGGATGGAGGAATCCTGGCTCGAAAATGATCCGGTTGTAAGCCGCCTCGCGAGCAAAGGAAAAGAGTTCACGCAGAAGGAGAAGGGCTCCTTGAAAGCGAAGCAGTTGGAACTGCTCGCTATGGTTCTGCCTGCGTATCGCGAGGCGGCGCAAACAGGCCAGGTGGAGCTCAGCACCACCCCGTTTTATCACCCTATCCTTCCGCTTATCTGCGATTCGGATATCGCGCGAGTAGCCAACCCTGGAACACCACTTCCACGCCGGGCCTATCGCCATCCGGAAGATGCGCGCGAGCAATTGCGGCGAGCTCGCGAATACCACGAGCGCGTATTTGGCGCCAAGCCACAGGGACTCTGGCCCTCGGAAGGCTCTGTGTCCGACCAAGCGTTGACCATCGCCGCAGAAGAGGGATTTCAATGGTTCGGCACGGATGAGGGCGTCCTCGGAAGAACGCTCAATGCGGGATTTTTTCGCGATGCGAAAGGAGTTCCTGCGAATGCGGAACGTCTATACAAACCGTTGCGTGTAGAGCTTGGCGGGAAACCCATTACGGGACTCTTCCGCGATCACCATCTTTCCGATTTGATCGGATTCGTTTATAGCCGCATGAATGGCAAAGATGCTGCCGCCGATTTGCATGGCAGGCTTCGCGAGCTTGGCGAGCGCGTGCAAACCTCGCAGCCGCTGACGGTTTGCCTGTTTCTCGACGGGGAAAATGCTTGGGAATACTATCCGGGGAACGGCCGCGAGTTCCTGCGCGAATTCTACGGACGCATTCAGGGAGACCAGGATTTCCGGGCGCTCACGGCGAGCGAAGCGATTGCCGCCGCTGGCGATGTTCCATCCAACGCAGGAATCTTTCCAGCTTCGTGGATCAACGCGAATTTCGATGTCTGGATTGGCCACAGCGAAGACGTGGCCGCGTGGGAATTGCTCTGGGACGCCCGCGAAGAGTATGGACGCGCGGTGGAGGCGCGACAGCAAGGCCGTGAAGGTGCGCCCGATGAGACGGCTTTGAAAGTGGCACAAGAATCTCTGTTGGCTGCGGAGGGAAGCGATTGGTGCTGGTGGTTCGGTCCGGAACATAGCACGGCTAACGATGCAGAATTCGATGCGCTGTATCGCAAACATTTGACGGCCGTGTACCTCGCGCTCGGACAGGTTGCGCCGCAAGAGCTGGCAAAGCCCATCAAGCGGCAGCCGGAACACGCTTTGCAGCTTGCTCCTACTGGATTTCTGAAAATCGCCGTGGATGGGCGCGATACTTCCTATTTCGAGTGGCTGGGGGCTGGTCTTTATTCTCCCGAGCGGCGCGGCGGCGCCATGCACGGGCGGACTTTTTATCTTCACGAGCTGCGCTATGGATTTGAGGACGAACGCTTCTGCGTTCGGGTCGATCCGTTCCTGGACCTTCTAGGAGAACTTGAAGATTCGGAATTCCGCATCACCATCGGCGCCGCCGAAGAAATCGCCATTGTAGTGAAGCTCGAACGCGGCCACTTGCAGGAATTTGCCGTTGAGACGGGGCGCCTGTGTCTTCTGAATCCCAAAAGCGTGGCCGAAGCTTCCTTCGACCGTATCCTTGAAGTGGCCATCCGCCGCAGCGAGATCAAGCTGAAGGGCCAAACGAAGCTGAGACTAGGCGTGGCGCTGTGGCACGGAGGCTTGCCAGTGGACGTGCTCCCTGCGGAAGGCTTCCTCGAGGTGAATTTGGGCGAAGAGAATTTCGCATGGCCCGTTGAAGCTGAGCAAAATCTTTGATTCGTTCTGTTTTCATGCTGATTCTCTCCTAAAAGCATCCCTGGCCCCCCTCGGGCGATTGGGGTCGTAGGGTCCGGCTTAATTTCTTTCTCCTTGACCGTCTAGGAGGAAACATTTTACCTTCCTAGTTCGTCTAGGAGAATAGAACCCATGGATAAGCAACTCGATCTTCTGCAAGGCACCCTCGACATGCTGATCCTCAAAGCGGTTTCGCTCGGCCCGCTACACGGCTACGGTGTGTTGCTGCGCATTCAGCAAATCTCGAAAGATCGCATCGAGATCCAACAGGGTTCGCTCTATCCCGCGCTCTATCGCCTCGAGCATCAGGGCTGGATCGCGAGCGAATGGGGCGAGTCCGAAAACAAACGCAAAGCCAAGTACTACCGGCTGACCGCGGCAGGGAAGCGCCGGCTGCATATAGAGGCCGCGAACTGGAATCGCATGGCCGACGTCATCGCCGGAATCCTCGGCGCGAAACCGGAGGGAATATGACGCTTTGGAATCGCCTTCGTTCCTGGTCGCGCGCGCTTTTTCGTCGCTCCCGCATGGAAAGCGAGATGGACGCGGAGTTGCGTTTCCACCTCGAAACGCGCGCCGAGGATTTGATGCGCAGCGGAGTCTCGCGCGAGGAGGCGTTCCGCCGGGCGCGCGTGGAATTTGGCGGCATAGAGCGCGTTAAAGAAGAAGGCAGGGAAGCACGCGGCGCTAGAATCATCGAAACGCTGTTTCAAGATCTGCGCTATGGCGGGCGCATGCTCCGCAAAAATCCTGGATTCACCACTGTCGCGGTTCTCACGCTTGCCCTGGGGATCGGCGCCACCTCGGCGATCTTCAGTATCGTCAATGCTGTATTACTGCGGCCGCTGGCCATGAACAACCCCTCCCGCATCCTATATGTGGAAGAGCATTGGCAGGATATTTTTCCTGGCCTCTCCATCGGTAATTATACTGACCTCAAAAGCCAAACCTCTTCTTTCGAAGATCTGTGCGCCTCGAACAGCGGGGGCTTCAATCTCGAAACAGGACAGCTTCCGGAGCGGGTGGATGGAGAGATCGCCACAGCCAGTTATTTTGCGACCTTCGGAGTGCAGCCAATCGCGGGCCGCGTCTTCCGTGCCGGGGAAGACAAGCCTGGTCAAGCGCATGTCGTTGTTATAAGCGAGCGCCTTTGGCGCGCCAGATTCCAGGCAGATCCCTCGATCGTAGGCCAGTCGATACGGATTAATGGAATACCCACGACAGTAATTGGCGTCATGCCGAAGAGCTTCGACCCGCTGCTCAACAATACGGAGCTCTGGGTTCCCGCCGCATTCACTCCCGCGCAGTCGGCCGATCACGATAATCATTATCTGAACGTAATGGGGCGGCTCAAGCCAAACGTTTCGGTTGCGCAAGCCCAGTCGGAGCTCAACGTAATCGCACAGCGCCTGCGGCAGCAGTTCCCAATCGACGACAAGGACCGGACATTCCAACTGCAATCGCTTACTACCGCTCTTTTGGGCGACCAAAGTTTGAGCTTACGGTTAATGCTCGCCGCTGTGGGCTTCTTGCTGCTGATCGCCTGCGCAAATATCGCGAATTTGCAGCTTGCTCGTTCGCGCACGCGCCAAAAAGAGATTGCCATGCGCGCGGCTCTCGGAGCTACGCCGAGTCGCATCGTCCGGCAGCTTCTGTCAGAAAACGTGGTGCTTGGGCTAGCGGGCGGGGTTGTCGGTCTTTTGCTGGCGAACTGGAGCGTCGCCTGGATGGTCGCGCACGGACCGGCCGAAATGCCGCGCCTGGATCAATCGAAGATCGACGCGAGCACGCTTGTCTACGCGTGCGCCGCGGCGCTTCTGTCTAGCCTTTTGTTTGGCCTGGCGCCAGCGCTGCGCTCGGCTTCCACGCGCCTGAACGAAGTGTTTAAGTCCAGCTCCGGCGCTTCCGGCGGAGGCCGCGATCGCATTCGCAGCCTCCTTGTGGTGGGCGAAGTCTCTCTAGCGTTGATTCTGATGGTTGGCGCCGGTTTGTTGGTCCGAAGCGCGCTGTTTCTATCGCACGTCGACCCAGGCTTTGATACTTCGAACCTCATTGTCGGGAGAGTTGGAATACCCGATCCCACTTATCACGAACCTTCGCTCGCCCGGCAAACGTTTGAACGCATGATCACCGCCGTCGCTGCTTTGCCCGGCGTGGACTCGGCTGCCGTAGTTTCACGTGCTCCGCTCGCCGGCGGGGGCAGCAGCAATGGCTTGCTCGCCGAAGGCAAACCCCTGGATCCTGCAAATCTGGTGAACTCGCAATTGCAAATCATTTCGCCCAGCTATCTCGCAACCGCCCGAGTGCCGCTGAAAGCCGGGCGCGACTTCACTCCACGGGACACGCGCGACACCACGCTCGTGGCTATCGTCAATGAAACTCTTGCCCGCACGATGTGGCCCGGCGAAAACCCCATTGGGAAGCGGTTCGCGTGCCGCGAAATCGGGCCGAAGGGCCGCATGGATCCCGTGTGGCATGAAGTCGTTGGCGTGGTGGGGGATGTGCGCGCTTGGGGCCTTGACCGCCAGGTGCAGCCAGAGTTTTACATTCCACTTGCGCAAATGCCGCCGAGTTCCTGGGACTGGATTGGGCGCACGATGGACTTGGTGGTACGAACGCGCGGTGAGGCCGTTCCAGCGCGCGAGTTGCAGGCGGCCGTCGCCTCGATCGCGCCCGCCGCCCCGATTTACCAGCTCTCGACGATGCGGCAGAAAATATCGAGCACTCTCGAGCGCTCCCACTTTGACACATTTCTGTTGTCCATTTTTGCCGCCGCTGCACTCTTGCTTTCGTCCGTGGGAATTTACGGCGTCCTGTCCTATATGGTGGCGCAGCGAACGCGTGACATCGGAATCCGTTTAGCGCTCGGCGCGTCGCGCCCGCAGATTGTTTGGATTGTCCTCGCCTTCGGAGTGCGCCTCGCAACCATCGGCTTAGCGGTCGGCCTGGCAGGAGCATTCGCGGCCACGCGCTTGCTTTCATCGATGCTCTATGGGGTGCGCTCAACTGATGCACTCACCTTTGCCGCTGTCTCGTTGATTCTGCTGGGAGTCGCACTTCTGGCGAGTTACCTTCCGGCGCGGCGGGCGATGCGTGTCGATCCCATGGTGGCGCTGAGGTACGAATGATGGGGTGGATAACCACGGTGATCTGGAGCAACAATCTGGAGGAGTTATGATGCTGTGGGTTTCGCTGCGTTCGTGGTCGCGCGCGATTTTCCGCCGCTCGCGGACGGAAAGCGAGATGGACGCGGAACTCCGTTTCCATATGGAGGCGTTCGCCGAAGACCTAATTGGTACGGGTATTTCACGCGAAGAAGCAATGCGCCGCGCGCGCATCGAGTTCGGTGGCATCGAGCGCGTCAAAGAAGAGGGCAGGGAAGCGCGCGGCGGGAGGATTTTCGAAACCTTGATTCAGGACCTGCGGTACGGCGCGCGCGTGCTCCTCAAAAATCCCGGTTTCACCGCAGTCGCGGTTCTCACGCTCGCGCTCGGCATTGGCGCGAACACAGCCATCTTCAGCCTGGTGAACGGCATCCTGTTACGTCCGCTACCGTTCGCGGCGCCGCAGGATCTGGTCAGTATCACTGGCACTTACCCCAAAGGCGCGTTCGTTGCCCTTCGCGATCAAATGAAATCGGTGGACGTCGCCGCTTACTTCGAAGGCCACGAATTCAACCTTACGGGTCGCGGCGATCCGCTCCGGCTTTCGGGCGTTCTCGTCTCCGCCGAATTTTTCAACGTCCTGGGCGCGCGTCCGGAGCTTGGCCGTCCGTTTTATCCCGGGGAAGATCAAGCCGGTCAAGACAATTACGTCATCCTGAGCCGCGCCCTCTGGGAGCAGCACTTCAACAGCGACCCTTCCCTCATCGGCCATTCCATCGACCTCGAAGGCGTTAGCCGTCAGGTCGTCGGCGTGATGCCCGCCGAATTCAATTTCCCGTCTTCGAAAACGCAGGTCTGGATTCCCCTCGACAACGATCCGCGCGACACCATTGCGTATTGGGCTGGCGATTTTATGCCCATCATCGGCCGCCTCCGTCCTGGCGCAACCATGGCGCAAGCCCGCGCCGAGATTCGCATGTTTCAGTCGCGCGTTCCGAAACTCTTTCCCTGGGCCATGCCTGCTGACTGGAACGCCGATGTCAGCGTCATTGCACTGCGCAACGGGATGGTCGCGGACGTGCGCGGCCGGCTTTTCCTGCTTCTGGGCGCGGTCAGCCTGATTCTGCTGATCGCCTGCGTGAACGTTGCCAATCTCACGCTCTCCCGCGCCGCCACGCGCGAAAAAGAAATCGCCCTGCGAACTGCCATGGGTGCCGAGCGCGGCCGTGTGATTCGCCAACTGCTCACGGAGAGCGTTTTACTGGCTTTTCTTGGAGGTACGTTTGGCATGCTTCTCGCGACTGAGGGGCTGCAACTGCTCAAAGTCGCGCTCCCAGCCGACACGCCGCGTCTCGCCGATGCCCAGATCGACTGGCGCGTCCTTGCGTTCACAGCGGGCCTTGCCATTCTTACCGGTCTTCTGTTCGGTCTTGCTCCCGCTCTTCATTCGTCCCGCGTTGCTCTCGTCGAGGCGCTCAAGTCCGCCGGCCGCGGTGCCTCCGGATCCGTTTCGCAAAATTTGCGCAGCGGATTAGCCATCGCGGAAGTCGCTTTTGCCGTGCTTCTGGTCATCGCTGCCGGCTTGCTCATCCGGAGTTTCGTGGCGCTCTCGCACGTCGATCCCGGCTTTCGTTCGGAGCAACTCCTCACCGCTCGCATCACTCCCAATGAAGCGTTTTGCAGCGATCCCGCGCGCTGCATCTCCTTCTACCACGAACTTCAGGATCGCCTTGAGGCCGTCCCCGGCGTTGACTCCGCCGCTTTCGTCAACACGCTTCCACTCGATGGCCGCGTCGCCAAACGTTCGCTCGAAATTGAAAATAAGCCCGTCGCTCCCGGCGCGCTCATGCCTCTTTTTTGGATGAACGTGATTACGCCCGATTATCTTCCCGTCATGCGCATTCGCGTCGTAGCCGGGCGCGGTTTCACTTCCGCCGATGATTCCGCCGATCCGCCTGTCGCTCTCGTCAGCGCATCCACCGCCCGGCGCTTTTGGCCTGGCCGCAGTCCCATCGGTTCGCACGTTCGTCTCAGCGGCGACCAGGACTGGCGCACCATCGTCGGAATCGTCTCGGACGTCCGCGCCTACGGCTTGCAAAACAATCTACCTGATTGGATCAACGGCACGATTTACTTTCCCTACGCTACAAACGCCACGCTCGAAGGAGGCCGCGTCCCTTCGGACATGACTGTCGTCGTCCAATCCAGTCTCGACGAGTTGCAAGTCCAGAATGCTCTTCGCCGCACCATCGCTGGGTTGAATCCCGAGGTCCCCGCGAGCGAAGTCAAGCCTATGCGCTCCGTCGTTTCCGAATCCGTCTCCACCCCAGCTTCCACGACGGAACTGTTCGTCGCTTTTGCCGGTCTGGCTCTTATTCTCGGACTCGTTGGCATCTACGGCGTTCTCTCGTTTCTCGTCTCACGGCGCACGCGTGAAATCGGCATTCGTATTGCTCTCGGGGCGCAACGCCGAGACGTTCTCTGGCTCGTAATGAAGGAAGGCGCGAAATTCTCTCTAATCGGCATCAGCCTCGGCTTGCTGTCTGCACTCGCCATTACGCGCCTCCTCACCAGCCAACTCTATGGCGTCAGCCCCGCCGATCCCGTCACTTTTGTTTCCGCGGCCATTCTTATGACCGCTATCACGCTCCTGGCCTGCTATATCCCCACTCGTCGCGCGATGCGCGTCGATCCGCTCGTAGCCCTGCGGCAGGATTAGCGAAAGACAACATGCTTTGCGAACGATCGGTCCTAAGAAGCAAGAGTGCCGGTAAAACGCCCAGGATTGCCTTGGGAAGAACGTCGGCAAGAGCGGCTAAAATAATTTAATCGCCAAATCCCACGGTCCATCTCCAACGGGGATCATCGTCAGCAAACTGTTTGTGCGCACGCGAATCACAGCCACATCCCCGGAGCTCTGGTCCACGACGATCAATAGATTTTCCTCGGGATCAAAGCGCAGCGCTCCGGGCGACTGTCCTGCCGGAATCGGAAATTCCTTCCCGGTTCCGGGGACGCGAATGATCCGCCGATTCGGAATGTCCACGGGAATCACGTGTCCCGCAGCGGCGTCCGAAACATACATGGTGCTTCCATCCTCGCTCAAGACCCCACGCGTGGGCGCCGACCCCAGCACCATGTAGTCGCCCACTTCATGCGTCCACGTGTCGATGGCCTGTAACCCGTGCGCCTCCGGCGAAATCACATAAAGTTCGCCGCCGTCCGGCTTCAGCAGCATGTCCGATGGTTTCCCGGCCAGCTCAAGATTCGTCACCAGAACGCTTCTCTGCAAATCGACGACGGAAAGCTCAGGCGCGTTCCGGCTCATCACAAACGCGAGGCTGCTATCCGGCAGAACGATGACTTCTTCCGCCTGCTTGACGACGTGAACCGTGCTCCGCAGTGCCAGCGTGGCCGCGTCGTGAATCCCCAGCGTCCCATCGCGCCGATTCACCACCAGCACGCTTTTTCCATCCGGCGTGACGCGCGCAAGAACAGGCTCGCCTCCCGTGTGCGCGCGCCCCAGTACGCCGTGCGTTTGGCAGTCGATGGCCAGAACCGTGTCCGACCCCGCCGCTGTCGTATACAGGCGGCTGCCGTCCGTCGAAAAATCTATCGCGTAGGGAAGTGGCCCCACTGGAATGCGCGCTGTAACTTGATTCGTGCGCGCGTCGATCTCCCAGACGAATCCGCCGGCGCTGCTCACGCCCCAGATTTCCGCGCGTGTCGGATGTTCGCGTATCCCCGAAATTCCCTTGCCAACAAAAATCCGCGCCGTAGCCGCCAGCTTCACCAGATCGACGACCGTCACGCTTCCGTCCGCCGTCGAAACATACGCGCACAATCGCAACCCCGGCCGCAAGAACGAGGGCTGGTGGTCCCGCAAGACCAAGACCAACCCCGCAATCAGCAGGATGCCCATCAGGAAAAACACGCGAAAGTTGCGCGGACGGTTCATAGGGCGAATGGATTGTTACATGTTGTCCGCGGAATTAGCCAGAAGCGTGCGAATCGTCAACAAGGAACGCAAGAGAGGTTGATGGGAAAATCTCAATTCACTTCGCGGCGCAAAACCGCGGCGATTTGCCGAACCTCTTCCACCAATTCGATGAACTCTTCCGGCAAAATCGATTGCATGCCGTCCGAAAGCGCTTTGTCCGGCTCGTGGTGTACCTCTACCAGCAATCCGTCCGCGCCCACGGCAATCGCCGCCCGAGATAGCGGCAAAACTTTGTGCCGTTTTCCCGTCCCGTGCGACGGGTCAACTAAAATCGGCAAGTGGCTCCTCTTCTTCACCGCCGGCACCACCGCTAAATCCAACGTGTTCCGCGAAAAATCTGAAAACGTCCGCACGCCGCGCTCGCACAGCATTACGTTGTAATTTCCCTCGGACAAAATATATTCCGCGGCCATCAAGAACTCGTCCAGCGTCGCCGACATCCCGCGCTTCAAGAGCACCGGCTTTTTCGCCCGCCCCGCGCGCTTCAACAGCGAAAAGTTCTGCATGTTCCGCGCGCCAATCTGAATCACATCGGCGTATTCTTCGACCAAATCCAGGCTCTCGTTGTCGATCGCCTCGGTGATAATTCCGAATCCATACTTCTCCCGCACCTTCGCCAGAATCTTTAATCCTGGCAAACCCAGCCCCTGAAAGCTGTACGGCGACGTCCTCGGCTTGTAAGCCCCGCCGCGAAACAGCCGCGCCCCGCTTTTCTTCATCCGTTCCGCAATCGCAAAGCACTGTTCTTCCGTTTCCACCGCGCACGGCCCCGCCACCAGCGCCACCTTGCTCCCGCCAACCACCACTTCTCCGCCCGGCACCGGTATCCGCAGTACGCTGTCTTCCTCTTTCGCGTCCCGGCTCACCAATTTGTACGGCTTGCTGACCGGTATGCACTCGATCACCCCCGGCAGCGACTCCAGCACGCCCAAATCCACCGCCCCAGAATTGCCCGTAATCCCAATCGCCGTCCGAATCGACCCCGGAATCGGATGCGCCTTCAGACCCAAGCCCTCAATGCGCTCGCACACACCCCGAATCTGCTCCTCCGTCGCGTGCGATTGCATGACAACCAGCATCGGCAGCTCCCCTGTACGCTCGATGAACTGCGAGCAAACCAGTAGTCTATGCCATGCCGCCGTGGCCCCGCAAATCTCGCATCGCCCACCGCTCGAACAGCCCATTTGTCGCGTATGCTAGAATAAGTTATTTAAGGACAGGTCGATTTTTCGCATGGGAACGCCAGAACAGCCACTCACACCCGTCTCCGAGTTCGATCCCGAAGACGAATACCGCCCGGAACCGGAGCCCGAGCCGCTCCCTCCCATCTGGATGGACGGCAGCCTGCGCATCGGCATTCACACTTCGATCGCCGGGAGCTATCTCAACGCGCTCGAATCAGCCAGGAAACTCGGTTGCAACGCCCTGCAAATCTTCTCCGCCAGCCCGCGCATGTGGCAAGGCGGCTCGGCACGCGTCCCCGAAGCCGATGCCGCAGCCTTTCGAGCCCGTCGCGCCGAACTGGGCCTGGGCCCGCTCGTCATTCACGCGAACTATCTGATCAATCTCGCGGCCGTTCAGCCCATGCTCCAAACGCGTTCCATCCAGGCTTTCCAGGACGAACTCGTTCGCGGGGTTGCCCTCGGCGCCGATTTTCTCGTCGTTCATCCCGGCTCGCGCGGCGATGCCTCGCCCGAACAAGCCGTCCGCACCGTCATCGAATCCGTCAAGCAAAGCTCAAAACGTGTCCCTCTCGGCCATCTGCGCATCCTTATTGAAAATACCGCAGGGATGGGCAGTGCCGTCGCCTCTCGTCTCGAAGAGCTTGCGGAAATCCTAGCCGGCCTGAACATCGTCCCCGCAGCCGCGTGCCTCGACACCGCGCACCTCTTCGCCGCGGGCTACGACATTAAGTCCGAAGCCGGCCTGACCTCGACGATCGACCTGATCGATTCGACCATCGGCCTCGATCGCGTTCCCGTCTTCCACGCCAACGACTCGAAAATCCCACTCGGAGGCCGCGTCGATCGCCACGAAAACATCGGCGAAGGCAAAATCGGCGCCGAAGCCTTTCATCGCATCCTGACGCACCCACGCCTCGGAGCCTTGCCTCCCGAAGGTCTTATAGGGCGTGCTTTTCTGCTGGAAACTCCCATCGATAAACCTGGCGATGATCGCCGTAACGTCGCCAAGCTGTGGGAACTCGCCGGCCTCAGCGACCAAGCCCCTCCTGCCGAGAAAGGATTTTCGATGCTTACCGCAGCCATCAAGAAAATCCAGGCGAAAACGGCCAAAGCCGCGAAATCAGCCGCGAAGAAAACGAAAGTAGCCATCAAAGCAAAAGCGTCGGCCAGCAAGTCCAAAAAATCGCGCAAGACCAAGAGGGGATAGCGAGGCGTGGCGGACTACAACCCACAAGAAATCGAAGCCAAGTGGCAAAAACGTTGGGCCGAAGCCCGCGTGTTTGAAGCCGAAGCGGATCTCGAAAAGCCTCCTAAAAAGCAGAAGTATTACGTCCTCGAAATGCTGCCGTACCCCTCCGGCACCATGCACATGGGTCACATGCGCAATTATGCGATTGGCGACGTGGTCGCCCGCGTCAAGCGCATGCGCGGCTTCAACGTTCTCCATCCCATGGGCTGGGACGCCTTCGGCCTTCCCGCCGAAAACGCCGCCATCAAAAACAACACGCATCCTCGCGTCTGGACCAACAACAACATTGCCGAATTTCAGCGCACGCTGCGCCGCTTCGGTTTCAGTTACGACTGGCGTCGCGAAATCTCCACCTGCGAGCCCGAATACTACCGCTGGAACCAGTGGTTTTTCCTACGCATGCTCGAGCGCGGCTTGGCCTACCGCAAAAAGAGCCGCGTAAATTGGTGCCCCAAATGCTGCACCGTCCTGGCCAACGAGCAGGTCATCAATGGTGGCTACTGCTGGCGCCACGAAGATACCCTCGTCGAGTCTCGCGAACTCGAGCAATGGTTCCTTAAAACCACCGCCTATGCCGATCAGCTTGTCGACGATCTCAAACAACTTGAAGGCACCTGGCCCGAGCGCGTCATCACCATGCAGCGCAACTGGATTGGCCGCTCGCAAGGTGCGCGCGTTAAATTCGCTGTCGACGACGTGCAAGGCGCCGCGCCCATCGAAATCTTCACCACGCGGATCGACACCATCTACGGCGCGGCCGCGCTCATCCTCGCGCCCACGCATCCCGCTGTCGAAAAGCTCCTCGGCTGGGCCACGCCGGACAGCATTGAGTGGACGAGGCTCGCAAAGATCCGCCAAAGCTCTGTGAAGACCGAAGACCTGGCCACCGCGGAGAAAGAGGGCTTCTTCACCGGCCGTTATGCCTTGAATCCCTTCAACGATGAGAAGATCCCTATCTGGGTCGGCAATTTCGTGCTCATGGAATACGGCACCGGAGCCATTATGGCCGTCCCCGCGCACGACCAGCGCGACTTCGAGTTCTGCCGCAAGTATGGTCTTCCCGTGCGCATCGTCGTCCAGCGACGCGATGGCGAGCCTCTCGTCGAAGAAAAAATGGCCGCCGCTTTCGACGAGCACCAAAACGGCGAACTCGTCAATTCCGGCCCGTTCAACGGCCTTTCCGTCGACGAAGCCTTAGCGAAAATGACTTCCTTCGCCGAGCTAAAAAGCTTCGGTCGCGGCGAAACGGTTTATCGTCTCCGCGATTGGGGCATTTCCCGCCAGCGCTATTGGGGCACGCCCATTCCCGTCATTTACTGTCCGGACCACGGCCTGCAACCCGTCCCCGACACGGATCTCCCCGTCCTTCTGCCGCCCAATCCCAAACTTACCGGCGAAGGCGAATCCCCGCTCGCCTCGACTCCAGAATTCGTCAACACCACCTGCCCAAAGTGTGGTGGCCCCGCACGCCGCGAAACAGACACGATGGACACTTTCGTCGACTCTTCCTGGTATTTCTACCGCTATTGCGACCCGCACAATAGCGATGCGCCCTTCGACTCGGCGAAAGTTGGTTACTGGTTTCCCATCGACCAGTACATCGGCGGCATCACTCACGCCATCCTGCACCTTCTCTATTCGCGTTTCTGGTGCAAGGTCATGCGCGATCTTGGCCTAGTCCACCACAACGAGCCCATCGCCCGCCTTTTCACCCAAGGCATGGTGCAAAAGGGCGGCGTCGCCATGTCCAAATCGCGCGGCAATGTCGTCGGTGCCATCGACATGGCCGAAAAATACGGCGCCGACACCGGCCGTCTCTACACTCTCTTCGCCGCACCGCCCGAAAAAGACCTCGAATGGAGCGAAGAAAGCATCGAAGGCTCCTGGCGCTTCCTCAACCGCGTCTTCCGCCTGGTCGACAAGCACGCCGCAGCGATTCGCGAAACCAAGAACTGGAATTTCGACTCCAAGGGCATGTCCGACAAGGAGCGCGACCTGATCCGCATCACCTACCAGACCATGCTCCGCGTCACGCAAGACTTCGAGAAGCGCTGGCACTTCAACTCCGCCATCGCCCAAATCATGGAGCTAACCAACGAAATTTATCTAGCCGAGCCTCTCGAAAACGGCGTCCGTCCCGAAATACGCAAAGAGGTCCTGCAAATCCTGACGTTGCTTCTCGCGCCCATGACTCCGCACATCGCAGAGGAGATGTGGGAAACGCTCGGCAACAAAGACGGTCTCCGGAACGCTTCCTGGCCCATCCTCGCGGACGAGCAACTAGAGCTAGCCAAAGACAATGAAGTCGAAATCCCCGTCCAGGTCAACGGCAAGGTCCGCACCACTTTGAGAGTTCCCGCAGGCGCAAGCGAAGCCGATGTAGTGGCCAAAGCCAAATCCGATCCCGGCGTAGCTCGTCACATCGAGGGCAAGCGCATAGTCAAAGTCATCTTCGTCCTCAACAAACTCCTGAACCTGGTGGTCAACTAGATGCCGCGCTACGGGACTGCTGCGCAGCGACATTCTGTCTTCGCAGACGTTCCATCGGAACGGAGGCTGCATTCATTTATGAGCACAAAGAAACTCGGACTAACTTCGCTCTTTGTTTTCTGCCTTCTCGCTACGGGATGTGGAGGCGGGAGCACCGGGAGTCCAGGCGGAGGTTCCAGTCCCGCAGCAGAGCGTGATGCCGTCTACGCGCTTTCCGATGCCGGCAATGGGCAGGTGCAGATCTTCGTATTTGATGCTGAAACAAACTCGTTAACCCTGTCAGCCTCTCCAGCAGGTCCGCCAGGTGGATTCGACACTGCGGTGAACGCCTCGGCGCACTTCTTCTATGCCGCCGATTTTGATTCGGGTGCCGTGTACGGCTACTCGTATGATTCTGGAAGTGGCAATCTTTCGGCTTTGAACAACTCTCCGTATGCTGCCATTGGGCCATCGTCCAACGGAGGCCCTCTCGCGATCAACCCTGCCGGTACATTTTTATTCCATTCAAACGCCTTCGGAGCTATCGGGTCTTATTCAATCAACTCTAACGGAAGCCTTGCCGCCACAACCAACCCTCTGGTCAACGATTGCATTCAGCCGCTGCACATGCTTGTCGCGCCATCGGGCAATTTTCTATACGTAGCCGATCACGGGTCCGGAGACTACTGCGTCTATTCCATCGATTCCAGTACTGGAGCATTGACCGAGATCTCTGGTTCGCCATTCATGTCTCTTCCAAACAGCGAGCCTTGGGGCTTGGTTTTCGGTTCCGGCGGTACTTTCCTTTATTCCACACTGTCGAACGCAGAGAAGGTGGATGGGTTCTCAATTGACGGTACCTCCGGCAGCTTGACGGCGTTGGCCGGAGAACCATACCCCGCAGGGGGTATTCCGCAGGGTCTCGCGATTGGTGCGAACGGGAAGTACCTCTATGTTGGTGACGATAATGGCGGAGCTATCTCAATCTTCAGCATTGATCAAACGACCGGTGCCCTGACTCCAAATGGCACTCTTTCGGGAGGCAATCCGTCGAATCTTGCGGTCAGTCCCTCCGGTAATTTTCTGTTTGCTGTTGGCATTCCGAGCCAACAAGTCGTTGTCTACAGTATTGCCCCTTCGACAGGGGGCTTGACCATGATTGCCAGTGCGACGATGAGTGGTTCGAGCAATCTGCCGGCTATGGCTGTGGTGGCTTTGAACTAGGTGGGCTGGTAATCGATGCTGCCGAATAACGATCCTAGATTGTTTGACCCTCGCATTGGATTCAGTCCAGAAACGAATGTGAAGAGCTCATTTCGCGCCGCAGCATGTGACGCTCGGGGCGAGATTGTCGGGTATTCTGACTCTATGAACTTGGAGGTACGATGGCAACGGGAGCCGCAATGACGGAACAGAACCAAAAGCCAAAATCCGAACTCGGCGGCGTGGTCGTCCTCGACTTCGGCGGCCAATACACCCAGCTCATCGCCCGCCGCATCCGCGAGCAGCAAGTCTTTTCCGCCATCCTCCCCTGCACCGCCTCTATCGAGGAAATCCGCCAATTTGCTCCCGCAGGCTTAGTCCTCTCCGGTGGCCCCAGCTCCGTCTACGACGCCGACGCCCCCAAATGCGATCCCGCCATCCTCGCTATGGGCGTACCCGTCCTCGGCATCTGCTACGGCATGCAATGGATCACTCACAACCTCGGCGGCAAAGTCGAAAAAGCCGACCGCCGCGAATACGGCCGCGCCGAACTAAATGTCGACGGTGGCAGCTCAGCAAACGAATCCGAGCTTTTCGCCGGCGTACCCCTATCCCTACGCATCTGGAACAGCCATGGCGACCACGTACGCGAAGTCCCTCCCGGTTTTCGCGCCACGGGCCACACGGACAACGCCATCGCCTCGTTAGAAGACCCTCATCGCAAGATCTACGCCGTCCAGTTCCACGTCGAAGTAAACCACACCGAACGCGGCACCGACCTCCTCCGCAATTTCCTCTTCCGCGTCTGCCACGCCGAGCCCAAATGGAGCGGCGCTGCCTTCATCGAAGAAACCACCGAAGCCATCCGGAAAAAGGTCGGCCAAGGAGGTGCCATCTGTGCCCTCAGCGGCGGAGTGGATTCCACCGTCGCCGCCGTCCTCGTTCACCGCGCCATGGGCGACCGCCTCACCAACATCTTCGTCGACACGGGGATGCTCCGTAAAAACGAGTTTGCCGACACACTCGAGATGCTCCGCGACCGCCTCGGCCTCCGCGTCATCGGCGTCGACGCTTCGGACCGCTTTCTCGCCAAGCTCGCCGGCATCACCGACCCCGAGCAAAAGCGCAAGATCATCGGAAGGGAATTCATCGCCGTCTTTGCCGAGGAAGCCCAAAAACTCCAAACCGGCGGCGCCCACGGCGAAATCGCCTGGCTAGTCCAGGGAACTCTCTATCCTGACGTCATCGAATCCGTCTCCGTCAAAGGACCCTCCGCCACCATCAAGACCCACCACAACGTCGGCGGCCTTCCCGAAAACATGCCCTTTGCCCTCATCGAACCCCTTCGCGACCTCTTCAAAGACGAAGTCCGCCGTATCGGCAAGGACTTGGGTCTTCCCGACGAGATACTTCTGAAACATCCGTTTCCCGGTCCGGGATTGGCTGTTAGGCTCCTCGGCGAGATTACCCAGGAGCACCTCCATACCCTCCGGGAGGCCGACGCCGTAGTTGTCGAGGAGATACGTCGCGCGGGGCTCTATAGCCAAGTTTGGCAAGCCTTTGCTGTTTTGCTTCCTGTTAGAAGCGTGGGAGTTATGGGCGATTTCCGCACCTATGGACTCACCATCGCCGTCCGGGTCGTCGAATCCGACGATGCCATGACTGCCGACTGGGTCCGCCTTCCAGGCGAAGTCCTGGAACGTATTTCTACCCGCATTGTTAACGAGGTTCGCGGGGTAACCCGCGTCGTTTACGACATCAGCTCGAAGCCGCCCAGCACCATCGAGTGGGAGTGAGTCCATCCTGGGAGCGAGCCCGATTCGGGGAGGGAACTGGTCTTTGCGGTGCTCGGGAGGCGTTTCTGAGGCTTAACAAAACCAATGGAGTGAAGGCCGCGCAGGGACGGGACGCGGCCTATCCAGGAGTTCCCTTTAATTGATTGCATCCACTAAAAAAATAGTCGCAGAACTAACGGTTCGCCATTTTCTGCGCCATGTACAGTATGAGCTTGCGGTCCCCTTCTTCGACTTTGCCCAACAAGCGGCGAAGCTTGTTGAGAAAGCGTGCATCTTTTCCGACGCTGCCCCACGCGATGTCATCCGACGACTTCCGTTTGGGCAGATTCGGCAACTGCGGCGGCTCCTCGCCGTCATAAAAGAGTTGATAGAGTGGGCATTCGAGAGCGCGCGCGAGCTTTTCCAGTGTTTCGATGGCCGGTACTGTATGGCCATTTTCAACCCGGGAAATGTAACAACGAAGCAAGCCCGTTCGCTTCTCGATGTCGCCCTGGGAGAGTTTCTTCTCTTCGCGGAGTGCGCGAAGACGGTCGCCTATAATCATGGCGGCATTATTCCATGTAGATAAAGGGCAAGCAAGTAGAAACTTGTCATTCCCCCGACTGAAACATTTGCTTCAGGGGAGGGAATCCAAGATACATTAGACGTAACCGGATTGACATGCCACGCGTCCCAAAAGCAGAGCCCCTAGGCGCCCCCGCCGGTCCCGCGGGGGGCAAGCCATCCCTTGGCAAAGCGGCTGGCGGCCTGGATGACCGGGAACTTGTCCGGCGGGCCCAAGGCGAAGACCAGGAGGCTTTTGAAGAGCTGGTGCGGCGCCATCAGCATCGCGTGTTTGCCGTCGCCGGTGGTATATTGCGGCGCCGGGAGGACGTTGAAGATATTGCCCAGCAGGTCTTTGTTAAGGCCTACTTCTCGCTGAAGCGTTTTGATCAGCGGGCTGCCTTCAGCACTTGGCTGTACAAGATCACCGTCAACGAGTGCTGGGACCTGTTGCGAAAGAAGAAGGTCCGGCCCCTGGTTTATGAGTCGGACCTCAGCGAAGAGCAGGCCCGGCAAGTGATTACCGCCGAGGAAAAAGGCGGCGGCGGGCCGGACATCAGCGATAGGCTGGAAGCCCGCGAACGCGTCGAGCGCCTTTTGGACGGCCTGGACGAACGTGACCGCCTCATGCTGATTTTGAAGGAAGTCGAAGGCTTTGCGGTAGAAGAGATTGCGCAAGTCTTGGATTTGAACGCGAATACCGTTAAAGTGCGGCTCTTCCGGGCCCGCAGGAGGATTGTGAATAAGGTCCGCAAGCGCGGAGAGTGACCGGGATAAGGAATTCTCGGAAAGTGCGCCTGAAGAAAGGCGGCGGGCGTAAGTGATTGTTTGGCGTGCCAGTTTTTCGCGCCATATTGATTTTGGGTGCCGATAGGATTTAGATAGACTGCCGAGGGCGCCAAAGGAGTCTGAGATGAAAAATATGTTGAGCAAACGCCGAGCGGATTGTAGAGGGTATCAGTCGGAGCTCGAGGACGCCGCGAGCGCCTCGCCAGGCGCGAAAGAATTTGCTGAACTGGCGGCGACTATGCCCGCTGCGCTCGAGGAGCACTGCGCCGCGTGCGCCGATTGCCGCGCCGCCGCTGAGAATATCCTTCAGGCGCGAGTCTTGATCGTGGAACTGGCCTCGCGGGCCGCTATGGGCGGACCCTGGTTTGCTCCGCGCGTGATGGCCGCGATTGCTGCCCGCAGGGCGCAACTTGCTCGCGTGCCGGATACCTGGACTTTTCTCCCCAAGCTTGCCGCCCGTCTCACTTGGGCCTCCGCCATCGCACTGCTCTTGGCCAGCAGTTGGCTTTATCAGAGGCCCGTATCCCACAACACCAAGCCCGTGCTTACTGATATAACCGGCGAGCCGCTGGTGGACAACGCGACCCCGGCGAACAATGATGAAGTTCTTGTCAGCTTGGCTGAGCCAAGGCGATGAGTGAAAACTCCGCAAAGCAAAAAGCCGCCTTGTGGATAGCAGTCGTGTTTTTGGTTGGTGCTGCCTTTGGCGTCGTGTTTGGCTATTTCTACGGCCACCGCTCCAGTGTTTCCGCCTCAAACCCTCCCATGAGCGAGCCGCAGAGGCGCGCTCAGAAGGTTGAGCAGCTCACCCAGGAACTTGGGCTCACCGCCGCTCAAAGACAGCAGCTTGACGCCACTCTTTCCCAGCTGCACGCCGAATACAAATCCATCCACGACCAGTCCGACGCGCAAATGGACCAAGCCCGCCAGAAGGGTCGCGACCAGATTCGCGCCATCCTCACTCCCGAACAGAAGCCGAAGTTTGAAGAGTTTCTGAAGCGCATGGACGAAGAAAGAAAAAAGAACAGTCCGCCGCCTCCGCCCCCTTCGCGTTAGCGCGCTCCCGCAAAAGCTCTTTTTGTTTGGTCGCCCGCACCCGTCCCTGCTGCCCCGTCGCCATTTTCCACGGTTGAATCAAGCGGCTCCAAGCGAGCCCTGTTAATTCGCGCCTCTCACCGCACGTGCCAATGCTGCCTCATAGTTTTACGATGAGTTTGCCGATATTGCCCCCAGTAAAGAGCATGTTGATGGCATCAGGCGCTTTTTCCAGCCCCTCCACGACGGTTTGCCGGTCTTTTAGCTTCCCCATCATTTTCCATTTCCCCAGCTCCATCACCCCTTCGGTGAACCGGGAGGTGTAATCCAAAATCAAAAAGCCCTCTATTTTCAGTCGTTTGACGATGAGCATCCCGAGATTGCTGAACCCTCCGGACTCCTTGGTATACCCGGAAATGAGCCCGCAAAGAACGATGCGCCCGTGCAAATTCATCCGATTGAGCACCTCTTCCAGTATTTCGCCTCCGACATTTTCGTAATTGATGTCCACTCCGTCGGGCGTGGCAGCAGCCAGTTTTTCCTTCCAGTCGGCCTGCTTGTAGTTGATAGCCGCGTCAAAACCTAGCTCATCTTTTATCCAGGCGCATTTCTCATCACTTCCGGCGATGCCCACCACGCGACAGCCGTGAATTTTGCCGATTTGCCCAGCCACGCTTCCGGTAGCTCCAGCAGCCGCGGAAACCACCAGCGTCTCCCCCTTTTTCGGCTTGCCAATTTCCATCATCCCGAAGTACGCCGTTAGTCCCGTAAGGCCCAGCACGCCCAGAAAAGCTGTTTCCGAAACAAATGGAATCGACGGAATCTTCTGAAACGCGATCTTCGATTGCCCCTCGATGACTATGTATTCCTGCAACCCCGTCAGCCCAAAAACCTTGTCGCCCTTTTTGAACTCTCCATGCTTCGATTCGACCACTTCGGCCAGCCCGCCGGCCCGCATCACTTCGCCAATCGCTACCGCCGGCAAATAACTGTCCATAGCCATCCAGACGCGCATCGTCGGATCCATCGACAAATACTTCACTTTGGCCAAAGCCTGCCCGTCCTGCAACTCTGGCAAGGGCATTTCGACAAGCTCCAAATCCCCCGCCGCGAGCAAGCCTTTAGGACGCCTCTGCAAACGAAGCTGACGATTTATCGTTGCCATTGAGCGCTCCCAACCCCCAAATTCTTGTTTTTTCTTGTTTAATACACAAACCGAGTGAGTCACGCAGCAGCACAGGCACTCTTGCACGTGCGCCGATCAAACAGTACTCCGCTGCCTAGAAGGGAATATCCTCGTCGGAGATTTCCGGCCCGCTAGGTGCCTGGCTCCCGCCGTAGGAGTCGTCCGCAGGCGCGGCGTGCGCCTCGACCTCGTCTCCGCCGGAGCGTCCTCCGCCTGCTCCCGCCGCTGCGGCATCGCCTCGTCCGCCCAGCATTCGGAAATTGCTGGCGACAATCTCAAAGCTGGTGCGCTTCTGCCCCTCTTTGTCCTGCCATTCGCGAGACTGAATGCGTCCCTCGAGGTAAAGGAGCGAGCCCTTCTTCAGATACTGCTGCGCGATTTCCGCTTGCTTGCCCCACACGACAATTTTGTGCCATTCCGTGCGTTTTTGCCGCTCGCCGTTGCGGTCTTTGTACGATTCATCCGTGGCCACCGAAAAATTCGCCACAGCCTGGCCGCCGCTGGTGTAGCGCGTTTCCGGATCGCGTCCCAACCGCCCCACTAGAATCACTTTATTCACTGACATCTGCGTTCTCCCCCTGCCGCGCTGACGATAACAGAAACGCCCGACAGAGGCAAAGAAGCGCACATTTAGCTAGCGGCTCAGTCTCCGGTAACCGCTACCAGGACTTTGGCGATTACTTCTGGATTTTGGAATTGCTTTCGAGTTCTTCGATTCCGCCGACCGAAGAGTTGCGGGAAACTTCCGGTCTAGTTACCGCACTAGCCGAGGCCGACACGCCGAACCAAATCCGCAAATCGAGGGTCGCCGCGGATTGGGTCGAAGTACGGATGCACTTTGAGGAACTGGAGAATATTTGACTGTTCCTTGTAGGCCTGTTCGAGCGAAACGAAAGTCTGGTCGTTATCGCCGAGTCCTAAATAAGCGTTCACGAAAGCGCCTGCGGGAACGTAGCCTGCATTTTTGCGCTTTTTGAGCTCCGCGAGAAGTCGCAGTGCATCGCCGCGGCGCCCGGCGTGCGCGTAAGCCCTGATCAGCACGCCGATGACACCTGGACTACGGTTGGTGATGGAAACCGCCTTCTCGAGTACAGGAATTGCATCCTCCGGTTGACCCTTGGCGATGAGTGAGAATCCGAGATACCAGAGGGCACTCGCAGAGTCTGCCTGCACTGCCAGCGCATCGCGCAATTCGCGTATGGCCTCGTCATACCGGCGGGCAAAGAACAGAGTCTCGCCGATGCTAGTGCCAGAAACCTCGATGGGGTCGAGTTCGCGACCGCGAGCGGTCCACGTCAGGGCCTCCTGCGTTCGCCCCTGGCATAGCAGCCAATGCGCAAATCCAACGTGCGCAGCGGCGTCATTCGGGTTCAAGTCGAGCGCCCGGTTGTACTCAGCCTCGGCATCGCTCCAGCGCCATTGTTCCTGGTAGACATCCGCCAGCAAGAGATGCGCTTCGGTTAACCCGGGATCCAGCTCCAGCGCCTTGCGAGCCGCATCGACAACCTTTGGCCTCACTTCACTTGGGGGAGTACCGATAAATATCGTGCCGAGCCTGTCGTACGCATCTGCAAGGCCGACATATGCTGGAGCGAACGTCGGATCTCTCTTGGTCGCCTCCTCAAAGTAACCAATACTCTCGTTGAGTTGCGATGTACTGTAGCTTTTGTCGAGGATGGAGCGGCCCTTGAGGTAATTCTCGTAAACTTCGGGTGAAACGGAATGCCTTGCGGTGAGCCTGGCGCGCTCTTCCCCGCTGACGGTGACTTTGACCTTTCGCGCTATGGCTTGGGCTACATCGCTCTGCAGATCGAGAACGTCCTGCAGATCTCCATCATAGGATTCCGACCAAAAGTGCTCGTCGGTCGAAGCTCGAATCAACTGCGCATGGATGCGAATCCGGCTGCCTTCCCGGATGACGGACCCTTCGACAATGGCGTCTACATGGAGCGTTTTGGCGATCTCTGGCACAGAGAGTTGCGTATCCTTGAAGCGCATGACCGATGTGCGCGAAATGACGCGCAGATCGTGGATCGTGGAAAGGCTTCCGATGAGGGCTTCGGTCATTCCATCGGCAAGATATTCCTGAGCAGGATCTCCTGACAGATTCTTCAAAGGGAGCACGGCCAGCGACTTGATTCTGGGCTGGGCCGCATCCCCGGGGCGGTTGCGGGTCTTGATGTAAGCAAAAGCAAACGCGGTGATCGCTGCCAATCCAGCCAGTGCAAGCGCAACGCGAGCCCTCGAACTTAGCCTTCGGGCGTGGTTACCTTCTATGGCTGTTTGGGTTTTCGCCGCAGCGACTTTCTGGTCTTCGTCCAGCCGGGGTCTGCGGCTTTCGAGCCAAGCTTCCAGCTCAGGACCCAAAGCGTAAACCGAGCCACGCTTGTCGTGCAGGTGGCGGTGGACTGGCATCCCCTCCCGTTTTTCCCAGCGCTGGACGGTCGTAACATCGCGGTCGAGGTAGGCAGCGATTTCCTTCCAGGAATCGAGCCGCTTTTCAGAAGGGCTCTCGGGTGCCTGCATGCCGAGATACTGTTCACCCATAGGCTTTTCCGGGTTGATCCGTTGCCGCGAACTAAGTGACGCGATTGTAAACCGAGGGCCTGCCAACGGCAAGAGACGGCATTTCACGGCAAACGGCCCACGCCGCGTATCGCTGTTTGACCCCGACGGCTCAACTACCCGATTGTGCTCGTACCGAGCGGGAATTGCCGAAAGATGATCCCAGGGCGCGTTCATTGCGGTGAATTCGACGCAAGTACCCACCCGAGGCCTTCGGACTCGCCGAGCAAACTCGAACCTGGAGGTTCCCAATGAAGACAAAGACGTTATGGTCTTGTGGAGTCGCGGTTCTCGTACTGGCGGTTGCTATTGGCGCTCCAGCAGAACCCGGAACACCAACGCACTTCCGCGGCGTGATCAACGACTACACGCCTATATCCGGCGGTACGACTGCGTGGGAAGTTCGCGGTCCGTGGAACCTGGACCTCAGGGGAGAATCGGGCAAGGCCGATTTCTCAGCGGCTGTGACCATGGAGTTGTCAGTCCTTGGACAGTCCACTACGAACGTCTCGGCAGCGTCCCTAACGCAGCATACCCACCACATCACAATGAAAGATGCTGCTGTATCCTTTGAGACGGTCGCGACAAGCAGCTGCCCGACGTTTAATCCTCCCACCAGCGGCTCTGTATTGATGGTGAAGGGTGACGCCAGTGTGACAGCCAACGGAAACGTAATAACACCGTTCGATCCGAGTGGTGGCACGTCGCCACTGACGGTCTGCATCAGCGGCGGGCCAAACGTACCCTTCGCGAACGTCACATTGCAATTCGGCACGCCTGCCTCGAACCATTTCGGATTACAGGCGATCCATGGCGTCGTCCGACATGCGAGCTTCGGCGAGCACCAGTAGATCGAGCGGCTCCGCCGGTCCAACACAACGCAGGTGCCGAGCGCCGCGGCACTCGGCATCTGGAATTGTAACGGGCAAACCGGAAGAAATTGAACATGCTTGGTAAGTCGGCTACTCGGAAACTGGCAGACTATCCATATTTAAGTGGCGCCCTAATTTGAAGTGCGGGAGCGCTGCTCCCGCCTTCGCAAATTATGACGCGGGAAAAGCTTCCACTCTTTTGCCCCGGCGAATTGTGCTGAGACGCGGACGAACTGCTTAGAGAATGCCGCCGGTCACGCGAATTGTTTCGCCAGTGAGGTATTTCGAGTCGGAGGACGCGAGATACACGGCCGTCGGCGCGATATCGTCCGATTGTCCGATGCGGGACAGCGGAGATTGCGCTTCGACCCACTTCCGGAAGTCGCTTTCCGCGAAGCCAGCCGCGTGAACGCCTTCCGTCTCGATCATCCCGGGATTGATGGAGTTAACACGAATCTTGCGCGGGCCCAATTCCTTGGCGAGCACGCCGGTGATCGCGTCAACGGCAGCCTTTGTCGCCGTGTACACCGATGAATTCGGCGGCAGAATCGTGCTGACACCCGAGCCCATATTAATGATACTTCCGCCTTCCGGGCCAAAGAGCTTCACGGCTTCCTTGGTGGTCAGCAGAAGCCCCAGAACGTTCAGATCAAAGTGTTTGTGGAAGTGTTCTTCCGTGACGGACTCGAGCGGAGCAAACGCATAAACGCCTGCATTGTTCACCAGAATGTTCACCTTGCCATAAGCCCTCTTGGTCTCCGCAAACAGCCGCGTGATATCCGCCTGTTTGGAAACGTCCCCCTGCACGGCGATGGCTTTTCCGCCCTTGTCAGTAATCTGCTTTACCACAAGATCCGCGCCATCCCTGCTGGAAGAATAATTGACGACGACTGACGCTCCCTCGGCCGCAAGGGCCCTGGCAATTTCCGCCCCAATCCCTTTCGATGCACCAGTTACGACCGCTACCTGATTTGCTAGCTTTCCCATGATCTTCTCCGTTTCCGGGCCATTTCCTGGGCTTAACATTTCGACGACCGCCTAAGTAGATGAACGCGGATTAAAAAGGATGCATTCCTTCCTCTGGCGACTGCCGTCCGGGGAATGGTGAGCCAGCCGCCCATCGCCCTGGCTTTCGGCGGTGTCCGGGGCAGCCACCGCCACGGCGCCACGCAGTATCGAATGCTATTTAGGGAGTAGGGGCGCGCGCATCATTTTTGGGACGAGCCGGGGGCGGAGGAAGATGGTGCGACCGGCTTGCTCATTTCCACGCCCGTGATCACCGCGTTGCGGATTTGGCCGAAAAGGTCGGTCAGCGTGTTCGGCGTGTGCGGAATCAGGATGGTGTTGCTGTGATCGTTGGCGGCAATTTCCTTCAGCGTGTCGAAATACTGCGTCATCAGAACGAGTTGCATCACGTCTTGCGCCGTGGCGCCTTCGACGGATTTGGCGAAGTCCTCGATGGAGTCTTTCAGGCCGGCAACGATAGCCTTGCGCTGATTGGCGATGCCTTCGCCTTGCAGACGCTTGGATTCGGCTTCCGCTTCGGCCTGTTTGACGAGGAGCAGTTTGTTGGTTTCCGCGCGGGAGACGGTGGCTTCGCGTTCGCGCTGCGCCGCGTTGATGTCGTTCATCGCGGCTTTCACTTTTTGGTCGGGCACGATGTCCGAGATCAGCACTTTGACGATGGAGTAGCCGTACTCCTTCATGGAAGCGTCAAGATTGTCGCGCAAATCAGTGGCGATCGAGGATTGATTGAGGAAGGTATCGTCGAGCTTCATCTTGGGGACATGGCCGAGGACGACGTTATAGACCATGGACTCGATTTGCTTGACGGGATCGGTGAGTTTGTAGAAGGCGGCTTCGACCGAATCCGGAATCACCCGGTATTGGATGGAGACCGGGATTTGCACGAAGACGTTGTCCTGCGTCTTGGTTTCGACTTTCACGTCAAACTGCTGCACCTTCATGCTCATGCGCTGGACTACCGCTTCGATGTACGGCGTTTTCCAATTGAGGCCAGGTCCGGCTACGCGCGCGAACTTGCCGAGTCGCTGCACGATGGCCACCTGCGAGGTCTCGACGGTGAAGAACGAACCGAGAACAGTGCCCAAACCAAAAATAACAATGATCAGCACAAGGATAGAGAGGATCAAGCCGGTGGGGCTCATTTTTAGGCTCCTTCATCGCTCGAGATAAAACTTGAGCGGACGGCACAGCGCTGTTCCCGCTGCCGGACACTCAAGGATTTCCGCGTCCGCGACTGCGCTTCGCCGCAACTCCGCAAGATTTGTTGGGCGACAATCTAACACGTTCGATGTCCCGGCCGCATGTAATTCGTTGCAGGGGCTCGCCGCCGAACGTCCCGCTAGTGAAAACCCGGTGGCGCGTGGTCGAGCCCAGCATTCATGCACAGCGTCAGGCAGGATTGTTTTCATTGACGGCTTGGAGGCTCGCGTGGAATATACAGGGGCCGTGGGAACTCCGTCCCCTTCCACCTCCGAACAACAGACTGCGAATTTCGCCGCTACAGTGCCCAGCAGCGGCCGCGCGTTTTTGTGGATTGGAACGGCGACGCTGACCGGCGCGATTGTGATGGCGATGGAGTTGGCCGCGTTCCGGCTCTACGCGCCGTATTTCGGGAATTCGATTTACGTTTGGGGCAGCATGATTTCGGTGGTGATGCTGGCTCTGGCGGTTGGATATAGTCTGGGCGGATGGATAGCGGATCGCCAGCCTACCGATGCGGTGCTCTACTTCATTATTTTGGGCAGTGGCGTTTACCAACTGGGGATCGTGTTCGTCGTTCGATCGGTGTTGCTGAAGCTGTGGCAATCGGGAGAATTTTTTGGGCCGGTGATGGCGACGGTGATTATTTTTGTGCCGCCCATGGCGGCGCTGGCGATGACGTCGCCCTTCGTGATCCGGCTGCTGGCGCGCGCGGGGCACGTGGGGAGCATGGTGGGCCGAGTATTCGCGCTGTCGACGGCGGGGAGCATTGCGGGAGTGTTGGGGACAAGTTTCTATTTGGTGCCGCGATTCGGCACAAGCGCAACAATGAAGATTCTTTGCGGATTGTCGATTGCGATCGGAGCCGCGGGATTGATGATGCGGCGGAAGACCGCTGTTTTGTTGGCGTTGCCAGCGGGACTGCTCTTCGTGGTGCCGACGCCAAAACCTCCGCCGACGCTGATTTGGAGCGGCGAATCCGCTTACAACCGGATTTTGATTTTCGAGAGCAACGGGCTGCGATGGCTGGTGCTGAACGATCCGCGATATTTTCAGACCATCGAAAAAATCGGCAGCGGTAGTTCGGGATTTTACCTGGACGAGTTTGCGCTAGGGCCATTGGTTGTACCCGCGAAGAACTTGTTGGCGCTGGGAATGGGCGCGGGAAGGTCGCTGGAGGTAAGCCGGGACGTCGCGCCGGAACTCGAAATCGATGCGGTGGAGATCGACCCGGAAGTGGTGCGCCTGGCCGGAGAATTTTTTGGACTGCCGAAGAATGATCCGCGAATTCACGTCCATATTGCGGACGCACGGCCGTGGCTGGCGGAGCATGGCGCGAAGTATGATTTGGTGCATATCGACCTGTTTCAGGGCGGGCCGTACGTGCCGTTTTATCTGACGACGGTGGAATTTTTTCGGCTGGTGCGCTCGCGAATGAGGGATAGCGGAGCGCTGATGGTCAATGTCTACGATACAAGCTCGAAGCAGGAGCTGCTGGAATCGATGGGAGCGACGATGCGCGCGGTGTTTCCATCGGTGGAGGATTTGCCGGCAGAAAAAGGGAACCACATTCTGATCGCGTTCGGGGAAAAACGCGCGCTGGCAGAAACGGCAGCGAAATTGAAACAGGGTGGAGGGCCTGCTTGGGTGCAGGAATTGGCGCAGAGAGCGGCGGGCGAGGTCGCGGAATTTGAGCCGCGGGCAGGAGCGGTGATTTTCACGGATGACCGGGCGCCGATTGAAGAATTGACGCGGCAGATGCTGGCGGACAAAGCGAAATAAAGAAGTAAGGAAATAACGACGTAAGGAAAAAGCGAAGATTCGGAAATAGATTTTACACAGAGGTCGCAGAGGCACAGAGGTCACAGAGAAGAAGGGGAAACGACAGAGATGCGATTGCAGAATCGTAGGAAGTTTTTGAAGAGTTCGGCCGCGGCTTTGGCGGCGGGATTTAGCGCGGGGGGTGAGGTTCTTATGGGCGGCGAGAATTTCGAGTCTTTTAGAGCTTTTAGGCCAGAATACCGCGCCGCTTATAGCGCGCAGAAAGCGTTTGGGAATGAAGGGAAGAAGCCCTTGCGGTTGGGCGTGATTATTGGGATTGGGAATGATCCCGACGCGGCGATGAATAAGGTGCAGTCGCTGGGGTTGCCGACTTGCCAGGCGTATGTCGAGGATTTTGAAGATGGGCTGGCGGGGAAGTTGACGAAGGCGCTGGAGAAATATGGGATCGAGGCTACTTCGATTGTGGCGGGAGGGCCGGGAAAGGAAGTGTGGGATTTTTATGGCGGACCGCTGACGATTGGTTTGGTACCGCGAGCTACGCGGGCGGCGCGCATCGCGCAGATGAAGAAGGCGTCGGACTTTGCAAAAGAAGTTGGCGTGCCAGCGGTGCAGACGCATTGCGGTTTTATTCCGGAGAATCCGAACGAGGACCTTTATAAGGAAACGGTCGCGGCGATGCGCGAGGTCGGGGAGTATTGCCGGCGGAACGGCCAGAATTTCCGGTACGAGACGGGGCAGGAGACGCCGATAACCTTGGTGCGGGCGATACAGGACGTGGGGCTGGACAATCAGGGAGTGAATTTCGATTTGGCGAATTTGATTTTGTATGGGAAAGCGAATCCCGTGGATGCGATCGAGATTCTTGGGCCATACGTGCAGGGGATTCATGCGAAGGACGGGCTTTGGCCGACGAACCCGAAGGAGTTGGGGGAGGAAGTGGCGATCGGGAAGGGAAAAGTGGATTTCCCGAGAATTATTGCGCGGCTGAAAAAGATGAAGTACCCGGGAGCGGTGACGATTGAGCGGGAGATTTCGGGGCCGCAGCAGATGGAGGATGTGCGCAGGGAGAAGGAATATTTGGAGAGGTTGATAGGTTAGAAGGTTAGAAGGTTGAAAGGTTGGGAGAAAAGTGGCGACTGGCTGGTGGCGAGTGGCGAGAAGTAGGGTGGCTCCTGGCCCGCGCGAGGCGAAGTAAAGACGTGATGAGGTAACGAAGTAACGAGCCAACTGGGTACCCCACCCTGGGGGTGTCCGCAAGTTATGAAGTAAATCCATGAGCGGAAAAGGTTTGCGGGGATTTGTGCGTGTCACGGAGGTTGCGAGAGATTTCGCAGCGAAGAGCACACAGACTGAAGTCTGTGCCACTGGGAGCTGGGGGACCCCCTCCCCAGTTTTTCTGTAAGTATTCATTCTAAAAGACTTTAAGTGCTGTGTTTTGCAAGTGCGGATTGTAAAGAGGTTACGGGGGCGTTTTACGGAAGTGCGGATTCCAAAGGAGTTAGTGACTGGGGAGTGGTGACTCGTGGCTGGCGGAAGACAGAATGGCGGGCGAGTTCCAAAACGGGAAGGAGAAACGGGCTGGCGACCAAAATCATATAAGATTATAGTACACAACGTCAATATTGTCAAGAGAATTATAAGTGGTTTGTGGTGAAGAGCTTAGGGATGGAGCGAGGGGGTCGGGAGCAAGAGGTCCGGAAAAAGCGAAGAGAGGGACCTTACGCAGAGCGCCACAGAGACACAGAGGTCACAGAGAAAAAAGGGAAGTTCAAGAGTTCAAGGTTGAGGAGTTGAAGATATGGAGAGAAAACGAAGAGGGATTTCTCTCTGCGCAGGCCGACCCGTTTCCGACAGGGTCGGAATCTTCGATTGCAGGGAGCAAACGTGAAAGAAAGAGCGTCGGCCTGCTCCGCTCGAAATGACCGGTGTGGGCTGGGGGCGTTCCGAAACGAGCAGAGCACAGACTGAAGTCTGTGCCACTGTTTAGGCGCGGCGTTTTTTTGGGCTTTGGGTTGCGGGGTGGGCGCATGGCTTGGCGGAGGAGGGCGTTGATGCGGGTTTGGTAGGCGGGGCCGGAGAGGCGAGGATGTCGGCGACGATGCGGACGGTGACGGGGCGTTTGATGAGGCGGTAGAACTTGCCGACTACGGCGGCGGTCCAGTTGGGGAGTTCTGGCGAGTCGGAAATGTCAATTTTGTCGTGGGCGGAATGGGTGGGTACTCCCATGGACGGGGGAATATATCATGGTATATACTAATATGAGATAGATTGGAATCTCAGGATGGGAGGGCGTCGTATGGCCAAGACAGCAAAGCTGTTCCGGAATGGCAGGAGCCAAGCGGTGCGATTACCGTCGGAGTTTCGGTTTGAGGGCAAAGAAGTGTTTATTCGGAAGGACGAAAAAACCGGAGATGTAATTTTGTCTAAACGACCGGAAACATGGGACGATTTTTTTCGGATTCGTGATGCCGCAATCGCGGCTGATCCGCAGGCGTTTGCCGACTTTATGGCGGATCGGAAGGATGAGCCGCCGCAAAAACGTGAGCTATTCGGATGAGCGTGCGGTATTTGCTGGATACAAACGCGGCGAGCTACCTGATTAACAAGAAGAGCGCGGCGATGGACCGTCACCTGGCGAAAGTTCCAGTGGCGGAGCTCGGGATTTCTTCCGTAACCGAGGGGGAACTACATTACGGCACAGCGCGCAAGGGTTCGACACCGTTAAAAGTCGCGCTTGAGCAGTTTCTTTTGACCGTAGCGATTTTTGCGTGGGACTCGGCGGCGGCGCGGGAGTATGGGCGGCTACGAAACGAGTTGGAGCGGTCCGGACAGTTGCCGGGGGGTATGGACCTTATGATCGCCGCACATGCGATGGCGCTAAGGGTGACGTTGGTTACCGGGGATCGGGCATTTGCGCGGATTAGCAATCTGAAGACTGAGGACTGGACGAAATAGAAGAGGGGCGTCGACTAACCGACGAGTGAGCCCCAAGACGCAGGTCCCGAAACCGAACCTGGGGCATCCAGCGTTGAATGCGACGATTGGTTAGTCGTGGTGGAAATAGAAGAGGTTGCCGTCCAGATCCTGCACGGTGAACTGGCGTAGTCCCCAGGGCTTTTTTTCGAGAGGGTCGACGATGTTCGCGCCTGAGGACTGCAGTTCCTGATACGTCGCGTCGATATCTTCGGCGAAGACCCAGTGAACGGCGGGTTCGAAGGGCGGCGTCCTTTTCCGAAAGAATATTACCGCCTTATCGCGTGAGACGCTCCCGATCCCTTTGCCTGGGTAAAGCCATCCAATCTCAAAGCCGAGGGCGTCCCGGTAATGCTGTTGTGCGCGTTCGACATCAGCGACCGGCAACTCCGGCACTGGCGGGCCCATCGAGGTCAATTTCTCTTTTGCGGCCATGGAGCCCTCCTTGCTTGTTGGTGCGGTGAAGACTTAAGGTATGGCCGTCCGCCGCAAATATCTGGCGACCGGTTGGGCGACAGTGTTCTCATTGATGTTGCGACTTAGGCAGTAATCCGTCTTGAACCAGTCCAAAAGTCTTCGCTCTCCTCTGCTTGAGTTGCAGCCGCGGTAGCAGAGGACCAAGTCTTCCTTCTTCAGCCCGTCGCGGACATAGAAAGGACCAGCGAAGTTAAGATGTTCGATCGTTGCCTCGTCTGCCCGCTGCCCCTGTGCCGCCTTTATTTCAGCGTGCGTTTTCATCGCCTTTCGACAATATACGCACCTTTTGTCTCTTGCTCTGAGCTCTTCCTCATCTTGACGGGAAATACCAAAACTATTCGACATATTGACTCAAACTCGTCCCGCAAGTTCAAAGGGATGTGACCAGCCCGAGTTTTTGTACCACGGCGAATGAGAGAGTTTACACCACAACCTCATCGGGCAAGGGTGCAAATGGCGGCTCGCAGGGAGCCG
>JBARJI010000121.1:0-7180 GCA_049800195.1 Candidatus Acidiferrum sp.
ACGGCGATTTCCTCACCGCCACCGACATCAACCATGTCCTCGGCAAACTCTTCACCGCCGTCGCCGAGGACCGTATCCCCCCTCGCAAAGCCGCCATCCTCACCTGCCTCGGCCGGGTCCTGCTCTCGTCCCTCCCTCACGTAAAACAAGAATTCCCCTTCTCCTACAAATTCGATCACTGGAACAAAGTCCTCGACGATGCCGCCCCCCTCTCCGATCCCCCTTCCCTCACCGACCTGGATCCGTCTCCCGAATCCCCCGCCGCGCTCCCCGAGCCAGACGAACCAGCCCCTCCCGAGGAAGATTAACCGTGGCTCGACGGCAGCCTCCAAATACCGCCCCAGATTTGCAAAAACCGCGCTTTGGGCGAGCTACCTCCCTCTAGCCTAGGCATCTTCCAGCCTGATTTTTAGGCTGTATCCACTTTTTCGATAACCGCGTTCACTAGGACTCTCCCGGCGAGGTGCAGCGAAAGCCTTGGCCCCGATTCGTTGGGATTTGGGTTGCCCTTGGGAATGGTCCTAGTGGCTGATTTGCTCGCAATGATTAATATATTATTGGGCAAGGCCTTTTCTCAGCCCAATTCTGTTCGCGTATTCTGGTTGCAGAGGAAGCAACCATCTCTAGCGAAAAGCAAGATCGTAGCCCGTATCCAACTGTGGCCGGGCAGAGTGGGTCTGTTCAACTATTGGACGCGCAACAGGGCAAGGCCGCGCCCGCCGCTGACCTATTCGGCTGGTTTTCTCGTGCCGCGCAGCCACCCGATTCGGGTGAAATTGATTGTCACCACACCCTCCTCGCCCTCGTGCATCGGGTTTACTCGCAGCACTTGACCGGCAAGTTGCAACTCGTCTTTGGACGGGTGGAAAAGGCGCTCTTTTTTGATGCCGGGGAACTGGTGTTTGCGACGAGCAGCGACAGGCAGGATGGGCTCGGCGAAGTCATGCTTCGCGCCGGAGCACTGACCCAGAGCCAGTTTGAGGAGGCCTCGAAGCTCGTCGAGACGGGCCAACGCTTTGGTTCTGCCATTGCCGAGATGGGGATTTATGGAGTCGAGCAGATAGTCGGCTGGGTGCAACGCCAGGTCCTGCAAATCACCACGTCCGTGCTCGACTATCCTGCCGGGCGCTACTTTTTCTTCAGCTCTCTTGAAAAAAATGTGGTCCCGAAAATCGGTGTCCCCGTGCCGCTGGGAAGGCTGCTCCTGACGGCCGTGCGCAAAGCCAGTGACCTGCCTCTGGGTCAGCTCGCCGAGGACGCCGATCTTCAGGTTGAGGTCTCGTCTGATGCGCTGCGCATTGTTAAGGCCGAGGACCTGGAAGATGGAGAGCGGCGCTTGCTCAGCCTCATCTCCCAACGCATTTCGGCCAAACACGCCGTGGCACAAAGTGCGCTTTCCACGCCCGAAGCCTCTCGCGCGCTCTATGCCCTGTTGCTTTTGGGATTTGTCGTCGGTGTACCGAACCATGTACGACCGGAACCAGAGCCTGTCGTTCCCAGTTTGCCTGCGGCACCCGAACAACCGAGAGCCGTCGAAGCTCCCAGCGCCACGAAAATTCCAGAACAGCGGACTGTCGATGTCTCAGTCCCTGCGGAGGAAGCGACAGCGAAGGCAAGCGAGGCGCCTTCCGCGGGAGATATCAAGGGTGTGCAGCCTCACCTCGAACAGACGCCGGACGATCCGGAGGAACCGATAGGAAAGGAACCACTTCCTACGACACCCCTCGCGCTTCTGAAACCGAATGCGATCTCACGCGAAGTGCGGGTGCGAGCGACCGGTATTTCACGAGAGAAGAATGAGCCGGGGCGCCAGCTTTTCAATGAAGAAACTACCTCTGTCCTGGTGGCTGAAACTGGCGGGGTGATTCGATTGTCTGCCGCGGTGACCGCCGGACAGTTGTTGGTTCTCGCCAACCTGGAAACCAAGCGCGAAGCGATCGTCCAGATACTGCGGAAGCGCTCCTTCAAGCTGACAATGTGCTATCTGGAGATTGAGTTTGTCGAGGCTGCACCGCGATTCTGGGGCACGGAGTTTTCAGCGGCGACGGCTTTGCTGCCGAAGAATACTCAGGATGTGGAAGCGGCCGAGCTGGTGATCGCTGCGGAGAGCACCGCGGACCAACCTTGGATTCTGCCATCTGCGCCCGCTGCGAGCGAACTGCAAACGTTCAAGCGGGAAATGGAAGGGCTGCGCGGGAAGCCGGTCTTGACTGAGACGCCGCCCACGAACGCGGAGGCGAGCGCCCTGGCGCAGCTGAGAGGCGAAGTTTACCCGGCTTCTGCGATCTCTCAGCCGGGCGACCCGTTGAGTACTCAAGCGATTCTCGAAAGCGGCCTGGATGCGGCGAGTGCGGTTGCGCCAACCAAACGCGCCGCGGATCCCGCGCGATGGGAAGCGGCTGAGCAAGTAGAGACGCCACAGCCGGTTAGCGATTTTATCAATTCATTGCCGAAGTCCAAGCGATGGCGCTTGCCGCGCGGCAGCTTCACGCCCGAATTTAATCGGGCGGTGCTTAAGCTGGCGATTCTGCTGGTGGTGCTGGTGGTTGGCACGGCTTGGTTCAAGCACTGGCTGCCCTGGAAGTCGGCGGGAGCAAAGCCCGGGAAATCTGCAACATACGACAATGTGAGAGTGGTGAGCGATGCTCCGTTGACTTCGGCGGGCATGCCTGCGAAAAGCGCGCCGCTGTCCGATGCGAACGCGACGGTCGCCGCGAATGGAAGCGCGGCGCCTGTGGAAGCAGCCTCGTCCGATGCCCCGGTTGAGCCGTTGGCATCGAGGAAAAAAGCGTCTCGCGCAACGACGGCGGCGAAGGCCTCATCCCTTCGCCCCGTGGCGAAACCTTTAGCGAATCCGGAAGCGAATTCCGGTAAAGACAGCGCTGTCGTCCCGCCAAAATTGATTCATTCCGTGCAAGCGGTGGCTTCGTTGGAAGCTCTGCGGGATTTCGAAAGAGGAAATGTGGTTATCGATGCCGTCGTGGGTACGTCGGGCGAGGTGCATTTCATCAGCGTGATCTCCGGGCCTCCGTCATTGCGCGAGCCCGCGGTGGAAGCCTTGAAGCAATTTAAGTATGAACCAGCAACGCGGAGCGGCCAGCCCGTTCCCGCGCACGTTACGATCACCATTCACTTCCACTTCGAGTCCTAAAGAGTCTGAGCGCAGGCGCGATGCATCAGCAGTTGCAGCAAAGTAGGCCGGAAGCTGTGGCGAATTTAAAACAGCGGAACGTAAACTCTAACTCCTTTGGAATCCGCACTTCCAGAAAACGCGCCTGCAACCTCTCTGTAATGAACACTTCCAAAACACAGGACTTAAAAGGCGATTATGCATTTGACAAAGTATAAGCCATTTTCCGCTTGACATTCCCGTAGTCTCTGAATAATACTCGCTTGCTCGCAGGATCGGGAAACATAGATTCTGCGGCAGACGGAACCGATTTTCGGTCCCGCCCGGTCATAACAACCGCGTGAAAGAAGAGTAGCACGCGTTTGGTGTGACTTGGCGGGACTTTTTGTTTTTCTGGGAGATTTTCAGAGACTCGGCAGCAAAACAAAAACGGCCAGCGAGTTATAGCTCGCTGGCCGTCAAATTCTAAGCGACTCACGGAAAGGACGCTATACGTGTCTTTATGCACTAGTAGAGGTCCACCAGTCAAGCAGAAAACGAGAGCGGAAAACCTTGGAAGAGTCAGGGGGAGCGGTTTTTCGGAATCGCTCCCCTATGAAAGAGTGAGACAGCGGGTGCGTGACTGAGCGGTTTAAGGTGTCCGACTTATAATCGCGAAGACGTGTTAGCGCACGTCCGGGGGTTCGAATCCCCCCGCACCCGCCATTTTACTAGCACGCGACTCTGAATACCACTTTTGCTATCTTGTTCCCCATGAAACGAACGCTTGTGCTCCTTGCTCTGATAGCTTTCGGGTTCCCGGTATTCGGACAGGGCCAATGGGCAAGAACTGAGAAGAAGGATGAACTGCGCGGAACGGCTTACACGCAATTCGTATTGACCGGGAAATTTCTTACACCACCAAAGCAGGTTTCCGCCGATCCAACATTCGTTGTGGACTGCATCCCCGGCGAACATCGGCAGGGAGCTACATGGGAGAAGCGTGGAAAGTTCGTAGATGCCTATATAGCAGTTGGCGCAGTTGTGGATTTTCACGAGAACGGAACTGCGGTGCGCTACCGTCTAGATGATGGCAAAGTCCACTCTGATTCATGGGGCCACAGCACTGACGGAACAGGCATTTTCGCGGCAGAGACTCAGTTGAGCACGCTGCTATACGGGCATTTCATGCCGCACAAGGAAGGGAGTGGCGAGCCGATTCGTAAGGCCGTTATCGCCGTGGATGAATATCAAGGAGCCGAGGTCGTGATGGAGTTCAATCTTCCTGACCCGACGCTAGTTGCCGATGCCTGTGGTCTCATTCTGCACAAACGCTAAGTCTTGATTTGACTGATTAGGATGAATGCGATTTCTTCCAGCGTTCTGGGAATATCGTTGACCATGAATTGCACCGAGTTTCCGTCAGCACTCGGTCGCAAGACCATTCGGCCTTTGCCTACCGGGGTCTCATAGAAAACGCAATTAACATCCGTGTTGTAGGTAAGCGACGCTTTCTTATTGTTCTCTTGGTTCACCAGCGAAATTTCGTAAAGACTCTCGGTGTGCAGTTGCAATTTGCTCGGAGACACTTTTCCCGTACCAGAGCAGAACTCTCGTAGGGTCTGCTTCAAGTCCTCCCATAAGGCCGGACCAAGCGTCTTTTTAATCTTCTGCTCTTCCATAAACCGGAAATTCTCCAATAGCCGCTTTTCTTCCTCTGAATTGATGCTCTCGATCAAGGACCGAAGGTCTTGCATTGAAGGCGCTCCTGTGCGATTCTTCTCTTGCGCACAAGAGTTTCTTGACGGCCCGTTCTCAGCGGGCCGTTTGATTTTCTGGCCGATATGCTACCATGCAACTATGAAGAAGAAAATTTACGTGGAGAAGAAGAAGTTTGACGCGGTGCTTACGGCGTTACTCCAATCGAAGCCGATACAGCGCACAGCGATAAAAACGTCCGGCAGGCGTGGTTCCAAGGCTCCTCTCTTCAGGAAGCCGTAAGAGCCTTGTACGTCAGCGGTTTCCCCCTCAGCAATCCCTTTACGGTTTCCTCGAACATCTGCGATTGCGATTCCCTGCGGTTGAACCGATAGGAAAATTCATTGCAGTAGCGACCTAGGTGTTTTATCGAGACCTTGTGGAACGTGCCGTAGACGCCGCGCTTGAGCAGCGAGAAAGCATTTTCAATGTGCTGCGTGTGGACATTGCCGCGAACAAATTCGCGCGTGTGGTTGATTATCTTGTGCTTGCCGGGAAAATTTCGGCCTAGATATATCGCATAGGTGGATGCGTCATCCGTGTAGATCGCTTCCACGTCCGGCGAAATGTGCTCAGAGAGGACCGGGCCGACTATGCTCATCTTGGAATCGGCTACAGGGACCAGGCGAAGTTTGCCATCGCGTTGGCGCATTCCCAAAACCACGTCGTGCTTGTCTTTCTTGACGTAGGGACGGCCTTTGCGAGGCTTTTTCGGAGCAAGATAGGTTTCGTCCGTCTCTACTTCGCCACTCAGCAAGCCCGTCTCTTTTGTGGCCTCGCGGATTCTGTGGCAGAGATACCAGATGGTTTTGTAATTCTCTTCGGGCACGCCAAGATGCCTGCACACCTGCAAGGCGCTCATGCCCTTCTTTGCTTCCAAGATCATCGCTACAGCCTGAAACCAAGTCTCAACGGGTAGGTGCGAGTCATGGAACACTGTGCCAGTCGTGGCCGAGAACTGGTAGCCGCATTCTTTGCACTGGTAGAGACTGCGCGAAGGCACCTTGACTCTGACGACTTTTTTCTTCTTCTTGCTGTACCGCGTGCGGGTAGTCTCGTTCGTTGTGAACTTGGAGATGACTTCCCGGCCAGTCTCATCCTTGCCTGTGATGCCGCACTTGAGGCAGCAAACACCCTTCGGCCAGCGCATCTTTTCGAGATACGCAAGGCAGGCTTTCTTGGTGCGGAACTTCTTGGTGATTTCTATCAAGTTCACGGCAGCCCTCACTAACTACAGGCTACCAAACTCCTTGTACTTTGTCAAGTACATATTCGCCTTTTAAGTCCTTTGTTTTGAAAGTGCGCATTCTAAACGAGTTATGGGCAGGTTTTGGGGATTTGCAGATTCTAAAGGCATTAGCGCCAGGAAATTCATCGCCCGAGGATAGCGCGAGAAAGAAAGGTAAGGCTGGAAGACGTGAGAGCTCGCCGACATTCGGAGGGATGTGACGGTCAGCGAGCGAGGAGATGAGGCAGGGAGTAGTTGAAGCGATGCGTTTCCGAACTGGGCGTTAGCGATCACAAGGTATGGTAGCATGAGAAATGCCAGATATCTACAGAACAGTTAATGTCATTCGAATGAACTGTGGAAAACTTTTCAGGCTAGGCAAGCACGCGGAGGCCTTCAATGGAGCGCGTCTACATGATCGAGTTTGGTGTCTAAGACGAGGCAAGCGGAGCTTCTTTGCCTAAACTCCACCACCGATTGTCCCCCTCGACCTGGACTTCGATGATACCGCCATCTTGTAAGCCGAGAACAGAACGGAAGTGAATTTGCCCCATTAGCTCGAGATAGGCTTTGCCGTGAAACTGGCCGTCGATTTCGTGAGAATCGGGACGCACAATAATGGCATGGTAGCCGGAGACGAGACAGCGCTGTAGCTTGATGGTTTCGCCGAGATGGGATTGCTGATTGTAGGGATATTCGTGGGGGAGGATGAGGGCGTTGGCAGGGACGATGTAATCTTCCGGAATGGAGACGTTCAGGGTGCCTGGGATGAGGTTGGGGAGACCTATGCGAGATTCGATCAAGGACATGACCGGGCTAAGGTTGAGAGTGGCCATGCCGTAGCCGGTCGTGACGGTGCCGGGGAAGATTCTCACTGATGGCCTCAGATAGTCTTTGCTGATGCAAGGTAACACGAAAGAAGGCGGGTTCCTCAAGGGATGTACAAGGTGGAGAGGGAAATCGGGATAGGGGAGACGGTTGCCCGTCCTCCCCTCCCACACGACCGGACATGCGGGTCCGCATCCGGCGGTTCGGCGGGTTGAACTAACCATGAGCCGTGAGCTCGGGAAGTCCGAGCGAGGCGA
>JBARJI010000122.1:0-50078 GCA_049800195.1 Candidatus Acidiferrum sp.
TAGGGGCGCAACATGTTGCGCCCCTACAACAGAAAAGTGCCAGATTGGCGGCGGTCGGCCTCGCGGCGGATTAGAAACGGTGGATGGGGCCGATTAGGTTCCAGTGGATGGAATACCACGTTAAAAAGATGCACGCGAGCGCCACGAGCGAAAACTTTAGGCGAGAAAGGAAGCGGGCATCGGCGCGGCGCCAGGTGCGGATTCCGGCGATGACGGCGAAGATGCTGAAGAAGGCCGCAGCGACGGAGAACCAAGTGATCAGCGAAAAATATCTAACGATCATGGGGAACGAAGGCAAAGCTTCTTTTTGAAGATTCATCGTCAAAGCCAAAAGACAGATTGCAACGACGATCCAAGTGAAGGCAGCGAGGCGCGCTCCGAAAGTGATCCAAACTGCGCCGGTCTGAGGCTTGAACGGCGCGCGGCTATGGAAGAACAATCGCCTGCCCCAGCGGACGAAAGTGGCCAGGACCACGAGAAGCAAAATCACCACGCAGATGGCGAGAGAAATTCCCAGGAAATTCTTGTGCTCGTACCACGGGACACGCTGAACCTGCACTCCAGGGAAGTTGCCTGCCAAGCGTACGATTTTTCCCGAAGAATCGCGGATGGCGAAAAGGCGAGACTGATCGTCTTCGGCCTGCCAAAGATCCTTGCCGATGGGCTTCCATTTGCGGGTGTGGCCGCGTAAGTCCTTGGAAGTATCGATGGTCAAAACGCCCTCTTTGTCTACTTTGGCGATGCCTTGGCCGGAAGGATTCTCGATGGCCAGCTTGGTGCTATCCGCGCGGCGCGTGCTTTGATAGGAACCATCAATGTCATTGAGCTGATCGACGGGGACCGTTTGAAAAGCAAGGGGCGTATAAGCGGGGAAGTAGCGGTCCACAAAACCGTCCAGCAGTTCGGCTCGGTTTTTCGATGCGGAGCCGGCGGAATTGTAGGAGACGAAGAGTACGAGTTTCTGCGTGGGCTCCATCAAGAACATGCTGTGGAAAGCGATCAGATCGCCGTCGTGGCCAATGAAGCGGAGATTGTTGTGCCAAGTCTGGTAGAAGCCCATGCAGATAGGAGGAAGCTGACTGGAAGCTTGGAACTGAGGCGTCCACATAACGTCGCGCGTTTCGCTTTTGAGAATACGGTGGCCGTCGAGTTCGCCGCCGTTCAAAAGGGCGAGCGCGAACTTTTCCATATCGCCCGCGGCGGAAGAGATACCGCCCGCAGGAGCGGGATTGAAAATCTCGAATCCAATGGCGGGCTTTTCGGTGGTGGCTCGGTAGCCGTCCGAGACGTAGGGAGCGAGTTGCGCGCTGAGAGGTTCCTGGAAGCTGGAATGATTCATGCCAAGAGGTTCGAAGATGTGTTCGGAGACATATTGTTCGAAGGGCTCGCCGCTGACACGCTGGACGATATAGCCGGCCAGTCCGACTCCGTAATTCGAGTAGGCGGGAATTTGTCCGGGAGGATACATGCGGCGAGGCTGATTGGCGATAAGGAAATCGCGGAGGGTCGTGGGTGCGTGTGGTTCAACATAAAGAATATCGTGAAGGACTTCTTCAAAGCCGCCGGTGTGGGTCATCAGATTGCGTAGAGTTATGGGCTGGCCGAAGGCAGGAGCGATTTTGAAATCGAGATAAGTGTTGATGTCGGCGTCGATGTTGAGTTTGCCTTGCTCGGATAATTGCATGACGGAGACCCAGGTGAAAAGTTTCGAGATGGAGGCGAGGCGAAACATGGTGGTGTCGGGATCGACGGGAGATTTTTTGGCGAGGTCGGAGTAGCCGTAGCCTTTTTTCAGAAGCTCCTGGCCGTCTTTCATGACGAGGACGGTGGCGCCGGCAACGTCGCTGCGTTCCATCTGGAGAGGAACGAGGCCGTCAAAGAAGGCTTCGAGGTCGGCTTTCTCAAGAGGATGCGCAACAGGCGGCGCAGTTGAGGGCGAAGGCGCTGCTGCCTCGTGAGACGCCGCAGGTGTTGCGGCTGATTTTTGCGAGGCGAATGTTTGAGGAGGAATGGCGCGCGCGGGAAGCAGAATACATAGCGAGAGAAGAACGAACAGAGTGCGAAGCCGGGTCATGGCGCCTCCGAATGAAAATAAACAGGGGCACAGTCTCTTGGAAACAGAGCGTACGCGCAACAGAAATTTAAAATTGGCGGAGGTAGAGATGCGGCCGAGCTTTGCAAGGCCGAGCCAGCGCGATTGAGAGGCAGCTCATTCGTAACGCAAGGCGACGATGGGGTCGACGCGCGTGGCGCGGCGAGCGGGAACGTAGCACGCTAAGAGGCCCGCGCCAACGAGGAGCAAGGTGACTCCAAGAAAAGTAAACGGATCGGTGGCGCTGACGCCAAAGAGTAGCGACTCGATGGCGCGAGTCAGGGCGAGTGCGCCGGCGATGCCGATCGCAACACCGATCAGGATTGTGCGCAGACCCTGGCCCAAGATCATTCTAAGAACGTCAACGGATCCCGCGCCGAGAGCGACGCGGACGCCAATTTCGCGGGTTCGGCGGTTGACGGAATAGGCCATCACGCCGAACACCCCCGCCGTAGCGAGCAGAAGGGCGGTGATCCCGAAGAATCCGACAAGAAGCACGTTGAATCTGCGGGAGCCCAGCGAATCGGAATAGATTTGCGAGAAGGTCTGGAACTTCGCGGGAATTTCGGGATTGAGATCCTGCAGGATGCTGCGCGCTGCCGCGGTGACGGAGCGTGTGTCGGCATCGCTCAACATCGCCAATGTCATTTCCGCGCGCGGGCGCTGAAACAAATCCACATAAACCGTGGGACGGGGAGGCGCATCGAGGCCGTACTCGTGAGTATCTCCTACGATTCCGACGATGGTCAGCAGACGCATGTCGCCATCCATGTTTCCGAATTCAATGGTGTGGCCGATGGGATCTTGATTTGGCCAACGGTCCCGCGCAAGCGACTCGCTGATCACGGCAACATGTGGAGAATTCGCGCCGTCGCGTTCGTCGAAGATTCGCCCGCGAATCAGCGGAATTCTGAGAACCTGGAAGTATCCATGGGTGGCGACGCAGAAATCCGCAATGCCGAGGCGCTCTTTTTGCTGGAATAACGAAGAAAGCGGGCTATTTGCAAACCCATCCAGCGTCTTAGGCGTCTCGTTTTGCGACATCAGTAAGAACATCCCGTCAGGTAGACCGCCATCCACCAAGGGCAAATTGCTTGCTGCGCCCACATTGCGCACGCCAGGGATTTGTTTAAGGCGATCAATCAAATTTGAATAGAAGATTCCCTGACTGGCTTTTGCTTTGGGATCCTCGACCCAGGGCAGCGAAACGTTCATGCTAACAATTTTGTCGACGCGGAACCCTGGATTCACTTCGAGAACTTTCATGAGGCTGCGCCCGAGTAATCCTGCCCCGATGACCAAAACCAACGTGATGGCAATCTGCGCGGCGACAATCACCTGGCCGACGCGCTGGCTTCCTTGCGAACCGGCTTGTCCGCGTCCGCCTTCCGCGAGGCCGTCGCGCGGATCACCGGAAGTGGCGCGTATCGCCGTGAATGCTCCCAGTCCGGCGGCGACCGCTGCCGTGAGAAGGAGGGCGAAGGCAAGTACGGGGAGATTTAGCGAGATGCTATCCAGACGTGGCAGACTTTGCGGCGCGAGGGCAAGCAACCCGTCCACACCGCCGAGCGCCCCCAGTACCCCGAGGACACCGCCGACGAAGGAAAGAAGGAATGCTTCGGTTAGAAACTGACGGATCAGGCGCCCGCGCGCGGCACCAAGCGCGCTGCGGATCGAAAGCTCGCGTTCTCGTACCGACGCTTGCGCAAGCAACAGATTCGCGACGTTCGCGCAGGCGACTAGCAGCAGAAACCCCACCGCCCCGAGCAAGACCAGGAGCGCTGGGCGGGCTTTGCCTGTGATGGAATCTTGCAACGGCAAAACCATTCCATCTTTGAGGAGATAGTCGCCTTGCTCGCTCGATGTGGCATGAATGCGGCGGGCGATGGCGCTGATGTCCAGATTTGCTTGTGCAACAGTCACGCCGTCGCGGAGGCGTCCGATCGCAAAATAGTTATGCGACGTCCTGCTGGGGTTTTCGCCGTCCAAATCGGCTGGCAGCCACAGGTCCACATCTTGCGGAAATTGGAATCCGCGCGGCAGTACACCGATCACGGAGTAATCCGCACCTTCAATTTTCAGATGCGACTGAGAAAGACCCTGCGGGGCACCGAGATGCTGTCTCCAATAACCATAGCTGACCAAGACGGTGCGAGCGGCGCCTTTCTTCGTGTCGTCCGCGGTCAAATCCCGACCGAGAATCGGCTCTATGCCCAAGACTCTGAGGAAGTCGGACGAGACGGCAGCCACGGTCGCGCGAGTCGGCGCCGAAGCTCCTGAGACAGACACAACGTCGCTGTTGTACTTCGCGATAGCTTGAAAGCTGCGGTTTTGGTCGCGAAAATCGTCGAAGTTCGGGTCAGCGAGGTGTGAACGCCCGCCCTTGGAGTTGACCTCAAAGATCGCCATGATTCGGTTGGAATCGCTGTATGGGAGGGGACGCAGGAGCACGCCGTAAACGACGCTGAAAATCGCGGTGGTCGCGCCAATGGCGAGTGCCAGCGTAAAGACCATGATGGCAGTGATGCCAAGATTCTTGCGGAGCTGTCTGAGACCGTATTTGAGGTCCTGCCAAAGAGATTGCATTGAGATTCCTCCACGGGCTATGCGTTGAGGGCCTATGGGCAAGAAGTCTGCCACGCGGCCGAACCGGCCGACAATATCAATGACGAGATTGGACGGAATTTGTTCCATCGAAAGTGAATCGGTCCGTCCAGACGAGGAACTTCGCGGTGTCTGGACTGTATAAGACGACCGCCCTGCGGATTGAGGCGGAGATGGCGGAGAGCGGAGCGAGGGAAAGGGGATTGATAGAGCTTCGACAGTGCGGATATGATGCAGGAGCTCGCAATCCAAGATAGGGTTGAGAAGCCGAGTCAGCAGACAGCCGTCTCGGGCACGAGGGGGAACGATGAAGCGCATATTCATAGCGATGGCACTTCTGGGCATGGCGCAGGCGGCTTCCGCGCAGGATTGGGCGAAAGACAAGCTCGCAAAGTCGCCGCGGCACCAGGAATGGGTGACCGTGAAGCACGACGGGCGGGCTGTGGAGACGTTCGTGGTGTACCCGGAGTCGAAGGACAAAACGCCAGTGGTGCTGATCATTCATGAAATTTTCGGTATGACCGACTGGGTGCAAGACTTGGCGGACCAAGTTGCCGCCGCCGGATATATTGCAGTTGCGCCCGACCTGCTTTCTGGGATGGGGCCGAATGGTGGCCGCAGTTCTTCATTCCCCGAGGGCAAGGCGACCGAGGCGGTGAGCCATCTCAATCCCGACCAGGTGACCGCGGATTTGAACGCGGCGGCGGAGTACGCGAACAAAATCCCTGCGTCGAACGGAAAGTTGTATGTCGCCGGATTCTGCTGGGGCGGAAGCCAGTCGTTCCGCTTCGCCACAAATCGCAGCGATCTCTCAGCGGCGTTTGTGTTTTATGGAGCGCCGCCGGATAAGGATGCGATGGCGCGAATCAAAGCCCCGGTCTACGGATTCTTCGCCGGGAATGACGCTCGAATTGGAGCGATGCTGCCTGATGCCATCGCCAACGTGAAAGCCGCTGGGAAAACGTTTGAGCCCGTGACGTACGATGGCGCGGGCCATGGTTTCATGCGCGCGGGCGAAGCGCCTGACGCCAATGATGCGAACAAGAAAGCCCGGACCGAAGCTTGGGAGCGCTGGAAGAATTTGCTAGCTAAAGGGAACTAGGACGGAACACGCTCTCGCACAATCTTTGTTGAATCTCTCATTCATTCGTAGCGCAAGGCGATCATCGGGTCCACGCGCGTGGCGCGGCGGGCGGGGAAGTAGCACGCCAGCAAGGCGACGAGGGAGAGAAGCGTGGTAACGCTCACGTAGGTTAGCGGGTCGTAGGGACTAACCCCGGCAATAAAGTCCGAGACGAGGCGCGAAATCGCAAGCGCCAAGGCGATCCCCGAAATGAGTCCGGCGGAAATAATCCACAAACCTTGACGAAGAATCATGCGCAGGATGGACCCTCGCGCCGCGCCCATGGCCATGCGGATACCGATTTCGTTGGTGCGCTGGCTGACGCTGAAGGAGATGACGCCGAAAACGCCGACGAGCGCGAGGATCAGCCCGAGAGCGCCCAAAATGCCCGCGAGAGCGGCGGCCAACTGGAACAAGAGAAAGCCGTTGATTGTATAGAGAGCTTGCAGCATGGTGTGCACGTCAAACACCGGCATGGATGGAGCGAACGAAGCGACCTGCTGACGAATGGATGCGATCATCGTTCCGGGTGCAAAGGTAGTGCGCACCTGGAGCACAGCCAGCGAAGTGTATGTCTGAGCGAAAGGCTGATAGAAGTACTCGCGAATCGGGCCGACCATTCCGAGAGTGCGGCTATTCCTGACCACGCCCACGACGCGAAGCGAGTGGACGTGGTCGCTGGCAACCTTGAATTCATGACCGATGGCGCTTTGATTGGGCCAAAATTTGCGGGCCATGGTTTCGTTGACAATAGCGACCCAGGCGGAATTCTCGTTATCCGCCCTGGTGAAATCGCGCCCTTCGAGAAGCGGGATGCCCATGGTGCGGAAATACCCGGGCGTGACGATGTTAAGTCCGGCCATGGGCTGCGCCTCGCCATGCGGGACTTCATAACCAGGGACTTCCAACCAGTCAGAATTGTTGTAATAGCCCATTGGTACAGAGAAAGCGACACTGGCGGCTTCGACGCCGGGCATGGACTCGATACGCTCGAGAAGTTGCGTATAAAACTGCAACCCCTGCTGCTTGTTGTAACCGATTTCGTTTGGATCGAGCGTGAAATTGAGGACATTGCGAGGATCGAAACCGAGATCGGAGCGCTGCGCGTGATTCAAGCTACGGACCATGAGTCCTGCGACGATGAGAAGCATCAGCGAGCCACCGACCTGCGCGACGACGAGGACCGCGCGAAGATGGCTTCGGCTGCCGGTCATGGTCCGGCCCCCGTCGCGGATGGCTTCGATGACGCCGCGACGTGATCCACGCAACGCAGGAACGATCCCAACGACCAACCCCGTAACGAGCGCGGCGCCGGAGGCGTAACCGAAGACGCGCCAGTCAAGGTGAAAATCCAGAAGCACAGGCAGGGTGGTGCCGAGATGGCCGATGGAACTCAGGGCACTGCTGGCGGCCAAACCGAAAAGGATGCCCGCGATTCCTCCGCAGAATGCGAGTAGAACGCTTTCCGTAAGCAACTGGCGGATGAGGCGAAGGCGCGTGCTCCCGAGGGCGGCGCGAATGGCCATCTCGCGCTGGCGCGCGGTGGCGCGCACAAGCAGAAAGTTGGCGATGTTGACGCAGGCGAGGATCAAGACAAGAGCGGCGAGGACCAGAAACAACACGGAGACCTTCAGGACGGGGCGGGCGGGGTCGGGCCCTGGACGGGAGAAGCGCTCTGGGAAAACGCTGATCGTCATGCCTTCTTCGGTTTTTGGATTTTCTTTTGCGAGGCGGGCGCCGATGACGTCGAGAGCGGACTGCGCCTTTTGCAGGGTGACTCCGGGACTCAAACGCGCGTAAAGGCCAAAATTGCGAAAGCCTCGATTGGTCGGTGTGTCTTGTGCGTAATCGCTATCCACTTGTTGCATGCCAAGGGGCAAGTAACCTTGGATGTCGACAAGGGCGCTCACTCCGTGGAACTCCTTTGGCGTGACGCCAACGACAGTGACGGGGCGACCGTTGTAGAGGACGGTTTTGCCGACGATGCCGGGATCGCCACCGAAGCGCGTTCGCCAGAAGGAATAACCGAGTACGATGACGGGATTCACCGCGTTGACGGAGCCTTCTTCAGGAAGAATGAAGCGTCCAAGTAGCGGTCGAATGCCGAGCGCGGCAAAGAAGTTGCCGCTGACGTCGTAGACGACCGCGGGTTCGGTTTTTCCGCTCAACGTGAGGCCACCAGCGTTGAGGCTCACAGCGATCACATCCGAAAAAACCGAAGAGGATTGCTTCTGAAGATCCTCGAATTCCGGATAAGAGAAGCCGGTTTGAAGTGCGCCCTTCTTAAGCTGCATAGCCAGCACTGTGATTTGCTCCGGGTTTTTCACTGGGAGCGGGCGGAGCAGGAAGGAATTGACCATGCTGAAAATTGCGGTGTTCGCACCGATGCCCACGCCCAGCGTGAGCACCGCAACCGCTGTGAAGCCGAGATTCTTGCGCAGCATGCGCAAGCCGAAGCGGACATCCTGAAGCGTCGTTTCAATGACGCGAACGCGTCGGGCGTCGCGGCAATACTCTTTGGATTGTTCGAGGCCGCCGAATTCGCGGCGAGCTTTGCGTCTAGCTTCATCGAGCGAGAGACCGCTGGCCACGAATTCTTGAGTCTTTTGTTCGACGTGATATTGCAGCTCTTCGCGCAGGTCCTGCTCAACTTGGTTTCGGCGGAAGAGGGAGCGTAAACGAAGACGCAAAGTGTAGAACCAATGTTGCGGGCGCATGGCGCGGATACCTCCTTGTTCGATGGCAGTACTTTCACACCTCTTCGAGTTTCACGACGCTCGAAATAGCGGTGGAGAGGCGGCTCCAATTGGCGGATTCCTTCTCGAGTTGCTGCCTGCCGGGCCGAGTGAGGGAATAAAATTTGGCGCGGCGATTATTTTCGGTGTGCTTCCATTCGGCGGTGATCCAGCCTTCTTGCTCGAGTTTACGCAGGGCGGGATAAAGCGAGCCGTCACTGACTTGCAGGACATCGCCGGAAACTTGTTTGAGACGAAGGCTGATCGCGTAGCCGTTCATAGGCTCAAGAGCGAGAATTTTAAGGAGGAGCAAGTCCAGGGTGCCTTGCACGAGATCGGATGGTTTGCTCACAGGCTCACCTCGGTTAACGAGCGTAGTGTATACAAGCTCCCCTCGGTAAGCAAGAGGAGAGTGGAAGAGGCAGCAACTCACCGAGAAGGCCCTCGCGGATAGTTGGCAGGGGCGAGAGCAACTGACGGAGAGTTTGGAGGGATGACCGGATCTAAAACAACAATCCGTCAAGGGGCGCTATGGAAGCTCCCCATCCCGGATTGAGAAGGCGGCCAGCCCTTTGCCGGCCGTTGGTTAGGCACATAGTCTGCATTACCCGATTACTCGACGTCGGAGACTTTGCCTTTTACAAAAGTCACCTTGAGATCTTTGTAAACGTAGATCTGCTTGGTCTTGAGGTCGACGATTTTGTCGGGCTGGCCCATGATGGCGATAACCTCATCGGGAGTCTGGCCCAACTGGATCGTCGGAGGCGGTTGCGCGGGCTGAGCCGGCGCCGCGGGAGCGGCGGATTGACCACCCTGCTGTCCGCCTTGCTGGCTCTGATCGCCGCCCTGCTGGCCACCTTGCGCATTCGCATCGGCACCACCGTTGTCTGTTTGATTGGCGAAGACTTGAGCGATGACGTCCGCGATTTGGCCGGCATCGGCGCCGCCGGAGATGTAGCCCTTGGGAAACTGAAAGTCCACTTGGGCCTTGAAATTGGAGGGCTGCTGGACGTTGTTGCAGGTGTCGCACTCGATGACGTTCACATGGACGATGTCTTTCTGCGGGTCCACCGTGATTTTGGTGAAGTAGACTTTTTCATCGGTCGGCAACAGGCGGCTGTTGTCCTGCTGATTGGCCTGCTGCGGAATGCCGAAGTGGCCGCCGAGTCTGCCAATGCCACCCAGGGTTTTGGCGGCGGCGGTTTTCAGGGTGCCGTCCTTGTAAGAGTTGGGAAGGACGACGGCATCGCCCGGGGGATAAGACCGGATGCCCCCCTTTTTGATGACCAGAACGGTGCCGGGCTCGGTGACGGCGAGGCCTGTAGAGTCGCTCTGCAACTGGGTCAATTTGTAGGTTTTCTTGAGTTCGTCTTCCACCGACTGCGGCGCCCCAAAGGCGCGCGCAACAGCGAAGGCCAGTACAGCGGCAGTGAGAGCCTGGGCACCGTATCGGACTAACAACGCGAACCTGTAATTCATTGTAGCCATTTCTCCTTGTTCCCCTCCCGAGGCAGTCTTGGCCGAACCAGGGAACGATTTGTATCTGACCAAGAGCTTGGAATTGAGGGAGAGAAGCGCCAAGAATCCAAGATTCAAGCGCTTCCCATCCCCCATGTAGTGTTCTGGTCGTCCTGCTCGTTACAGGGCAGGGACGGCTTGTTAGTCGTTTCCGCTGCCACCGCTGCTGGAAGCTTGCTTGACGTCTTGCTCGGTCTGGTCCGCGGTTGATTGCTGGGCTTTCAGGTCGTCGCCAACGGTCAAGTCAGCTTGAACTTGGCCATCGGGGGAGGCTTTCTTGTCAGCCGCAGGACCGCTGGGCATGCCGTTCTTGCCCTGGTTTTGGGCCATTTGGTTTAGACCTTCGTCGATCTTGGCACGGAAGTCATTCTGCATATCCTGCAAGTCTTGGACGGCCACGGGAACTTGCGAACCTGAAGCGCAGTCGCCTTTTTGGCTGCTGCTGACGAGGACGGTGACGTTCTGGTTCGCGTCCGGAGTGTCTTGAATACGGGTAAGTACGTCGCCCGGGGTCAAGGAGCATTCGGTGCCGTCGGCCATTGCAGGGTTAAGCACCGCGGAAACGACGAAGGTGCGGTGCGCTGGATCAAGGGCAGCGGGCACCTGATCGGTAGATGTAGTCGGCGCCGGGGTTGGGTTTGCGGCTTCCTGTTGTTCAGCAGCGATTTGTGCTTTCACTTCGTCAGCGATGGCTTGTTTCACTTCTGGAGTGAGAGTGACCTGACCACCGCCCGATGCAGAAGCGGATTGGTCAGCCGGAGCGGAATTCGCAGCGCCTGCACCAGCTGCCGCCGCTTGCGCGTTGGCATCGGCCGCCGCGCGAGCTTCGTACGCAGCTTGGAGATTTGCGGCGAGCAAATAGTCAGCTAACCACAAGGAGGGAGCAGCATAAACGGGAGCCGGCGCGAAATAGCCTCCATAGAAGCCATACCAGGGAGCGGCGCCCCATCCCCATCCCCAGGCGATGGGCGCGGCCCAGGGGTTATAGGCCCATCCGTAAAAGGCCCGGCCATAGTAATAGGGCGGGACGTAGCCATAATAGGCGACCCCGTGCCAGTAGGCGCCGCGATAGGCGTAAGCATAGCGGCGTCCCCCGTAGAAATACGTGCGGCGCATGTAAGGCCGGCCGCCGCGCATGTATCCGTGCTCCGCATAGCCGCGGCCATGCCCAAAGCCAACTAGCCTGCCGCCGTCTCTGGTTCTAGTTTCAAATCTCCGTTCGCCGTGGGCGCCGTGATTGATGGTCATGCCATGAGCGTGGATCGAGGTGACTCGCCCTCTGGAATTGAAATGGCCTTCCGCCCCGTTACGCGTCGTCACGCTCGTTCGCACGCCGCGGCTGTTGGTGTGCACGGCGTTGTTGTGAGCTGTGTTTGTATGCGTAGTGTTGGTGTGGGTCGTGGTGGTATGCGTGGTATTGGTGCGAGTAGTGTTGCCGCGGGTGGTGTTGGTATGGGTCGTCGTATTGGTACGCGTGGTGTTGGTGCGGGTCGTATTTGTGTGCGCGGTGTTGCTATGAGCCGTATTGGTGTTGGCATGAGCTGTGTTGGTGTGCGCCGTGTTTGCGGGTTTTGCCGCAGGTTTTGCGGCTGGCGCTTTTGGAGCGGGAGCCGATGGTTTTTTCTGGGCAGAAACAACGAACGGCAATAGCATCGATACCATCAACACCACCAACAGGCCTCGACCAAGGGTCTTTCTCTTCTCACTCAAATTCATCACTTCCTCCTCGGACACTTCTTCGAGAACTTAACTATTCAGAACGGCGTTCCATGGGAAGAGATCCAACATCCAGGATCTCGGTTTTTTTGTACACTACAGTTTTCTCGTTGATGACTTTTTCATGACTGGCCGAACAACCATCTGCTGTGCTGCCGCGGCGGCGGGTGCGCCACATGCACACCACCGACCGCACTGGCGATCGCAAAGGAGGAGCTGGCAAGGACACGCAAAAGCAGAGCCATGACGCACACTCCTCGCCTACTTATAGAGAAATCGAGGGGCATTCCATTTTGGAAAAAATCGAACGCGGACTGCACACTCGCCTGGAGCGGTATCCTACACCGAGAAATGTGGGCTGGCAACGGGGGATTAAATGGGGATTAAATGGTGTGTGTTTGGTGCAAATGCGACAGGAGGACAGGCTAGGAGCGCCGCAGGCCGAGACGGCAAGGAGGCAAACCTGATAGGATTCGTCGGGATGTCCCGGAGCCGGAGTATCCCTCGAGTGCCAAAAAGGGAGGGAAGAGCATGTCAGAACCAAGCAAAGAGGAATTGTTGGCGCGAATCGCCGAACTAGAGAAACAGGCAGGATCGAGGAAAAAAGGGAGTTTGGAGTTTCGCGTGGGAGAAAAGGGTGGAGTGAGCGTCTATGGGCTTGGGAGGTTTCCGGTGACCTTGTATTACGAGCAGTGGATCCGGCTGCTGGATGTAGCGGGCGAGCTGCGCGCGTTCCTCGAAGAAAACAAAAGCAAGCTAAAGCTGAAAAACCCGGAATAAGAACCACCAGGCGAGTCCATCTGCAATAAAACCAGCCACAACGAAAACGGGGCTGCTACATGCCGTGCATGGCGAAGATCTTGTCGAGGCCATGTTCGTAAGGATAGACGTGAGTCATCCAGCCTAAAACGACGGGATGGAAGCGCCCACCCGCAGCCGAACAAGCCTCTTCCGTAGCAATGGAACCGCCCAGTCCGAATTTTGTCCAATCCGCAGTGCGCAATTGACCGAGCCGGGGGAAGCAAAGATTTGTGTGCAAATGCCACATGGCGATGCTCAGTGGGATGCGGGCATCGAGCTGGTCTTCTGTTGCGGTCCTGGGCATGGTGTACATGGCGCCAACGAGATCGTAGCCAGTGGCGGTTTTCTTGTAGAGAAGGGAAGTTGGGCGCGCGGGATCGAACGTGAAGGACTCGAGAAATCCGTTCCGGTAATTGGTGAAGTGATACTCGGGCTGTGGGATGTTCGGCAGAAAGATTCTGTAGCCGTCATCGAGGGCGACGCGGTAGTCCTTGTACTTCTCGATGCTTGCGCGAAGCTCAGTGACAATCCCGTTGGCGCGCTCGACATCCCCGGGCTGCGGCGGGCGCAAGGAAGTCATGTACATGTGCGGGTTATGGGAGTTATGGTTTCCGGGCGTCATGGCCGCAACCGCATCCTTTTCGCTGGCTTTTTCGTCGCTCATGTCCATTCCGGGCATGGCTTGGGATTGCGATCCGGAAGCTTCTTGAACCATTGCCGTTTGCGCGGCGGGCGCGTGGTGGCCGGGCATGGCGGCCAGCAATACCGTAACTAAAAAGATGGCGCCGAAAACCATGGTGGTTTTTGCGGCGAGATGGAGCAACGTTTTGCGCGCTGACATAACAACTCTCCTCAATTCATAATACGCAAGAAGGCGGGATGGAATTTCAGAAGCACCGATAGCTGGTTCCTTCGGAAAAACTGTACGGAGGGACAGGGAGATGGTGTCAAGAAGGCAGAAGAAACGAAAGAAAAAGGGATCTGAGGTTTCGGCGAGGGGGCTAGCCCCCGCGCAAGGGCGATCGCGAATCGAATCCATGGGGCATGCTAAAATCGTCGCGTGAAAAAACAAACAGTACAACCTGCGAAGCGATTGACGGGCGGAATCGCACCGCCAGGCGACAAATCGATTTCACATCGCTACGCCATGCTGGCGGCATTGGCGGAGGGCACCAGTGAGCTGCGCCATTTTTCCGCAGCCGCGGATTGCCACAGCACGCTAGGCTGCATGAAGGCGCTGGGAGCGGACGTGAAAATCGAGAAGGACATCGTGCGCATAACGGGCCATGGTCCGCGCGGACTAACCAGCAGTTGGCGCGCACTGGATGCGGGAAATTCCGGAACAACGATGCGGCTGCTCACGGGGATATTGGCGGGCCAGGAATTCAATACAAAGCTGACGGGCGACGGGTCGTTGCAGAAGCGCCCGATGAAGCGAGTGGTTGGGCCGCTTCGAGAAATGGGCGCGGACATTCGCGCGCGCGAGGAAAATTTTGCGCCGCTGGAAATCAAAGCCGCGCGGCTCCACGCCATCGACTACCACATGCCCATGGCCAGTGCGCAGGTGAAATCGGCGGTGCTGCTTGCTGGTCTCTTTGCGGAGGGCGTGACCAGCGTGACGGAGCCGGCTCGGACGCGCGATCACACAGAGCTGGCGCTGGAAGAGTTCGGGGCGGCCATCGAACGGCACGGGCGAACGACGAAGATTCACGGACTCGTCGGCGGAAACGGAAATGGGAAGTTGGTGGCGAAGTCGCTGGATGTGCCCGGCGATCTCTCTTCCGCGGTGTTCTTCATCGCGGCGGCATCGCTGCTGCCTGATTCCAGCGTCGCGATTCACAACATTGGTTTAAACCCGACGCGAACAGCGATACTGGATGTGTTCACGGAAATGGGCGCGTTGATCCAGATACTCTCGCTGAGAAGCTCGCATGGCGAGGTGGTGGGAGACCTTGCGGTAAAGGGAGCGCCGCTAAAAGGAGGAGTGCTGGAGGGCGAGCGGATTCCGCTGGTGATCGATGAACTGCCCATGCTCGCGGCGCTGGGCCCATACACAGAAGAGGGCATCGAGATTCGTAATGCCGCCGAGTTGCGCGTGAAAGAGAGCGACCGCATCGCCGCCTTGGCGGAGAATCTGCGGCGAATGGGCGCTACGGTGGAGGAACGCCCCGATGGCTTGAAAGTGGAAGGACGGCGCGCCGGAAAATTGCGCGGCGCGGAAATTGAGCCACACGGGGACCACCGGATCGCCATGGCGTTTGCGGTAGCGGGGCTGGCGGCCGAGGGCGCGACCGTAATTCGCGATGCGGACTGCGCGGGCGTTTCCTATCCGACTTTTTTTGAGGATTTAAAACGGCTCGCGGAACAATAGGGAACAAACGAAAATCGAAATACGCAATTGGAAATTGATAAGCTGCAGTGAGATGCGTGTTCCGAGTTTCGTATTTCGCGTTTCGAGTTCGTGTTTCAGCTGGTTTTGCGGATGGAGATCGAGCCGTAACTGGTTCTCAATGTGATTTTGGGCCCGCGCTCTTTGCCGTACTTTCCTTCGAGATGAGAATCGCCGGATTCCGTTGAAGTTTTCTTCAGGGTGTCCGACGAGAATTCCGAATCGATATCGCAGGAGTGGCAGTCGGCCTGAACGTCGAAGCTCGCGGATTCTGGAAGAGTAAGAGAAATGCTTGCGTTCGTATTGTTCACAGAGATGTCTTGCTTGGGCGGAGAAGAGAAGCGCAGGTCGACGTCGCCATCACGATTGTCGACGTTCACTTTGCCGGTAGCGTTCTCGATGGTCACGGAATAACGGTTCGTGCGCAACGCGATGTCTCCAGGCGCATCGGCAATCTCGAGATTGCCGGAACTGGCTTCCATGTGGCCGGTGAGCGAGGTGAGCGTGAGATCGGTGCGTTGAGAGATGAAGCGAAGGCCTTTATCGACTTTGTCTGCGCGAATCGGGCCGTAAAATTCTCCGTCGAGGGTGAAGCTCCCTGTAGCCGAAGCAACGTCCACCTGCCCGCCATTCCCGGAAATCTTAACATCGCCTTTTGTGTCGGAGACCTTGACGTCGCCTTTGTGCATTTCGATGGTAACGTCGCTCCCTGTGTCGCGAACTTCGACGTCGCCGCTGGCGCTGGTTAAGGAGACGGGCATGGCCATGTCCGAGACGGTAATGTCTCCCTGTTCGTTTCGGACGGTGAGCGAGGCCTTTTTCGGGACGACGATATCCATGTCTACGCTGATGCGATCGTCGCCTGCATTCATTCCCGTGGGATGGACTTCATAGCCGTCCCCGCTCTGAACAATCTCGACGGAGACCGGGCCCGCGAGGCGCTGTGCATCGGTTTCGCTCCAGGCGTGGACATTTTTTCTGCCGGAGACGCGAATTTCTGGAGCATCCGAAGCGCGCACGGTAATTTCGCCGTGGCCACCGTGAACTGTGATCCGAGCGTTTGCCGGGACGTTCACTGGCACGACATCCAGATCGAACGGATATGCGTCACCCAACAATTCGCCGGGAAGCTTGCCGGGGATAACGTGCCTGACGTAATCCGTGGCGACGACAGCGCACAGCAGAGCGATCATCCCGATGACAAGCAGAATTTCGCCGCCGGTGATACGTGCGGAGCCGGGATCATCGGAACGGCTCGCGACCGTCCGCTCGTAGAGCTTGATGACGCCGAGGAAAATAAGCGCGAGAGGCCACCAGTGGAGGAGCAGATAGCCTATTTCGAGACCGCGGTAGTTATGGAGAAGGAGGATGCATCCAACGGTTAGGAGAACGAGGCCTGTGAAGATCCCGCTGCTGCGTTGGGGGCTCCTGGCCATTTCGATTTATTGCCCTTGTCCCTGGTAAGTCGTGGGGGCCGCGGAGGACGTAGGTGGTGGCGCGCCCGGCGCGGGAGGAACTCCTGGCGGCAGAGGAGGAGCCGCCGAAACATGGCCTTCAGTGGGAGCAAATGCACAAGCGAGGCTCATGAGCCCGATCACGATAATTATAATCGGGTAGGTGTTGCTAAAATCGAAGTAGCCGCCACGCATTTCCTGCAAGAGAAAAAGCACACCAACGGTTACTACAATGACGGGGCCTCGAAGGCCGCGGATGGTGCAACGCTGGCAGTTGCAACGAACATGATCGCTCATCGGTGTTTAACCCCCGAGGGGGCCTCCTAAGAACGCCGGTTCATCCGGTTACGAAACATCAAAATGCCCACGGCGATCAGAATTAGGGGCCAATACTGAGAGACTCTGTACCAAGGAAACCAATCAAAATTATTGAGCAGAAGCAGCAGACCCGCGCCGATCAAGAGGATCGGACCGATGGGGCGGTTCCTGCTGAAATTCTCGAGAGGGTCTGACAAGGGCTGCCCCGCTCGCTTGGCCTGCGCGGTGCGCAGCGCATCAATGGGCATGTAAATCCAAAGTCCGGCGATGCAAATCCAGAGCGCGGCCTCCGCGCCTCCGCTCATCGCGCCGTTTACCCCGGAGATAAAGAGAACTAGAAATATCGCAAGGTGAATCATGCCTTTGCCGTATTGTTCGTTGTAGAAGGCGCCGAGACCTGGCAAAAATCCGAGAAAGAAAGCTAAGGCGGGGTTCGGCCCGATTCCGGAAGGAGTAGGAGGCGGTAGCCCCGGAGTGGATGCCTGCGCCCGATCTCCAGCTTGCGCTGCTTGTGCGGAAGGCGGCGCGGGATGTCCCATGCCGGTGGCAAGGCAGTCTTCGCAATAGAGAACGTCGCGCACTTGCCGCACGCAATCCTGACACATAGGCTTGCCGCAATTGCGGCAGTAGCCTGTGGCGTCCACGTCAGAATGGACGGCGCACTTCATGGAATTCTCCTTACAAGAAGCCGGGCAGCGGATAAAGTGCTGAGGCCAGGCACTTCCATGGCGAGCGCCTCGAGCCCCCGGCTGACCCCGTCGGCCCGATTCTGCTGGCGCGGAGTGGCAGGGCGAGTGCTGTCCGTGCTGCCAGGCGTTTTGTCCGGAACCGCCGGTGGCATGGTGGTTTCGGGCGTCGTCGGCAGATTGTTGTCCTGGTTCAAGCGAGACTGAATTTCGTAAACGACTCGAAGATCGCTGACAAACTTGGTGCTGCGAGCGTAGACAAGATGCGCCTGGCGGTCCACGTTGCGGTAAACGTTGACGGGGGAAAGGTCCGCGAGCTTGGGTTTGCGCAGCGAGACACCAGATGCGGCCAGAAGGATGGCCATGGAAGCGGCAATCGAAACGGCGCTGTAGGCGAAGCGAGCCGAAGTCAAAGCGTTCAGCCAGCCGAAAGCGCCACGCCAGCCTTTTTTGATTTCGCGAGGGCCAAGAGTCTGATTCAGAATTGAGTAGATCAGAAGCGGAGGCGGCTCGACTTGGGGAATCGAGTGAATATCGGTCAGCAAATGAGAAATGCTGGCGACGACTTGCGCGCAGCTCTCGCAGGTATTCGCATGCGTGTCGAAATCATGCCGCTCGGTGGGGCTGAGCAGCCCGTCGAGATAATCGCTGAGCTGCGCTTCGGTTTGTTCACAAGTCCATGTCATGCCATACTCCGCGCCCGGTCAGACATCAAATCCCAAATCCATACGCGAATCATGACGGGCGCACCCCCATCTGATGCAGAATGCGCGCGAGCTCGACTCGTCCGCGATTGATTCTAGATTTCACAGTTCCTTCCGGCACATCCAAAACCTGGCGAATCTCGTTGTATTCGAGCTGCTGCAAATCGCGAAGAATAACAGCTTCGCGCAATTCCGGCGAAAGTTTGGTCAGGGCCGTCTGCACCTGGGAACTGAGTTCGCCGAGAAGCAACTGTTGATCCGGTCGCCGGGCGGCCGATTCCTTGTTTTCGACCACCGGCATGGAGTCTTCGAGCGAGTCCGTGATGCGGTCGCGCTTGGTGCGCCGGTAATGGTCGATCAAGAGATTGCGCGTTACGCTGGTCATCCATGTGGCAAAGCCGCCGTAAGCAGAACGATAGCTCCCAAGAGTCTTATACACCCGCAGGAAAACCTCTTGCGACAAGTCTTCAGCCTCTGTGCCATTGCCAGTAAACCGGTAGCAGATGTTGAAGATGCGGCGCGTGTGACGGCGCACAAGTTCCTCCCAGGCCGAACCGTCGCCCTGGAGGCATTGCTGGACCAGTTGGGCGTCCTGCTCCAACGTATCATCAGCCTCGAATCCCGCTACGGTGACCAGTTTGACTCCAAAGTTGTCTGGAGCCAAGATCGGCCTGCAACTATGGAACGCAAACTGCTCTCCAAAAGTTCCCCGTTTTCCTAGCCCGGACGACCAACCGCGAGTGGGGGCATCTTACTCACGCCTGCGCCTGGAGACAAGCATAGCATTGCGAGGAAACGCACTTTTCGCGAGGGACGATTCTCGAGATTTTGGCCGTTCGTCCAGGTTGTCGAACACTTAAGGGCTTGGGACGCCCTGCAAAGCGCGGGACGTTTGGCCAGGGATTGCTGGTGCCCCGCCTTGACGCATGGGATGGTGACCGTTAGTCTGACAAGCTCATGCGTTCATCGTCGAGGAAACTTCTCGTTCTCTTGGCCGTGCTTCTGGTGTTGGGTTACGTCATTTATCGCTCGACTGGAATGCTTCACGGCGCCAGCTTCAGCGGCACAAGATTGCTGCAGGCTGTACGCAATGCCAATCCTTACCTGCTGATTCTTTCCATTCTTGCCATTTACGTTTGCTATGCGATCCGGGCTTTGCGGTGGAAGGTCTTCCAGGGGAATCTGGGGCCGTCGCGTTTCTGGCAAATCTATTCGATGACTTTGGCCGGCTTCACCGCGGTGTTCTTATTGGGGCGCGCGGGAGAGCTGGTCAGGCCCGCACTGTTGGCACGCAAGGAGAAGCTTCCGGTCGCGGATATGTTCGGAATTTATGCTTTGGAGCGAATTTTCGACTTTGCAAGCATGGCGGTGATAGCTTCCGTCGGACTGCTGCTTTTCCAATCTCGCGCCCATGTAAGCCAGGCGGCGACCGCCCTGGAAGCTGCCGCGAAGACGGCTGGCTCATTTTTTTCCGCCGCCGTGCTCGGTGCCATCGTCTTCCTGGTGTATTTGCGTCTTCATGGCACCGCGCTGCTCGAGCGGCGTCTCCAGGGTTGGCACGCGGCCCATGGTTGGCGTGGATTGGTGGCCCGTATTTTGCTCGGGTTTGTGCGTGGAGTGCAAGCGATTCGCTCCGTTAGAGAACTCGTAGCAGCCTTGTTTTATTCCGCTGCGCATTGGTTCTTGGTCGCCCTGATTTATCTTTGGGTGTCGCGTGCGTTCGGCGGGACGCTCGGCACGATCACTCTCGGCGATGCCATGCTTGTGCTGGCGTTCGCTCTTGCGGGCTCAGCCGTGCAGCTGCCGGGGGTGGGGGGAGGCGCACAAGTGGCCACCTTTCTGGCATTCACGACCGTTCTTGGCGTAGAACAAGAGCGCGCGGCAGCCGCGGCAATTGTCCTCTGGCTGATTTCCTTTGCCGCGTGTAGTCTTGCGGGCGTGCCGCTGCTGTTTCGCGAGGGGTTTTCACCGGGGGAATTGCGGGAGCTGGCAGAGCACGAAAAACAAGAAATGGAAGTTTGAAGGACCAAGTTTCCATCTAGGAATGCACAAGGAGATGCCTGAGTGAAGTGTCCATTCTGCGCCCATCTGGACGATAAGGTGATCGACTCTCGCGAGGGCCGCGCTGGAGACACAATTCGGCGCCGGCGGGAGTGCCTCAAGTGCAGCCGCCGCTTTACCACCTACGAGCGCATCGACGAAATCCCCTACATGGTGATTAAGAAGGATGGACGCCGCGAACGCTTCGAGCGCCAAAAAATTTTACAGGGACTATTGAAGGCTTGCGAGAAACGGCCGGTCGCCACTCCGAAGCTTGAAGCTATCGTCGACGAGATCGAAAGCGTGGTTCACGAAGCCACGGAGCGCGAGCTCACCACGACCGAAATAGGCGAAATGATTATGCACCGCTTGAAAAAACTCGATAAAGTCGCCTACGTGCGTTTTGCATCCGTCTACATGGATTTCAAGGATGTCCAAGAATTCATGTCGGAGCTGAAGAATTTGTTGAAAGATCGCGGAAAGAAATGAGCATCGACTCGAGAAGTTAATGAATTCTTAGCGAGGCCAGACGCCCGCGGTAAACGTGCGAATCGTCGCGAATCCCAGCTTTTCGTAAAGCTGAACGGCGCCGTAATTCTCCGATGTGACTGTCAGAGTTAACTCTTTGAATTTCATGTTGCGCAGCGTTTCGCCGGAGGTCTGCATCAGCATGCGGCCGAGACCGTGGCCCTGATAGCCGGGAAGCACACAGATTTGCGTGGTGTGGCCTACGCCGGGCGAGACTTCACTGGTGAGAACCGCGGCGATGAGATCGTCGCTGCCCGGCTCGTGCAAGACAAATGAGGCTCCCGGTACAAAATGTCCGCAGCCTGGCAGGAGAATGATGTTTTTCAGGAATTTCAGCCCGCCGGACCGGCTGCGGTATTGATCATTGATTTCGCCGTCGACGTGGTTGGCGTACGCCAAATAAATCAGCTTGGCGCAAGGCTCGAAATAGCGGTCGTTCCAGCGGTCCAGGCGCATACCTGCGGAAACTCCGGGCTTCGTGTCTGGCAGTTTCTGCAAATCCTGCAGCATGAATTGGCGGGAGTACAAGCGAAAGCCTTGATTGCCCAGCGGGACTTCGACGGGTCCGCTGAAGGGCATGAGCTGCGCTTCGATGCGCAAAAGCTGGGGAATCGCGCGCATGGAGAAAAGCATTTCATCGAGCAAACGCTGGCCGATGGTGGCTTGCGAAAATTTCGCCGACACATAGAGGCCGCCGATAAGGCCTTTCTGTTCTTCCAGGACGTAGAAGGAGTAGCCTGCGGCGCTTCCGTTTTCAAACGCCACACATCCCGCAAGGGCGTGGGCGTCCAGGAAGCGCTTGATCAATTCCAGCGCGCTGCGGTAATCCCAATGGAGTTCATCGCGCCAGTGCCGCGCTTCCTCTTCAAGGAGCGGCTCAAGTTGGCGAACCGTCGTTTGGCGCAAGTCGACAATATTCATGGAGAAGAGGACTGCCGTGCGGCCCCCGCCGCTCAGGCTCTATGATAGCCGAATCGGAGGCCGCGCAATCAAGCGGACAGCCGCGACGATACAATTCCGACACAAGGGGGAAAGCCTTCCCGAAATGGCACAGAAAAGGTGTGCTAACATCGCGCCTATCGTGCTTATTTTGCGAGAGGTAAAAAAACCGCGGCACGGGCCGCGCAATTAAGACAGACCCAGAATGTCAATCCTGTACGAACTCCGTTATCCAAGCAAATGGTATACGAAACTCCTCATGGCCGTTCTGGCCCTGGCGTTTTTTGCCGTTCTCGCGACGGCGGCTATCTCTGGATTCTTGGTCTATCGGCTCGTCAAGCCGCAGCGCACGGGCAGCGAGATCGACATGGACAGCTTTCCCGGCAAGCCGGACGCCATGGATTTTACAGTTCCGGAGTTGGGCGAGCGCCATGGCTGGTTTTTCCCCGGATTGCGCGGCGCTCCCACGATCATCTTGTGTCACGGATACGGTTCGAGCCGCGGCGAGCTGCTGACACTGGTGTCGACATTGCAAGACCACCAGTACAACGTGTTTGTCTTCGATTTTGCGGCTCACGGCACGATTGATGGAATTACTACTTTTGGTTATCGCGAAGCCGACGAGTTGCGCGCGGCCGTGGATACTGTAGCGGCGCGCAACGACGTCGATCCCGCTCGCTTTGGATTATGGGGCTACAACCTGGGAGCCTACGCTGCCTTGCGCGAGGCGGAGGGCGACCGCCGTATCCGCGCCATCGTGCTTGATTCTGTTTACGACCAGCCGGAGCAGATGGTGAAAATCGGCGTCGAGCGCAGCGGGCTCGGCGGATTTCCGCTGATGGTGCGCTCGGCGGAATATAGCTTTAGCTGGCTGAATTACAAGGACCGCGAAGATCCGCCGCTTTCGAAAAAGCTAAACGTGTTGGCGGGAGTTCCAAAACTCTTCATTGAAGCTGCCGATGATCCCGAACTCGCCGATATCACCCGCAGAATGTTTGAGAAATCGCCCGAGCCGCGCGAGCAGGCGATTATCGCCCACGGGAATTTTGTGGCCATGGACGAAAACGACAAGCGCGATTATGAGAATCGCGTGGTCAGTTTCTTTCTACTGAAGCTTCCCGCAACGGACGTGAGCGCTCACTGAGATCGAGAGCTTACGCGATAGAGAAATTCCCCCGTCGATTGCGGATCAAAGGGGAGTTCCTCGCACTGCCAGGTTTGCGGTACGAGGCGTGTGCAGTTCCTCGAGCTAGTGAGTAGATATCCTTCCAATGGATCATTCCGGTCCCAGCTCGGAGTTTCATGATGAAGATAGAAACTAAGACTGAACTCCTTCCCGCGGCGCATATGCGCCACATAGATGCGATCATTTGGAACACCACGCGCCCTGAGCTCGTGAGCGAGTGTCCTACCCGATGGATCTCCGAAAAAAAAGGCGGGCAATAGTCTGCTGCTCAATAACAGTGCCAAAAGAATAGGAAGAATACAGAATCCTGCGGCGAGGTTGCCGGTGCTACTCATGTCGCGTGCCTGCGCAAGGACGCCAATCGCCAAGTTTGCCAGGGCAATTAGGCCGATGACCGCACACGCGGCTTTGGCCGCGACATGAACTGGCTGGATGGAGGTCCAACCAAGAATGCCTGCGGTGCCAGCGAGGCACAAGAAAACAAGCGCAGCTGCTAGATGTGCAATCTGAAAGCCCGACTGTTCCGCCGAAGCTTTTCCAGTTGAGCTGCGCGCCATGCTGAGACAAATCGCAGGAACGGCCGGCAGGATATAACCTGGCAGCTTCGAATGGGATAGCGAGAAGAATATAAGACAGAACAGGCCCCAGTACACGAAATACGAAGCGCGGTCGGAAATCTGGCGCCTGCGAACCGCCCTGGGGATCCCGACAGTGAGCGACCACAAGAGCGTTCCGGTCCAAGGCAGGAAGGCAACTAGGATTACAGGAATGTAAAACCAAAACGGCTGAATGTGCTGAAATTCCGGCGTGAGGAAGCGCTTGAAATTGTGTTCGATGATGAAGATGCGGAAGAAATCGGGGTTGCGGCGGGCACAGAGGATATACCAGGGAAGCGCCGTCAAGCAGAACGTGGCGATCGCGCCGGGATGAAGCAAACGGAACGCGTCGCGCCAGCGTTTCGTAAAAATGGCCCAGAAGAAAACTGCTCCGCCGCAAAGAATAATTCCCGCAGGCCCTTTCGCAAGAACGGCGAGCCCGAGAAAAAATCCAAATAAAACGAGAGCAGCCCACGGCGTTGAGAAGCTTGTAGGGGCGGGGCCTGCCCCGCCTCCTGCTGCCGGAGCGAGACGCAAAACAACCGCCGCGCAGACCATCGCGATGGTCAGCATCCCGCTAAATGGCATGTCAGTGGCGGCGGCATGGGAAAATCCGATCATGCCGACGGTTGTGGGCAACAGCAGCAACAGCCAGCGGGCAGTCTCTCCTCCATACATACGCCAAGCCAGCCACGCGAGCGCCAGTGTCGCAAGCAAGGCCGAAATCGCGCTAGGCAGTCGCGCGGCCGCCTCGCTCACGCCAAAAACTTTGAAACTAATCGCCGCCTCCCAATAATAAAGCGGCGGCTTCTCGAACCACGCTTTCCCATACAACCGCGGCGTAACCCAATCGCCCGTTTCCGCCATGGCACGTGCGATCCACGCGTACCGCGGCTCGTCCGGGCCGACAAATCCGATCGCGCCAAGATGGCTGAAGTAGCAAACATATAGCGTTGCGACGATGAGAATTCCCCGGCCGATACGGGCGGCGGCGCTGGTCTGCGATTTCTCGGGGCTGGTAGTAGGCGATTCGCTCACGGAATGGAAAGTCTAGCATTGAACCCCTATCTTCGAAGCGGGCACCTCTTGCATACTGTCGCGCGTCGGCCGCCGTGTGGCCGTCTTAGCCCATAATGAAAGAATGGCTCGAATACGCTGCCGTTTGGCTGATCTTGAAGATTCTGAGCGCCCTCCCGCGGCGCGTGGCGCGCGGCTTGGCGGCATCGGTGGCGCACCTGCTTTTCGCCTTGCAGCCCAAGTTGAAAAAAACAGCTGCGTTTAATTTGCGCCTCGCCTTCCCGGATTGGACCGACAAGCAGCGCAAAGATGCCACGCGCAAAATGGTACGCAATCTAGGTTGGATGGCCGCCGAATTTGCGCGCATCCCGCGCCTCACCAAAGAAAACATCGATAAAGTGGTGATTCTGGAAAACCACGAAAATTTTCTGGAAGGCCAACGTCGCGGCAAAGGCGTTCTTTATTTAACGGGCCACATCGGCGCCTGGGAGCTTTCCTCTTTTGCCCACGCGCTCTACGGTTATCCGCTTCACTACATGGCGCGTCCTCTCGACAACGAGCGCCTCGACGCGCTCGTCAACCAATACCGTTGCGCCTCGGGCAATCGCCCCATCTTCAAGAACGAATCCGCGCGCGTCATGCTCAAAATTCTGAAAGACTCTGGAACTGTCGGCATTCTCGCCGATCAAAACACCCTCCCGGCAGAAGGCGCCTTTGTCGATTTCTTTAGTAACTCCGCCTGCACCACGACAGGCATCGCCCGCGTGGCTCTGCATACCGATGCGGCTGTCGTTCCTGGATACGCCTATTGGGATGAGACCATTCAAAAGTACCGTCTGCGCTTCGAACCACCAGTAGAACTTGTCCGCACCGGCGACAACGGGCGCGACCTGTTCGAAAATACGCAGCGCTTCGCCAAAGTCATCGAAGAGATTATTCGCAGACATCCCGATCAATGGGTTTGGATTCACGCGCGGTGGAAGACCAGACCACCAGGCGAGCCCGCGCTGTATGATTTTTAAGAGAGGTTTTCGATGATGCAAACGGCAAAATCCATAGCGGAAGCAGTCGGCGCAACGCTCGAAGGAAACGGCGCCCTCGAATTGCGCGGAGTAGCTGCGCCCGAGCGCGCCGGCCCCCACGATCTTATCTACCTCGAAAAAACCAAACACACCCACCGCGTTGCAGCGTCCGCCGCGCTCTGCGTAATCGCGCCAGAAGGTGTGGCCCTCAGAGGGAAGACGATTCTCCGCAGCGCACAGCCGAAACTGTCGTTCGCCAAAGCTGCTGCGTTAATTCTTGAGAGAGCCCCCATCGCAATAGGTATTCATCCGACCGCGATTATCGCGCCACTGGCAAGAATCAGCGAAAGCGCTGGCATCGGGCCGTTCGCCGTAATTGGCGAAGACGTCCACGTTGGTGAAGGTACGCAAATTGGCGCCCACAGCGTAATCGGCGCAGGCTGCTGGATTGGCGATCATTGCCGCGTTCACCCGCGGGTAACTCTCTATGCCGGAGTTCGCATGGGCCATCGCGTGGAGATTCATTCCGGCGCGGTTATTGGCGCGGATGGCTTTGGCTACGCGCAGGGAGAAGGCCGCTACTGGAAATTTCCGCAAGCTGGCATCGTCGAGATCGCCGACGAGGTCGAGATCGGCGCGAACACCACCATCGATCGCGGCTCGCTCGACGATACGCGCATCGCTGAAGGCGTGAAACTCGATAATCTCGTACACATTGGCCACAACTGCAAGATCGGCGCGCATACGGTCGTGGCGGCGCAGGTCGGGCTTTCGGGTTCCTGCGAATTCGGCAAGCACGTTGTGGTTGGCGGCCAAGCCGGCTTTGGAGAACAATGCTATTTGGAAGATGGCGCGATCATTGGAGGCCAGTCCGGCGTACTCGGCGGCAAGACAATTCGCACAGGCCAAACCGTCTGGGGAACCCCCGCCCGTCCACTCGAGAAATTCAAAGAACAATTCGCTTGGCAAGCGCGTCTACCGGAACTGGCCGCGCGCATCAAAGAGCTGGAAGCCAAGCTGGAAGGAAAGTGAATTGAACGCAACTCCCAAATGGCGCGTGTTTGTAGTCGGCGGCCACACCCGCAGCATCGGCAAGACGCAGCTGGTTTGCGACATTATTAGGGCGTTCCCGCAAGCTAACTGGATCGCAGGAAAAATCACCCAATATGGCCACGGCGTCTGCGCGCAAAATGGCAACAATTGCGATTGCGCTCCAGATGAGCACGTATGCGCCATCGAATGGGAAGCGCATCCGCAATCCGGCACGGACAGCGCGCGATTTCTGGCGGCCGGCGCGAAGCGCTCGTTTTGGCTCAGAACAAAGCAAGGATTTCTCGCCGAGGGCCTTCCGATTATGCGAGAAGCGCTTAGCGAAACCTTAGGCGAAACTGGCCAGGATTCGCCTCCAGTCATCCTCGAGAGCAATTCGCTCCTGCAATTTCTGAAACCCAGTCTCTATTTCGCTGTGATCGATCCAGCCCGCGAAGACTTCAAGGACTCCGCTCGCGTCGCGCTTGACCGCGCCGATGCGCTGGTTCTCCGCGGCCCGATGGAGACTCCTGCTGCGGCCCCATCTTGGATTAAACTCCCGGCCAGTCTCCTTCGCACCAAGCCATCGGTATCGCAACACGAAGGCGAACTGCTACCCGAACCCCTCCATGTCCTCATCGACCGGGCGTTGCAAACCCCGCCAAGTATCACGCTTTGACAACGATTCCGTCACACTCCTGCATCTTAGAAGTTGACCCGCAGCCGGAAGACGGCGATAATTCACTGGTACTCGTGTTACTCGGTTTCAAAATGGGCCCGGCGCTCGTGCCGGAAGTTATGGGAAGTGGCTCGCAACACAGCAGTTAGGCCAGTTGCAGAAATTGGGCGAATCAGATACGCCTGCCTTACCGTAGACTTTAGCTCTGGGGGGACGTATTTTGGCGACAGGTACACGCATAGGACTTGATAGGCCCGTTCCTGCCGTACCACCAGTTTGGCATGAGAAAGACTTGGCTGGCTCACTCGAGCAAGCCATCGAAAACGGCGCGAATCAACTTCTTTCGCTCCAGGCGGAAGAAGGCTACTGGCTCGGTGAATTGGAAGCCGATACCACCCTGGAATCCGATTACATCTATTACCTGTACGTTCTTGGAAAGGCTGATCCCGGCCGCATCGCGAAGCTCGCCAATTATGTCCGCCGGCGCCAATTGCCCGATGGTGGATGGAATATTTTCCCCGGTGGGCCCTCGGATCTGAATGCAACCTGCAAAGCATATTTCGCGTTAAAGCTCGCCGGCGATGATATCGATTCGCCGCACATGGCGCAGGCTCGGGAAACCGTACACCGGCTTGGCGGCCTCGAACAGACAAATTCTTACGTTCGCTTTTATCTCGCGCTGATTGGCGCGGTCGGCTGGGAACTGGTTCCCTCGATTCCTCCGGAGCTCCTCCTCTTGCCGAACTGGTTCTATCTCAACATCTACGAAATGTCTTCCTGGACTCGCGGCATTGTTATCCCAATGGCGATTCTTTCCGCGCTACGGCCGGACTGGCGCCTGCCGGAGCGTGCTCGTGTCGACGAACTGTTTAAAGATATTTCGCACAAGGCCGCGGCGTTTGATTGGAGCAAGCAGCTGATCTCCTGGCGCAACGTTTTCCTGGCCATTGATCGTGGCCTGAAGCTCTACGAAAAGCTTCCCTGGAAGCCGCTTCGCCGCCGCGCTCTTCGGGAGTGCAAGGCCTGGATGTTGGCTCACATCGAGCGTAGTGAAGGCCTGGCCGCCATCTATCCCGCGATGATGAATTCAATATTTGCGCTCATGGCGCTAGGCCATGGTCCCGACGATCCGCTCACCGCCCGCGAGATTCGTGAATTTTCTCGTTTCGAGATTGAAGAAGGCGACACCATTCGTATGCAGCCGTGCGTCTCTCCGGTTTGGGACACTTGCATCGCCATGGTCTCGCTGGAAGAGGCCGGACTTCCCGCCGATCATCCCGCGCTTGTGAAAGCTGCTGACTGGATGCTCTCGAAGCAGGTTCTCGGCTCCGGCGACTGGCAATTCAAGAACAAGGACGCCGAGCCTGGAGGCTGGGCCTTCGAGTTTCGCAACGATTTCTTTCCGGACGTGGATGACACCGCGTTCGTCCTCATGGCTTTGCAGCGCGTGAATCACCCCGACCCAGAGCGCATGGAGAAAGCGGTTCGTCTCGGTATTCAGTGGCTGCTCAGCATGCAAAACAAGGACGGCGGCTGGGGCGCCTTCGATCGCGACAACGCCAGACAAATCTTGTGCAATATACCGTTTGCCGACCACAACGCCATGATCGATCCTTCAACGGCGGATGTGACGGCTCGCGTTCTCGAATGCCTCGGCCGTTTCGGCTGGCCCGCAGATCATCCTGCCGTACAGCGCGCGGTGAAATTCCTGCTGAAAGATCAGTGCGAAGATGGCTCGTGGTTTGGACGCTGGGGAGTGAATTACGTGTACGGCACCAGCGGTGCGCTGCGCGCCCTCGAAACCGTTTCGCTTACGGCAAGGGAATTCTGCCAGCGCGCGGTCAGTTGGCTGCGGGCCGTTCAGAAAGCCGATGGCAGCTTCGGTGAATCCCTTTGGAGCTATACCGATCCCGAGACCAAAGGCCAGGGAAATAGCACTGCTTCGCAAACAGCTTGGGGCTTAATTGGATTGCTCGCGGGTTCTGAGCCCAATGATCCCGCCATTCAGAAGTCGGTTGCCTATCTCGTGCACCAGCAAAACGCCGATGGCTCGTGGAGCGAATCCGATTTTACGGGCACCGGTTTTCCAGGCGTCTTTTACTTGAAGTACCACCTCTACCGTAATTCGTTCCCGCTTTATGCGCTCGCGCGATTCCGCAATCAGGTGCAAGGTCCGCATGAATATTGCGCCATGAAGTTTCAACCAGCTGAATTTCGTCTGCGGAGCGGCTTCTAGAGCCTGCGATGTCCTTTTCTCTGCGGCTGACCGCGGACCTCACTCTCGCGATGGCTACCCGCGCAATTGGCGCCCAGCGAGGCAGTCCTCTAGTCCTGCGGTTTTCGACTGACAGCGTTCTGGATGCGGGTTCCTCTCTACCATCCGTTGGCGGTCAAGAGATTTCAAGTGATGCGTCACAGTCGTTCGTGGAGATAGCCTCCCGATCACAGTCTCCCATCATCTGGATTGACGGTTCCGACCCGCTGGATTATCCCGGCGTAGCGCGCCTAGCCAATTCGATCACGGCATCAAGACATCACGTATTCCTTGAAACGTGCGGTGCCTTGTTAAAGCCCCGCCTGCATGAATTCCAACCCTCATCCAATTTCTATTTCGCCGTCCGTTTCGATTGCCGCAAACGATCGCCCGATCAGAACGATGCTCCGGAAGCCAAATGGCGGATCGGGCTGGAAGCGCTTCGCATGGCTCGTCTCGCTGGCTTCTTCACTTGCGCGCGTCTTCTCCTGCACCCGGGTGTGGCCGCTGGTGATGTGGCGCGTCTCCACGGAGAAATCTGCAAGCTGGACATTGACGGATTTTTGATTACCTCAGGCACGCATACGCCTGAGCTTGAGCGCACTGTCGAGGACACGCGGCGACGTTTGCTGAGCCGCCGTTGCGCCTTGCTTTCCTCATCTCTGGACGCCAGTGCGCTGTCCACGATGTCGCGAGATTCTTCGGAAATGGGACGCCCTCCGCTCCCGGAGCCCCAGCAAGACCGTTTTGGCGAAGGCGCCGGAGCCGGATGACCACTCTGGTCACAGGGGCGTCGGGCTTCCTGGGCAGCCACGTGGTGCGCCAGTTGGTGGCTCGTGGCGAGGACGTCCGCGTCTTGATGCGCCCCTCCAGCACCAATCGCGCCGTCGCTGACCTATCCCTTGAATACGTCACCGGTGATCTGCGCGATCCGTCGTCGCTAGATCGCGCCTTGGCCGGTGTACAGTACGTTTTTCACGTTGCGGCCGACTACCGCCTCTGGGCCAAAAAATCGCGCGATATATACGATTCGAACGTAGGCGGCACCAAAAATTTACTCGCGGCCGCCAAGCGCGCCAGCCTAGAAAAATTTATTTACACCAGCACCGTGGCGACCATCGCTGTAGACCGCCCGCAGCTTCCCAACGAATCCACCGACGCCAAGCTCGATGAAATGGTCGGCCACTACAAGCGCTCGAAATGGATGGCCGAGCGCGAAGTGCTTAACGCCGCAAAGGAAGGATTGCCTGTCGTCATCGCCATGCCCACGACTCCGGTTGGTCCCGGTGACTGGAAGCCCACGCCGACGGGGAAAATCATCCTCGATTTCTTGAATGGGAAAATGCCTGGCTATGTCGAAACCGGACTGAATTTTGTCGGCGCGGAAGAATGCGCGGAGGGCCATCTGCTCGTCGCGGAAAAAGGCAAAGTAGGCGAACGTTATCTCCTCGGCGCCGAAAACCTAACGCTCAAGCAAATCTTGGACACGCTCGCCAGGATAACCGGCCTGCCAGCTCCCACGCTGAAGATTCCTCACGGCCTGGCTTTGGGTGTAGCCTACATGAATACGGCGTTCTCTAGGCTCGTTGGACGGGAGCCGCAAATTCCCGTCGAAGGCGTGAAGATCGCGCGGCACATGATGTTCGTGGACTGCATACGCGCGCAGCGCGAACTAGGTTTTCAACCAGGCTCGGTTATTGCGGCGCTCGAGCGGGCCGTACGCTGGTACGAAGCCAACGGCTACGTGAAGCCGCGACGCCTCAAGAAAATGCGGCGCGTCGCCGCGTAGAGCGGCAGGTACTGAGCTGCCGCGCCGGTTTTCATGGCCTTGGGAAACGTCATAGGGGAGGGGATTGTCCCTCGCGTCGCTGCCGGTGGGCGCGCTTGTAGCCCATCGCGTTGCCAAGGCATCTTACGGATTGCAAGTTTATGCGCATCCTCGTTACTTTCGCCATCAAGGCCGAATTTTCGCAATGGGGTGCTCGCCACCCATTTGTCCCCTACGAGTTTGAAAAATGGGAGCGCCGCCGCGAGTTTGACCTCCTAAAAGCCAACATGGGCCGCGACGAAGTGACCGTGCTCTTGACTGGTATCGGCGCCCAAAGCGCCATGAAGGCGATCTCATCGATTCCCGTCGAACTGCACGATCTCTGTATCTCCACGGGACTCGCTGGTTCGCTCGATCCCAACTTACTTCCGGAAGACGTGGTTGTGGCGAGCGCGCTGGAAACGCTGGATCAGCGTTGCCAGGCTACAAGTGATCCCAGCCTTGTTCATCTCGCCGTAGCTTTGGGAGCAAAGCCTGTCCAAGTCTCCCTCACTTCTGAGAAAATTGTGGCAACCGCCGAAGAGAAGGAAGAACTGAGCCGAAAGGGAAGCATCGTTGAAATGGAGTCCACCTACATCCTCGCAGCCGCAACGCAGCGTGGCGTGCCGGGCGTGGCCGTTCGCGCGATCAGTGACGCTGCTGACGAGGATTTGCCAGTCGATTTCGCCCGCATTCTCGATTCTCATGGCCACTTGAAAGTCGGCGGACTGCTCAAGGAGGTCGGGCTGAGTCCATACCGCATCCCCATGCTGATTCAGTTTGGTCGCCAGAGCCGCGCCGCAGGCAAATCTTTGGCTGACTTTCTCGATCGCTATATTTCCATTGTCTCGCAACGCTGGGTCAATATCCCCCACCCGAAAACAGAAGAGGTTTCCGCGACATGAGCAGCATCGGCACAGCTCACGAGATTCTGAAGTCGCTTGGCCCCATTCCGAAAACCATGCGCGCCGGCGTCTACCGCGAAAAGGGCGTCGTCCACGTTGAGGAAGTTCCCGTACCGGACGTCGCAACTGGCGAAATATTGATCAAAGTCGCTGCCTGCGGCATCTGCGGCACCGACATCAAGAAAATCTTCCAACGCTACGTCGAGCCGCCCCAAATCCTGGGCCACGAGCTCGCGGGTACGGTCGTCGCGGTTGGCCCCGGCGTTACGAAATGGTCGCCCGGCGATCGCGTCATGAGTTTCCATCACACTCCCTGCGGCCGATGCTTCTATTGCGAGAAGCGTCTCTTCTCCCAGTGCAAGCAGTACAAAAAAACCGGTCTTACCGGCGGCTTCACGCCCAATGGCGGCGGGTTTGCCCAATACGTCAAAGCGATGCCTTGGGTGGCCGAGCGCGGCATCGTCGCTCTGCCAGAAAACGTCAGCTTTGAAGAAGCCACTTTTATCGAGCCCATCAACACCATCGTCAAAGCCGTCCAAAAGGCGCGAGTCACCGCCGGCGAAACCGTGCTGATCCTAGGCTGCGGCCCCATTGGCCTGCAGTTGCTCATGGTCAGCAAGCTCGAAGGCGCCAAGTTGTATACTAGTGATCCGATCGCTCAACGCCGCCAAAAGAGCCTCTCCCTCGGCGCACTTGAGTCGTTTGACCCAACCAGTGGTAAGCTGGTAGAAGAAGTTCGAGCCCGTACGGACGGTCGAGGGGCGGACGCGGTTCTGGTTGCGGTCGCGCATCCGTCGGTAGTCACAGATGCCTTGGCAGTGGCGCGGCCCGGGGGGCGCATTCTGCTCTTCGCGGCAAATGACCCAGTCACAAAAATCGAATTTCCCGCCGCCGCCGTGGGCATCGACGAAAAGGAAATCCTGGGCAGCTATAGCGCGGCTGTGGACATCCAAGACTCAGCCGCGGCCCTGGTGCTGGGAAGGAAACTTCCGGTGATGGAGATTGTCACGCACCGCTTTTCACTGGATAGAATCCAGGAAGCTTTGGAGCTCGCGGCCCGGCCAACAGCCGAATCGTTGAAGATTCTGATTACGCACGCATGAAAACAACCGCATCGAAGAAAATGGAATTTGCAGAAGAAGTGAAGTCCTCGGCCGCGCGAGTCGTGGTTCCTCCGAGGATGACCGCGGCGGTTTTGTATGGCAGCGAGGATCTGCGCATCGAGATGATCGACGTGCCGCATCTCGCGGCCGACGAAGTCCTCCTCCGCGTCCGTCTGGCGCTGACCGACGGCACCGATCTGAAAGTCTGGAAGCGCGGCTATCACGCCAAAATGATCCAGCCTCCGGCCGTCTTCGGCCACGAAGTCGTCGGCGACATTGCCGCCGTAGGCAAGCGTGTGGACGCCCGCTGGCGCGTGGGCATGCGCGTAATCGCCGCTAATTCCGCGCCCTGTTTGCGCTGCTATCACTGCCGGCGCGGCCAGGAAAATCTCTGCGAAGATTTGCTTTTCAACAACGGCGCCTATGCCGAGTACATGCGCATTCCTGGCCGCATCGCCATGGAAAATATGCTGGAAGTTCCGCACTCCGTCGACGACGGCAGCGCCGCTCTTGTCGAGCCGCTGGCCTGTGTGCTTCGCGGCATTCACGAAATGGAAGTGCGTACGGGTGATACCGCCGCCGTAATCGGTTGCGGGCCGATTGGCCTGACTTTTGTTCGCATGCTTTCCCGCCGCGGACTACGCGTAATCGCGCTGGCGCGGCGTTCCGCGCCGCTCGATGTGGCTCGCAAGCTTGGCGCAGTCGCCACCATCAACGTAACGGAAACGCCCGATGTGGTTACCGCCGTGAAGTCTCTCACTGACGATCAACGCGGACCCGATTCTGTCGTCGAAGCGGCGGGGAATCCTGCAACTTGGCAGCAAGCTCTTGCGATGGTTCGCCGTGGCGGCGTTGTGAATTTCTTCAGCGGCCTGCCCTCCGGCACCCATGTTGCCATCGATCCCGCGGCCATCCACTATTCCGAAATCAAGTTAATCTCACCCTTTCATCACACGCCGCGTTTCATTCGCGAAGCTCTTGAGGCCATTCGTCGCGGCGATATCGTGGGCCACGACTTCGTCACCGAAGAGATTCCCTTGAGCGACCTCCCGCAAGCTTTCGAGCGCATGAAGAGCCGCAGCGGTGAAATCAAGCTGGCCGTCCGTCCTTGATTTTCGTGAGCCATGCTCTGAAACTCAGCTCAACCAGAGCCGGCGTCCAGCCGCAATTTGTCATCACAAACGAAACGACTGGAGGTTCCGATCCGGTCGGAAGGAATCTGCTTTTTCATGTTACGTCCCGGTGAACTAGAAATTGCCACCAAGGCTCCCGCTAGCAACTGCTCCGTGGCTGTCGCCCAGCACTACACTCGCTGGCTCGCCACGCACCACTACGAAAACTTCAACGTAGTTTCCTGGCTTCTCCCCAAACATTTGCACCAGCATTTCTACAATCTCTACGCCTATTGCCGCTGGGCCGACGATCTTGGCGACGAAATCCCCCAAAAAGACCGCGCCCTCGAACTCCTCGATTGGTGGGAGCGCGAACTCGACGATTGCTACAACGCCCGCCCATCCCATCCTGTCTTCGTCGCTCTGCGCGAAACGATCATCGCCAAAAACATTCCCAAGCAGCCCTTCGCCGATCTATTGCGAGCCTTTCGCCAGGACCAAACCGTCAAGCGCTATCCCACCTGGGATTCCATGATCGGCTATTGCGTCTTCTCGGCAAATCCCGTCGGCCGCCTCGTCCTCTATCTCTGCGGCTATCGCGACGAAGAGCGCCAGTTCTTGTCCGACGCCACTTGCACTGCGCTTCAGCTCGCCAATTTCTGGCAAGACGTCGATCGCGACCTCGAAAAAGGCCGCATCTATATCCCGCTCGATCTCGCCGCCACTCACGGCCTAACCGAAACCGATATCGTCGAACGCCGTTTCGACCACCGCTACGTCAACTTAATGAAAGACTTAATCGCCCGCACACGTATCCTCTTCGCGCAGGGCGCCCCGTTGGCAAAAATGGTCAGCGGCCGCCTGAGTATTGATCTAGAAATGTTCACCCGAGGCGGCGTAGCCGTCCTCGACGCCATCGAATCCTCGGGCTACGACACGCTCCATACCCGCCCATCTATCGGCAAATCCAAGCAAGCGCGCCTTCTCGGCCGCGCCCTGCTAACGCATCTTGTAGCCAAACCCATCTGCCCCGAATCCGAAAGCGGTGGCTTCGCCTACGTGCCGCCGCAACCTGCTCTTTCCGTCGGAGGCATACCCGCCTCTCGTTCCTACGACGAATGCCACCGCATCGCCCGCGCCGCCCATAGCAATTTCTATTACGCGTTTTATCTGTTACCGAAACAAAAGCGCGACGGTCTAGCCGCCCTTTACGCCTTCATGCGTTTAGTCGACGACGTCGCCGACGAAGGCCACGACATCTCCGCCAAGCAACGCGGCCTGGCCGACTGGCGCGCCGCCCTCGACGACGCGATCACCGGCCAGCTCCACCTAGTCGACGGCTCCGCCGCGCTCTCCAGCCAATCCCCGGCCGGCGCGACTGAAGTCCTCCCTGCCCTCGTTGACACCATGCAGCGCTACAAAATGCCCGCCCGTTATCTCCACGACCTAATCAGCGGCGCCGAAATGGATTTGACTCTCCGCTCCTACCCGACCTTCGATCGCCTCCGCGAATATTGCTACCGCGTCGCTGGAACTGTCGGCCTGACATGCACCCACGTCTTCGGCTTTCACGATCCACGCGCTCTCGACCTAGCCGAAAAACTTGGCCTCGCGTTCCAGCTAACCAACATCATCCGCGATGTCCACGAAGATTACTCCGTTGGCCGCGTCTACCTTCCCGAAGAAGATCTAGCGCGCTACGCTGTCTCGCCGCAGGATTTTGGCAAGAGCGAAGCCACTCTCGGCGTCCGCGAACTTCTGCGCTTCGAAGCCGATCGCGCATGGCTGAATTATGAAGAAGGTTCTAAGCTCTTCGGCCTAATCGATCCGGAAAGCCGCGGTGCTCTCTGGCTCTTGGTTCATACCTACAGCGCTCTCCTGGCCCGCATCGAGTCCCTCGATTTTGCCGTTTTTGGCGAACGCGTGCGCCTCTCGAAACCAGAAAAAATGTTGTTCATCGCCAAGGCGCGCTTCGGCCGCCTCTCGGAAGAGAATATCCTTGAAAAACGTGATCGTGATCGGCGGCGGGCTGGCGGGTCTGGCGGCCAGCGTCGCGCTGGCTGAAGCGGGCTGGCGCGTTCGTCTTTTCGAGCAGCGTCCCTTCCTCGGAGGACGCGCGGCTTCCTACGTCTTGCCCGATGGCGAGCACGTTGACAATTGCCAGCATGTCACTTTCGGCTGCTGCACCAATCTCGAGGATTTCTACCGCCGCGTCGGTTCCGGCGACAAAATCAAATTCTTCGACCGCCTCGTTCTCCTCGACCCTCAGGGACGCCGCGGTGAAATGCATGCTGGCATCCTCCCTGCGCCCTTTCACATGGCCGGCTCATTCCTCACTTTCTCGCCCCTCTCTTTCAGGGACAAACTCTGCATCGCGCGCGCCTTCTACTCCATCTTGCAGAGCGGCGGCCATCCCCACGACGTGGACGATCCCGGCGGCATCTCCATGCTCGAATGGCTCCAACGCCGCAAACAAACTCCCGCCGCCATCTCCCGCTTCTGGCGCGTCGTTCTCGTCAGCGCGCTTTCCCAGGAACTTGATCGCATCGACGCGCGGTATGGCATCGACGTTTTCTGGAAAGCCGTCCTTTCCAATAAAAATGGCTACCGCATGGGCGTTCCCACGGTCGCCCTTGGCGATCTCTACGAAGGTTGCTGCGCCGCCATCGAACAAAAGGGCGGGGAGGTTCTCTTCCGTTCGCCGCTTCGTGGCCTGCGCATCGAAAATGGCAATCTAGTAGCCGCGCTTTTCGATGAAGGCCGTGAAGAATTCGCCGACGCTTTCGTTCTGGCCCTGCCTCACCTCGTGCTATCCGAACTTCTCCCCGAAAGCCTCAAACGCACGGACACCGCCCTCGGCAATCTCGACAAAATTACCGTCGCTCCTATCACTGGCGTGCATTTCTGGTTTGATCGTCAAGTGATGACCGAGCCTTTCCTCACTCTGCTTGATACCACCACCCAATGGATATTCAATAAAACAGCGCTCTACGCCGCCGGAAACGGCGACTCCTCCGCTGGCACGACATCTGAAAAAGGACAATATCTCCAACTCGTCATCAGCGCTTCCTATGAACTCCTTCAAAAGCCTCGCCAGGAGATCATCGATCTCTGCCTCAAGGAAATTCGCCACGCGCTACCCGCGGCCCGCGAAGCGAACCTCCTTAAAGCCACGGTAATCAAAGAGGCCTCCGCCACATTTTCCCCGCAACCGGGCGTTGATCGCTGGCGTCCAATGCAGCAGACCAGCATCGGTGGTCTGTTCCTCGCCGGTGACTGGACCGCAACAGGCTGGCCCGCGACGATGGAGGGTGCGGTCCGTAGCGGTTACCTCGCCGCTGAAGCAGTCTTGCGAACGGATGGAACGCCCAGGCAATTTCTGCAACCCGATTTGAAGCCCGACGGGCTCGCGGGCCTCTGGGCCAAGAGCTAATGCTCCGGGCTCGTACCACACAATGTTGGGGCTAGGCTTGCCTCGCCCGTTCTTCGACGCATGAAGTTAGAAACGCAATCCACGGAAAGCATCGCGAATTATCACGATGCTTCAGGCGTCATCGGCGAGCCGCTCGAAGGAACCGATCTCGCGCTCCGCAAGGGTGAGCTCCACGCACCTCTTATCGAGCGCATGGTACGCGTCCGAATTCGCAAGCTGGAACGCTTTATAAGCTTCGCGCGATTTCCAGAAATCGCACGTCAAATAGCTGAGGCTACGGAAAGGATCGCGCAGGAGGAGAGTTCGCTGATAGGCGGGATCGCGACGAAAGAACTGGGCCCAATCTCCATCCGGCCCATATACCCTTTCATACTGTTTTTCGCATCCCCGCTTGACATCGTACTCCCAGAGGACTAAAAACATAGATGTCCCATCTCCTGCTTGGACGTAGCCAATCCCGTTCTGAACCTCTGGTAGCGATTGCGCTGTGGGCCGAGTGTAATAATCCGGTTGGATACATACCACGGTTAGAGTGCGCATAAGCGCTGCAGTTTGAGTGGTTCTAGCTATTGTCCGGCATTGCGTCCGGACGGAGGCGTTTGTGGATCGAAAGTACGGTCACCGCGGCTATCGCGACGCGGAAAAAGGCGAAAAGCGAGAAAAGGGGCACGATCGCAAGCCCCCGCAAGGTGGTCCCCGCGCGGATCAATTCGGCCCTCGCACTCCGCGCATGGTTGGCACCGTCACCCGCGGCCGGTGTTCCAATTGCGGCGCGGTCCTAACCGCCGGTTTCGACCCCAACGGCAAATGTCCCAAGTGCCAATTCGAGCTTCACAGTTGTAAGCAATGCCGTTTCTTCGATTCCGGCGCCCAATTCGAGTGTACCCAGCCGGTTCCCGAACGCATCACTCCCAAGGACACCAAGAACGACTGCAAATTCTACGAATTCCGTATGACCATTGAAAAAGACACTGCGCCGACCTCTTACGCCCAACCCGCCCAAGTGGCCGCCGCTGCTCCTCCGCCGCGCACCAACGATGCGCGCCAGGCCTTTGAGGACCTCTTCAAAAAATAATTCCGCTCTTGCCGCCTTCCCGCACCTTTTCCATCTTCCTGGCCCAGTTTCTAAGGCGCAGCCTTGGCGAACTCAACGCGGTATGCATACGCGTACTTACCCACGGCATGCTCCGGAACCCGAATGTGCAAGCCGTCCGCCTGTTGTTCGAACGCCAGCTTCGCATTGGAACCAAGCAACTCAATAGACGCAATTTTCTGGCCGCCAATTGCCTTGCTCCCAAGCGAAAGGATCACCGCCTCGCCCGCCGACGGCCAGCCAAGCTCAATCGCATAGAGCGCTCTCCCCTTCGTCGTGAAGCGAAAGTCCTCCGCCGTGTAAGTCGCCGTGTACGTATCATGGAACGCGCCCGCTGCCACCTTCGTCGGTCCTTCTCCATAAATCTTCCAGGGACGCGTCCCGTAAATCGCATCTCCGTTTACCTTCAGCCACGATCCCACATCCCGCAGCACGGCTTGCACTTCTTCCGGTATCGTTCCATCCGACTTCGGCCCGATATTCAAAAGCAAATTCCCATTCTTGCTCACGATATCGACGAGCTGGTCCACGATGAACTGCGGCGACTTGAAAGTATCATTCTTAATGTAGCCCCAGGACTTGTTGCTCGCGGACGTGTCCGTCTGCCAATAAAGCGGCCGAATGTCGCCGAGTTGCCCGCGCTCCACGTCCAGGACCGCGCTATGCTCCTGCATCGCATATTCCTTGTAATTGATAACGCCCGCATGGCCGCTGTATTTCAGCGCGCTGTTGTAGTAGAACGCTGCGAAGCGCGTCAGATCCGCCCGCACCGAAGGCTGCCCGATCCACCAATCGAAGTACATCACGTCGGGGTGGTATTTCTCCACGATCTCCGTAGCGCGCGCCAGCCAATCAGCCGTCCACGCCGGCGAGACGTAAGTGAAATCGTTTGCCAAAGGCGTCGCATCCTCGTTTACGAGCCAGGTATGCGCCGGCCCATAAAACGCGGCATACCTCGGGTCATTGATGTCGGACGTGACGCTCCGTCCTACTCCTAAAAAGAAATTGTGCTCCACGCGGTGCGATGACGCTCCAAAGTGCAGCCCCTCGGCCCTCACGGCTTTCGCCAGCTCACCGATAACATCGCGGTGCGGTCCCATTTTCGCCGCTGTCCAGTCGCTCAGCCCGCTGTCGTACATCGCGAATCCGTCATGATGTTCCGCCACCGGAACCACATATTTCGCCCCCGCTTCCTTGAACAGCCGCGCCCACGCCGCCGGATCAAAGTGCTCGGCCTTGAACATCGGGATGAAATCCTTGTAGCCGAACTTATCCAGCGGGCCATACGTCGCGAGCTGGTGTTTGTTCTCTTCGGAGCCCGCTATATACATATTTCGCGGATACCATTCATTTCCAAAAGCAGGCACCGAATACACGCCCCAATGAATGAATATCCCGAACTTCGCATCCTTATACCATTCCGGCGCGTCGTAATTTTGCAGCGATTGCCAGTCCGCGCGGAATGGGCCCTCGTGGTCTCCCCGATCCACTTCTTTCAACAGTTCTGCGCGCTGCGCATCATACTTCGCGCTGGCGTGCTGCCATATTTGATCGATCTTCTCCGGACTTTCCGAAGCCGTCGGCGCGTCTGCGGAGCCTGCCTGCGCGTGTAGCGCTGCAGGAGCCGCCGCAAACACTCCGCAGCACAACCCCAAAGCCATCACCCAACCCGTTGCGCCCGCAGCCCTCCTCGAAAACATATAGCCTCACCTCCTCAGAAGCTGCGCAATCGGATTCGAGAAACTACCAGAATCTTGCAGCGCGGGCAGTATCCTACCTTGAATTTCTTACTTTCAGCATTCTTCCTACGCTTCTTATTAACACTGAACGAGCAAGTCCGCCTTCTTGGTCCTCCGCGCCATCCGCACACTCTCCTGCCTTTGACTACTCACAGTTCCGCGGCAACGCCGCCCGCCACTCGCGCATCTAATTAAGCAAGAAGGGATATTCGCGCAATTTTCCCCCATCTTCTCCAATTTCCTCCTGTCTTACTTTCTAAATTGTGAAACGGCCACCCTCCTCTCTTCATCCAATCTTGTAGCAGCGAAAGAGAGGTGCCTTATGAGGCTGCCATGGACGAAAGCAATCGTTGGTTTCTTCCTGGCCGCGACTCTATCTGCGCCCGCGTGGGCTTTCGACACGAACGCAAGTGCCGCGGTTCCAGGAACTCTGAATTATGTGGAAGGTCAAGCTTCGATGAACGGCCAGACCCTCGGCTCGACCGCCATCGGTTCGGCCCAGCTCCAGCCTGGCCAATCCTTGGCCACTGGTAACGGCAAGGCCGAAATTCTGCTGACGCCCGGCGTTTTTCTCCGCCTGGGTGACAACAGTTCCGTCAGGATGGTTTCCCCCACTATCACGAACACCGTCGTTGGTCTCGATCGCGGCCAAGCCATGGTGGAAGTCGAGCAGATCTATCCTCAGAACGATATTCGCGTCTACATAAATGGTGCGTCGACGCAAGTCCTGAAAACCGGACTCTACGATTTCAGCTCCAATCCGGGTTGGGTTCGCGTCTTCGACGGTGAAGTTCTCGTCCAGGACTCCAGCCGTCAGGTCCGAGTAAAGGCCGGACACGAAGTGGACATCGCTCCTGACGGCTCGCTCATCGAGCACAAGTTCGACAGAAAAGCCTACGAGGAAAGCGATCTCTATCGTTGGAGCAGTCTCCGCTCCGCCTATGACGCCGAAGCCAACGTCAACGCCGCTGGCATGTACGCCGTCAACGGCTCGGGTCCTTGGGGACCTGGCTGGTGGGGCGCTGGCTGGTATTGGGATCCGTGGTTTGATGGGTTCGCCTTCATTCCGGGTGACGGCATTTTCTATAGTCCCTTTGGCTGGGGTTTCTACTCACCCTGGCTGGTGTACGACTGCCCGTTTTTCGGCTATTGGTATGGGGTTGGCTTCGGCCACTACCATCATTTCAGCGTGGACTACCACAACTGGGGCCGTGGCCCGCACTACGTCGAAGGCCGCAATTACTCCGCTGGCATCTACCATGGACCTGGCTCCGTCGGCCGCGGCTTCCACTCAGGACCTAGAATGGTTGGCGCCTCACGCAGCGGCGGCTTCCGTGGCGGCTTTGCCGGCGGCGGTTTCCACGGTGGCTTCGGTGGTGGCGGCTTCCACGGCGGCGGTGGTCGCGGTCGCTAACGCCTCTGCCATCACGGGCGCTGGCCAGCAACTAACCTCCGCCCGCTAAATTCCATCACCCAAAATCAGGCGTCCGGTTAACAACCGGGCGCCTCTCTTTATCTCCAAAATTCTCTAGCTATGGGAGCCGTGTCCCGCCCGCGGCGCCAATACGCCTGAAGCATCTCGCCCTCTTATCCACGAAAATGAAATTGGTCCCGTCCCTCAATTCAGCGCCCAGAAGAAACCTCGTAAACCTTAATCCAATGATTGCGCACCTTCGCCTTTACTTCCGTGCCGTCCACGTCCGAAACAATCAAGTTCGATTGCTGCACGGGCATGTGGCAATCGATGCAGTTATCCACGATCCGCGGCCCCATCTTGGCATACATCCCGCATTTCTCCGCCTTGTGGCACGTCAGGCACCGGTTCGAATAGCTCGCCGCGGTTCGCTCCGCCGCATGCTCGTCGTGGCACGTCGAGCAGCTCATGTTCGCCGACGCCTGATAACACCGGCTCTTTTCGAGCAAAGCCACCTGATTCCCGTGGACATCCACTTTCTCGAACGGAGCCGGCCGTTTCAGCGTAATGAAGTTCGCCAGTGGCTGCCCCGGCCGGAAAGAAAATGGCGGCGCGACTTCCTCGCCGGCGCCCCCATGGCACTGTGCGCACACATCGATCTGTCTGTCCCGCGAAAGCTTCGCCGGATTCACGATGGCCGCCGCGCCTGCCGCGGCGCTCTGCGAACGCTGCCGCGCCGCATGCTCTTGCCCTGGCCCGTGGCAACGCTCGCACGAAATTCCCAGCGCAAAATTTGTCCGGTTATACCGGTTCATACCGCGCGACGGCGTCAGCGGCTCAAAGTAAGTCGCGTGGCATTCCAGGCAGCGGGGAATTACGCCGCGGTCAAAATCCGCCGTCGCCCCCGCATATCCCGGGCTGTAGACCCACTGCCCCAGCTCCCTCCAATACGAAATCGGCAGTTGAAAAAGTTCGTCTCCTTTCCAATACAAATAGGTCTGCCCCTTCACTCCCGAGCCGATTACGATGCCAAACTCCTCCGTATGCTCTTTCGCGTGCGGCGGCTCTCCCAGAATCGCCGTCTCATAAAAGCCGCCGTTCCTGGCATCCATCCGGAAAGAGAGCTCCGGATCGATGGTTTTCATCACGTTGTGAGGAGCCGTGAAGCTTCCGTCGATCGATTCAGCGCTTGGCAGCAGGGAAGTCAGGTGATGCGCGGTGATCTGGAACGTTTGGAATTTGTCCGCGTGACACTGGCCGCAGGCTTTGTCTCCAATATAACCCGCGTCTCCTGCCTTTTCGGCCGCCGCCGGGAAAACCTCTTGCCGTGGCGCAAGATCGAATAGCCTCTGCTGCCCCCGCGCATACACCGAATAAGAAGCCCCCGCGAGCAGCAAAATAAACGCAAAACTTGTCTTCCGCACCGGCTTCCTCATCAAAGCAATTTAGGCTATCCGATATCCCCACTCCCTCCAACAAATTTCACACAATAAACGATGCCATCCGCCCGCTCCAAGGAATTGACGCCACGCCGGGGACCTGAGCAATCGCCGGCGGTTCTGCGCGTAACACGCAGAGGCCGCCGTTGCTCAATCAAGAGGAAAGCTTCTCTTCGCGCCGTCCCTAGAGTTGTACCAGCCGCCGAAGGCCAGCCCTCGGCCTTGAACGATTGCGCGCGCCCGGCCATCGGACCAGCGCTCCAAAGGACCCCGACGCTCAGTCTGGATTTCGCCGTATAATTCGGCATTGATGGCTGTTGTAAAGAAGCATCCGATGAAGCTCGCCGGACCATGGGTCGCTGGATTCGTTCTGGACTATCGCAGTGTGAGTGCTGCCGCCGCTTATGCAGTAGCGCTGACGCGGACAAGATGACAACTTCAAAAAACGGAACGAAGGTATTCATCGCGGGCTCACGCAGCCTTTCTCGTCTAAACGACGACGTCAAGCAGCGCATCGACCATATGGCCGAAGCTCTTCATTCTTACGAATCTTCTCACCCGGAGCTTTGCTCTCTCGAGCGAAGCGCTGACGAGTTCTATGGATTCTCAAAAGGAGCGAATCGCCTTCAGAAATTCGTTCAGTGGGTGTTCATTCCTGCGGTTAAAGACGTGTCGACCGAGCAGCTCGAAGCAAAGAAGAACGCCCTGGGAATACTGCTTGAGCGAACTGTGCGATCAAGACTGTCTTTCGATCAAGTGTTGGGAGAGCTCCGGACTGAGACCGAAGGGAAGTACCAGGATCTCTTAAAAAGCACGGAAAAGGAGTTAGAATCGCTTTCCACGTCGCTCAACACTCGCATCAAAGACTGGGCCCATCCTGAAGCCAGTATCAAGCTTCAATGGCACGCGGAGGCGGCCAAGTACGTCACGATACAGGAGCCATTGGCGCAAGTATTCGCCAAGGAAGGCAATTTTGGAGGCGACCTCAGTCGATTTGGTCATGGCCTCCAAAGATCGTTTTTATTTGCACTACTTCAGGAATTGTCCGCCTCGCAAGGCGGCACGGGCACCCGCCTCATTCTCGGCTGTGAAGAGCCAGAATTACATCAGCACCCTCCCCAGGCCAGACATCTCGCGTCGGTTCTAGAAAAACTTTCTACTAAAGACTCGCAGGTCATGGTCTGCACACATAGCCCTCATTTTGTTTCCGGCCACGGTTTTGAGGATGTGCGTCTTGTTAGAAAAGACAAGCGATCACAGGAGACTCGTATAGGCCAGGTATCGCTTGAGGATTTGGCTAAGAAAATCTCAGATGCTCTTGGCGATGAGCCAGCTGCCGTGTCGGCCTTGGAACTCAAAGTTGAACAAACGCTACAAGTGCATGTAAACGAGATGTTTTTTCGAGCGTGATCATTTTAGTTGAAGGACTTGAAGACGAGTCTTTTATAAAGACGTATTTAACGCTTCTAGACCAATGGCAACCCTTCAGATCATTCGGTTGTCACATAGTAGCCTCTGGCGGCAAAAACAAAATGATCCAACCGTTAGCGATCGCCGAGCTCCTTAACATTCCCACCTTTGTCGTATTCGACGCAGATATGAGAAGTGACGCCAAGAAGGAGGACATTGAGCAACAGGAAAGAGATAATCTGGCGCTCCTAAGACTATGTGGGGTGGATAAGCCGGTCCCGCTTCCCACCGAAATCCTTCGCTAACTTCCAAGCCTCGTCCCTAGTCAGCACCGTCCCTCCAGTCAGTGGTGGAAGTCCCATCCAGCCAGGCCTATCAGCCCACCTTGACGCCGGATCTCAACCTACTCACTGTTCATCGCCCACTATCCCCTCTGCTAACCTACACCAAATAAATAACTTACACTTTATACTTGACAATAAGTACCAATATGCTATAATGGCCGTGTCGATTGGGGCTCGGACCTCGTCCGTGCTCCCACTAGCCATGTGCGCTTTTTGCATCCCGGAGGCTTCTACGGGACGCCTCCGTTGCGGAACTCCTAAAATTCCCCTAAAGCCTTTAGTCCTACCTGGATTACCAATATATAAAAGTCGCTCTCTTCCAACCCGTTCAGAATCAACACTTCCACAACTGTTGATTCCGCTCCACTTTAACTCCTTTATCTGCAACGCTTACAAAAAACAGGGGGAGGGCCCCAGCCACCCAACCCCAAAGTTAACCACCTCGCCGCTACCCACTTACCGCTCCTGCGTACACGCAGGAATCCCCGCAAACCCAATCCCCTCTATGCTTTACTTCATAACTTCTGGATACCCCCGGGGTGGGGGGCCACTCCCCATTTTCGATACCCAAATTTCCAATTTCGATTTTCGACTCACGAACCTCGATTTTCGGTTCCGCTTGTCAGTCCCTGCGCTTCAAGGGAAACAAGCTCGGCTCCGCGGGCGGCGCGTCCGCAATCGATTCCAATTCGGGAAACTTCTCCCGCAGCGGCTCCGGCACCTTCACCTTCGACCCTTTCAAAATGCTGATCAGTTGCAGTGCGTTCACCACTCCTTTCCCTTGATAGTGGTTGTTGGTAACGACGAACACCTCGCGCGACCGTTCCGCCACTTTCCCGACGCGCTTCGCCCACGGCGCAAGCTCCTCCATCGAGTAAAGATAGTTGTAGCGCTCATGCGAAGGCACAGCTTCATCGTCGCTGAACCACGTGTCGTACCGCCGCCCGTGCAGCCGCACGTATCCAATCGGCGAAGTGCTCTCCGCCGAGGGTTCCAGCGACTTGCCGATAATGGGCTGGTCGATGTTGCAAAACCCAGCGTTCCACTCCTTCAGCAGCGCAAATGTTTCCGGCGTCTGCCAGGAACCGTGCCGCACTTCCACGACCAGCGGATAATCGCCGAAGCGCTTCAAAAGCGCGGTGAGGTGAGCCACGGTTTCGCTCGTGCGATGAAACGAAAAAGGGAATTGCAGCAGCACCGCGCTCAGTTTCCCCGCCGCCCGCAAAACGTCAAATCCAGCGCGCACCGCGCGCTCGTCTTCCGCGGCCGCCGTGGCGCTCGCAGCGCTCTCGGCGCCCGGAGAAATGTCGTGCGTGAAGCGCTGCCACAGCTTCGCAGTAAAGACGAACCGCGGATTTCCCGCTACGCGCTCGATCCACTGCGCCGCATGGTCCGCGCGAATCGGATTGTAGAACGACGTGTTGATTTCGATCGTGTCGAAAAATTCCGCGAGATAAGTGGCGTAGTGAAATCCCCTAGGCCGTCGCGGAGGATAAACGTAGCCGCTCCAGTCCGGGTAAGACCAGCCGGCCGGCCCCACGCGAATCACAGCATTCGATGCGGCCTTTTTAAGGTGAGGCATGTCAGGAATGACCTGGCTTTGCGTCGATTTTCGGTGGCACAGACTTCAGTCTGTGCGCTTTTCGCAAAGCACCGAAGGCAGGTTAGAGTGGACCATGCGCGGCTGTCAACGGATGCGAAGGAAGTTTCTGTCACTCATTTTCCCCGCCCAATTGCCGCGCGCGGCGCACGCTGGTATGCTGTGGCCATGATGCGGTGCACAGAACGAATCCGCGTCTCCCGCCCCTTTCCTAAGAAGTCCTACAGGTGCACTCATGAAACTGTCCATCAGTTACAAGCATGTCGAGCCACACAAACCAGCGGAAAAAGAAGTTGCACTATACACAAGCAAGCTCAATCGTCTTTTGAAAAGCTACGAACCCGACCTGGTGCAATTGCACGGCGTATTTTCAAAAAATCCGCATCGGCCGGAGCTTTCCTTCTCGCTGAATTTGTCTTTGCCGACTGGCACGCTTCACGCCACCGGCACCGGCGAAAACGCGCGCGCCAGTTGCAAGCAAGCGTTCCGCGAATTGGAAACGCAATTGAAAAAGCACCAGTCGCTCTTGCGCAAGGATTACGAATGGAAACGCAAACGCCCCCGCGCCCCCGCCCCAGCCGTGTTATGAGCTTTCGTCAAGAGCGATGGCTGCTGCGCGCTAAGTTCGCGGCCGAGGCGTAACCAAATCGGGCGTAACCACGCCGACTGGAGAAGAGCCGAAACCGAAAGTCGGATGCGCGCCCAATGGAGAGGTGACAAAGCCGGAAGAAGAATACGCGCTCAATGAAGAGGCGACAAAACCGAAAAACGAACACGCGCTCAATGGCCGGAATCTCTGACGTCCCCGACGCGCTTGGTGCGGCAGGCGCTCATGCTACAATGAGAAATTCACGCCATAGGGGCGTAGCTCAGTGGTAGAGCAGCGGCCTTTTAAGCCGAAGGTCGTGGGTTCGATCCCCACCGCCCCTACCAAAGGTTTTTGTTTTCAATCTGTTAGGTCGCTGCCGTCTCGCCAATTGGAACAGCGTTGCTGACTGACGTTCCGCTCTGAAGTAGAAGAAGGTCGGCGATTTCAATGATTTGCAGTGTTGCGAAGGAGTCTCTCGGGTGCCAGCGAGCACGAGAATCCCCACGCCCTTCGCTAATATTCCGTGAGATCTGAACTCAACGGTGGGCCCCAGCGTGAGTTTGATCGGTCGCAGTCAGCGCGGCTGCCTTCTCCTCCGCGAAAAAGAGATTCCCATCGATTTGCTTTGTACGAAAGGCCCGAGGGATGTAACGAGCTATCGCGATCCCCGTAATCCAAAAGTCACTAGAAAGAGCAGCGCGGAACACATTCATGGACGGATGTCCTCGCTAGAAGAACTATTCAGAAAACGGCGAGTTTGCGACGACGTCCGCGAAGTTCGGAGGAGTGAACCCTTCGACGTAGCGGGTGCCGAAATCCCGAAGAATGTTGTCAAAGCTGGTCGCCGGTTTGCCGCGAACGATGTTGCATAGGGATGACTGGAGCTGGTTCTTGAACGCCAAGCGAGGGAACGCCGCGAGGATCGCCTGTAGTTTATCCGTCGGAATTCGATCGAGACCAATCCCGATAGCGTCCACCGCAATACCTGAATGGGTCATTGCGACTTCGGGCTCTTTGTGGAGAGCGATGGAGCGGGTTGTGTGAAGGGCGATCGCATCCCAGACAAGTTGCAGCTGCAAGGTCGCGATACCGCGCTCCTTGAGGAACGCGCGGGCTGCGTTGGCGCCATCGACCTCGAACCGCTCCTCGGCCATGTAGCGGTCGGTCAGACCGAGATCGTGTAAAACGGCGGAAACGGCCAGGAGTTCGGGGTCCGGCGAAGGTTTGACGTCTTCGGAAAGTAAAACGCTAAATAGCCAGGAACGCATCACATGGTTAAAAAGGTATAGCTCCGAAGAACTGCGGGCCAGATCCATCGCGTCGCGGACTAGATGTGTGTCGGTTACTTTGATTCCCGCCAAAACCATATTTACCTCTTTGATGGAAAAACTACGGGCGACCCTCCTTTTAGTATTCAAACCACTGGCTGAGCGCCTTGACCTTTTCCTCCGTGTAGGGCGGGAACAAATGTTCGATTGCCACGTCAGGCGGCGAGATGAGAACCGATTTCGCGTGCGTGAGAGCGTCAAAACCGGCCTTACCGTAGTAGTGGCCGATGCCCGAGAATCCGACGCCTCCGAAAGGCATGGTTTCAATGAACAGATGAATGTTCACTTGGTTGATCGCGCCACCGCCGAAGGACAAGCTCGAGAGGAAGTGGTCGATCGCCTTCTGGTCACGGCTGAAAAGGAAACCGGAAAGGGGCTTTGGATGCTTCTTCACCTCACGAATGGCCGCATCCATGTCTTTATACATAAGGATTGGGAGAATCGGCCCGAAGATTTCGTCGTCCATGATCGGGTCGTCCCACGTGACCGGATACAAGATCGTGGGATCGAGGTAGCGTGCTTCGCGGTCGGCAGATCCTCCGGCCACAACCTTGCTCTGATCAATTAGAGATACGAACCGATCAACGGCTTTCGGACTGATGATGCGCGAGTAGTCGTCAGGCCTCCTCTTTGGATCGGTTCCGTACAACTCGATCACGGCCTTCTGGCATTCCTTTACAAACTCGTCGGCAATCGATTCGTGCACATAGGCATACCCGGGAGAGGTGCACCACTGCCCACCCCAGGCCGTTGCGCCCCAGACAATTTTCTTGGCCGCATCCGGGATGTTCGCGGTCGGATCAACGAAAGCAGGATTCTGTCCGCCAAGCTCCAGAAGAATAGGAGTCAGGTTTTTTGCAGCCGCCTCCATGACGATCTTGCCCACCTTGACACTGCCGGTGAAAAAGATGAAATCAAACGGCAGCTTGAGAAGCTCCGTAACTTCTTCTTTGCTTCCCGAGACGGAAGTGACGGCCCGAGGATCGAAATATTTCGGTATGAGATCCAGCAAGAGCTTACTCGTTGCGAGCAACCCCTCAGAGAGTTTGAGGATGCATGGATTGCCTGCCGCAATGACCTGGACCGCAGGATCGAAGAGCAGCGTCAGTGGTCCATTGAATGGCCCGATAACCAAGGTGACGCCGTAAGGCTCTCGATAGACCTTGGCAGTATGTCCGCTCTCCCGAAGGGCTTTCGGCACGACGACATCTACAGGCTTCATCCACTCTTTCAGCTCTTGCTTCGCGAAGGCGGCGGTTCCAACTGGCGCCATAATCTCGAAGACTTTTTCCTGGCTGGCGGTCTTGAAGTCGCTGCTCATCGCAGCCTCAA
>JBARJI010000123.1:0-4863 GCA_049800195.1 Candidatus Acidiferrum sp.
ATTGCACTGTGTCCATTGCCAACGCGCGTACACGATGCAAACGATTGTAGGGGCACGATATATCGTGCCCCTACGAAATGTATCGCGGCCTTAAAAGAGATTTTTGGCGAACGGCTGTGGATCAACGTGCAGCATTTGCCGCCAGGAGACGGGCGCATGCTGCGCGAGGCGGAGCGGATCGGGCGCGAACTCGGCGTACCGCTCGTGGCGACGAACAACGTTTATTTTTTGCAGCCGGAAGAGCATTTGCATCATCGCGCAGTAAATGCGGTACGCACAGGCGGGCTGCTGACGACGGTAGCGGCACCCGACATTACCACCGGCGAAGCGTGGTTCAAGCCGGCGTCGGAAATGCAAAAACTCTTCCCGGATCATCCGGAATGGCTGCGCGCAACGCTCGAAATTGCGGAGCGATGCAACCTCGATCTCACGCTGCACAAAACGATCTTTCCGGAATTTCCCGTGCCGGAAGGCGCATCCGCGTTTTCGTATCTATGGAAGCTGTGCTTTGCGGGCGCGCAGAAGCGTTACCGTCCGCTGCGGCCCGAGGTGCTCTCGCGGCTGACTCATGAATTGGGCGTGATCGAAAAATTGCATCTCGCGCCGTATTTTTTGTTGGTGTGGGAGATCGTGGAAGAAGCCAAGCGGCGCGGAATTCCGGCGGTGGCGCGCGGTTCGGCGGCAAGCTCGATGGTGACATATTGCCTGGGCATTTCCTGCGTGTGCCCGCTGCGCTGGGGCTTGTATTTTGAAAGATTTTTGAACGAACAGCGCGGCGATTGCCCGGATATCGATATCGATATTTGCGGCGCACGGCGCGATGAGTTGCTCGACTACGTGTACGAGCGCTGGGGCGAAGAACACGTGGCCATGATCGGAAGCTTCGTGACCATGCACGCGCGGCTGGCCATCCGCGAAATCGCGAAAGTATTTGGCGTGCCGCCGGGTGAAGTGAACCATTTTACGAAGCGGCTGCCGCACCGGCCGGTGCGCGAGATTTTGCAGGCGATTCGCGATTTGCCGGAGTGCCGCACTTTGCCGGTGAACGAAGAGCCGTGGAAAACGATCCTGCAAGTGGCGCTGCGGCTCGACGACGCGCCGCGGCACATGGGCATTCATCCGTGCGGGACGGTGATTTCTGCACAGCCGCTAACCTGGCTGACACCGCTGGAGCGCGCGACGAAAGGAATTGTGGTGACGCAGTACGACATGAACGCGATCGAGGCGCTTGGGCTGATCAAGATGGATCTGCTGGGACAGCGCGGGTTCACGACGATGTCTTTGGCGCTGGACAATATCGAAAAGGAGGTAGAGGAGGTAGAGGAGGTCGAGGAAATAAAGGAGAAAAACAATTTCTCGCCGAGTCCACGCACTGGTGCTCTTCAGAATGACGATGCGGAACAAGTCGCGCCGGATGGAGTGACACCTTGCCCGAAGCCGCGCGAGATTGATTTTGACGCGATACCGGAAAATGATCCGGCGACGTGCGACGTGATTGCGGCGGGCAGAACGATGGGCGTGTTTCAGATCGAGTCGCCGGCGATGCGCGGCCTGTTGCGAATGATGAAAGCGCGAACGCTGGAAGAAGTGGCGCAAGCGTTGGCATTGATCCGACCGGGAGCGGCGGAGTACGGATCGAAAGAGCTCTTTATAAAACGGCTGCGCGGAGAGGAACAAGTCAAATACGCACATCCAAAGCTCGAGAGGATTCTCAGCGATACGCGAGGAGTGTGCATCTTCCAGGAACAGGTGATGCAGATCGCGCAGGTAGCCGGTGAGATGTCGCTAGCCGAAGCCGACATCATGCGACGCTCGTCCGCGAAATTCTCCGGCCAGCGCGACCTCGAGCGTCTGCGCAGTAAGTTCCTGCTGGCCGCAGGGATGATGGGGCTGACGCCGCAACAACGCGAAGAAACCTGGATGATGGTGGAAAAATTCGCAGGATTTGGATTCTGCAAAGCGCACGCGGCGACGTACGCGGACATTTCCTACCGCATGGCGTATTTGAAGACGCACCATCCGGCGGAGTTTCTGGCGGCGATGTGCAGCGCGGGCGCGGGTTTTTACCACGTGTCGGCGTACGTCGAGGAGGCGAAGCGCTGGAGGCTCGAAGTGCGGCTGCCGTCGGTGAATCATTCGCGCATGGAGTACACGGCGGAGACGACGAACACCGCTGAAAGAAAAAACACAGCGGCGAAAAACCGACAGACAAGAATGTCTGTCCCACATTTGCATGCGAATGGAAAACGCACGTTGCGCATCGGGCTTATGCAAGTAAAAGGGCTGCGCGTGGAAACGATGACGGCGATTGTACGGGCGCGGGAAGAGGGCGGCGTGTTTCGGTCGCTCGAGGATTTTCTGCGGCGCGTGCCTCGATGGAACCGGGGCAAGCCAGTGGAGCAGGATGAAATTGAGGCGCTGATCAAGTGCGGAGCGTTTGATGAAGTGCGCCAGGAAACGGGCGATCAAGCGGGTTACCGAGCGAGTGAAAATTCGCGTAGAATCACGCGGCCCGAGATGCTGTGGCGATGGAATGTTCTGCAAGCAAAAGTGGGACAGACATTCTTCTCTGTCCGATCTTCTCCTCCTGGAGGAGAACTGGCGGAAAAACAAAATTGTGGAGAAAGAGAAAGACGACAGACAGGAATGCCTGTCCCACTATTTCCAGAGGCGGCACCGGAGGATGCGATCGGCGCGGCTCTTGCGGGGATGCCAGCGGCGGAGTACACGCAGGAACAACGGCTGAGATATGAGAGAGAAATTCTGGAGGTATGCGTGAGCGGGCATCCGCTGGATTTTCTTCCGCGCAACGGCGAGGTGTGGAGCGACGAGTTGGACGGATTGCGCGGGAAACGCGTGACGCTGTGCGGATGGGTGGTGACCTACCGGCACGTGGGGACGAAGAATTATCGGAACATGATGTTCGTGACGCTGGAGGATCAGCGCGGGTTGTATGAGGTGGTGCTCTTCCCGGATGCGTACGACCGTTATGGCGGACTGGTGTTTGAAACACGAGCGATGCGCGTGACAGGACGCGTGGAAGCAGGTGGACAGCTTAATGGAGAAAAAATGGAAGCGTTGAAGAAAAGGAATTAACACAGAGGGCTCGGAGAACGCCGAGTGCACAGAGAAAAAATACCAAGAACCTGAGCGTGCGGAGCGGCATAAAATGCTATTTCGGATAAGAAAACCAAACTTGGCGGCGACGACGGCCACGGAGCCCGAAGCTGGGCGACCGGCGGGCACAGGTGAGGAATGGCTGGGCCGAAACCGCAGCGCGAAGCGGCGGTTATGGGAGCGGCTGAATCCACGGCATAAAAAAGAACTGCGAATCATCGCGGAAGCCTTGGCGATGCAGCAGACGCACGCAACCTTGCCGGAGCCGCTGCGCAAGCGGCTGAGCGAATCCATCGAGCAAGTGGAGCGCTTGGCGCGTCGTATTGGGGTGCTGCTGGCAGAGGTAACACGGCGGACACCTCCGCGCGCGTGACGGTTGCGGGGCGTTGGCGGCAACCCCATACTGAAAATATGGCTGTCCCCAAAATGCGCGGCTCCCAGTCCATTACGCAATCGGCCCTGGACAGAATGCGCCGTTCTGAGTGTGTCGCAGTTTTGGCCTTCGCGAAAAAGCGCGGCTGTCTTTGCATTGCGGCATTGGCGGTGGCTTTCTGCGCCACGGCGTTTTCGGCACGAGCGGATGAAATTCGCCTGAAAGACGGCAAGAAGCTTTACGGCGTGATCGTGGCGTACGAAGACAATATGTTCAAAGTCAAAACGGACTTTGGATATGTGCTAGTGGAGAAGGACAAGATCGCGTCGATTGTTCCATCCACACCGGCGAGCGCAACGCCGAAAACCGACAAGACGCCAGCGGCCAAGAAAGACCCGGCGGAAGCATCGCCAGCGGAAGGAACGGCCGAAGCCACGAACGCGAGCGAAAGATCCGAGGAGCCACCAGCCGGAAAACACGAAAAGGCGGCTCCGAAAATAACTAACGCGGCGGTCAAACCCACGGTTCCTGTGAATACGGCGAAGACGAAGGCAGTGGCTCCAGCCATTGCGGCGCCCACAACCCCCGCGGCGGCCTTATCGGCGTCCGCAACACAGCCTGCGGCACCGAAAGATCCAGATCCCCCGGCGATGCGCGAGGATATCCAAGGCAATTTCTATACGAACTACACGCACGGCTTCAAAATGTACAAAGCGCCGAGCTGGCAATTGATCGAGGATGCGCGCAAGGCGCTGCCGAACGCGATTGTGGCGCTGGGCACGGAGAACGAGTCGACGCTGATGGTGATCGGCCAGGAGAAAACCAAAGACTCACTGGAACCAGCGGCGGCGACGGTCGAAAAACGGCTAAACGACATCTACGACAATTACCAGAGAATTTCGCAACGGAAGACGTCGGTTGGCGGGCTGCCAGCCATCGAATATCACTACCGGGGGATGGCGGACGGCCATGATTGGTCTGGCACGCTGGCGGTGATCGCCCGCGGAGGCGACATCTTTACGGTACTGGGCATGACCTACGCCGACGACGACCTTATTCAAATCCAGGAAAACGTGATTGCAAGATCGATTGCGAGCCTCGATTTCAATGTGCACTAGTGAGTAGTGGGTAGTGAATAGTCCGAGGCTGCTGACGCAATCTTGTATCGGCCAATGATCCCTCTGACTAGAAGTTGTCTCATAAACACTTTCAGCCCACGGAAGAGTTGAAAGATAGTCCAAAACGAAGCAAATCGAATGCATGGATCTGACCGACGCCCAGTGGGCCATTCTCGAACCGCTGTTCCGGCCGAAGCGACGGTCCGATGGGCGGGGACGGCCTTGGCGCGATACGCGCTCGGTGCTTCATGGCGT
>JBARJI010000124.1:0-121026 GCA_049800195.1 Candidatus Acidiferrum sp.
GCGAGCCGCCATTTGCACCCTTGCCCGATGAGGTTGTGGTGTAAACTCTCTCATTCGCCGTGGTACAAAAACTCGGGCTGGTCACACCGACCCTTTGAAACCACTGCCGTTACCGGCAATGACCTACCACCTCTCATCAACCCTCCTTTGTCCGACGCCCCCAAGCCTTATCCACATCCGGCTCCTATGTCGAAGATAGTAGAATGGCGCGACTCTATTCCCTTGAAGAGGTGCGTGCATTGCGAAACCGCAGGCGAGACAGAAGATGACCGGCGTGCCGGTGCAAGTTCCGCCAGGATGGCAATTCCTACGCGAAAAGAAGTGGATCATTCTCGTGATATCAATCGCGGTGATCGTCCCCTGCCTCTGGCATCGACACATTGAAGCCGGCGATCTCGCGAGCCATGTCTATAACGCATGGCTGGCGCAGATGATCGAAAAGGGCCAGGCGCCGGGGCTGTATTTTGTGCGCCAGTGGGATAACGTCCTGGTGGATTGGATGTTACTGCAAGCCGCGAATCTATTCGGGCTCGTCGCCGCAGAAAAAATTGTAACCGCTCTGTGCGTGCTTATTTTCTTTTGGGGAGTTTTCGCGTTCATCGCGGCGGCAAGCGGCCAGCCGCCCTGGTTTGTCGCTCCCTGTATCGCCATGTTGGCCTACGGCTATTCCTTCAACATGGGGTTCCTCAATTACTACTTGTCGCTGGGGCTCGCGGCTCTCTGCCTCGCTCTTTTGTGGCGGGGCAGGGGATGGGAAAGAACCCTCGGTTTGGGGATTGTCCCATTAGTCTTTCTGGCGCATCCGCTGGGCCTAATCTGGATCTTGGGCACAGTGCTCTACGTCACTCTTTGGAAGAAACTGCCGAACTGGTGGAAGTTAGCGGTGCCCGCTGCGGCTCTGGGCGCCATGCTTGCCCTACACGGCTATCTCGCGCATCAGACGCGGTTTCCCGTCGATTGGCCCCAGGATCCATTTTATCTAAGGAATGGAGCTGACCAGTTGATTCTGTACGGCCACAGGTATGCCACGTTGGCATGGGCCGCGCTCATTTTCGGCATGCTCTGCGTCCTCTTCGACGTAGTTATCCTGCGGCGCGACACCTCCTTCTGGCGTTCCTTGCGGCTGCCAGCCGAACTGTATTTTGTCGCGCTTGGTACCATGGCCCTCTTGCCCGAAAATCTTCGGCCTTCCATTACGGGTGCATGGATTGGACTGCTTGCCTCTCGCCTGACGACCATCGTCGCCATCTTTGGCCTTTGCGTGATGGGCTGCCTCAAGCCAAGAAAATGGCACCTTGCTGGGTTCGCAGCGTGCGCGCTTGTCTTCTTCGCCTTCTTGTATAAGGACACTCTGGTTTTGAACCGCATGGAGTCCGAAGCCCAACGTCTCGTGAGCACTCTGCCGTTCGGAACGAGAGTGATCTCCACGATCTGGGCGCCGCTGGGCTCGCGCGTTCCCTTTATCAGTCACGTTGTCGACCGCGCCTGCATCGCACACTGTTTCAGCTACGCCAATTATGAGCCTGCTTCCGGGCAATTTTGCATTCGCGCGCGGAGCGGGAGCCCGGTGGCCAGCGCCTCCGAAGATGACTCCGAGGAGATGCAGTCAGGGGAGTACGAGGTCCAGGACGAGGACCTGCCAATGATGGAAATTTATCAGTGCGACGAAGAAGACTTGAGCAAACTTTGCATCCGCGAGCTGGCCGCCGGCGAAAAAAATGGCCGCCTGGGGTTTGAGCCGAACCCCGATTGACCCTCCTTTGCGGCTCGCATCCGCCAATATGGCGGGAGACAAATTGGCTCTTGTAGCAGGCCAATTTCGTGTAGAATTGGCTCAAGGTGAGAGACAATGTTGCCACTTCATCTCCAGCCTGAAAGCCACATCCCGCTGTACATCCAGCTTCGCGATCAACTGCGCTCGCTTGTGCATGCGGGCGATTTGCGCCCCGGCGACCGCATTCCCGCTAGCCGGGAGCTCGCCACAATGCTCGGAGTGCATCGCACCACGGTGGCGAACGCCTATGCCGAACTCGAGTCGGAAGGCCTCATTCAGGGGCACGTCGGCCGTGGCACGTACATCAAGGGCAACGGAAATGGCCTCAAACTTACGCCTCCGGCACCTCCCGTTCTCAATGGCAGCGAAGGCGTCCGCTGGGAACTCTTATTCGCGGACGAACGCGGCGAAGAGGCCCTCAGTCGTCTGACGGCGAGTGCGCCGGAAAATGCGCTCTCTTTCGTGATGGCCCGTCCCGCCGAGGAGTATTTTCCCGTCGAAGAACTGCAAATGTGCGTGAACGCCGTGCTCCGCCGCGAAGCCACGGACGTGCTCAACCTCGGCCCTTCGGATGGCTACGTGCCTCTGAAGGAAGCTCTCATAGAGCATCTCCGAGGCGACGGTCTCCCCACGAAGGACGAAAATCTCCTAATCACGGACGGCTGCCAGCAATCGCTGGACATCATCAGCAAAGCTTTCGTGCGGCCCGGGGATTCCGTGATTCTCGAAAATCCCACGTATCCTGGAGGAATGGCCATTTTCCACGGGGCGCGCGCCCGGTGTCTCGGCGTCCCTGTGCAAACGCGCCCCGAACCGGGATCCGTTCTTGGCATCGATCTGGAAGCTCTGGAAGCGACACTCGCGGCAAACCGCGTGAAACTGATCGTGCTCACGCCTGATTTTCAGAACCCCACCGGAACCTCGATGCCGTTGGCTTCCCGGCGCAAAGTCCTGGAACTTGCCGGACGCCATCAAGTGCCTGTCGTCGAGGATCATATTTATGCGCGGCTGCATGCCCGCGAGGAACGGGTGCCTTCTCTGAAGCAGCTGGACCGCGCAAACATCGTGATTCACATCGACAGTTTTTCGAAGGTGGCCTTTCCGGGGCTACGCGTGGGCTGGATTGTTGCTGCCGCGACAGCTATCGAGCGCCTACGCACCGTCAAGCAAACCACCGATCTGCACACGGACCAGCTCGCCCAGGCCACTCTTGCGGAATTCCTGCGGCGTGGATTGTTCACTAAGCATCTGGCGAAAATGCGCAAGGTCTATGCCTCGCGCCTCGTGGCTGTGGATGAAGCCTTGCGTAAACACATGCCCGAGGGTACCCGGTGGACTCGTCCGGAGGGCGGCATGTGTTTGTGGCTCGAGCTGCCGCCGGGCTTTGACGCCAGCGAGCTTTTGATTCACGCCAAAGAACGCGGCGTTCTGTTTGCGCCGGGGCGATATTTCTACGTGCAGAATCCGCTTCCCAACACGCTGCGTCTCGGGTATGCGGGCCTGGACGAAAAGCAAATTGCCCGAGGCGTAGCAGCCCTTGCGGATGTCCTGCGCATCGAGATGCGCAAGCGCCAGCGAGGCGTGCGGCGAGCCGAACGGAGCCGCGTGGCTCTGGTCTGAACTGAGGGCCGCGCGAAGAATTGAAGTGAAGAAGTGATGAGGTAAAGAAAACAAAGAGGCTGAATGAATTTGACGGACACGATCACCTTGGCGCCGAACCCGGAGAACAAGTGTTTTGGCTGCGGCGGTGCAAACGATGCCGGAATGAAGCTGACGTTTGAACAGGACAACGTAAAGCGGCGCATCGTGGGGCGCTTTACTTTAGGCGAAACGTATCAGGGCGGCGGCGGAATGGCGCATGGCGGAATCATTGCCACGGTTCTAGACGAAGCCATGGGGAAAGTCTGCCGATTTCGCGAAGTCCGCGCCGTGACCGCGGAACTGACGGTTCAATACCTGAAGCCCGTCAGGGTCGACGAGGAAATTGTCGTGGAAGGCTTCGAGACGGACCAGAAAGGACGCAACCTGTTCCTCGAAGCCGAAATACGGAATCAGGCCGGTGAAGTCCTGGCGCGAGGCTCGGGGAGATTTGTGGTGATTCGCCAGAGATAGGGCATCGGAAAAAACGTCCCGTAACAAGAAAGATTTTGGCGGCGGAAAATACGCCGAAGAACTTTGGAACGAGAGGAGAAGTGACATGGATGCGAAAAAAGTGAATGGCAGCGGCGGTGCGAGCAGCGATGCCAACGAATGGCGAGTGAAGGTCGGGTTGGCGGAAATGCTCAAGGGCGGCGTCATCATGGACGTGACCAACGCCGAGCAGGCCAAAATTGCGGAGAAGGCCGGAGCCTGCGCCGTGATGGCGCTCGAGCGCGTGCCGTCGGACATTCGTAAGGAAGGCGGCGTAGCGCGCATGGCCTCGATCAAGATCATTCGCGAGATCATGCAAACCGTGACCATTCCGGTGATGGCCAAGGTGCGCATTGGCCATTTTGCCGAAGCGGAAGTGCTTCAGGCGCTAGAGGTGGACTTTATCGATGAGAGCGAAGTGCTGACGCCCGCCGACGAAGAGAATCATGTTTGGAAGCACGATTTCCGCGTGCCATTCGTTTGCGGCGCGCGGAATCTCGGCGAAGCCTTGCGGCGCATTGCGGAAGGTGCAGCCATGATTCGTACGAAGGGCGAAGCCGGCTCCGGGAACGTGGTCGAAGCTGTTCGCCACATGCGCACCATCGTGAGCCAAATGAAAAAACTCACCATGTTGCGCGAGGATGAATTGATGCACGAGGCGAAAGAGCTTGGTGCTCCGCTCGATTTGATTCGCCAGATCGCGAAGACTGGCAAGCTTCCGGTGCCTAATTTTTCCGCAGGCGGCATCGCGACACCGGCGGATGCGGCGCTCGTTCGCAAGCTCGGCGCGGAAGCGGTCTTCGTTGGCTCGGGGATTTTCAAGTCCAGCGATCCGGAAGCGCGGGCCAAGGCCGTCGTCAAAGCTACGACGCATTTCGATGATCCGAAGGCGGTGCTCGAAGCGTGCGAGGATCTTGGCGAAGCGATGCCCGGGATTGATGTGCGGCAGCTGGAAGAAAAGGACATGCTCTCGACGCGCGGCTGGTAACCGTCGGCCTTAAATCATTGCGTCGGATTTGAACGAGCACTCCAATCCAGTCGGGGTGCCACTACAAAGGGGGGCGGGGCCAGCCCCACCCTACAAGCGCAGCCAACGGAGTAAAGAAGTGAAGATCGGGATTCTGGCGGTGCAAGGCGATTTTGAAGCGCACGCGGCGATGCTCGGAGGCATGGGCGTCGAGACCCTCGAAGTTCGCACGGTCCAGGACCTGGAGGGTTGCGACGGCCTGATTTTGCCCGGCGGGGAGAGCACTACGCAGCTCCAGTTCTTGCAGGAAGAAGGATTGTTTGACGCGGTGAAGCGATTCGCGGCTGAGGGCGGGGCCATTTTCGGGACCTGCGCCGGTGCGATTCTGCTCGCGACCGAGGTGAAGAACCCCGCGCAAACTTCCCTTGGTTTGTTGGACATGACGGTTCTACGCAACGGATACGGGCGCCAGCTCGCCAGCGACGTCTTCCTGGGTTCGAGCAAGCTGAAGGACGCCCCCCTGGAGATGGTGTTCATCCGCGCTCCTGTCATTGAGAAGGTCGGCCCAGAGGTCGAAATTCTGGCTGTGTACGGGGACAACCCCGTACTTGTACGGCGAGCCAACATCATGGCCGCGACGTTTCATCCCGAGCTAACCCAAGATCCTACCGTACACCGATGTTTCCTCGAGCTGGCTGGAGCCAGCCATCGACGGTCGGCTTCCGCTATGGGGTAGAATTGTTGATGGAGCGAGCGACAGCTGAGGATGGCTGTCGCCACCCAGGCCCGCCACCCCGGGGTGTCCGCAAGTTATGAAGTAAACGATTGACAGCACTGGATTTGCGGGAAATCCTGCGTGTTGCGGCGAGCGCTGGAGTGGCCGCGGGCTGAGTCGTGGGCGCATCCTTGGTCCCTGACTCGATCGCTACCCCCTCCTCTTTTTCTGTAAGTGTTGCATCTAAATAACTTAGACATTCCCCTAAACCTTTTAGAATCCTGCAATTACAGGCTGCTCTGCAAGTGTTGATTCCACTGGACTTACGGGCCAACGAGTGAGCGCCTTTCTGAAGCTGCGCAGGGTACGGTGTTGGAAGCGCGCATAGAAAGCAAAAACGCCAACCGAAGAGGCGTTGGCGTTCTAATGATGATGCACAATATTACCCAACAACATAGTACATCAGGTTTAATCTCTTGTCAAGGAAAAAGATAAATTTTCCTAAGCTATTGAAGACATGGGTGGCAGGAGAAGCGGGGCGCGCTTTTTGGGTTGCTGTGATGTGTGTGCGGGGCTACTCTGGAGTTTAGGAAATTGTCCCCGATGGAAAAAAGTGGCCGCAAGAGAGTTCTCTTCGTTTGTCTCGGCAATGCTTGCCGCAGTCCCATGGCGGAGGCCATTGCGTCGCGCAATGCCAGCGATGTTATCCAAGCATCGAGCGCCGGATTGACGCCTCTCGGTCGCTTGGAGCCGATGACCAAGCAGACTCTCGCCAATAACGGCTATTCCTCGGAAGGTCTCGAGTCCAAACCGCTGCTTTCCGCGGCCTTGCAGGAGGCTGATATCGTTGTAAATATGAGCGGACGACGCGGGGAGATGGCTTTTCGTGACCTCTTCAGAGTAGAAGATTGGGACGTGGAAGATCCTTACGGCGCGGGTGCCGAGCTTTATCAGACAATCTTCGAGGAAATTGAGCAGCGAGTGGGGGATCTGGCGGAGAGGCTGAGAGACGCGACGCGGAGCGGCACGACGAGTAGAAAATTCAAACGGAAGGGCGTTGGCGGATAGAAGGGGAGCGTGTGTTCTGCGCGGGACGAATGCTTGGTGTCTGCGTGATGGGGCAGATCAAGTCCCTCCCTTGCAGACACTTACGTTGTGAAGGCCGTTCGTTATTTTAGCTGGACGGAAGACTGCTGGGCGGTGGGCGTGCCGAGGAGAATCGAGTTTGCGACGAGAGAAAACGAGCGTTTCGCAGGAGGACTACCTCAAGGCCATTTGGGAGATGCTGGAGGAGGACCAGACGCCGATTAGCGCGCGGCTTGCGGAAGAATTGAGCGTTACCCCTCCGGCGGTTACGGCGGCGTTGAAGCGGATGACGAGGGATGAGCTCGTGCGGGTTGACCGGAACGGAGGGATTGATCTGACGCGCAAAGGGCGGATGGTGGCGGAGCGGATGGCGCTGCGGCACCAGTTGGCGGAGATGCTGCTGACGGACGTGATTGGATTGCCCTGGGCCAAGGCGCATGCGGAAGCGGAGAGGCTGGAACATGCGATTTCGCCGGAAGTCGAGGCGCTGCTGCTGAAGCGATTCAGCGGGAAGAAGAGCTGCCCGCACGGGGTACCGATTCGCGGAGGAGTGGCACAACTTCGCAAAGAGGGAGCAGTTCTGCTTTCGGATTTAGCCGCCAGCGACGAGGCGGAGATACTGTGCGTTTACGAGAAAGACGAGCAGTTTCTGGAATTTCTGGATGGACTGCATCTGCGGCCGGGGGAAACGGTGCGCGTGCAGAAAAAAGAGTATGACGAGACGATGACGCTGCGGGCGGATGGGCGGACGATGCATTTGGGAAAGCCGGCGACGTCGCGGATTTGGGTGAAGCGGGTAGCGTGATTCGTCAACTGCGATAGAGGATGTTGTTCGCGGTCCCCTCAAATAGTCCGCCGTAGGTGTACAGAAATACGGTCCGAAGAAATGCTGTCTTTCTTACGAACTTCTCCGGTTAGCCGACTACCCAGGACTTGACCGCGTGGTCCGTCGATAACTTCCGGTTTGCCGACCACTCGAAAGTTGGCCAGACCAGCTAATATAAGGGCGTGAATCAGGAGTTTTGCGCAGTATGAATCGGCGCTGGCGGTACCACGATCTCGACAAGTCCGGTCGCCACGTCGTAGACGAGGCCTGATATAAGCCAAGAGCCCGGCAATGCGGGAATCGCCCGGAGCGCAGCAACATCGAAGACGACTGCCGCCCGAGGATCGGTGACCGCTTTTGTCTTGAGTTCGCCTTCCTGTATTTGAAAATAGTGCGCCAGCTTTGCGGGGTCGCCGACAAGGCGAGTGATGCCGCAATCGGTGTGCTGAAGTACGATGATGTGAAACTCACCGCCGCCTCCAGGAATCTCTCCGGCAACTTCACCGATTTGCCCGAGTAGTCCCAACTCTTCCAACAACCCCGGCGTGATTCGACCGCCGATGTTACGCATCACGACGGCCTCGCCCGGTTTGATTCCAAGTATGTCAGCAGGATCTACACGCATATCAGCGCAACCGATGACGATCGCCTTTACATTTGGCAGCGCCCTCGGAAGCGAAGGCATAAGTGTGCCCTCAGCAGACTGCCGGGCAGCAAATTCTTTGTTACGTTGTAACATGTGGTCGAGATTGTTCAGCTCGCTGGCTCGTTGTGTAGCACTCGATTGGGTCATGGTGTCCTCCCTTTTGAAATAGATTCCGCAGCATTAGAGTCCGTTGCATCGGCCTGTTGGACGTGATTGAGCGCTATGGCCTAAATTAGTGGATAACGGGCAACCTGGAAGTAATCCTCAAGTCCCGATTAAGGCGGAAACCGTCCTTGTGGGTACTGGGAAGAACTTGTCCGGTTTGCCGACTTATCGGGACCCACTAACGTTGAAGCCAAAAATCCACAGGTATTGAGGTTTCCAGACGAATCGGCGTCGGGCCACAAGCGGCGGGTTTGTAGTGCCACCGTCGAATGGCATCGGAGGCTGCTAATTCCAAAGTGGGAGTTGCTCGTTGAATGAGCGTCAGGTGTGAAAGCGTCCCGTCTGTTTCAATCACCGCGTAAAAAACTACTCTCCCTTGTTCGCCATTGGAGCGAGCATTTGCCGGATATCTCGGCTGAACTCGGTTGACCAACTCCGGACTTTGCATATCGTCGCATTGCGGCCAGAACTCTGAGTTCGCCGGAGGGGCAAATAGTCCAGGGTCGGCCTCGGTGATTGGTCTCACGTCCGTGACCTTTGCCGTTACGACGACCTCTCGGTCATGGAATGCGTGCACTTCATAGGGGATGCGATGGTCACCGAGCCTGTCGAACGCGCTATACTCAACCCGCGAAAAATCCGGGGGATTCTGATTCTCCTGCCTTGGGTATTCAACGCTTAGCAGACTCCCGTTAGCTTCGTCAAAACATAGGATACGTTCCGTTCCTGTTGCCCGCTTCACCTCAACACACTTCTGCCGAACTCCGTTTTTGTCGCGGGTTTTCACCTTACCCAGGCTATTCTTTCCAGTTTTGAGTGCAGTCTTGAAATCGAGTATTGGATCGAGTTGAAAAATGATTTCAGGTTGAAAACTCACTATGCTCTGCTGCCAATAGCCTTTTCCATTATGCACGCGAAGCCGCTTGAAGTTTCCAATTTCGAGTTCTTCCCTCCAACGTGACGGCGATATCCAAGTAACCACATATTGTCCAGGCGTGGTTTAGCCTTTTGCATACACAATCTCAATTTCGGTACGCACTTTGACGGCGGGCGTTCCATCATTCCAGATATCCTCTAATTTACGCGCCTGAGCGAGCAGCGATTCGGGGGCGACCGTTTCCTGTTTGCCCAGACAAAAAGCTCCGCTGGTTAAAGCGGCAAAAAACGCGAAAACCAGGTATCTGCGAATGTCTTTTTCCATTTGGCCGTAGATTATACGGAGAGATTCGGAGAAATGGCAGCGGACGTTGCAAGGTCCTGATTAACGCTGCGGTAATCGGTAAAGTTCTTCGGTGCGACGGGGTGTAGTTCCTAGATCGGATCGGGATTTTGACCTCCTCCACGCCTCGCCAAAAACCTTGGGAAGCCACTGCCATAGGTCGTTGCAAGTACACAGCCGTCAAGTCGAACCTTCATTTGCCAGAGAGATTAGGAATTATACGGTGGCGGTTAGGAGCGTTGGTCCAGGAGGGATTTGAGGCGGGCATAGCCTGAGCGGCTGACGGGGAGACGGGTGCCGTCCGCGAGGATGGCTAGTTTGCTGTCTTTTCCGTAGGGCTCAATGCGAACTACGCGCTCGAAATTGACGATGTACGAGCGATGGACGCGTACGAAGCGGTCTGGATCGAGGCAGGCTTCGAGGCTGGCGATGGTTTGCTGTTTCAAATGTTTTTTGCCCCCACTGGCCAAAGCAACATAGTCGTCCTGAGCTTCGGCGAAGTCGAGTTTAGCCGCCGGGATCAGGGTGACGCGAGTGCCGTCCCTTACGACCAGGCGGTCGAGGAACTGCTTTGGCGGACGGGCGGCCGCGGCCAGCTCGGGAGCCGCAGGCATTTTCTGGTTGAGGCGGGATTTCGCGCGTTCCAAAGCGGCTTCAAAGCGCTCTCGGCCGATGGGTTTTAGAAGATAGTCGACGGCATGGACTTCGAAGGCGCGCATGGCGTACTGGTCGTAGGCCGTGACGAAAATGACGGCGGTGTCCGTGCCGATTAATTCGAGCACATCGAAGCCGGAAAGCTTGGGCATCTGGACATCCAGAAAAATGAGGTCGGGTTTGTGCTCGGCGACGGCTTTCACGGCCTCGAAGCCATTGGCGCACTCGGCGATTACTTCAATTTCCGGGCGGGACTGAATCAGTTCGCGAAGGACGAGCCGCGCGAGATCTTCATCGTCGACAACAAGAGTACGGATCTTTTTCTCGTTCGGGCTGGTCAACTTTTCACCTCATCAGCGTGCCGAGGGAATGACAAATCGACGCGAAATTTTCCATTTTCGGAGCTGACGCGCATGTTGGCGTCCTTGCCGTAGCGGGCTTCGAGGCGGTCGCGAACATTTTTGAGACCCAGGCCGCTTTTGCGTATCGGGGTCGACTCGGGATCGTAGGTATTCTCAATCGCAAGCGAGACGCGGCCGTCCTGGCTTTGGCCGGAGAGGCGCACAAAACCGCCCTCGGGCAGATGGGCAATACCGTGGGTGATGGCGTTTTCGACGAGGGGCTGGAGAAGGAGGGGGGGCAAATGTGCAGAGTTCGATTCTGGCTGGATGTCCTCTTCCATCTGCAAGCGCGTGCCGAATCTCACTTTCTCGATGGCGAGATAGCGGTGGAGCATGGAGAGCTCTTCGGAAAGGGGGACGCTGGCTTTTTCACCAAGTCCCAAGGTCATGCGAAGAAATTCCGCCAGGAGAATGCACATTTCGCGAGCCCTAGCGGGGTCTACACTGGTTAACGCGCTAATGGAATTGAGGCTGTTGAAAAGAAAGTGCGGATTGACTTGCGCCTTCAGCGCTTTCAATTCCGCATCGCGCGCGAGAATGCTGGTCTCTTGCAAGCGAACTTGGGCCTGATTTGAATCCTCGATGGCCAGGATAACGTAGTGAGAAGCGACCGCGAGAAGATAGAGGAGAAAACCGGCGCCGAAGAGGACGGAAAGTTGAGAGGAGAAACGCCGGTCGAGTCCCTGAAAGTCAGGCAATTGCGAAAGGCCATAGGCCAGCAGCCGCGCCAGGAGCACCCAAAAAAGGCTGAGGACTGCGGCGGCGAGAACGTGTGTTAGCCAAAGGCGCTGGGCAGTGCTTTTTTGAATCGGGGCCGCTTTGCAGGAATACCAAGCGGAAAGGCAAACGAACTGGTAGACGAGACAGAGGGGAACCATGAGCGCGGCGGCGTCCAGCCAGCCCAGCTTTCCAGGCACGGCCATGAGATAAATCAAGATGCCGACGAGCGGGACCCAAGCGAGGAGGTAGAGACCGAAGCGGTTGATCGGCGTGAGAAGTGGATGCATAGAGACGGCTTAGTTGCGAATCTCGACGCCTCCAAAGAGCACGAGGCCCGTGACGACGAGGGTTTTTCTTTTTGTATCCGCGGGTGGATCGACTTTGGTCTGGCGAGTCTTGTCCTCGAAACCGCCAAAGACGGGGAGGCTGCGGGAGTGGACGTGCCAGGTTTCCGGGACGCGGAGTTCGACGCCACCAAAGACACAGCTAACTTCGAGAACGGCTTCGTCGTCGATATCGGCATCGCGAAAGTCAATTTCGATCCCGCCGAAGATGGAGGTGGCTTTTCCGCCCTGGAAATGCTGTCCCGTGTAGCGGCGTTCACAACCGCCAAAAATGGCCACGGCGTTTATAGTAGAGTCCGTTTCGGTGGAGGCCTCCATGATGCGTTGGCGGAAGGTTTCCGCAGCCCCGGGGACGGTCCAATTAATCTTGGATTTTCTACGAATCACGCCGCGGGTCTCGAGGGAACCCCAGATTAAGAGCACGCCAACCGCGATGATCGCCAAGGGCCAGATGTCCGCGAAGCTCAGACGGATGAGACCAAATTTGTTGAGCTCGAGCAGGATGCCCGCGACGAGGAGGAGGAAACCGAAAACACGGCCAGACTGGTTCAGAAGATTCATGACGCCGGCCAGCACGAGGAGCAAAGGCCAGAAGCGGTAGACCTGGTCAAAGGGCAAAATACCCATGTGGTCGAGGAGGAGGGCGACCCCGATAGAGAGGATGATGAAACCCCAGACGAGCCCCCAGTGGAAATCACCGGCGAGCAAGACCTTGGGCCGTTTTGTCTCTTGCGAATCGATTTGACCCATTAGCGATCTCCCTCAACTGAGCCCGGCAGGCTGGCGCGGTTGGGTGCTTGCCGCGCGTTCCAAAGAGCAGTTCCCACCACAACGGCCACCATCGCGGAGAATAATACCAAGATACGGGAGACGAGTGAGAAGTAGTCGATTTGATGGAAGGCGATAGCCCGGGCAGCGCTCAGGAAAGAGAGGCCGAGCGCGGGTATGACGCCGAGCAGGCCGTCTCTCATTTTCTCAATTAGTTGGGTTAGCGGCCCTGCCAGGAAGGCGAGGTCTGCCAGCAGGGCGACGACCCCCAGCGTGACTAAGGACCTTCCCCAAAGCCGCCTTTGTTTGTATCCGTTCGTTTGCGTTGTCGCCATGCTCCCCCTCCGAATCGGGCGGTGTGACTGCCCACGGACGAGATTAGAGGCCGCTGCGGAAGGGCGCATTCGGATTTCGGCGGGCACGCTGGATTTACCGGCCAATGGGGGGATTCAGGCGGTGAAAGTAGCAAAGAGAGAAGGGCGGAAGGCAGGGGGGATGCGAGTACTAGGAACCTCTTGCAAAATCGCAGGATTCACCGTAGGGTATCTCGCAATGGACGGTGGCTTTTCCCACCTTAACGCCGAAGCAAACGAACGGCGTACGGAGATGGTCTTGCAGGCAGAAAGAGTTCGCGGCCGAGGTGCTGGTCATTGGCGTTGGCTCCTCTACGTGGCAGTTGCGATTGCGGGAGGATTGCTCACCTTTGTGGGCGCCCGCGCTGAACAGAAAGCCACAGATGACGCCACTTTTCGAAAACTTATCGACGCCTATTGCGCGGCCTGGAGTACAGGCAACGCGGACAATCCTGCGCGATTCTATGCTAAACAGGACGGTTTGGTCTTTTACGACGTCGCTCCATTTTCGTATCACGGCTGGAAGGAGTATCACGACGGCGTCCAGAAGGAATTCTTCGACAATATGGAGAGCGGAACACTCAGTGCGGGGAAGGACCTGAAGGTCACCCGGCACGGGACGGTGGCGTGGACCACGGTTTCCATGCATTTATCCGAAAAAACAAGGGACGGTAAGAATCTAGAAATAGAGATCCGCTATACAGGAATTTGGGAAAGGCGAGATTCGGGGTGGGTACTGGTGCATGAGCATTTGTCGACGCCGCTGGGCGGAAATTAAGACGCGAGGATTTTGGGAGCGGGCGTTGCGCCCGTGTAAGAACGATGTTTAAGACACTGGCGTATTACTGGAACGTTGCTCGCGGGTATCGCTTCAAACCCTGGAAGAGCCCCTACTTGCGTTGGCGATTCGAGACATTTCTCGGCAAAGAGGGCGCGGATTTGAATGCGGGGAAATTCTTCCGTCTTTCGTGGAAATACCGCTCGAACATGATGAATTTTGTGGACTGGGCCGCAGAACGGCGGCGCTTCCAGCGTCAAATCCGGCGCCACGCCGCTTAGAAACTACCATCCTGTTGTGACACTCGGCGGATCAAAACACCTCTTCGAGACATTCGGAAGCGTATAATTTGGATGGAAGGAGGATCCGTTTTGGGCGACTTGAAGATCCTCCAGAAGACGGAGCAATTGCACGAAGGGCGCTGGTGGGAGCCGGAGGCCGGAGGCCGTGTACATTGCTTTCTTTGCCCTCGCCACTGCCATATTCATTCAGGACAATCCGGTTTTTGCTTTATTCGCGTCAATCAGGGCGGAAAACTCTATAGCTTGGGCTATGGAGCGCCCGCAGCTTTGCAAGTCGACCCAATCGAAAAGAAGCCGCTGAACCATTTTTTGCCTGGGACGCGCGTCTTTAGCATGGGAACGGCCGGGTGCAACATGGGCTGCTTCTTTTGTCAGAACTGGGATATTTCGAAATCGAGGCAGGATCAAGTGCGCTCGCAGCATGTCGCACCGGAAGATGTTCCGCTGCTCGCGCTGGAACATGGCTGCGATTCGCTCGCGTTTACGTATAACGAGCCTACTATTTGGGGCGAATATGTGATCGATATCTGCCAGGCCGCGAAGGAACACGGGCTGAAAACGGTGATGGTTTCGAATGGGTACATTACATACGAGGCGTTTCACGACATCTATGACCACATCGACGCGGCCAACATCGACCTAAAGGCTTTCACGGAAGGTTTCTACGGGAAGATCACTTTGACGCATTTGCAGCCTGTGCTGGAAACGCTGGAATGGCTGAAGAAGGAAACCAAGGTATGGTTCGAGATCACGAATTTGATGATTCCGAGCTTGAACGACGATCCTGGCGAAACACGCAAGCTTTCGGAATGGATTTTGACGCATCTCGGGCCGGACGTACCTTTGCACTTCACAGCGTTTCATCCTGATTTCAAGCTGCAAGACAAGCCGCGCACGCCGCCAGAGACCCTGCATCGAGCGCGGGCCATCGCTCGGGAGACGGGACTTCATTACGTTTACGAGGGAAATATTTTCACCGACGCTGCGAATACGGTGTGCCCACAGTGTGGTGAGTTGCTGATCCGGCGTTCCTGGCACGATGTGTTGGAGAATCGGCTGGCGGATGGGGCATGCCCGAAATGTTCGTTGGTTATTCCCGGCGTGTGGGAGCACACCGAGAATGCGAGCGCGGCTGCGACTGCCACGCGAAAGACGGCGGGGAAGTACGGTCACTTGAATTTGTAGACGGATGGCGCCGAGGGATCGCAGATATACAGGATCGTTGCTCCCCGAAGGAAACTGTCTTCACCAGTAGGCGATGAGCCATTTTTTCAGGGATGAAACGAGTAGTAGCCTGGGCCGACGCGCATGCCGTGGTGCCATGCCACAGGAAACGCCCACCAGACAAGAGTGCCGAGAATCGCCTGGCCTACCGTGAGCGGGATAATGTTGCGTTCTCGCGCGAAGAGCCAGCTCATGGCTATCCCGCCAATAAAAGTGAGAGGGACAAGAACGGGGTTTGGCCAGTGTACGGCGGCAAAAATGGAGCCGGCGATTACGGCCGCCGCGCGCGGATCCTCTATCGCGTAGAGAAGGCGGTTCGTGAGATAGGAGTTCAGGGCGACCTGCTGCAAAGTGCAAAACGCGAAGTATCCGAAGAAACGCCTGGTCTCCGACAGGTGAAAGGTCAACCTATGAAACGCTCCGAACCAAAGTGCTGCCGCAAAAGCGGCGATGATAAACGCGGCGAAGATGCCAAGACCTTGGAGAGTGGCGGGCCAAAGATTGTCGGCTCTCCAGCCGAGGGTCTTTGGAGTGTCTCGATGCAAGAAAATGCTTGCTACCAGCCAGAGAGGGAAGACGATCCAGGAATTGGGATGAGCGACTTGAAGCTGCCAGATGTACCAGGCAATGTATCCAGCCAGGCCGAGAGCCTCAACGAAGGTCAAGATGCGATAGCTAGTCTTGGTCATCGGCCTCGGACGAAAAAAGAGCGGAATCGTTTGCGCCGTCGAGCTTCAACAAGAGCAGCGTGCTCTCGAACATCCGCTCAATCTCTGCTTCGCTTGCGAGTTTCGGAGCCAGCAGCGCGTCCAAGTCGAAATCGGGAAATCCCCGGCCGATCACACGAGCCGTTAGCGATGCACGAAGCTGCCTTGAACTGAGCAGGCCCGCGGATTGTACCTCTTCAAAAACAACTCTGCGCAGCGAATCCAGAAAATCGCTCGGATGCAATAGACGGCAAATCTCCAGACGCGTGCCGGGCTTTACGAGCACGGAACAGAGCAGCCGCAGGGTATTGCGCTCCATTTGCTCACGGCTTTGCAGCTTTGCAGTTGAATCCGTTTTCATGCGTTGCGGTGTGAAACCGGCGCTCCGTATTCATGCTTCCAAGAACTTGCCACCAAGCCGCGCCGAAGCATAGTGCTCTTGCCGAGTCCGGCTGAGATAGAATCTTTGCGCATCTTCGTGTGTTGTCCAGGCGTCTAAATTGAGAAAAACACCGTAGGTGAGATGACGGCGGCTAGAACGAGGTTGTGTTCCAGGGAGCGTTTGAGATGGGACCAAAGCACCGGGTGGTCATCCTGGGGGGAGGCTTTGGCGGCTTAAACGCCGCACAAAGGCTAAAGCGCACGCCCGTCGAAGTTACCTTGATCGACCGGCGGAACTTCCATCTTTTTCAGCCGCTGCTCTATCAGGTTGCAACGGGATCTTTGTCGCCGGGCGAGATTGCCGCACCTTTGCGGGGCGTTCTTAGCAAGCAGAAGAATGCGCAGGTCTTGCTGGGGGAAGCCGCGGATATCGACCCGGACGCAAAGCGGGTCATTTTGCGGGACGGGGGTATTTTCCCGTACGACTCGCTGATTGTTGCGACCGGTTCGCAAACGTCTTACTACGGGAATAACGATTGGCGCGAATGGGCACCTAGCCTCAAGTCCGTGGAAGAAGCGACGGCTATTCGCCACAAGATTCTGTACGCGTTTGAGTGCGCCGAGCGTTCCGCAAGCGAGGAAGAAGCGCGTGCGTGGCTCACTTTCGTGATTGTGGGAGCTGGCGCAACGGGACTGGAGCTTGCGGGCGCACTCGCGGAGATTGCCAATGAGACTTTGAAGAATGATTTTCGGCACATCAATCCGCGAGAAGCCCGGATCCTTCTTATGGAGGGGGGCTCGCGCGTGCTGGCGTCGTTCCCGGAGGATCTTTCGGCGAAGGCGGAGAAGTTGGTGTCGCGGCTCGGAGTGGAAGTGGCGAAAGGCGTGATGGTGACGGAGATCGACGCGGGTGGGGTTACCTACAAGTCCGGCAACGAATCGAAGCGTTTGCCCGCGAGGACAGTGTTGTGGGCCGGTGGCGTCACCGCCAATGAGTTCGGTAGAAAACTTGCGGAGCGCACCAAGGCGGAGACGGACGGTGGTGGCCGCATTAAAGTCAAGCCAGACCTTACCGTCCCTGGCTATCCTGATATTTTTATAGTTGGCGATCTGGCATTCGCGCTGGATGAAAAGGGGAATGCGCTGCCCGGCGTCGCGCAAGTGGCGATTCAGGGCGGAGCTTACGCGGCAAAGACGATTCGCGCGCGGTCGAACGGGAAGAAGGGCATCAGGCCCTTTCATTATTTCAACAAAGGGGATATGGCCGTGATCGGGCGGGCAGCTGCAGTAGCAAATATTTTTGGGCTGCATTTAGCAGGACTCTTTGCGTGGCTCACGTGGCTCTTCGTCCACTTGATGTATATCGTTGAATTTCAAAGCCGCGTAGTCGTTTTCGTGCAATGGGGTTTTGAGTATCTGACGTTCAGTAGGGGGGCTCGCCTGATCACCGGGGTGGCCGCCACGGATTCACTGGATAAACCGGCTGCCCTTAGCAACATCAGGAACATAGGGGACGGCCGATAGGATCCCTGGATGCACTTCGTAAGACCCAGTGCTAGAATGCCCGCGCCTCTGGCTGAGTTATGAAGATTCGCGAGGGTGGGCTCGCTTCGGTATTTCGTATGGCAAAAATCTTAGCGCTTTGGACGGCGATCCTATTTTTTATTGCGCTTGCGAATTTGGCGGCTCGGCCCCAGGCCGCTTCTCAAGACCCGGCGATCGAGCGCGGGCACAACCAGTACGAGGAAACTTGTGCGTTCTGTCATGGCGCGGATGCAACGGGCGCGCGGGGGCCGGACCTTGTACGTTCGCCGCTGGTTGCGCACGACGTGAAGGGCGATCTGATAGGAGAGGTGATTCGCCATGGCCGGCCAGATAAAGGGATGCCGGCGATGGCATTGACAGACGAGCAGGTGAGTGACTTAGCGGCCTATTTGCATGCGCGCGCCGCCGAAGCGCTAAATTCTGCCGGCCTGCCACGCGTGTACCCGGCTGAGAAGCTGCTCACGGGCAGTGTCGAGGCCGGAAAGGCCTATTTCAACGGCGCGGGAGGCTGTAATAAATGTCATTCACCGACGGGCGACATGAGCGCCGCCGCGCGTAAGTACTCGCCGATCGATCTCGAGGCGCAAATGCTTTATCCCGAGGGGCGGCACACCATCGCGAGCGTAACGTTAGCCTCTGGAGAGCACCTTAAGGGGGCGCTGTTGCACCTTAACGATTTCGAGATTGCGCTGCGCGACGGTTCCGGCTGGTATCGTTCCTTTTCGCGAGAGCGCGCGAAGATAGAGCTGCAGGATCCTCTAGATGCCCATCGAGATCTGCTTCCCAAGCTCACGCAGGCTGATGTTCACAACCTTTTCGCGTACCTCGAGAGTTTGAAATAGCAACGACTGAAATCTCAAAAAAGAAAACAGGAGCCTGAATGGTTTTTGGCCTGCGGAGGAACAAGGAGCGCGCAAAGAATTGCAAAAATCGGCTCGCATGGAGTTCGGGCGCAAATCTGCCGTCACTGCCAGTCATGGCTATGAGCCTACTCCTTCTTTTTGTGGCGGCGCTGGGGCCGTGTTTGCCGGGCGCCTCGGCGCAAGGACTCGACCCAGCAGCGTTGCTCCGACCTCCTATCGATACCTGGCCCACGTATAACGGCGACTATTCCGGCGAGCGCTTTAGCACACTGGATCAGATCAACGCGGGGAACGTTGCGTCGCTGAGTCTCGCTTGGGTTTTTCAGGCCCACGGAGTAGACATCAAATCGACTCCGCTTGAAGTGGATGGCGTTCTCTATTTTACGGCGCCTGACAACGTTTGGGCGGTAGACGCGCGTTTTGGGCGGCAGATATGGCATTACGAACGCCGTTCACAAGGCGATCATATCGGCCAACGCGGCGTCGCCATGTACAAAAATTGGCTGTACTTTACGACGCCCGACGCGCATTTGGTTTGCCTCGATGCCAAGGATGGAAGCGTGCGGTGGATTATCGAACTCGCCGATCCGAAGCTCAAGTATTTTTCGACGATGGCCCCGCTGGTCATCCGCGATCATGTAATCGTTGGGGTTTCCGGCGATGTAACGGACCTTCGAGGCTTCCTGGAATCACTCGATCCGGAGACTGGAGCTATTCAGTGGCGCTGGAATACGGAGCCGGATCCCGGCCAGCCGGGTTCTGAAACGTGGCCGGCGAACAGCGACGCTATCCTTCACGGCGGCGGCATGACGTGGATGACGGGCACGTATGATCCTGGGCTGAATCTTCTGTATTGGGGCACGGGCAATCCTAATCCAGTGCTCGTGGGCGAAGGACGGCCGGGCGACAATCTCTACACCTGCTCGATCGTGGCTCTGAACCCGGACACGGGAAAGCTCGCCTGGTATTTTCAGCCGTCGCCCCACGATTTGCACGACTGGGATGCGGTTGAGACGCCAGTTTTGTTCGATGCGGATTTCAAAGGCAAAAAAAGGAAACTGCTCGGGCAGGCGAGCCGGAATGGATTTTTCTTTTTGCTGGACCGCATGAATGGGGAGCATCTGGTGACTGCGCCGTTTATAGAGCAGACATGGGCGAGCGGCGTGGACTCACGTGGACGCCCCATCGCCAAGCCGGAAGCAACTCCTACGCCGGATGGCACGCTGGTCGAGCCAGGCTCGGACGGGGCGACGAATTGGATGGCGCCGAGTTTTGATCCGGAGACTGGATTGTTTTATGTCAACGCGCGCCGCCTATTCAGTATTTTTTACAAGACAGCGACGGGCAAGGCAGAAGGCTGGGGCGGCCGGGACCGCGGACTGTGGGCCAACTCGACCTTGCGGGCGCTGGATTACCGCACCGGGGAAGTGGTGTGGAACCACGAGATTGGCGATGATGAAAGCATCGCGGGGATATTGACCACGGCGGGCCATCTCCTTTTTAGCGCGGATACCTCGGGGAATTTGCTCGCGCTGGATCCGCTTTCCGGCAAGACTTTGTGGCACCTCAACGCCGGCGGCACGCTGGATTCTTCGCCGATGACTTACGAGCTCGACGGGCGGCAATATTTAATCATGCCTGTGCAGGATATTCTTTACGCTTTCGCCCTGCCCGAATCTGCCCATGGGCACTGAGCATTGGAATAGCGGTATTCGGGTTTCGAGAGGAGGAAGCAAGGCTGCGGTGGGAATCCCGGCAAAGATGGTGCCAGGGGCCAGAATCGAACTGGCTACGCCCGCCTTTTCAGGGCGGCGCTCTACCAATGAGCTACCCTGGCACGTGGTGTTTAGAAATTGTAGGGGGTGCAATGCAATTGTGTCAATTCGTGAGTCAGAATGTGCTGCACGACGAGCCCCAGGATTGCGTTACGTGGCGCCAAAGCAAGGTGAGGTGACACTCCGAGGAAACTCTGATTGGCCAACGTTACTGCGCCGACTCGTCGAATTCCTTCATCCAGGTTTTGCCTTTGAGGACTTCCCGGGGGCGAGTGCCGTCCGGCGGTCCGACGATTCCGTCTTTCTCCATGATGTCGATCAAATGAGCCGCGCGGCCGTAACCGATGCGTAGGCGGCGCTGCAAGGTGGAAGTGGAGGCCCGGCCCATTTCGCAGACTACGCGGACGGCATCCTGGTAAAGATCGTCGTCGACATCCTCGCCGCTGGATTCCGATTCAGTTCCGGAAGTGCCCTCGGGCTTGCCATTCTCATCCTTGGGAGTTTCGAGGAGCTGTTCGTTGTATTTTGCCTGCGCTTGTTCCCGCCAGAAGTCGCACACCGCTGTGATCTCGTCTTCGGAAACCAGCGGGCCGTGAATGCGATGCAGTCTCGCTGAACCTGCAGGCAAATAGAGCATGTCGCCCTTGCCGAGCAGCGATTCAGAGCCGTTCGAGTCCAGAATCGTGCGGGAATCGACTTTACTGGCCACCCGGAAGGAAATGCGTGCGGGGAAATTTGCTTTGATCAATCCGGTGATTACGTCCACAGAGGGCCGCTGGGTCGCCAGAATCAAGTGGATACCGACGGCGCGGGCCATTTGGGCTAGGCGCGTGATGGATTCCTCCACGTTGTTGGTGTCCACCATCATCAAATCCGCGAGTTCGTCGATCACGATGACAAGGTAAGGAAGGGGTTTGTGCTCGCTTTCCTCTACGTTGTCAAAGAGCGAAAGCGATTGCGCCTTCTGGAACGTACGGTTGTATTGGTCGATGTTGCGCACGCCGCGCTGTGCCAAGAGCTTGAGCCGCTTCTCCATTTCCTTCGTAGCGTTGCGCAGCACATTCGACGCGATCTTCGGATCGGTCACAACCGGCGCGATCAAATGGGGGATATTTTCGTAAAGATTCAGTTCTAGCCGTTTGGGATCGACAAGAACCATTTTTACGTCTTCGGGGCTCGCCTTATAGAGAATCGACATCATCAGCGAATTGATGAAGACGCTTTTGCCGGTTCCAGTGGAACCCGCAATAAGCAAGTGCGGCATCGCCGCGAGGTCGGTGACACGAATGCGTCCGTGCAAATCGCGCCCCATAGCCAAAGTCAATTTGCTCGAGGAATTGGTGAACTCTTGCGCTTCGATGATTTCGCGCAACGCGATGGTCTGGCGGGTGATATTGGGAACTTCGATGCCGATAGTTGACTTGCCGGGGATGCGCTCGATCAAAATCGATTCCGCTTGCAGAGCGAGGCACAAATCCTCGGTCAAGCCGATGATCCGGCTGTACTTGATGCCGGCCTCGGGCTTGAACTCAAAAGTGGTGACGACGGGGCCGGGATTGATTTGCGTCACGCGGCCTTGCACATCGAACTCGAGGCACTTTGCCTCAATCGCGCGCGCGCGGCCCTTTAGTTCGTCCTCGTCGAGCTTCTGTCCTCGTTCGCCTTCGCGGAGCAGGGAAGGCGAGGGCAACTTGTAGTTGGGATTGCCCTTAGCGATCTTAGGGTCGGCGGTTTTCTTTGCGACGGCTTTTTCCGGGCCGACAAACACGATCGGATCTCTACGGCGTGCGGCCCCTCCTTTTTCCCTTCGTTCTTCCTTCTCTTCGTCAAAGACGGCGCTTTCATCTGCCAGTTGAATGGACTTCAAAGGCTCATTGGAGATGGCAGGATTGCCAAACGATTGCGGCGAAACCGGCTTGCGGCCGGAAATGCGCGTCTCTTCAACGCGCCGCCGCATGCGCTGTTGCTCGCGCTCATCTCTCCAGGAATGCCAGCGGGCTGCCGCCTTTTGCAAAAGTCCCGATTTTTCGACTCTTCCAATCGGGCCATTTGGGCCACTGGCCCAGGCATGCGCTCCGGAAAAGGAGAATCGAGTGGTCATGAAAATCGCGACCACAAGCAATGCGGGGGCGACGAGATAGGCCCCGCGATTCAGGCTGGCCAGCAGGCCGCTGGAGACTAAGCCGCCGATTAGGCCGCCTGCGGGGATGGCTCCGCGGACAGCAGGAATGAAGGAAAGCAGGGAAATGAGCGCGGGGAGCGAAAGGAGAAGCAATACGTAGCCGACAAGAGTGGCCACCTGCGAATCGATAGCACGGCTGCGGAACCAGCGCCATCCCAGAACGAGAATCGCGGCCGGCAATAGGAAAGCTGCAAAGCCGAAAATCTGGAAAAGCAGATCAGCGGCGTAGGCGCCTGCAGGACCAATCCAGTTTCTCGCTGGACCGCCATCCGGGGCCGCGGCACTTACGTTAAACGCCGCGTCTTTTGGGGAGTAAGAAAGCAACGCCAGCGCGATGAGCACGGCCAGAGTGATACACAAAAACCCAATCAGCTCATTGAGCCGTTTATTTTCAGTCGGAGTCAGCAAACGCACGAAGTTCTCCTCAGCTTTTTGGGGAAGGCTGAGTGGTGCGACGGACACGTTGGCGCTATCGCGCGCCCGTCTGGAGGAACCTTCAAACGAAACCGATAATAGCAGAAGCGGCCTGCTGGACCTAGATTAGTTTTGCCGTGTGCGTATGGCAACAACATCTCCGTGCGCTGCAAAAGAGTGCCTCGGTCCGCTGCCCGACCCCGGCACGAAAAATGTCATAGGACAAAGATGCTAGCGAGCTAGAAGCCGAATTGGTGGAGAAGCTCGACAGCGCAAGCGGCTACAAGACAGTAAACGCCAAAGAGATACCAGCGCCCCGTTTCCAGCCAGCGGCTTAGCCATTTCAGCGCCAGCAAGCCGGCAAAAAACGCGCAGACCGCGCCAAGAACACTCGGCACAACGGCCGACGCTAACGTTACTCCATGTTTAATGTGATGCATTTGGATCAGCCGCCAAATTTCGCGCGCGTCCACTGCAGGCGTTAGGACAACTGCGAGCGCGAAGCTGAAATCCTCGGACCGTGCCTTTGGGACCCCGGAAAGCATGCCGGTGGAAATGGTCGCGCCGGATCGCGAGAGGCCGCGGAACGGCCCACACAGGCCTTGCACCGCGCCGATAATTCCCGCTTGTTTGGCCGTTATCTCGGAGCCGACGGCTCCTTCCGCTACCTGCGAGCGTTTTTCGAGCAGACCCGCAGCCAGAATCAGAATGCCTGCGACTGCTAGTGCAGGAGCGATGAGGTCGAGGCGGTCAAACAGTTGTTCTATCCAGGCGTGCGGCTGCCCGCGGAAGAACAATTTCTCAATGCCCTCTATCAGGCCGCCACCGACAAGGGCCGTCAAGATTGACGCTAAGACGAGCACGAAGGCGAATCTCTTGAAATCAGCGGCGCTTTGGAAGAAAGTGCGGCGCCATCGCTGCCAGAAGTAGACGATAACCGCGAACATCGTTCCGGTATGAAGCATGACCAGCAAGAGTGTCATCTCGGGCGCGGCGGGGTTCAGGCCGAGAAGTTTTTCGGCTACGATGACGTGGGCCGAGCTCGATACAGGAAGCAATTCGGCCAAGCCTTGCACAATGGCGAGGATGACTACGTGCAAAAGGTTCATAAATGCGACCCCGTCCGACACATGATTTGAAAGAGATTGAGCCCCGGACACTTTTCCGCAAAAATAGACGGCCGGAGATACACAAAATGGAGCTCAACCATTCTGCGCTCGGGAGGCCGTCAGCAGCTTGCGCATTTCGTAGGCATCGAGCCGGCCCAAATAGTAGCGTTTCAAAACCGCCTCGATACGATAGCCGTGCCTCTTCCAGAACGCAACAGCGGCCTCATTTTCGATTGCCGTTTCAATCAGGACGGTGCGCACTCCGCGCAGCGCGAGATTTTTCTCGCTCTCGAACAAAAGCGCAGAACCGAGTTTCTGGCGGCGATGCGTTGCTGCGACATCCAGCGTTATAATGTGAGCGAGTGGTGGATTTTCCTCTGTCAAAATAAAACCAACGATTCGCGCGCCGTCCGTGGCAACGACACAGTCGGCGCTGGGAATAGTCAGAAAATAGTGAAGGGTGGTCTTCGAGTAGGAAATCCCGCCAGGGAAGCAGGATTGGTCCAGCCGGTGCAAGACGGCAAAGTCGTGCGGTTGGTAAGCGCGAAGCGTAACCGCCATCCCGCGATTCTACGCCCGACAGCTCCTAAAAAGGGTAGGGGCACGAACTATCGTGCCCCTATGGTCGAACACTCGCTGTCCAATTAGAGTTTTACCGTGACGGTCTTCACTTCGGTGTAGTTCGCCAAGCCGTATTCGCCGAGCTCCCGACCGATTCCGGACTGCTTGAATCCGCCAAATGGGGCTCCGGCGTCGAACACATCGTAGCAATTCACCCAGACCGTTCCAGCGCGGACACTGTCCGCTATGGCGTGGGCTTTGCCGATGTCCTTGGTCCACACGGCCGCAGCGAGGCCATAAGCGGTGTTGTTTGCACGTGCAGATACTTCCTCGATGGTTTTAAACTTCAGGATAGTCATCACCGGCCCGAAGATCTCCTCTCGGGCAATCGTCATGTTGTCGGTCACGTCGGCAAAAATCGTTGGCTCGATGAAGTAGCCTTTGTCGCCGACGCGGTTGCCTCCCGTCATGAGCTTGCCGTTCTCTTTCTTGCCCGTCTCGATGTAGCCCATCACCTTATTGAACTGTTCCTGGTCCACTTGAGGCCCTTGTTCCGTCTTCTTGTCGAAGGGATTGCCAACCGTGCGTTTTTTTGCCCGCGCCACGCTTCTTTCCACGAATTCGTCGTAAGCCTTCTCTTCGACGAACAACCGCGATCCCGCGCAGCAGCACTGGCCCTGATTGAAGAACAGAGCAAAGTGCGAGCCCTCGATGGCCTGATCCATGTCGGCGTCCGCGAACACGATGTTGGGACTCTTTCCGCCGAGCTCGAGGGTCACCCGCTTCAAGTTGGTGTCCGCCGCAGCCCGCATGATTAAGTGGCCCACTTCCGTCGATCCGGTGAACGCCACCTTGTCCACGTCCATGTGCCGCGCGAGTGCTGCGCCGGCCGTTGGACCGTATCCCGGCAAAATGTTCACGACGCCCTCAGGGAATCCGGCTTCGAGGATAAGTTCACCTACGCGGAGCGCTGAGAGAGGTGTTTGCTCGGCCGGCTTCAGCACAACCGTACAGCCTGTCGCGAGTGCCGGCCCCAGTTTCCACGCCTGCATGAGCAGGGGAAAGTTCCACGGGATGATCTGGCCGACAACGCCCACAGGTTCATGCTTCGTGTAGCAAAAATAATTGCCGTTCACGGGAATCGTCTTGCCCTGAATCTTGTCCGCCCAGCCCGCGTAGTAGCGGTAACAGGCGATCGTAAGAGGCAGGTCGGCGGCTCGGGCGACGTGATACGGTTTGCCGTTATCGAGGGATTCGAGCTGCGCCAATTCGTCCGCGTGCTTTTCGATCAAATCCGCCAGCCGGTTGATCATGGCGCCGCGCTGGGAAGCCGTCATTTTCCTGCGCCATGCCCCGGTCTCGAACGCGGCCCGAGCTGCGATCACCGCCCTATCTACGTCGACGGCGTCGGCTTCCGCTACTTGCGTAATGACTTCGGCAGTGGCGGGATTGATGGTTGGAAATGTTTTGCCTGAAGCGCTGTCCACCCACTTTCCGTTGATGAGCAGTTTGTTTGCGCTGACTTTCACAGTTGGTTCCATTGCGGTCGTTGCTGTTGCCATGAAATCCTCCCTATTGGAATCATCGCGGCGCGGCCAGCCACCACAGAAATTGCGCTGCCGCGATAAATTTAATTTGATCGCCGCCGCTCGGCGGCTGCGGAAGCGCGTTTGCACTTATAAAAGGAAGGCAGGGCGGAACCCCTCCAGCCCTGTAGGCGCGCAAACATGCTGCCAGCCAAGAGACTATACCCATGCACGGTGCGGGGCAAGACGGTACAGAACCGGGGAGGCTCAGCTGTACTTGCGGGCAGTTGGAGTGTAGCCGCAGCCCAGTCGCGCGCAAGGGGCGCACAGATTCTTTATTTATTTTGCCGTTATGACGCCGTAACAGCTTGGTGCGACAGTTCCAGCGATGTTGCGAATTTCTCTTGGCTGCGCGGTTGCAGCCATTGGGAGGAAAGTCATGTCACACGAAGCGATAGAGCACCACCAAAAAGCCGCAGAGCACCACGAACATGCGGCTCGCCATCACCGGGAAGCCGCGAAGCACCATGAAGCAGGCAAGCACGAGACGGCGGCCCATCACGCATATCTCGCTCATGGCCACCACCAGCACGCAACGCATCACGCGGCGGAAGCAGCCAAGCACCATATCGAACATCACGCCAAGGCTGCCTCGGCCCACGCGTAGATCGAAAAGACTGAGCACGTTCGGAATTGCTTTGGCCCGCCGAGGAAAGGCGGGAAAATATCATCTTGCTTGGCGTCCAAATCTCTCCCCCGACTCGGGCGTACCCCCCAGCTGTGCGTCTGCAAGACCTAGAATTGCGAGCAAAACAGTGCTCTCGTTGAGACGATCCGGGGCCTGAACTAATTCAACTCATAACTAAAATCGATTTTGTAGTTCGCTTTTATTTCGCCTAAATGGTTTGGACAGGATCCCGCCGAAAGGGTACTATAAGGTTCCTCCGCCAAACTTTTGTATCAGAGGTGAGCCATGAAACGTTTAGTTCCAATTCCGAGCGGGTTTGTCGACCACCTAAAAGCGGCCGGAGAAACAGGCATTGGCTATCAGGTAGCATCGGTGCAGCTCCGGGACGGCAGATTCTTCGAGCAGGTTGTCACGAGCGAGGGCTGTATAATCGAGGTTCGCGGATACAAGGAAATCCCATTCTCGCCGGAAGACGTGGCATCTGTAAGCGTCAATCACAAGCACTGGAATTTTAGGGGCGGATCGGATGTACGGGTAAAAACCAGGGCTGCGACCGCTTAATACTGCCAGCTAAATTTCGCTTTCTCTCGTGGCACAATCGATCTGTTAAGTGTGCGTGGAACGGCTTTTCAGCATTATCGCTGTGCGGGGGCCCCGGAAGGCTAGCATCGGGAACTGATCAGTTTCAAAACGGGAATTCTAGTTGATGGCCCCTGGACGCGGTACATTTCTCCTTTGGTTTCCCCACTCCCTAGCGATGGCTGCTCTTCTATTGCTTTTCGCAATCCCCGTTTTCTGCCAAGAACCAACGAATCTAAGGCTTCAGGACCCGGTAGCTGCACCCACGCAAGTTAGTTCTGGAAACCAGTCATCTGCCCAGAGTGATTCTCAAGACCAAGTCAGCCAAAGCCAAAAGGAAGAGAAGAAAAAGAAGAACGACCGGATGTTTTTCGTGATGCCCAATTACCTGACGGTCGAGAATGAGGCTCACGTGCCACCTATCCGCTGGAAAGAGAAGTTCGCCATTACGGCCAAGGGTGCGTTTGATCCCTACGAATTCACGATTGTTGGCGCCCTTGCAGGCATCCGCCAGGCGGAAAATGCTTATCCCGCCTTTGGGCAGGGACTCGAGGGATATGGGAAGCGCTATGGAGCGGCGCTCGCCGATCAGGTCGATGGCAATATCATGGTTGGCGGCGTTTTTCCCTCGCTCCTCAAGACGGATCCTCGCTACTTTCAGATGGGCAAGGGTGGATTCGTTCACCGTTTTGGCTATGCGCTCAGCCGCATCTTCGTCACCCGGCGGGATTCTGGCGGTGCATTGTTCAATTTTCCTGAGTTTGTCGGGAATGCCTCGGCAATAGCCATCTCTAACGCCTATTATCCGGCAGCCGATCGGGGCTTTACCTCCGGGTTGAACAATTGGGGGGTTCAAATGGGCATTGATGCTTTTGGAAATGAGTTGAAGGAGTTCTGGCCGGACATCCACCGCCATTTCGCGAAGAGGAGAAGCTCGCCGTCGGAGCAGGGGATACCCGCCGATTGATAGTTATGCTGGGCAGGCTTGGTTCTGTTTTGTCACTCCCTTGAAAGCGACGTTTTTAAGGAAAAGCGCCTTCCTCAGAGGATTTAGGTGTTCATCTCGTTTGGCGATTCTGGCTCGTGCTCTTCAGGATCTCGATTGAATCAGGAAGATGGGGCCGGAGCCCGAAAAATCCGCGCACAGGTAACTTCAGGTCCGTAACTTTTTGTGGCGCGCCGCAGTTACTATATTCAGAGACATGATGGCCGTCCGACGTCCGGCACAAAAGCACTCGCCGAAAGGCGTTGACGAGCGTCTTCTTGTCGAGATGGCGCAAAGCGACCCTGCTAAGTTTGACGTGCTTTACGAGCTCTACTTCGAACGAATTTATCACTTCCTTGCCTCTCGCGTGCGGGACCGCGCTGCGGCCGAAGACCTCACCTCTGAAGTCTTCCATAAAGCTCTTGCTAATCTTCCCGGCTACGAATGGCGTGGCGTCCCCTTTGCCGCTTGGCTCTTCCGCATCGCTGCGAATGCGCTTGCAGATCAGTACAAACGAACTTCCCGCGAGCAGGCAAATTCAGACGATTCGCCAAGTCCGGATGCGCTGCCGGACCCTTGCTCGCCAGAGATGGAAGCCCTCGAGTACCATGCCCGCCTCTTTCGGCTTGTCGATCATCTTCCCGCTGCCCAACGGCGTATCGTTCGCGAGCGTTTTGTCGAGCAGCGCACCATCCGAGAGATCGCGGAGCGGCTCAAGAAGACGGAAGGCGCCATCAAACAGCTTCAATTTCGCGCGCTGCAAACACTCCGCAAGCAGCTGGGGGCTGGCCATGCCTAAGCGCTCTCCTGCCGAACAACTCAACCGCGCCATCGACGCCCTGCTCATCGCATTGCGGTCCGAGCCCGAGCCGAATCCCAGCCCCGCGCTCGCTCGGCTGATTCCGGTCGCGCGCGCCCTGCGCAAGTTGCCACGCGCCGAATTTAAGTTAGCTCTCAAATCTGATTTGCAAAGGAGAATCACCATGAGCGAAGCCAGCGCACCGGCACCCGAATCACCCCGAAGCGTCCATTTCCGACGCCCCGGTGTGAATAACATCGTTCCCTATATTCTCGTTAACGGCGCAGCGAAATTCGTGGATTTCCTCATCTCGGCCTTCGAAGGCACCGAACGCATCCGTGTGCCGAGGGCGGACGGCTCCATCATGCACGCCGAGGTCGGCATTGGCGATTCCGTCATCGAGCTCGCCGACGCCAATGAGCAGTATCCATCTCGGCCCACAACGACACACCTCTATGTTGTTGATTCAGATGCCACATACGCTCGTGCCATGGCTGCAGGCGCTACGTCTGTCTATGCGGTCGCCGATCAGCACTGGGGCGACCGGCAGGGTTGCGTGATGGATCCCTTCGGGAATCGCTGGTATATTGCCACCCCGAAAGGCTGGACGCCGGGCCCCGAAGGCATTTGCGCTATCCAGCCGTTTCTCCATCTTCGCAACGCACACGAGATCATCCCATTTGTCGAAACGGCCTTTGGCGCGGAGGCGCTGGGCGTTGCCAAATCGCCCCAGGGTCACATCCTACACGCCACCATCCTGATTGCCGGCGCCACATTCGAGATCGATGAAGCTCACGGCGAATTTCAGCCCACGCCAGCCTACCTGCACGTCTATGTCCCGGATACTGACGCTGTGTATGCGCAAGCCGTCCGCGCGGGGGCAACGAGCGTCACTCCGCCGCAAAACGCGCCTTACGGCGACCGGACTGCTACGGTCAAGGACCCGTTCGGGAACACCTGGTTCCTGGCGACTTGTCTTGGCGCTGGCCAGTCCTGAGCCTTCTAGTGGATTGCTCCAGACTCGGGACCCGACGGGCGGCAACTTCTTCTCCTTCTCGACGACCCCAATGGACTGCTAGTTTTGAGCGCCGAGATTGACCGAACCGGGGTTGAATGAAAGTCCCTGGTGGCTGTGGCTAGGCAGGGCCTATTGGATGTGTGGTTTGGCGAGATTGCATTAGTGGACTGGCACCGTTCGGAAGGAGGCGAGGGCAATTTGCACGTGAGGGTGTGCGCCGTTCGAGAAATTCCGCCCAGGGAAGCGTTGCCGTGGGGCTACGCGGCGCCCCAGATTTCGCTGATAACGCGCTGGAAATTTGCGCCCACGACTTTTTCGATCGTGGATGACGGTTGGCCGCGTCGAGCGAGCTCTTCGGCGATGATTTGCATGTGGTCAGGGCCATTTAGGTCGGGAACGTAGGGATAACGATCTTCGCCCGGAGCGCCGATGCCTAGTTGTTTGCGGCGAGCAATGTCAGCGTCGAAATCAGCTTTTTGGGCGGCGGTGAGGACAACCTTTTCGATTGAGCCATCGGAGCCGATCCCGACGTGATCAGCGCCACAAACATTGAGGGCGTGGACGAGATGATCGAGGACGTGTTCGCGGGTGGGAACCGTCGGCGAGGCAACGAGGTAAGGCATTAAGTAGACCCCGAAGTAGCCTCCGCGATCGGCAAGAGATTTGAGAATGTCGTCAGGCTTGTTGCGAGGATGTGGATATACAGCAGCGCAGCCGGCATGCGAGATGAGCACAGGCTTCGCGGACGTGGCGATGCCCTCAGACGTGGTGCGATAGCCGCTATGGCTGAGATCGACGGCCACACCAATTTCATTCATTTGTTGGACGGCCGCAATTCCCGCCTTGCTAAGGCCCGCGTTGCCGGGTTCGAGGCAGCCGTCGCCAAAGAGGCTGCGATTGTTGTAGGTGAGTTGCATGACGCGGACGCCGAGTTTGCGAAAGAGGTCGATGCGCCCGGGATTTTCCTCAAAGAAAGACGTGTATTGAAAGCCGAGCAGAATGCCGAGTTTCTTGTCGCGCTTGGCGCCGGCAATTTCGGAATGTTTGCGGACAATGGCGAAATGGTGAGGGAATTTTTCGACTAAGGATTCAAGCGCGGCCAGGGAATCGAGCGTGTCCTCGAAGGTGTGCTCTGAAATCGTACAATTAATGGCGGTGATTCCAGACTGGCAGACGGTGGAAACTAACTCCGGGCTGGGAAGTGATCTGGAATCAGTGAACGGGCTGCACAGGGAATCGATAACGATCGCGCGCTCGTAGAGTTCCGTGATATTGGCGGAATCGGCGGCGAGCGAGTGCGCGAAAAGACGTGGCGCGACCAGTGCCGGGACGGAAAGCACAAGGAGAGAAGTGTGGAATTCGCGGCGGTTCACGAGACGGCTCCTTTTTTTGTCGATTGGAGCGCGGATTATACAACGCAGATGCGGCGGTTGCTTCTCAACACGGAAACATTTTTGTTGCGTACGACGAGCGATGCGCAAATGACTTTCGAGAGGGCATTATGCGGCCAAAGATCAATTGGAGACAGTGAGTTCGACGGTGTCCGACGGCGTGATGCGCCGGCCAGCCAGGGGAGTCTGATCGACGATAGCTCCGTGGGGCCATTGCGGCGCAGAGACGTAGTTGAGCTTGCTATGCAGACCAGTGGAATCCAAACGCCGCTGCGCGTCGATTTCTTTCATGCCCACGAGATGGGGCATGACGAACGCGGGCTCGCGCGGGCCGTCGGAGACCAAAACGTCGACGCGGGGACTGGCCGCGCCGGCGCCCGGGCGAGGCGTTTGGAGAACAACAGTATCTGCAGGCTCGTTGGGCATGGTCACGCCGGAGACTTCGCCCACTTGCAGGCCGGCGCGGAGCAATTCAATGCGCGAGGCGCGGAGGGAGTTGCCCTCTAGAAGGGGGATTTCCAATTGGCGCTGGCCAAGGCTGAGAATGACATTTGCCTGTTGCGAAACTTTCATGAGCATGCCTGGCGGCGGGCTTTGGCGCACAACGACGTTAATGGGAAGCTCGCTGTAAATGCGGTCCGCGACGCGAAGGACGAGCCCGCGTGAGCGCAGCAGGCCATTGGCTTCGGCGACATTTTTGCCGACTAAATTAGGCATGTTCACTTCGCGCCCGTGAATGGCGATGCGCATCGCGGTAACGGCGCTAAGAAATGCGGCAGAGGCCAGGATGAAGACCAGCAGGGCCATCCGGGTGACCCATTCGAGCCGTTCTCTGAGAGTCATAAAAGTTTGCCGTTCTCAGGTTCCCGTTGTAAGTGTAAAACCGCAAGCGCGATGACGGAAAGAATTTTTAGTCTTTCAGTGGCGGAGGAGGATAGTCCGGCAACTTGTCCTTGCTGGTGTCCGCGCGCTTCACTTCGAGTTCGTCGAAGAGAAGCGAGGGAGCAATCACAGTAGTAGGCACGCCACCCGTGCGGTTGCTGACGAGCGGGTCGTTGCCCACGGCCACGAGGTCGCTCCGCAGCGCGCGCACATCGAGCTCGTTGAAGACGGCGCCGCGGACCAATTGTTCGTGGCCATCGGCATAGACACGATAGAGAAGGCGCGGAGAATTGCCGGGGCCGAGCGTCTCGACGCGGTAGGCATAGGGCATGCCTTCCGCCGAGATCATTTCAATCATTTTTTTTCGGAGCGCGTCCGGAGATTCTGTTTCCGCGCTTCTTAGAAGCAGCACGCCGAGACTGGGAGAAGGCAAAGATCCTGGAGCGGCGCGTCCGTGGCCATTGGAAAACGGAAAATCGCGGACCGGCTCGCGGCCAAGCAAATAATTGTCAAGCATGCCGTTTTCGATGACGTTGACGCTCTGTGCTTTCACGCCTTCGTTGTCGACATCGTAGCTCCCAACGAGGCTGTGGCCTTCAAAATCTTTCAGGGTGGGATCGTCAACGATGGAAAGGAAAGTCGGCAAAACGCGCATCTTGTAGCTCGTAGCGAACGCGCCGATGGTGCGGTTAGGCCTACCAAGCTGCGGCTTGCGGCCCACCACATTGGAGCCGACGAGCGAAGCGATCACGTCTGTAGCCGCGTCCGGAGCGAAAAGCACGGGTCCGCGATACTCTTCCTCGACGATGGGCGCTTTCCGCAGTGCGACCACTGTTTCGAGGGCTTGCTTTGCTTCGCCAAGCAGTTTTTCACGAGAGGGGAGTTCCTCCTCGCGTCCAACCATCCAATAGGGGTTGCGGCTAAGGCGCATGCCATCCTCGGCTTGCGCGGAGCCGTTCAGTTGCAGGTTGTAAGTTGTCTTGCCGTTGCGCGTGACCGTGCCTTCGGAATCGACGAAGTATTCGTTGACGGCGGTAAAGCGAGCCGAGGCGCTCACGGACTGAATGTCGGGATACTGGCGGTAGAGGTTGGTGACGTCTTCGAGGGTTTTGCCCCAAGCAGCTTCATCGACCTTCAGAGAAACGATGGGCTCGAGCACCTTAACAACAGGCTCCTTGGAAAAATCAGCGACGGGGTTGGGATCCGCACTGAAGCGCTTGAGATCTGCTTGTTTCTCCGCGAGGGCCTCGCCCGCGGCTTTGTAGGCCTCGTCCGTAGAAAGCCAAATCTGATGGCGAAGAGCGATGGGATCGTTGTCGAGTGGCAGGATGTTGGTTTCGCCCATACCCTGGCCGTAATAGCTGTCCTGCTTGTAGTCGCCGACGCGGACGACGACGCGAAGAATGCGTAGTCGAACGTGCTGGGTTTCGCGCAACGCGCCGAAGGCAGCTTCCGCATCGTAATCGTCGACATCGTTGACGCGGTACTCAATGTAATAGGGCGCCGGAACTTGATCGATCTTCAGCTGGGCTTTGGAGCGGTCCAATTCGGTGAGCAGCGCATCGAGCAGGGCATCGCCCTCAGCTGCAGGATGTGGTACCACAGCAGCCGATGGTCCGGACTTTTCCGAGGAGCGATTTGTGCTGGAAGCGTGGGTTGCGGCGTGAAGCTGAGTGACGCCGTAGAGCAGCATTCCGGCCACAAGAGTCAGCGACCAGGCGCGGTAGATTTTCATGGCTTCACCGCCGGACTGGTTTGCGCGTCTTTAGCAGAAGCCAGGTTTTCAAAACCGGGCGGAGGCAAGATCGGCGGCCGGTCGTGAGAATGCTGCCGTTTCTGGACTTCCATCTCCGAAAAGAGCATGGCCGGGGCAACTGCAGAGACTGGTACTTGGCCGCTTTCCGCACCGCAAACGCCATTAAATACATGCTCCTTGTCCCCGGTCAACAAGATGCGAGTGAGAGAGGCGAGCGGCGTGCCGACGATGTCCACGCCACGGACCAATTGATCGGGACGTCCGTCTGCATAAACTCTATAGACGATCACGGGAAGCACCTGGAAAGCTTGCGGGAGAGAGCGGGTGGTAAGCGTAAAACCGCCCTGAATGTCGTCGAAGTACAAGCCGTAGGGCTTGTTCTGCTTCTTGATTTCGTCGATGAGTTTTTGGCGGAGTTCGGATTCCGGAACGGTTTGCGTGGAAGTCACAATCAGATTGCCTTGTCGCCCCGTGGGCATGAGTCCGGGCTGGTCTCGGCCGTGCCCGTTGGAACGGTCAAAATCCTTGATGGGCATGCGGGACATCAGAAAATTTCGCAGGATACCGTTTTGAATGACTTCAACGCGCTGCGCAGGAACGCCTTCATCATCGAAATCATAAGATCCGGCCAGCCTGACGCCATCCAGCTCATGGAGAGTGGGGTCGTCCGTAACGCTAAGGAACTTCGGCAGAACTTCCTGGCCAACTTTTTTCGTGAAGGTTTGTCCCTCGTCCTCGTCGCGCTGGCGATGGCCCTCGAGCCGGTGGCCGAGCACTTCGTGAAAGAAGACCGCGGCGGCGCGGCCACTCAAGAGCGCAGGACCATCGTACGGTTCTGCAACCGGCGCTGCTTTTAGCGCTTTCAAGTCCTCGGCCATTTTGACGATTTTCGCGCTCAGTTCGGCTTCGCTGGGAAGACCATCAGCCGAGGGAGCCTGGAAGGTTTCGACACGTAGCAGCTCCATCCCGTCGTCGGCGCGGGTTTGCGCCTCCATGACAAGTCGCGTGCTGGAGCTGGGAGTCTCAATCGCGCTACCTTCAGTCGAAACCATGCGCGAATTGGAATCCGTCGTCTGCAAGACCACGGTCGCGAAATAAACGTCGGGATATTTTCGGAAGGCGCCGGACAAGCGGCGGATTTCCGCGCTCCATGCGGAGTGGTCGAACGGAGGGGGCGTGCCCGGGCTGGCCAAGTGAATTTCCGGCGTTTCCTTCGAGAAGTCGGGGGACTTGTCCTCTTCCTCGGCGCGGACGGCCGTATTGGTCTTTACGTTGAGGAACGCGGGGGCCGCGCGCTTGTATTCGCGGTCGGTCAATTCCCAAAGAACCCGCGCGATAGCATCCTGGTTGTCTCCCAGCGGCAACGTGCCAGAGGTCATCCCGGAATAGCGACTCTGATCATGCGTGTTGTCGAGAGCAGGGCTGCCTACGCGCATCGTTACATCGGCCTGGCGGCGCTGCAGAGACGCATCGGTGAGCAGGCTGCCGTAAGCGCCGACCATCACGACGAGATTCTGGTCATAGACGGTGTAGCTCATGAAATAAGGTGGCGAGTCCGTTTTTCCCAGGTCGGTAGAGGCGCGCGCAAGCTCCGCCTGCATGACTTTCATTACCGGGTCGGCTACCAAACCTGGAGCAGCCTTGTCAACGCGTGCATGCGAAGAAGTCTCGCCGCCCGCGGATGCGACTGGCAAAGCGATGAGCTGCGCTGCGAGCACCCAGCAAGCGGCGAAGCGCGCAAATTGTTTAGCGCGAAAGTACAGGTTTACGTGCGCGCGGGAGGAATCCGATCTGGTCATCTTGCGTGAACTCCTGAGGCCAATTTCGCGTTCATGTGTGGGTCAGTTTTCGAGTATGCCTGAGCGCGGGACGGCACGCAAACTATGCTTCCCCGAAGCGTTCTTCCGCCAGCAATCGAGCGCCATTGACAAAGTCCGAGGTGGAAACCTGCTTGCGGCCTTCGAGTTTGACGGCGAGTAGACGCAAATAGGTTGCGTTGCCGCAATGCACCAGCACCGCATTCCGCTCAACCAGCAAAGCTCCTGAAACAGCGCCACGGTACTCAGTCGCCATCCCTTGTGCCATATCATCAGACACCGGCTCGCCCCAGATGTGAATGGTCTGACCCCGGAAAAACGTGTACGCGCCGGGCCACGGTGCGAAGCCGCGGATGCGAGTAAAGATCTCCGGAGCGGTGCGCGACCAGTCGATGAGGCCGTCTTCTTTTTTGAGCATGGGTGCGAGGGAAACTTCCTCGTTATTTTGAGCGCGAGGAACAATCGAGCCGGCGGCCAAGCCGCGCAGCGTTTCAACCATTAGCGGAGCGCCCATTTCGGACATGCGCGCGGTCAGCTCTGGAGCCGTTTCGCTCTCGCCGATTTCCATTTCTCTCTGCAGCAGGATTTCGCCCGTGTCCATGCCCGCATCGATACGCATCGAGGTTGCGCCAGTTTTTGTCTCGCCATTGACGATGGCCCAGTTGATGGGAGCAGCGCCGCGATATTTCGGAAGCAGGGAAGCGTGCAAGTTGATCCAGCCGAGTTTAGGGATGGGCAGAAGGCGCGCAGGAATGATTTGGCCGTAGGCGATTATGACGATCGCGTCTGGAGCGAGTTTTTGCAAGAATTCTTGAGCTTCCGGCGCGCGAATTTTTTCAGGTTGATAGACGGGGATACCTTTGGCGACAGCGGTCTCCTTCACCGGGGATAAGGAAATTTCCTGGCCCCGGCCGCGTGGCCGGTCGGGTTGGGTAATTACCGAGGCGATTTCAAAGCCTGGCTGAGCGAGTAAGTGCTTCAGGGTTGGGACAGCGAATTGAGGTGTGCCGCAGAAAACCAGGCGCATGGGGTCAGTCCGTATGTGATGCCGGCCCGGATAACGCGATCAATCCGAGAGATGTCCCGGGATCCTGTGTGCCTACCACTCGCCTTGCTTCTTTAGTTTTTTGATCTTGCGGCGGATCAGGTCGCGCTTGAGCATGCTGAGGTGCTGTAGAAACAAGATGCCGTTCAAGTGATCGATTTCGTGGCAAAAGGCGCGCGCCAGCAGATTCTCCCCGCGAATCTCGAACGTTTCGCCTTTAGCGTTTTGCGCACGCACAGTGACAAACTGTGGCCGCATCACGTAGCCGCGAAAGCCCGGAACAGAAAGGCAGCCTTCTTCTTCGCGAACTTCGCCCTCGGCATGAATGATCTCTGGATTTGCGAGTACGATTTTTGCCTCTGGATTTTTTCCGGCAGTGACGTCGACGACCGTGAGCCGCAAACCCAGCCCAATTTGCGGTGCGGCGAGCCCCACGCCCTGCGCCGCATACATCGAGGCAAACATATCCTCGGTAAGTTGCTCAAGCTCAGAGTCAAATTTTGTCAAGAGAGGCGTTGGCCTTTCGAGAATAGGATCACCGTACTTGACGATAGGATAAATCTTTCGCGCGGCGGTAACGGCCTCCATCGACGCCGTAGCCGGAGTAGAGGCCGCTTCAGAATTGCTCGATTTGTTTGCCATAGTTCTCGAAATTCCGCCGCATCTCGGACAGGGAGTCTCCTCCAAATTTTTGCAGAAAAGCATCGGCTAATACAAGTGCTACCATGGCTTCGCCCGCCACCGCTCCGGCGGGGACGACGCACCAGTCGGAACGTTCGTAGGCCGCCGAAACGGGCTCCTTGGTGACCATGTCAGCCGTGTGCAGGGCCTGACGCAGCGTCGAGATGGGCTTCAGGTATCCTCGAATGATGACGTCTTCGCCGTTGCTGATCCCGCCCTCAAGGCCGCCGGCGCGGTTCGTCGAGCGCCGGAAGCGGTGAGCAGGTTTCTCGTAGAAAATCTCGTCCTGGACTTCGCTGCCATAAGCCCCAGCGGCGGCCACGCCCGCGCCGATTTCAACGGCTTTGACGGCCTGCACGCTCATCAGCGCTTGGGCGAGGCGTCCATCCAGCTTTTCATCCCACTGGGCGTGGCTGCCGAGACCGACTGGAACGTTGTGCGCAACGATTTCAAAAATGCCGCCGACGGTGTTGCCCGCTTTGAGAGCGGCATCGACTTCGGCCTTCATCTTCTCTTGAGTGGGCCCATCGACGCAGCGCAACGGCGAATCGAGATCGGCGGCGACAGCTTGAATTTCCGTCCAGGTGGCAGCGCGTTCCAGGCGAACGTGGCCAACCTGAATCGTGTGGCTGGCGATTTCGGTGCCGAATTCGCGCAGCAACAATTTTGCGAATGCGCCGGCAGCTACTCGCGCAGCTGTTTCGCGGGCGGAAGCGCGCTCCAGAACGTAGCGCGCGTCGTGAAAATTGAATTTTTGCGAACCCGCGAGATCGGCGTGCCCGGGTCGAGGCGCAAGCAGTTTCCGCTCGTTGGCCGCAGAGTCGGCGGTCGCTTCGACAGGCAAAATCTTTTCCCAATTAGACCAATCCCGGTTTTCGATGCGCAGGGCAATAGGGGCGCCAATTGTCTGCCCGTGCCGCACTCCAGCGAAAATATCGGCTCGGTCCTTCTCAATTTTTTGCCGTCCGCCGCGGCCATAGCCAAGCTGGCGGCGGTGCAGTTCATGATTGATGAAGTTCAGATCGACGGGCAACGAAGCAGGCAACCCGGAAACAAACGCAAGCAGCGCCTGTCCGTGCGACTCACCAGCCGTGTAGAACTTCAGCATCTGCGCGAACGCCCTCGCTTATCCCGGTAACTTGGAGCAGTGGAAACAAGCAGTGTAGCGGCGCTCGCGCCAGCCGTCCAGCAGGTCACGACACTGCCTCCAGGAATTCGAGCCGATTGCCCCACGGATCTTCAGCGTAGAAACGGCGCGTGCCGGGCAAGGAATCGTCGTCGGTGATTTCTACTCCTCGGGCCAGAAGGCATTCGCGAAGTTTACCTAGATCCGGGACGGCAAAGGCAGGGTGCGCTTTCTTTGCGGGCTGAAAGTTGGCTTCGACGCCGATATGCAATTGCTGATCGCCGCACCGAAACCAGCACCCGCCGCGGAGGGAAGCTGGCTTTTCAATTTCGCGCAGGCCGAGGAGCGCACCGTAGAATTCGCGTGCGGCATGTTCGCAGCCTTCCGGTGCCGCTATTTGGATGTGGTCGATGCGCGAGACTATCGTACTCATCTTCCACAGGATAACTCTGGAGCGGAATAAATCCGTCTGGCCATTCTTAAGTTTCCACAAGTAAAATTTCTGTTTTCCGCGGTTTTGGCAGACTGTTTACTTGACGTGTCTCTGGCGCGCGGTTAGGCTTTCGATTCAGGATTTTGCGCCCCAGAACTTCAGCGCATCGGCTGACGAAACAAGGACTCGTGGCAGACACACCTCTCCAGGTCGCAGGTCGCGAAGATAAGCCGGAAGAGCCACTCACCGTCACGGGAGTGGTGGTGAATGCAATCAAAGCCGCTGTCGCTGACGTGCAAGATTACGCCATGCTGTGCGGCCGCACCCTTTACGCTCTCTTCACGCCTCCGTACTACCTGCAAGACATTCTGCAGCAGATGGACAACATCGGCGCCGGCTCGCTGCCCATCATTCTGCTCTCGGGATTTTTTATCGGCGCCGTAATGGTGCTCCAGACGGGGTCGCAATTTACCCGTTTCGGGCAAAGCTCGCTGACCGGAGATGTAGTGGCCATCGCCCTAGTCCGCGAATTGGGGCCATCGCTGACGGGCCTGCTCGTGACTGGCCGTTGCGCGACAGGAATCGCGTCAGAACTGGGTTCCATGTTGGTGACCGAGCAGGTAGACGCGATGCGCGCCATGGGAACCGATCCCATCCGCAAACTCGTGGCGCCGAGAACCATCGCCACTCTGCTGACCCTGCCGCTTCTGACGGCCATGACGGATTTCACCGGTTTGATCGGAGGCTGCGTGGCTTCGGTATTTTCGTTGCGCCTTAGCGCCGTCGAGTTCTGGCGGCGCGCGATCGACGCTCTCGATTTTGCGGACCTTATGCAGGGCTTTACGAAGCCCATATTTTTCGCGTTCATCCTCGCGACCATCGGCTGTTACAAAGGACTCACGGCCCGCGGCGGCACGCAAGGCGTTGGTCGGGCCACCACGCAAGCCGCGGTTCTCTCTTCCGTGATGATCATTGTTGCCGACGCTTTTCTCACCAAAGTCGCATTGTTCCTGGCGGATAAACTTTTCTAGAGCCCACACTTGCCCAAGCCGCGCCCGCCAGCCCAGTGTCTTTCGTGTTCGGCGCGCCGTCGGAATTGCCGCTATAATGTTCGGAACACACCCGATGAATAGCGCCGTCACATCGAGTTCCGACCCCAATCACGCCATCACATTTGAAAAGGTGCACATCGGCTTTGAGGAAGGCGATATTTTGCGCGGTGTGTCCTTTCGAGTGCAGGAACGCGAGACGCTGGTACTCTTAGGAGAAACGGGAACCGGAAAAACGCTCTCGCTTAAGCTGGCGGCGGGCCTCCTTCGGCCTTCCGCAGGCACTATCCAAGTACTTGGCAAGGAACTGTCCACCATGAAGGAGGGCGAACTCCTCGAGTTTCGACGGCATATCGGATTTGTTTTTCAGGAAGGGGCGCTTTTCGATTCGATGACGGTCGGAGACAACGTTGCGTACCGTTTAGTGGAGGATGGAGTAAAGGATAAGGAAATTGGGCCGCAAGTGCTCGAAGTGTTGCGATTCGTCGAGTTGGAGCACACAGTTGATCTGTTTCCGTCGGAATTGTCCGGCGGCATGCGGCGCCGGGTGTCGATCGCACGGGCGTTGATCAATCGACCCCCCATCGTGCTATACGATTCGCCGACGGCGGGGCTCGATCCCGTGACCTCGCAAACGATCATCACTCTGATTTTGCGGCTGCGTGACGTCTACGGTGTGACGGCACTGCTCGCCACGCAGCGACTGCAGGATGGGTTTGCGCTGGCGAACTTTCGGTTCGACCCGGCCACGAAGCGCGTCGTACACAGCGTATCGAACGGAAATGCCGCGGCTGGGGCGAAAATGGCGGCCACTCGTTTTCTGGTTCTGCGTGAAGGCGCAGTTTATTTTGAGGGGGGACAGGAAGATCTCGTGGATGCGAAGGACGATTATCTGAAGCGTTTTTTGGTATGAGGCGTGGTAGTTCTTTGGTAGAACAAAGGGAGGGAAGAAAACATGCCGCAGCGCAAACAATTGACCTGGACGGAACTGCGCGTGGGACTATTCGTGCTGGTGGGCTTGTCCGTGCTGGCTGCCGGCATTTTCTACGTCACGGGGGCAGGAACACTTGGACCCAAATACCGGCTGGTTACCTACCTTCCAGAAGTTTCCGGCCTCGCCAATGGCGCTCCCGTGCGGTTGGATGGAGTAGAAGTCGGAAACGTCGAGACAATAAGATTGGCGCCCCGCATTCCTGGAAAAATCAGCGACAAAGACAGGAACATTGAAGTGGTGATGCGCGTGGGACGGCGTTTTCAAGATGACATCTTGACGGATTCCTCCGCGAGTCTAGTCACCGAAGGTCTTCTCGGAAACCGGTACGTGGACATCACCCGCGGAATTACGGGTGTGCCGCTCAAAGACGGCCAGGAAGTTCCCGGCACGGAGGAAAAAGCCATGAAGGAAGTGGTCGAGCGAAGCGCCGATTTGCTTGGCAACCTCCAGGCCCTGTCTGAAAACGTCCAGGAATTAATCAACGGAGTGAAGCAAGGGAAAGGTTCGTTGGGGAAATTGCTCACTGACGACCAAGCCTACAACCATCTAAACGGCCTTCTCGCGAAAGGCGATTCCATGCTCGGCAATATCCAGGCCGGGCAAGGCACAGTCGGAAAGCTGATGACCTCGGACGAGATGTACAACAAAGTGGACCAGGGATTGGACAACGTGAACGTGATTTTGACCGACGTGCGCTCCCAGAAGGGAACCATCGGGAAGCTGCTCTACGATCCTTCCCTTTATGACGAAGCCAAACAAGCCGTCACGAATGGCAACGCCATGATCGGCGACCTGCGCGCCGGCAAGGGGACGCTGGGCAAGCTGGTTACCGACGACACGCTCTACACCAAGCTCCGCGAAACCACGGACAATGTCGCCAACGCCACGGCCAAGCTGAACGACAACACCACCACGGTCGGCAAGCTCTTCTCCGATCCTAAACTCTACGACAGCTTGACCGGCCTCACAGGAGATTTGCGTCTGCTCATTGGCGACTTCCGGCAGAATCCAAAAAAATTCCTGCGCATCAAGCTGTCTGTATTTTGAGTTAGCTTCAACGCACTTTGCCCGCGCCGCCGGGTATGCTGTAATGGGCTTGTAACAATGTGGGTTTACGCTGAGTTGCCAGGTCGCTTCTGACAAAGAACTTCATGGAAAATCAGGACATCGCTCAGAAGTTGCCCCGGGCGGAACCGGCCAAATCTACTCTTCCGCAGCCTGGCAAGCCGGTGCCCAGCCGTGCATATCCCGGCGCGCTCATCGTCGTGGAAGGAACGGACGGCTCCGGCAAGAGCACGCAGCTTTATTTATTGAAACGCTGGCTCGAAATCGGCGGATATCGCCTGCACTTCACCGAATGGAATTCTTCGCCGCTCGTGAAGTCCGCCACTCGCCGCGGGAAGCAGCGTCGCCTGCTTACGCCCACCACCTTTTCGCTTCTCCACGCCGCCGATTTTGCCGACCGCTGCGAACGCCAAATCATGCCGCTGCTCCAGGGCGACTACTTGGTTCTTGCCGACCGTTACATTTACACCGCTTTTGCCCGCGATTCCGCTCGCGGTTGTCCGAGCCGCTGGCTCAGAAATCTCTACCGCTTCGCTCCCGTTCCCGACATCACGTTTTATTTTCGCGCGCCGCTGGACGTCGCCGTCCATCGCATTCTGAGTGGCCGCCCGAAACTCAAATACTATGAAGCCGGAATGGATATGGCGCTCTCCTACGATCGCGCGGAAAGTTTTCGGCTTTTCCAGGCGCGCATCCTCGAGGAGTACGACAAAATGGTCGATTCGGATAATTTCGTGGTTCTCGATGGCACGCTGCCCGTCAACAAACTGCAAAAGCAGATGAGGGACATCGTGGCTTCCAAAATCGATTTGAAGCGCTTTGCGCCGCGGATTCCGGCTCCGGAGTGAGCATGCCCGATCAGGACAAAGAGAAAGAAAAGCCGAGCGCGGCGGTTGTTTCCACCGAAGGACCGCAAGCACCGGGCACGCCTGCGCCGGCGGGCCAGCCAGTTTTGCCCCCGGCAAAACCACCTGCGCCTGGCGAAGATGGCGCGGCGCAGTATTTTTACGGCGAGGCGCTCGTTGGATTTGATCCCAGCGAGATCACCGGCAATCTAATTGTGATCGAGGGCATGGACGGTTCCGGACGCTCGACGCAAATCGCGCTCTTGCAAGAGTGGCTCGAGTCCGAAGGCTTCGCGGTCCAGACCAGCGGCCTGCGCCGATCGAACCTCGTCGGTCGCGACATCGACGAACTTCTCGCGAAAAACGCCGTCACGCGCCTGACGCTCGCTCTCATGTACGCGACGGATTTCTTCGATCAGGTTGAGCATCGAATTTTGCCTGCGCTTCGTTCCGGAACAGTCGTGCTTGCCGACCGCTTCATCTTCACGCTGGTTGCGCGCGGCGTCGTGCGGGGCATCAACCGCGATTATCTCAACGGTCTTTACGCCATGGCGCTGCGGCCCCATCTAACTTTCTGGCTGAATGTCCGCCCCGAGACGGCCTTTGCCCGCGAATTCAAAAAAGCTCAAGCCATCAGCTACTGGGAAGCGGGTCGGGATATGTCACTTTCCCACGACCTCTATTGGTCCTTTATCCGCTACCAAACCATGATCAAGCGCGAATTCGAAGTCATGGCCAAGCGCCACTCTTTCATCGAGCTGGACGGCGAAGCCAGCGTTTCCGCCGTCAACAAACAGCTCCGCCAGCGAATTGGCGAACAATTGGGGATTCGTGCGACGAAGTACACGCCCTCCGCCGCGCTTGCGCATCTCTGGCGGTAACTTCCAAAATGTCTGACCCGGTTCATATCGCCGCCATCGACGCGGGTTCCAATGCGCTGCGTCTCGCCGTGGCGCGGGCTTACTCTGCGCTGGATATCGAACCGCTCGTAAGTGAACGATATTCTTTGCGTCTCGGCGAAAGCGTCTTTCTGCGCCACCGCTTTAGCGAGGATATTTTCAAAAAGGGCGTCAAGGCCTTCCGCCATTTCCATGAAATCATGGAAGAATTTGGAGTCACGCGTTACCGCGCGGTGGCCACCAGCGCTTCTCGCGAAGCTCGCAATCGCGACGCTTTTGTGCGCCTCATCAGACAGAAAACGGGAATCGCGTTGCAAGTCATCAGTTCGGCGGAAGAGTCGCGCCTCGGCCGCGTTGCCGTCCTCGCGGCGCTCGGCCCGGAGTCCCCGCCGCGCTGCATCGCGGATTTGGGTGGTGGAAGCCTTGAGATCAGCATCATCGGCGAGCACACCGTCGAGCAGAGTGCGCAGTTGCCCCTTGGCACTGTGCGCCTGATGACCACCCTAAAGATCCCCGGCGTAATCCGTCCAGCGCAAGCGGAGCAGGTCCGCAGATACGTGCGCGCGCTCCTGGAATCGCGCCTTCCAGCCCGGCCGAATCTCGGCGAGCAAATCGCGGTGGCTCTAGGCGGAAACGCCGAAACTCTGGCAAACATCGCCCCCGGCCCTCGCCTTCATGGACTCCCCACGCTCGAACTTTCTTTGTTGCGCGAGCGCTTACCGAATCTCCTCGAACGCGACATTCGCGAGCGCATGAAAAGCTATGCTATCCGCCGAGACCGCGCCGACGTAATTGGCATTGCGGCGATCACGTTCGTCACGCTCGGGCGTTATCTGAACATTCGCAATTTTTCCATTCCCGGCGTCGGGCTGCGCGAAGGACTCATTCAAGAAATTGCGCGCGAGGCGTTTTCCAGGACGGAGCCGCACCGCTATGATGCAGTCGCGCGGCAATTGCTCGTGGGTACTCGCACCTACGCCCGCCGCTTACAGAAGGACCAAACCCACGCCGAGCACGTCCGCGAACTGAGCATTCTGCTGTTTGATCAACTCCAGCCGGTGCACCATCTCCCCGCGCAGTCGCGTGTGCTCCTCGAGGCTGGCGCCCTCCTGCATGACACGGGGCACATGATCAGCCATCACGCCCACCACAAGCACGGCGAATATCTCGTGTTGAATGGCGATATTCCTGGCCTCGAAGGCCGCGATCGCGCCATCGTCGCGGCGTTGGCCCGCTATCACAATCGCAAGTCGGACCCGGCCGGCCATCATGCGGCGTACTCTTCGCTGAACAACAACGACAAGCGCATTGTGCGGCGTCTTTCTGCGATTCTCAGAATCGCCGAGGCCCTGGACCATTCGCATCGCCAGCGAGTCATGCAGGTGCGAGCGGCGTTTCAAGGTGGAGCGGTGGGCCTGCAGATCACCGCCCGAGGCGATGCCGCGGAAGACTTGTTGGACGCGAACCGCAGCGCCGAGCTTTTCGAAAAGGAATTTCATGTGCGGCTTTATTTTCGCCAGGCTGCGTCGTAGGAAACAGATCGCCGAGTTTTGTTTTGGCGCTGCCGCAATATCATTTAGATTCTTGAGAGGGGAAATCGCCGATGGAAATATATGTCGTTCGTCACGGCATCGCGATCGACAGGGAAGATCCTAAGTGCCCGCCCGATCCCGAGAGATACCTGACCGAGGAAGGCATCGAGAAAACGAAACGCGTCGCTGCGGGCGTCGCAGCGCTCAGCGCCTCGCCAGACCTTCTGCTCTCAAGCCCCTACGTTCGCGCGATGCAGACCGCGGAAATCTTCGCGGCCGCGCTGGATTATCCCAAACAAAAAATCCGCCGCACTGATTTGCTCCTGCCCGGCGCCGAGCCCACGCTTTTTTTTCGCGAACTGGTGAAGGACAAGCAAACTTCAACGCTTTTTATTTTCGGCCATGCTCCCCAACTGGATGACCTCATTGCCACCTCACTTGGCTCAAAACATCACATCACGTCCCTCAAAAAAGCCGGCGTTGCCCTGATCGAATTGAAACGCGTCTCGCCGCCAAGCGGACAATTGCTATGGCTCGCCCCGCCAAAGCTTCTTCGGCGCGCTGCGAAATAAAATTACTTCCCACTCTGTTAATTAGTCTAGTCGGAAGCGGCTGCAACCAACGTTGGCTCTGATTTTGGCTCCATTGGCGCTGCGGCCTTCTCGGGCTTCGCCACGGCTTTGAGGATTAGCGGTTTCTCCAAAACGGACTCGAGGAGATGTTTTGCAGCCGCAAGGCGAGCGGCAGTTTCCTCCGTATCCGCCATTCCAGGCACGCTTAGAACGATAGCATCGGCCGATTTCTCGCAACGCAGTCCAACCGCGCGTTCAATGCCACTCTTCCTCAGCGCCCGCGCCAACCGCAGAATGCCTGCCAGCGCTCGAACACGTGTTTGTTCCTCTTCGGGAAGTTTTGCGAACCCATTCTTCAGCTTGGGTTCCGGCCCGCGATGAAAGCGCACCGCCCACGCCATCAAATCCCATTCTCCCGCCGTCCAGTTCGGCGGAACGGCCAGATCCATTAGATACTTGCGAGCTGCTTTTGGCGATAGGCGCCGCTCGCCAGCGGCTCCGATACCATGCAACTTCGCCGCTGCCTCCATCATTCGTCGCATGTTTGCTTCGCAAAACACCGTCGCTGCTTGCGCGCGGCGCAGCAGGTCAAATACGCGAATTGCCACCCGCGAAACTTGGCCCGTACGCCGCGAATGCACGTCGGCGGCGTGGGCTGTAGCTCGGAGCCGGGCCGCAGCCGCTGCATCTAATCGCTGGCCATGGGGTAAATTGTGCCGCCACTCATGCCAAAGGCTGGTCTTGCCAAGCGTAAGCTGGCGATACCTCTCCATCCGCTCCTGGCGTTCGCGCGAGATTTTCTCTTCCCATGCTTTCGCGGACTCCGGCACTTCAGGTGTCCCCGAACCCTTTGCTTCCTCCACCCATTCCGAAAGCATGTCCAAATCGTGAACGTCGCCGAGCAAATCCTGTAGCCGCTTCAGATTTTCGCTCCATGCGGCGTAGTGTTCCGGCAGCAATCCCTCCACCGTGTACCGGAATCTCTTTAGTCCGATTCGCAGCGCATGCCAAGATTTGCTTTTCTCCGTGCGCAGTGCGCGGTTGTGCAGGTCCTTTGCTTTCTCGAATCGCTCTAGCGCCAGACACTCCGCGACGAGGCCTCCCACGGGGACGAGCCGCGCTCGCTGGCGCAGCCCCCTCTCCAGATGCGCCCACTCCTTCTCGTCGAATTTCGCGGCTACGCGTAGCGCGGATTCGGAAAGCTGCTTCTCCTCCGTTTCGAGAGAGGCGAGAAGTCGCATCCGCAAAGAGTCGCTCTCTGCGCCGAGTTTCTTGATCCATTCCTGCAACACCTGAGCGTCGCGGAGCGCCCCGAGGGCGCGAAACAGCCGGCGCGCGACTTTGCGCATCGCGGGCCAAGTAGGGTCGGGGTCAACTTCCTCCATCGCGGCCGCCACCGAGCGGCAACGGCGTATCGCAACGCGCAGATCGTGGACGGTGTCCGCGTCAGGGGAACCGTGCAAGCTCCCCAACTCTTCCAGCACGCGATGCATCCAGTGGAAGAGGCCCCGGTGTTCAGCTCGCGAACCCGCGGCGGGCACAACTGCAAAAGGTGACCGTGAAACGGTCAACGCCGTAGCCATCGAATACCTCTAAGACCGTTCGTTTGCTCCCGGGGGACCAGGAGCCCCTGACGAACGGGCCCTATAGACTAGCTCTCGGCCGCAGCCTCGTCCAGTCGAGGGTCCGCGGCCATAGCTCCGGCAGCATGCGAACCAAGAGTACGCCCATCAGCAGAGTCATCCCAGCGGCGATCAGAAACACGCGCGAGGGATCAGGATGACCGAGGCGAATCATCGCATACTGCGCCAATGGCTGGAGCGCCACGCCCACAAAGGAAAGCAAATTTGCGACCGCGATCGCGCGTCCTTTCTCTTCCGGCCTCGGCCGCTGTTGAATGAGCGCGTTCACCGGGACCACGAAAAATCCTCCCGCTACGCCCAGGAATGCAAGCTGTGAGAGCACCGCAAGGTAGCCGATACCCGAGCGCGAAAGCAGCGCGCACATCAATAGGATTCCGCCCAGACCGGGAAGGACCATGCCTGGCTCGATTTTCTTGCCCGAAGCAAGCCCCGCGAGAAAACTGCCAATTCCGATCCCCAAGCTCAGAGCTGCCAACAGGTAGCTGCTGTGCGTGTCGTCCACGTGAAGGGTGTCCGTGGCATATAGGACGATGTTCAGCAGGAGCAGGGAACCGAGAAACCAGAAAAAAGTGTTCGCGACAACCGCGGTCCAAAGCGTCGAGTCGCTTCGAATATGCAGCAGCTCGCGAAAAAATTCCCCAGGCACATTCCAATCGAATCGCCGGCCAGGATCGGCTGCGGGAACTTTGCTGATGCCCAGGCTGACCAGGAAACCGAATACGGTGAGTGCGAGGAAGATCACGCCGGACCAAACCTCGCGCCCCCGGAAAGTCTGCGCCAGTAAGCCCCCGGCAAGAGCAGCGATGATTGCGGCCAGCAGCGTGCCCAGCTCGATGATTCCGTTCCCCCAACTTAACTTCGACAATGGCAGCAGTTCGGGCAGCAATCCGTACTTGGTGGGGCCGAAAATGGCTCCTTGCGTGCAAGCCAGAAATAGCGCGGCGCCGGCGATGACGAGCTGATCGCTTGCCAGCGCGTATGTCGCCAGCCCCATCACCCCGAGCTCGAACACTTTCGTCCACAGCGTCACGCTGCGTTTGCTGTACTTATCGGCGAGATATCCCCCAGGGATCGAAAAAAGCAGAAAGGGAACAGCAAAGAGCAGCGGCACAACCAGCACGAACCAAAGATCGCGCCGCTCCTTTGACAGAGCGGCATCCAGCACGAGAAAGCTAACCAGCCATTTAAGCGCGTTATCGCTAAACGCGCCCTGGAACTGCACCGCGATCAGCGCCCAGAACCCGGATAGGCTGCCCGGCGGAGACGTAGTCGATGCGCTCGTTTCGCTCGTCGGCGTCGTCATGGAAGGGCGGAGTTTATCGGCTCGCGTAACTTCGAGCAAGCTTAATGGCCTCGCCGATGTAAGTTGTGCTTCGAATTTTCTCCGCTCGGGCCGTTAGGAAGCTCTCCTGGCTAAGCTGCGGCGCGAGATCCGAAAAACGTAACCACACACCTCCAGCCGCCGCTACGGCTCAGCTGCGCTTCAGCAATCATCGCCTTCCATCGTCACTTTTTCGGATGAAATGTGCTCATCGAAAATTTGCTAGCCAGGAGTTGTCCTTCGTCGCTATCCAAGGGAAAGAGGCTTATGCGGGCGATACCCTCGTCCGGTATTGCAGTGTTTTTCACGCGGAAGTAGTAGATGCCACCGGCTTGGGCCGTGAAGTGGGCAGCAGCCGTCTTGTGGCCCCGGCCGAGTAGAACGGCAGTTTGCCAACTCGCACAAAGATGATGTTCGCCGGGGTCAACGGGGAAAGAGAAATAGGAATTTCCGTGGGTCGCGCCGATACAATTGCCGTCGAGTCCTGCCCGCGTGGTAGGAGCAGGGTGGGAAGCGAACTCGGTATCGTCTTCAATGAATACCACGAGCGCTTTTCCTGTTTCGGGTTGCAAGGCTTGGCGCTGGGTTTTGCCCGTTTTTACTGCGAATTTGGAGTTGTCCGGACCACAAGCCGGCGTGATCGCGGTATCCGTGAACTTGTTTTGTGCAAAAGCTGACGACGCAAGCAGGAAGAATACGAGAGCCCTTTTCATGTTCTCACCTCTGGGACAACCCGAACTCTTGGTTTTGACTTGCTACTGCTTTACTACACTCATTTGACGTATACCCACGCTTCAGAGTTCCACCGATACGCCCCGATTTCCAGGTTTGCAGCAGGCTCGCGTAGAATAGTGGGCAGGAGATCGCTCCACCGCATGAAATTGAAATTGCCTCCCGGCTCGTTTAACGCGTACTTGTTCGATTGCGACGGCACCATCGCCGATTCCATGCCGCTCCATTACGTTGCCTGGAAGCAGGCGCTCGGCGAATGGAATTGCGAATTCAGCGAAGACCTTTTCTACGCTTGGGGTGGCAGGCCCACCACGGAAATAATCTCCACGCTCAACCAGGCCCAACAGCTAAACATGCCCGTCGAGACAGTCGCTCGCCGCAAAGAAGATCTCTATTTTGAACTGCTGCCACGCCTCAAAGCCGTTCCCGAAGTCCTCGAGCATATCGAAGCGCAACACGGACGAATTCCGTTCGCCGTTGTCTCGGGAAGCGCCAGAGACTCCGTAACCGCCTCCCTCGACGTGCTAAATCTTCTCGATCGGTTCGACACCCTGGTCTGCGCCGGCGAATACCAGAAGTCCAAACCCGATCCCGAAGCCTTCCTCCTGGCCGCATCCAAACTCAACGTAGGGCCCAAAGATTGCCTCGTCTTTGAAGACACCGAAATGGGCATTCAAGCCGCCACCGCCGCCGGTATGGCCTCCGTAAAAGTCCCTCCCCCCTGGCAACGCCGCGACTCCTAACCCGAATCCTGCCTTTTGAATTGCTCGAGCAAGCCAGCCGCGTTGCTGCTCTCACTCCTGGCACGAAACTCTCATGGAACCATTTCCTTGCGAACTTCGTAGGGAGTATTATATCCCGCTTCAAAAACGTCGAGTGGTGGTGAGGTGACACGTGCGCGATCCGCAGTGGTTGCACATTTTTCTGGCAGTTCACATTACCGCCGGCAGTGGAGCATTCATCCTGGCTCCGCTGGCTCTTGTCACCGCAAAGGGCGGCAAGGCCCATCGCCTCTGGGGCAAAATCTACTTTTGGTGCATGGCTACGGTTGCGTCTACCGCGCTGGTCATGGCCGCCTATCGGCCAATCCTCTTTCTCGCGCTGGTGGCCATCTTCAGCTTCTATGCGGCTTTCGCGGCTTACCGGGTGCTCGGCCAGAAAGCGGCCTGGCAAGGCAAATCCGTTGTCCGTGGCCTGGACTGGGTTGCTGCCATCCTGTGTTTCGCGGCTAGCGCGGCATTGGCGCTGCTCGGCGCCATCCGGCCCGAGATTGTCCAGAACTTACGCATTCCCGCACTCGTCTTCGGCGCCATCGGCATGCGCATTTCTGGCAGAACCCTATGGCGCTTCACGCATCCGCCAACGGAGAAGATGTTTTGGTGGTACGCCCACCTGCAAGGAATGATCGGCAGCTATATAGCCGCTTGGACCGCCTTCTGCCTCGTCACGCTTGGTCCCTTGATGCGCGGGAAAGCGCAACTTTATTTGTGGTTAGTCCCAGTGTCGATCGGCTTACCCGCGATCATTGCCACTACGGCCTACTACAAGCGGAAGTTTGCCCCCCAACCAAAACCGGCGCTTGCATGAATAGCCCAAGAAACGTAGCTGGTTATTGATTCTCAAGAGGCCGAAAATCTATCCCCGGCGGACTCCTCGAAGAAAGAACGCAAATACTCATTGTCTTCATAAACCAACATACTCGACGGCTCGTTCGCTTGGAACCGTAAATCGAACCCGGCCCACAACCATCTCCCAAGGCGCCTTGAGTGCGCGCCCTCGCCATGCTATTTTCAACTGTCACCCCGGAGTGGCGGAACTGGCAGACGCGCTGGACTCAAAAACTGCCGCCCCTCGCTTGATCTTTCTGACTCACCGTTGCTCAAGCAAAAACAAGGGCTATCTTGCGCGTAGGATAAAAACACCTTGGACTCGCTCAAGTTCGCTCATTCTTTCTCACGGAGAAGGTATATATAAGCCAAGGCAATGAGGGTATCAAAATGCCCATAGAGAAGGCGGTCGGGCTTGTCTTGGAGCATCACGGATGGTTACAATTGTATCTGGCACTTCTAGGGAGGTAGGCGTGTCTCCACTCGACAACGATAAACTCCCCGCATCAATTAGTTTCCACTGGATAAAGAGTCAATTCTTCCGTGTAATCCACGCAGATGGGGCTTTTGGCGGGTTAACCCCTCAAGGTGACATTTTTCTGAGTGTGTTCAACGAGCGAGCTCCTCTTCCCGATGTTACCGTTCAAGCTGTAGAAAACGGCCAGCTCGGACCAGAAATTACCGAAAAAAGAGTCGGAAAGGAAGGCATCATTCGCGAGTTGGAGGTTGGATTGGTAATGGACCTCCGAGTAGCAAAATCAGTGCGCGATTGGCTTCAACAAAGGATTGAAGTACTTGAACAGCTCCAGCAATCCCAGAACTCCGGGCAGCCCGTCGAAGAAACGCGAACAACAAAATGAGAAATTTGGTTCCGACGTACGTCATTCAAAACACTTATGCAACTAACAGCTTACGGGATATGCTCGGATTCGCTGTGACCGCCACTACGATTAACAAAGTGATTGATGCAGTCTCGGAGTCGAGCCTCTATGAGGCGCATGAGGAAAGACCGGGCGCGGCTACGATTCTCGGCGCGGCTCGCATTCTCGTGAGTCTGAAGCCCGAGGATTGGTCCTCTGTGGATATAGAGCCTTACATGGGCGAAATTAGCCTTAATTGGAGAAATGGGAGAGACAAGCGTGTAAAGGCCATAGTCCCGAAAGGTGGCTTGCACTTTGCCACATACCACGAAGCGAGGCAAAATGGCCGAGTGGTCGACCACTCCTTGCGGCAAGGGGTAAATCAAGACTACCTGGCGGAGCGTCTTGACTGGATGCACGCTCCGCTCTAAATGTGCGACGAGGAGAATAATCTCGTCGGAGACCTAATTGCGGACGAGACCGTAATCTACAGGGCTTGCAGCAAATCCACCTTTCTCAACAAATCGAAGGATACCGTCCAAGACGTTGCTTTCTACAAACAGGGCCAGAATCACAAGGACGGGTTATCTCTAGCCTTGTCCTCAGGCGATAGCGTAAGGCATCTGGGTACCAACTACGGAGTGATTCGCATAAGGGTAGGCGACATTCACGCCCTCGGCCTCGGGCTTGAAGTGAGGGCCGATCTGGCAGACCCATCCCACGTGCTTTTGAGAAATCTTCCCTGCATGGATAGAACAGATGATGAGAAGCAGAGGGCTTTGATGGTTTCTTCGGAGCTTGCGAGCCTAGCAGAAATAGAATCGGCCAGTCCCGTGCCAAAGCCTGTGGATAACTAAGGTAAAAGCGGAGCGCCGCGCGGTACAAGGCCGCACGGCGCCTCTAACGCACACAGCGAGCGTAACCCACTGTGCAAGCTGCTGGTAGCCGATCGAAGTCTCAACCCCCGGTGGTAAACTCCGGCTGTGCAGAAGAAGCTCAAAAAACCGGTCGTGACTGGCTGGCCGCAGGTCGAGCTTGACGCCAGGACTTTCCAGAAACCTCTTGGCGAGTTAACGAACACCATATCCCTGAAGGTCGAGCGCGAAGGTATTAAGCGCCTAAAACCCAACTTCGCAGCTATAGATATTTACATGATGCTTCGGCAGGCGCTTCGAACCTATGACCTCTTTTTCTTCATTAATGCCGATGAACGCCGCAAAAACGATCCGGACTGGAGAGTTGGATACAGTGCCGCAATCCTTCCCCTCATTCGCTGCTTGATAGATTGTCTGTACAACATCACGTCGATTCTGAACAATCCGGGCCCGAAGGGCTACCAGTTGAGAGAGAGCGGCTACAAGCTGACCCTTGCTGCGCTCGATGCGGACGAGACAAGGTACGGCGGTGATCCGAAGTGGGACAAGTACATCGCTGGGCGTCGAGCCTTTATCCATACCGCGATGACAGCCTGCGGCATTACGATGGCCGACGTTCAAGCCGCCAAGACCTGGCCTACATTGAGTTCCTATCTGCACGTGAAGACCAAAACGCCACTGACGGCACATCAGGAGTTCCTGAAGCGTCTAACGTTCGGTTTTTGGCAGGAATATTCCGGGATGGCGCACGCCACGTTTCAAGGCTTGATGCCTACGGCAATTTTTTACACTCCTAGCGATATTCCTTGGGAGCATCGCCAGCAATTTGAAGACGTGGGGATCGATCAGATGATCTCCATGCATCTCGCACGTGTCGCTGGTGTTCTACTTTGTACGCTCACTGAGGTTCAGGTGTATTTTCGATTCGACGGTGCGAACATCAATCGCCGTCTGCACGAGATTTGGAAGGCATTAATACCAGTCCTCGAAGTCAAAGAGCTTTATGATGAGCGGTACGCAGAACTCATGGAAAAGAAGGACATACTCCCCTAGGCACGTAGCCTCCCTACGAGAGGAATGGTGCACCTTTAGACCGCAGCCCCACGCAAAACCCCGAAATGTGGAATGGCCCACATACCCAAGTACATCCCTCCGAAAACCACTGTGCACCCTGTCTTGAGTGCCGGGCGACACCATGCTATTTTCAACTGTCACCCCGGAGTGGCGGAACTGGCAGACGCGCTGGACTCAAAATCCAGTGGTACTTAGTACCGTGTGGGTTCGACCCCCTCCTCCGGGACCAAGAATTCCTCAGACCCTGCGAAGCGGTTCGCAAGGCGGGGGGCCCGTACCTACTCCTCTGATTCTTCCGCCTGCGAAATTGACCACAGCTCCGGCCCCTCATTTCCCCATAAGCCGACGAACCACGGCGGTTAAGCAGACAGCCCGATTTCCTGGGTTCCTGTTGCGGTCAAGGAGCAGGAAACTTCGCGAGTCACTGGCATAAGTGCATTTCCGCGTGACAGAGAGCGATACGTCACCTAAACTTAGAGAATAAGCTGGAAAAGTACTTCATGACCTTGGACGTTAAACCCGAAATCGCCGTCGCTCTGGAAGCTCTAGCTTCTGCCAAAGGGCTGTCCGTGGAAGACTACCTTGAACAGCTCTTGGAAAAGGAACTGCCGCTCGGGCCGCAAGATGCCGCTCATTCGGAGAGCAGTGGCATCGTTTGGGAAAACGGGCTATTTGTCTGCCGTACCGGCAAACCGCTGCCATTGCGCGTAGTCGATGATGCTATCCGCCAAGTCCGCGAAGAAAGGGCGCAGCACATCCTGGGCAACCATTCTTGAAGCGGTACTTCTACAGGGGGTGCGCCACACGTTGGTTTTACGTGTGAGGGTCTTGACTTTGCCGGTCCCTCTTCTGTCACCTCTTCTTCTCACCTGCGAGGCACTCCTCCTGGGTCTGGCGCGGACAGATTCTTCTCCGTCGTCCTCTACTTTCGACCTTCAACCTTTAACTTTTCAACCTTCAACTTTTGACTCACCTCGCCGTTCGCCCCTCCAAAACGACCGTTCACCGTCCAATTTCTACCATTCCCTGTAAATGAATTGACGCCCCGGTAATCCCTCTGCTACCATAGTCTATGTTTCGCTCGACGACCAGCTCCTCAATTCATTCCTCGCTCTATCGCAGCCTCCGCCTGTCCCTCCCGGGACCGATCTCCGCGAACTCTGTGCACTCTGCGTTAAGATCCCCACTCAACCCCGCTGCCCACTTGCCGCTCGCCGATAGCCCAGTCCCTCCCGCCCATCAATCCGCCTCGCCCATCCCAACACCGCGCGCGCTACTCGACACGCAGGAATCGCCGCAACCCCTTTCCCATCAAACGATTGCGCATACTTTCCGGGACACCCCGGTGTGGGGGGGCTTGCACGTCACTCGTCACTCATCACTCTTAGCTATCTTCTTTATAAGCAACAGTTACAGAACCGCCTCAAAACAAACGACTTTATCCCCCTTTAGAATGAACGTTTACGAAAAAACCGGGGGTAGGTCCCCGTTATGGTTAACTAGCCCGAGTCTCAGCGTCGTCCCCCGCGCCTCGCGGGAATCGCGCTCAAATTTCCCAAATTCGGCCTTTCACGCTTGGACTCTCGCCCCACGAAACATTTCAGGGCATCCAGTCGTCTCCTTTAGAGACACTCGCGGGGGGATCTGAATGGAAAACTTTTGGAAAGACTTGCGCTACGCCTTTCGCATGCTCCTGAAGAGCCCTGGCTTCACCCTAATCGCTGTGCTCGCTCTCGGCCTCGGCATCGGCGCAAACACCGCCATCTTCAGCGTTTTCAATGGCATGCTCTGGCGTCCGCTCCCCGTCAAGGACCCCCAGCAAATCGTCTACCTGGCTTCCCAAAAAACGAAAGTTTTTGGATTCCCCGATCCGCTCTCTTATCCGGACGTTCAGGATTATCGCCAACTCAAGGCAGTCTTCTCGGATGTAATTGCCTATGCCCCGAATCCCGTCAACTTGGGAGTAGGTGGCCATCCAGAACGTGCCTGGTGCGAGTTAGTCACGGGAAATTATTTTTCGATGCTTGGCCTCGAACCCGCTCTCGGCCGCACCTTCGCGCCTGATGAAGGATGGGTTCCCGACAAAGATACCCTCATGGTTCTCACCTATAACTACTGGCAAAAACGCTTTGGAGGTGATCCCGCCGTCATCGGTCAGACCGTCCAAGTCAACAATCATCCTTTCACGATCATCGGCGTTGCGCCAGAGCGCTATCACGGCGCCTATTACTTCCTCGAACCGAACTTCTATATTCCTATCACGACCATGGGAATGATTGACCCCACGCAACGGGGGGTTCTTGAAAAGCGTGGCGACACCTTCCTTCGCGTTCTGGGACGGCTCCAGCCTGGCGTTACTCCCGCCGAGGCCATGGCCGCTGCCGAACCGCTGGACCATCGCTTAGCCCAGGAATTTCCCGAAGACCACAAGTCCGTGTCGTTGCTCGTTTTACCCGAACTCAAAGCCCGCCCCGAACCAGGCCTGGGCGGCTTCATGTCCACCTTCGCTCTCATCTTTATGCTGCTTGTCGGCCTTGTCCTTCTGATCGCGTGCGCCAATGTCGCTAATCTTATTCTAGCTCGCGCCAACGGCCGCAGAAAAGAGTTCGCCACTCGCACCGCTCTGGGGGCCAGCCGTGGCCGCATGATTCGCCAACTCCTAACGGAGAGCGTTCTTCTCTCGACTTTTGGCGGACTGCTCGGCTTGCTTTTTGCTCGTTGGGCAGCCTTGGGCCTTATGTCCATTCATCTCCCCTCGGACGTTCCCGTCCGCCTGTTCGACCTGAGCCTTGACTGGCGCATCTTCGCCTTCGCCTTTTTCGTCGCGCTGATGACCGGCATGGTTGCCGGCCTCGTCCCATCGCTTCAGGCTTCGCGCACCGATTTAGCGGACACGCTAAAAGCTGGCGGCCGCTCCGGCGGCGCATCCGCGAGTCACGCACTTCTGAGAAATGGCCTCGTCGTTTCACAAGTCGCTGTGTCTCTTCTTCTTTTGGCTTGCGCGGGATTTTTCATTCGCAGCCTTGAGAATTCGGCTCACGTGGACATGGGTTTTCGCGCCGATCATATCCTGCTGATGTCCGTGGACCTTGGCCTGCAAGGCTATTCCCAAGAGCGCGGCCAGCAGTTCTACAAGCAGCTCAGTGAACGCGTGCGCTCTCTCCCCGGCGTGCGCGACGCGGCTTTCGCCAGCTTTGTCCCCATGGGCGACGAAAACTCGCTCGTCGATATATACCCCGAAGGCCAGGTCCTCGACGGCAAAACTCAGACGCAAACAGCTCTCGACGACGAAATCCAGCCCAGCTATTTCCGTTCCGCGGGCACTCCGGTTATTCAGGGCCGCGAATTCAACGAGTCCGATACTGCCACGGCTCCTAAAGTCGCCATTATCAATGACGCCTTCGCGAAGAGGTTTTGGCCTGGGCAAGATCCCATCGGCAAAAACTTTCGCATTCAAAGGGACGGCCCGCCTATCCAAGTCGTCGGCCTCACTCGTACAGGCAAGTATCTTTTTCTTTACGAACCGCCGCAGCCTTACGTCTATTTTCCGATCACCCAGCGCTATGCGACGGCTGCGAGTCTGTTCGTTTACACGAAAGGCGACCCCGAGCAGATTCTTCCCGCTGTCCGCGACGAGTTTCGGCAACTCGACGCCAGCCTGCCTATCTTCGGAGTCACCACCATGGATGCCCACGTCGAGTACGGCAAACCGCTCCTTCCCGCGCGTCTCGCGGCCATGTTTGTCGGGACTTTCGGACTTCTCGGCCTGATCCTTGCGTCCGTCGGCATCTATGGCGTGGTTTCGTATTCCGTGAGCCAACGTACGCAGGAGATTGGCATTCGCACCGCGCTGGGCGCGCAACGCTCTCACGTCTTGGGCATGGTTCTAAGGCAGGGCATGAGCATGGCGCTCATCGGTATCGGCATCGGAATCGTTCTATCTTTCTTGCTCTTCCGAGGCCTGGGCTCCGTGCTTTATGGAGTTAAATCCACCGATCTGGTCACTCTCTGTGCTGTTTCCGCCATGCTTCTCGCCGTGGCGTTCGCGGCCTGTTACGTTCCGGCTCTGCGTGCCACTCGTGTCGACCCGGTCGTGGCTCTCCGCGAGCAGTGATGCATACTAGCCAAGCTGCGTGGAACTACTCGGTCTCTACGTCGTTCTTCAGTTTTTCGTATGCCGCTGCGTTTAGAATTTTTTTGCTCACCAGCTCATGTTTGTCTTTGTACGGGCGCCCGGCAATGATGCGTCTGGCTTCGTGCTTTCCAATCCCCGGCAAGTCTGTCAACTCGTCCAGGGTGGCCGCGTTCAGGTCTACCTTTTTCTGCTCTCCGTTTTCCCAGCCTTCTTTCGCGCCCTCGACTGCCGCTCTTACGGCCTGTGTGGCCTGTTCGACCGCGGGCTTGGCCTGGGCCGCGGCTTTCGCGGCTTCGTCGTGAATTTCCTTATCGCGCTCCGCCGAGTTGTCGCTGCAACCCGCTGCGCCGAACGCCAAGACTGTCGCCAATGTCAGCCCCGTCACTCCCAGCCATCGCCGCATCCTCATCACCTCTCTTCTCGCACTCACTATCCTCTACGTTTGGATGGCCTCTCGTCTATCCAAATTCGCGCGCTTTCTATTCTTAGCTTAGGCTCCTTGCTCGCTTACTTCTATGTTCATTTCATTTGTCTTTCTTCAAGAAAGTGCCACGCTCCAAGTCCTTAAACGCCTGCTGCAACTGCTCCTGGGTGTTCATCACGATCGGACCATACCACGCCACTGGTTCCTCGAGTGGTTTTCCCGACACCAGCAGAAACCGTATGCCGTCGTCGCCTGCCTGCACAATGACTTCATCCCCTCTGTCAAACAAAACGAGCGAGCGGTTGTCCGCTGCAGTGGGCGGCGCGGTGTCCAGCCATCCCACGGCTTCTGTGGGCACGGCCAGGGGCTCCGACGCGTTGCAGAATTTTCCCGAGCCGGCGAATACGTAGGCGAATGCATGCCGCGTCGTACCTACCGGCAGAGTTTTCCTCCGCCCGGGCGCCACGGACACATCCAAATAAGTCGGCTCCGCCGCGATGCCGTCCACAGGCCCGCTCTTGCCCCAAAAATTTCCACACACGATGCGCACGTGCGTGCCGTCGTCGTCCTTGACCTCGGGAATTTCGCCGGCTTTCACTTCTTGATAGCGAGGCGCGGTCATCTTTAGAGATGCGGGCAAATTCGCCCACAACTGAAAGCCGTGCATGCGTCCTGCGTGATCGCCTTTGGGCATCTCCTGGTGAATGATGCCGCTGCCGGCGGTCATCCATTGGACATCGCCTGAAGCGATTTCGCCGTGGTTGCCCATGCTGTCGCCGTGGGCTACCGTGCCCGCCAAGACGTAGGTGATCGTTTCGATGCCGCGGTGCGGATGCCAGGGAAATCCCGCCAGGTAATCCTCGGGCACGTCGTTGCGAAAGTCGTCCAAGAGGAGAAACGGGTCGAAGTCGCTGGTATTGCCAAAGCCAAATGCGCGGCGGAGATGGACGCCTGCGCCTTCCACTGTTGGCTTGGCCTTTACGAGTCTTTTTACCGGTCGTATGGACATTTCGTCCTCCAACGTTCTCAGCTTCGTGAGGGCACGATGTATCGTGCCCCTACATCAGGTCTCTGCATACCGTGCCCCTACGCCGTGCTCTGCGTTTTTCTGCCGCTTCTTTCAGCTGTCCCCGTAAACGGGCACGCTGGCGCCAGAGATTAATTTTGCGCCGTCGCTGCATAAAAACAAAATCACAAGCGCGATGTCTTCGGGCTTGGGCCATTTTGCGAAGTCCGCCTTGGGCATGGCTTTGCGATTTGCCGGCGTATCGATGATGCTCGGCAGTATGGAATTGGCGCGGACTCCCGTGCCTTTCAAGTCCGCCGCGAGACAATCGATCATGGCCACGGCCGCGGCCTTTGACGCTGCGTACGCCGCCGCTCCCGCCGCGTGATCGACCGCCGCCTTCGACGCCACGTTCACGATCGCTCCGCTACCTTGCTTAACCATCACACGGGCCACTGCCCGGGCCAGAACAAATCCCGAGCGCAAATTGAGCGCCAGCTGCTGCTCGAAGACCTTCGTCTCCATCTCCCATAGCTTGATTCCGCCCGCATACGCTCCGACGGCGTTCACCAAACAATCGAGGCGCCCGTGGCGCTCGACAATACCATCCACCAATTTTGCTACGGCGGCTTCGTCAGTGACATCGACGGCGTGCCCGTCCAGCGACGCCCCGTCCGCCGCAACCAGCTTCGCGCTGGCGGCTTTTTTCAAATCGTCCAAATCGCCAGGCCTCTGAAAGGTAACAACGACCCGTGCACCGGCTTCGACAAACGCCAAACTCACGGCGCGACCGAGTCCGCCCGTCCCGCCTGCCACCAATACGACTTTGTTTTGTGCGCTCATAGGGGTCATCTTCTTATGTTCTGGGCTTCGTGTCGACTAGGCGATTGCGGCGGCACAAGGAACTTTAGGAACGCCGGGCGAAGCCGGGTTGACCGAAGCAGCGGCGCAGCGATGCGGTGAAAGGTGGAGTTGGATCGTTTATTGACAAGCCCTCGCGACATACGATAGATATACGCGCCATGGGCCACAGGTTTTGCGCTCCCTGGCTTTCTGATTCCATATCTTCCTCCTCTATGGATGCCCCGCGCGTTTACCTTCGAATGACGGTTTCGAGCCTTGGGCGGTTTGCCCAGAGATAAATCGCGATGCATTCACGCTCGCCGCGCGATGCGCGGACAGCCAAAAGGATAGCCGATGAAAAATTGGAGTTTTCTCTTCGTATTGAGCGCGGCGATGGTGGCCCAGGCGGCGGGCAACTCGACGGGAGACGCCACCACAGCGGCCAAGAACATCCGACTGGAAGACATTCGGGCACGGATGTTCTTCCTCTCGAACAGCGATATGGCCGGGCGCCTGGTCGGGACGCCTGAGCACCAAATTGCGGCGAATTACATCGAGTCCGAATTCATGCGGCTGGGATTGAAGCCGGGCGGCGACGACGGGACGTACTTCCAGGGATTTGACATGGTGAGCGCATGGCCCGACCCGCAGAAAAGCGACGTTTTGGAAGCCACCATAGGCGCAGAGCAGAAGAAGTTTGTGCTAGGCCATGATTTTAGCCCGTGGCCAGTAGAAGGCGTGAGAACGGAAAGCGTGCAGGGACCAATCGAATTTCTCGGATATGGAATCAATGCGCCGGAATACGGCTACGACGATTTTGCAGGCGTGGAACTGCATGGGAAAGTCGCCATGGTTCTTGAGCGAGAGCCGCAAGCGGAGGACCCGAATTCAAAATTCCGGGGACGCTGGGATACGTACCACGCGTACGACTTGTACAAAATCGAGGAAATCCGGAGAGCAGGGGCGGCTGCGGTGCTGATTGTGAATCCGGGGGTCAAGTATAAGGAGGAGCGAGTTCCCAGCGCGCCGCCGAATTATACGTTGCCACAAGCGAATTACTCGATGGCCGGGGGCCTATGGGATATTCCGGTGTTTACGATCTCGCGGGAGACGGCGGATTTTTTGCTGTCTAGCGCGGGAAAGTCCGTCGAGGCATTGCAGAAAGAGATCGACGCGACGTTGAAACCGGACTCCTTCGAGGCGCCGGGAGCGATCGTGAGGATGGAAAAAAACTTCGAGACGCCGCGGCTGATCAAGGCGCGAAATGTGATTGGCATCCTGGAGGGATCCGATCCAGAGCTGAAAAAACAGTACTTGATCGTCAGCGGACACTATGACCACATGGGGATCGTCTCGGGACGCATCTACGCCGGGGCGGACGATAACGCTTCGGGGGTGGTGGGCACGATGGAGATCGCCCAGGCTTTTGTCGAGGGCGGCGTAAAGCCGAAAAGGAGTTTGGTGTTTGTGTGCTTCGATGCGGAGGAAGAGGGGCTGATAGGTTCCGAATATTACATCGAGCATCCATCCGTCCCATTGGCGGATACGGTGGCAAATTTAAACATGGATATGATTGGGCGTGACGAGGAGTCGCTGCTTTGGAACACCACAGGGGAAGAAAGCCGGAACATGGTGAACATTCTCGGAACGCTTTACGATCCGGATCTGAGAAAAGTGGTCGAGCAGGAAAATGACGGGATTGGGTTGAAGCTGGACTTCAAGATGGATGCCCGCGATCCCGGGCACTGGTTTGCCCGGAGCGATCATTTCTGGTTTGCCACTCGGGGAGTCCCGCAGGTTTTCTTCAACACGGGGGCGCAGCCGGACTACCACACAGAGAACGACACCTGGACGCGCATCAACTATCCGAAGATGCGAAAGATTGTGCAGTTGATCTTCCTGACCGCGGCGCAGGTTGCTGACGAATCCGGGCGTCCCAAGTTCACTCCTTAAATAAGGACCGGCCGGCAGGGCCCGCACTTTAACCAAGGCGCGCGCTGGGTTGGCTGCGCCGCTCATCTGGCACTTCGCGAAGAGGATGCGCGTGGGGGCCTGGCTTGGGATCGCGCCGGGAGGAATCGAGCAATAGCGCAGGCTAGCTGGCTGCGCGCCAGCCTGGCGATTCTGAACGCCTATTTTCCGTTTGGGCACGGGTCCTAGTACTCCTTCCTTCCTAGCCACCTTGGGCATGCTATCGTTTTCATAGTTCGCTAAGGTCGGATTTAGCGCCATTACGTGTTCCCTTGGCGCCTTTCAACTGCGAGGCACCCGTGTCCAGCCACCGTGTCTGCTCTCGATCCTGCTATTTCCTTCTCATCACCACCCTACTGGGGTTTCTTTGCACGCTGCAAACCGCGCGCGCACAAAGCAACTGCACGCCCCCCGCATCCGGCGGAGATCCAGCAACCTGGTGGGCTTCCTATAAGTCCTGGTGCAGAAGTAATGGGGGGCAAATCCAAGACGCCTACAATGACAACACCGGCTGCCAACCTATACAAGGTAAGTGGAAGTGCGGGGGGAGCACTTCGGCAACCTCGAACGGTGCGGCCACCACAAATCCGATGGTGACGTTCGCCCAAACGTACCAGAAGGCTCTGGACCAGGCGCGTGCCCATGAGGCGGCGATGAGAGACGCGGCAACGACCGCCAATGATCAGGCAGCGGCGAATGCGAGCCGGGATGCGGAAGCGTCGGAGGAGGCGGCACAAGCCGGCGATCTCGCCCAATTCGAGGCCGAGAAAGCCACTGAAGCGCAGGCCGATCAGAATGCTTTTGCCCGCGAACATGATTCCGCCGCCGCTTTTCTGAACCAAAACGCGGCACTGACTGCCGACGATGCGGGCGGTGCAAGCCCGGCACAGCAAAAAGCGTGGAAGCAATTGCACTGCCTGGCTTTTGTGAGCAGCATCGCTTTCACGGACCTGGCGCTGAACGATACCAAGGATTTCCACGATCTTGCGCCGGAGGCCTCGAAAGGGTTCGACGGAGGAGCGATGGACGTGAGTTGTCCCGCGGCTCCCTTTCCGAAGATGAGTGGCAAAAACAATGTGGACATGGGGAAAGTGAGCGCGAAGCTGAAGAGCGACATGAATCAAGCCACGCAGATCGCTCAGGACATCGAAAAGTATAACCCGCAGCCGACCACGCTGCCGCCCTTGCCACCCGAGGTGGCTTCCGATCCTCAGCTAGCGGCCGCCTGGAAGGCGCAGCAGGCAATTAACGCGATCAATGACGCGCCAAACCCGGGCAAGACGCCGGCGGAGTTCACGCAAATCGTAAACGACAGGGACCAGCTCCGCGAGTCGCTTACGGACGCCAACAACGCGGCGAGCGGGAAGTTTGACAGAATTCAGGTGGATTTGAGTTCCACGCCTGTGACGCCGCCGGCACCGGTTCCGCAATAGCCGATCACAGAACATGGCAAACCTATCTTCAAAACCGCGCTGGATCGCTGCCCCGATGGTTGTTGTGGCGGTGGCTCTGCTTGTTCCTGGAGCGGTTCTCGCGCAGATTCCCGTTCTTCCGCGGATTCCCGACGGTATGCCAGTGGAGATTCAGCAGGCGCTTGAGCCGAGGCTGGCGCCGCTGCAGGCGCGTGTCGCGGGTCTCGTATCGGATGGAAGAAAGCTAAATCAATCGTGCGCGCACGTTGAGGTGGGCTCCCCGCTCGAGCAAGAGTGCAACTCGATGAAACAAAAGTGGATCGGGGATCGGGGCGCTCTACAGAAGGATGTAGATACGCTTGCGGCCCACATCGGAATGATCGCTCAGTTGGTAGCGCAGGATCAGCAGATTACGAAAGCCATCGAAGGAAACCTCAACCGTATCGCGGAGCTCGGATTCAAGCATCGCGCCGAAGACTTCGAGGAGTGGGACAAGCTCTCCGACGACGCGAAGAAGGAATTTGTGGGGCAGGTGGAGGAACAAACGATTGACTTGCTCTCGGACAAAGTGGAGGACGGAATCCTCTCGGGAGTGAAAGGCATTCCGAAGGAGAGAGCGGCGAAGTGGATGGCTTTTCTAGAAAAGTGCGAGCCGAGGCCGGATGCCGTGATCGCCGCCGTGCAGCACATGACAACGAACGAAACGCGGGAGAGGCTGGCCGGGGACGCGCGGATCCTGGTGATTTTTCTGAAGAACGGCTACCAGGGCTGGAATGCGCAGACGCGCGAAGAGATGCTGAATCTCGCGCTGGACAATGTTTGCGAAGGGGTGCCCTCGGAAGCTCTCAGCGGCCAATGCAAGCTCTTTCGGAACGAAGCCAGAGTTCTATCCGCCGAGGTTTATTACGGAGCGGCGACGGCAGTGGCCCGCGAGCAGGTGGACAGACTTACGAATCTGTCGGAAGAGCAGCTAGAAGCGCTCGCTGCGCGCAACAAAGTTCTGAAGGACCAAATCCACGAACGCTCGGAAGTGCGAAGCAGAATCAAGCTTTTGCTCTCCGAGTGAGCGGGAAATACTCGAGGCTACTAAAATGAAAAAGGTTCATCTCGGCGCACTTCTCTTAACGATTTTCGCTGCTGCATTCACACTCGCCGCGCAAACGCAATCTCCGCGCGAGGCATTCAAGGAAGCAGTCGCGCAACTTCAACAGAATCCCGCGGACGACGGTTTGCGCGCAAAAGTTATCCAGGCGGCCGCGAATTTGGATCCCGCGCCGGCGATTCCGGAAGACGCGCGGCGTTTTTTCATCGAAGGGATGACGCTGCATCAGGAAGCGAAGACGCCGGAAGACGAGCAGGTAGCGCTCGGCTCGTTTACTAAAGCACTGCAAATTGCGCCATGGTGGGGCGACATCTATCTGGGCCAGTCCGTCTCGCAGGAACTTACCGGCCAATTTGAAGCTGCGGAAAAGTCCCTGCATTTCTATCTATTGAGCAATCCCGGCGAAGCGAAATCGCGAAGCGCGCAGGACCATATCTACGTTCTGGAAGCCAAACAAGAAAAGGCACACGCGGCGGTTCAGGCCTCCGAGGGGCAGGTCGAGCAGCGCAAGAACCTGACTGGCTGGTGGCAGTGCAAGACGGGGTGCAGCGGGTATAAGTGGTTCCAATCCGACGGCACAGATATCAAAGCCTATGTTGACCAGTGGTCTTTTGAAGGGCACTTTGACCAAGGCGCCATTGCCGGACTCGCTTCGCTTCCGGCGGCAGCCGATCCGTCGGATGTGGTATGTGCATTTCCGGAGCAGAAACATCGCATGACCGCCTTTGTGGAGGACGGCGGAGAGACGATCCGCCTGAAGTTCGACTACACGACATACCAGAGCAAATCGCACTCGCAGCCGGATCCCATTTTGGGCTATCTCTCTCCGACGCAAGTGTGCGATAGCGTCAATCCGGTGAGCACGAGCCCACAAGAAATAGTTCTTTCCGGGGGCCCGAAGCAAAACAACTTCGGTGTCGCCATTGCAACCATCACGCCCGGGATGAAGGATTTGCCCGGGGACAAGGCGACCACGAACGCCGTAAAAGAAGGCTACAACTACTGCAAGAGGGATCAGAATCTAGCCGCAGCGGGCGTGCTGGTCGCTTCGGTCGAGCCGGCAAGCGCCGCCTCCGTTGGAGGGCTCAAAGCGGGCGACATTATTCATCTACAGAGCCGGTCCAATTACCGCGGGGCCACATTGTTTTGCACGGCGGATGAGTTGAAGGGCTTCCTCCAATCCGTTCCCCCGGGCAACAAGTTTGCGCTGGAGGTTTTTGACGGCTCGAAGCGCGCGCAATTGTATAACTTCACGATGGGGATACGCGGCCAGGCCATGCAGGCTGATCTGGACAATGTCAGCTCTGGCGGCGAAAGGTCCCACAAGAAATAAACGCCGGTCGAGTCGTTTACGTTTAGATGGAGCCGGGCTATGCCGGCTCAGTGGGGCCTACCTGACGGACGTGAGGCCGGCCTCGGGGATTGGCGCTGCTCGAAGGAACGCATCTGCTGCGTGTGTCTTTGTTCGAGTTGGCGTGTCTGTTGTTGATGGCGCTGCTCCATTTGTTGGCGCTGGGCATTGCTGGCGTGCTGACGCTCCATCTGTTGGCGTTCTCTATTTTGCTGCTGATGAAGCGTTTGGCGTTCTCTTTCCTGCTGGGCCGTCAGTTGGTTGCGACCTTTTTGATATCGGCTGTTCACCGCGGCGTTGCTACTGTTCGAGGATTCAGACCGGCCAGCGGCGGGAACATATCTTCCGCGTCCTTCGGCATTCTCACGCGCCGAGGTGTTGGCGCGCCACGCGGGCGGCGTATGGACCGTTCCTGCCACGCGGGTGCGCATGACGCCGCGGCCGCTGAATTCTCCTGGCTTCGAAGTTGCGGCGATGGCAGGCGCGCCGTGGTTGACGGACGCGCGGAATTGGCGATTGGAACGAGCGTAATCAAGCTGTCTCGTCTGAGCCGCCACCGGTCCCATGTGCCGCATTCTAACTGCTGCTTCTTCTTGGGCGGTTGGACGGGCGTTCACTCCGCCTTTGCCACCGTTGAAGCTGACACGACTCACGGAGCGGAATTCGTTATTCACTCTGGCGTTGTAGATGTTGTGGATGACGGAGACATTTACGTTGCTCACATCGCGGTTATAAGAGAAGTGTCCGTGCTCCCATCGGCCTCCGTAGTAGCCGTGGCCGAAATAGCCGAATCCGTAGTCGATGCCGCCGTAGAATCCGACGGTAGGTCCCCAGTAGCCTGCGCTGAAGAAGAAGCCGTCCGGTCCCCAGGCCCAATAGCCAGGCGTCCAAAGGACACCGATTTGTGGCGGATAGACCCACGTGCCGGGCACCCAGTAATAATCGCCGATGGCGGGATTCCAAGCCCAATAGCCGGGCGTCCAGATGTAATTATGGCCGGGACAAACTGGCTGCGCGTAGACTGGCAGCTCGGGAGGAGCGAAATTGACGAAGATTCCGACAGCAACGCGTGCCTTCGCCGGACTCGGCGAGAGCGCAAAGAACATAGCCGTTGCCGAAACTATTGCTAACAGGCGAATCGAATAGAAGGAAAGTTTTCTCATGACCTTTCTCTTTCCGCGATTATCCTGGACTAAAGGGCGGGTTATTTCTGGCGGGTTTTTGCTATGGCGTTATGGTTAGCCTCTGCATCGCCTTTGGGCGGACGCGTTGCCAGGATATATCGCAGTGGCTCGATGATGTTCAGCCGAACATCGGATTCATTAACTTGCTTTCTCTCTCCTATTTATTTGGATTCATTCTCGCACCTAATGGATGCAGGCATGTCTCTCATTTCACCGCCGCGACGGGTTCGCTATGGGTTTGAGATGATTCCATGCAGGGTAGTTGCATATTGGATAAGTCCCAGACCGCAAAGAACTTCAAGGCACCGGCCACTCCGAATAAAATAGAGTCGCTTGGGATCCAAAAAGGAAAGCGCCGTTCTGCCAGAGAATTCAGGACTGCGGCTTTCGACCCGCTTGAGCCAGTCCAGCGCTAGGCAGATGGTCCCGCACGGAGCATTCAATCGTGAGGATAAAATCCAAATACATCCTCGGACTGGCCATTCTTACGTGGGTGGGAATAGGCTGTTGGCAGTTCGCATCCTGGGAGATCAGCAATCTGGAACTGCGCGAAGATCTGCGCGACATCGCTTCGCAGCTTGGGCCCCGAGTCGGGTTTGATCCGCTGAGTTCGGACGGAGATATTCGCAAAGCAGTCATACGAAAGGCCGCGTATTACGACATAGAGTTGAAGCCGGAAGAGGTCACTGTCAAGCATAGCGCGGACAACAAAATATCCGATGTATATGTTGCGGTCGATTACAAAACGGCCGTGAAGCTGCCGGGGTTTTCCTTCCATCTGCATTTCGTCACGTCCAGTGAGAGGTAAGCCGCACTCTCCGTCATTTTGTTCGCCCTGGGGAAAATGCATTTGCGGATGTGGAGAGAGATTTTTAGCGACACTCAAGCGGGAAACAACGTTGAATGACTGGGGTGACTGTAGTTAGGGGCCCGATTGGGCCAAGGCGGTTTCCATTGGCCGCGTTTCTTTCCATGCTTCGCCACGGAGGGCCATGCCAATCAGCATTTTTTGAACGGCGGCATGGATGAGGCTATAGGCAGTGCGGCGATAGTTCCAACGAGGATCCGGGTCGGGCGGATTTACGGCCATTGCGGCGTTGGCCTCGAACACCAGGATTTCTCCGTTGGCGTTCAAACCAAAATCAATCCCGCCATAATCCAGCGCGAGGACGGATTGAATGCGTCCTAGCGCCGTCATCGCAGAGGGGCCGAGCACTTCAGGCATGTTTCCGAGGAAGGCAGCGTCTTCCGCGCGGTGATGCGCGTTGTCGGCCATTTCGGCGTTAAAAAAATGGATTTTCCAATGGCTGGAGATGGCGAGATGCACGGGATAGAGCTGTCCATCGATCATCATCACGCGGTATTTGCGGGATTTTCCGTCGGGAGCGCGGGCATCGAGATACTGCATGACGATCAACTCCTTGCCGGGAAGTTGCGACAGCGCGGACGGAAGCGTCTCGAAGCTTTCGACCCGCAGAAAATGCTGGCCCGTGTGAAAGCCCGGGGCTCTAAGTAGAAGAGGAAATCGGAAGCCGAGCCGCACCAATGTGGCTTCCGCATCTGAAACGCTGAGTTGCTCGCGCGACAGCACAGTGGTAAGCGGCGTGACGATGCCCGGAAGACCACGCAAACGCCGCGCATTGTTGCTTCTGCTGGTGGCGCGCACCGCGACTGGCGAATTGAGGATGGGCGCCGTGGTCAGCGCGAGTACGGAATCGGCGGCGGCGAGGGCGTCGGCGGCCACTTCGGCGTCACCTATGCCGTTGACGACGATCTGGTGCGCGGGGAGGGCCACTTTTGAATCATAGAATTCGGGAAGCACGATATAGGTTTGGAAAATGCGGTTGTCGAGAAATCTGCGAAGGCGGACGTTGCCTCCGCGCGTCGAAACAAGCTGCAGGACTGAGACTGGGGCGGGTCCGCCACGATAGTGCAGCGGGATGATGCAACGGTTTTGAAAAGCTTCGCGGCGATGCCACGCTGCCTTTTGTTCTTCGCCGAGGTCTCCCAGAAGGTAGGAGAGCCCTTCATGGGCCATCTCTTAGTCGGGTCTTGCGCGAAGAGCTGGCGGGCCTCGCGTTTGAGTTCGAGCGCTTGCTCCGCTTGCTCGGGAGCCACCATGCGTTCGCATTCTTCCAAAAGAAAGCTGCCCACGTTTACGCGGGACAAGGGATCGTTGGGATGCCGGACGATGGCTTCTTTGTAAGCGATCAGCGCGGCTTGGCGATGTCCGGAGGCGATCAACACGTTGCCGAGGTTGTTCAGCGCCGTCAGATGATAGGGCTCGCGCAGAAGCACTTTGATGTAGTCGTCTCGGGCCTCGATGAGCCGGCCCAGTTCGGATAACGAGCGCGCTCTGCGGAAGCGTAGGTCCGCGGAATCCGGATTGGCGGCTAATGCGGCCTCGACAGAGTGCAATTCCGCTTCCCAGCTTTGCTGCGGGGCTGACCCTGGAGCGCTGGCCTCCGAGCGATCTTCTTTCGGGACAAACGAGCTCGCCGTACCGGTCTGTTTCAGAATGTTGCGGCCGAGTGCGAGGACTTTGTCCAACATGCTATCGAGATCGGCGGGGCAGGTGCGGTGATTTATGATGGCCACGCGAATCGCCAGATGGCCGTCGATCGTGGTCGTGGAAGGCGCGGCAATTCCAGATTCTTGCAGTTCGAACACAATCCTGGCATTCACGCGATCCGATTCGTCCGCGCGGTAACGAAAGCATACGATGCTCAATTCCACGGGCGCGAGCAGCTCCAACTCTGGCGAAGAAGCAATTCTCTGTTCTAGGTGGCGCGCCAACGCGCACGTGCGTGAAATCGCGTCGCCTAGCGCTCGCGTGCCATGCACTTTCAGCGTGAACCAGGTTTTTAGCGCGCGGAATCCGCGGGAAAGATCCGTGCCGTAGTCGCAGGGCCAGAATGTTCCGGCGGCCAACCCGCGCGTTTCGCGCCTCAAATAGGCGGAGGAAGCTGCAAATGCATTTCGTTGCAGAGCGCCATCGCGCACCAGAATAAATCCGGCGTCGTAGGGAACTTGGCCCCACTTGTGAAAATCGAAGGCTAGGGAATCGGCGCGCTCGATGCCGGCGAGCCTTGGCGCGAGCTCGGGAGCAAACATCGCCAGCGCCCCATAAGCGCCGTCCACATGGAACCAAAGTTTTTCTCGCTGAGCGAGAGCCGCGAGAGCCGCAAGATCGTCAATCGCGCCTGTGTCCACCGTTCCCGCGGTTCCGACGACCAGAAATGGATGGCAACCGTCTTCGCGGTCTTTTTGGATGGCTTGCCGGAGCGCTGCAGGCTCCATCCGTCCGCGAGAGTCGGTGGAAACCAGACGAAGGGCTTCGCTCCCGAGGCCGCAAAAATCCATGGCCTTCGCGATGCAGCCGTGGATGGCCGCCGATCCATAGGCCGTGAGGCGCTTCGATTTTGCCAACACGCCTTGACTGCGCACCCTGCAGCCTAGTTCCTTGTCGCGCGCGATTACCACGGCGATAAAATTTGCCATCGACGTGCCGGTAACGAACAGTCCGGCAGCACTTTCTGGGAAGCCGAAGACGCCGCGCATCCAACGAGCGACTTGCCGCTCCACTTCGATAGGAACCTGATCTCTGCCGCCCAAATTCGCATTTAGTCCCGCCGCCAGCATTTCCGCAAGCATGCCCACGGGAGTGCCGCCGCCGTGAACCCAGCCCATGAATCTCGGGTGGGCATTTCCCACCGAGAACGGGAGGACGTAGTTCATAAACTCTTCGTGGGTATCGGCAAGAGCAGAAGGCTCGACAGGAAGAGCGCCTTGAAATCGCTCACGCACCTTCTCCGGAATCGGCTGCCAAACGGGCCGCTGTCGAATATCCTTGGTGTAATCCAGGATGTCGTCGAGCATGCGGTGCGCCTGGGCTCGGAAGATGTCCCAATCCAACGGATCGAGGGTCTCGTTTTCAGGTCCAGAAAAGTGCAAGGCCGGCTTTTCCGATTCGCTGTCCGAAATTCGCGGCATGCTCTCCTCCTTGACACGCACGCTTGCGCGCACGAGGCCAGGCCCGGCGTGCTCACTACAAAGGCTTGCAATCGGCGTACCGGACGCTTCCTGAATCGAATTGGGAGACATCGGCGAATCCTTGCGGCACGGATGATGCTTGCGCCCTGTTTTTCGCGAGGGAACCTGGAATGTTCCTCGGGGGATTCAAAATTTAAACGTGCGATTGCAGAAGAAGGGGACCAAGACAACGGAAACGCGGCTGCGCCCGCGACACGCCGGACGATGATTAGAAATCTCCAATACCGCGATCTCGTTGGATTCGAGTGATTAGGAAGTTTCAAGAAACTGGCGCGGTTTGGGCAGCCAAGTGGCTGTGCCTGCGCAGGACAGAATCCGAATTGGTTCTAATAAGAACAGCGAGGTTCAGATTTCGAGAATAACTGGCAGTATAAGCGGGCGCTTCGAGGTTTGCTTGTTGATGTAACGTTTGAGGTCGACGCGGATTTTTTCTTTGATGACGCCCCAGTCGGATTTTTCTTCGGCGTTGGATTGCTCGACCGTTTTCATGATGACTTCGCGGGCGCCGGCGATCAATTCGTGGCCATTGTCGCTGAACATTCCGCGTGTGACGATTTCCGGCTGCGATTCCATTTTTCCGGTGTGCTTGTCGATGGCAATGATGGGGACGACGACGCCATCTTCGGAGAGATGCTTGCGATCGCGAATGACCACCTCTTCGATTTCCTCGAGAGAGCCGGAATCGACACAGACACGGCCGGCGGTGACGGGGTCGCGGCGGCGGACGCCGTCCTGCGTAAATTCAATAGCTTTGCCGTTTTCGAGAAGAAGAATCTCTCCGGAGACGCAGCCGAGTTGATGGGCGAGGGCAGCGTGGCGGAAAAGATGGCGATACTCGCCGTGAACGGGGATGAAATATTTGGGCTTGACGAGCTGCAGCACCAATTTTTGTTCTTCCTGGCTAGCGTGACCGGACACGTGAATGGTGCCGGCGGAATTGTCGTAATAGACGAGCGCGCGACGGCGAAACATGTGGTCCAGCATGCGAAAAATGGCTTTTTCATTGCCAGGAATAATCCGCGCGGAGAGGATAACGCTGTCGTTTTCGTCAACGGTGACAAAGCGGTGATTATCAACGGCGATGCGCGATAGGGAAGACATGGGCTCGGCTTGGCTACCGCTGGCGAGAATAACGATGCGTTTGGGATCGAAGTTGCGGATGTCCTGCGGGCGAACGACCATGCCGTCTGGGATGCGCAGGTAGTTCATGGAGTGCGCGATTTCGACGTTATCGACCATGCTGCGTCCGACGAAAGCGACCTTTCGGCCTACGCGTCCGGCGATGTCGATCACTTGCTGAATGCGGTGAATCGAAGACGCGAAACACGAAAGAATGACGCGGCGCGGTGCGGAGCGGCATAACTCCTCGATGCGCGGGACGATGGCGCGCTCGGAAGGAGTGAAGCCGGGGCGCTCGACATTGGTGGAGTCGCTGAAAAGGGCCAGGACGCCTTCGGTGCCGTAACGGGCGAACGTATGAAGATCGAACGGTGCGCCGTCAACGGGAGTTTGATCGATCTTGAAGTCTCCGGTGTGAATGATAACGCCGACAGGCGTGCGCACGGCGAGAGCGACGCAATCGATAGTGCTGTGCGTGACGTTGATGAACTCGATTTCGTAGGGGCCGATTTCGACGAGGCGGCCAGGGAGGACTTCGCGGAGGGTGGTGGAATCGAGAAGACCCGCTTCTTCAAGGCGTTTTTTGACGAGGGCGAGCGTGAACCGCGTGCCATACACGGGAACATTGAGGTCGCGCAAAATATAGGCGAGAGCGCCGATGTGATCTTCGTGGCCGTGGGTCAAGACGATGGCGCGGACGTGCTGGCGATTTTGTTTGAGGTAGGTGATGTCAGGGATGACGAGATCGACGCCGAGGAGTTCGGATTCGGGGAACATCATGCCCGCGTCGATGACGAGAATGTCGTCGCCGAGACGAAGCACCATCATGTTCATTCCAAATTCGCCGAGACCGCCAAGAGGAATTGCCGTGAGAGACTGTGTGGACTTACTCAAAAACGTTTATCTCCATCTCATCCAAGGAAAGCTCATATCCGTGGTGTGCATCTGAATCGTATCACAGTGGGATGATGAGCGTGCGTCACGCTCGAACCACCGCCGACGTCCCCATTTGCACACCCACTCCCGTGACAAGGCGCCGCGCACGAGATTATTCGGCGGGCGTGACTAGCGATCGCCGCCACTGAAGAGATGGGCGATCAGCACAAGGAGGACGGCGCCGACCGTGGCGGCGGCGAGAGAATAAAGAAAGCCGCCGCCGAAAATGCCAAGCCTCATGAAGATCCATCCACCGACGAATGAGCCGACGATGCCGAGAATAATGTCTGCGATGCAGCCGAAACCTCGGCCGCGCGCAATTTTTCCGGCGAGCCATCCGGCGATGAGGCCGATGACGATCCAGCCCCAAAAGCCGGTGGGAAGCCAGATCTTGTAGCTGCGCGATTCGAACAGGTCGCTTAAAAATGTGGCGAACATTCGGCCTCCAAGAAAGCTATCGTGCACGACTAGGGTCTAAGTAACTGGGCTACTCGTGAGCTGAAGTTTAACAGAAGCGTTGCATTGCGTCATGAAACGGAGCAGTCTCGCAGGCGGGGATACGGAGAGTGATCACGAGGTCTAGCCCTTTTAAGAAATTCGCGCCGACGAGGAGGCTCACCAGTTTGTGCATAGCTTCCTCGGGGGGAGCGCTCTTTCTCGACGTGGGATATCCGCTGCGGCTCTTGGTCGCGTTCGCGCTCTTCTGCCCGTGCGCCAGTGCCGCGCAACTCTCGGCCGGCGAAATCCTCGAAAAAGTCAGCCAAGCATACGAACGATTACAAATCTATGAGTTCACTGCGGTAAGAAACGCGCTTCGTGTTGCCGTTGGAGAACAGCGTAATCCTGACGGCGGCACCACGATATCCAATTTTCATCAGTCTACGGATTCCACGATCACACTTGCTGGCGGAACGGCCGGAAAGATTCGGCTGACTGTAAAGGATGAGACCAGCGAAGCCGTCTTAGTAAGCGACGGCCGGACGATCTGGAACTACTCACCAAGAAAGAAGAAATATACCGCGGAGCCGGCCGCAGCTTCGAACGCAAAAGAGCAAGCCTTTATCGGGGCATACCAAAACCTTCTTGTCGGTCGTTTTCGGGAAATCGCGACGATGAGCGCGGCAGCCACCTTGGAAAAAGGAGACCATGCCATCAAAGTGGATGGCGCCAAGATCAGCTGTTATGCCGTGAAATTTCAGACCTCTCAAGGAACCGGTGAGCTATGGATAGACAAGGATCGCTTCATCGTCCTGATGAGCAAGCAGACCTCGCCTGTTTTGCAAGACGGGATTGCGTTTCAGGACACAATCACGGTGACGATCCAAAAAGCGAACACTGACCCCAAGTTCGACGATGAGGCTTTTCAATTCACGCCTCCAAACAATGTCACCAAGGCGGAATCGCTAAACCTAAAGCCAGGACAGCAATCGCTCGACCAGCGGGCTCCTGTCACAATAAAGTCCAACGTACGTGTTGTGCTGGTTCCGGTAGTAGTTCGCGACGTGCAAGGCCACACCGTGGGAAACCTTAGGAAAGAAGACTTCGAGGTGTTTGACAGGGGCAAGCCGCAAGAGATCACGGGATTTACGATACAAAAGCGCAAAGTTGAGAAGGGTGAGGCAAATACTCTTGCTTCGGCCCCCGGCGGGCCCAGCGTCGCGGCGCCTCGGACTCCTCCGGAACGATTTATCGTTTTTCTGTTCGACGACATGCACTTGGCCACTGGCGATCTTGTGCAGGCGCAGCAGGCGGCCGACAGCATGCTCGCCGAGTCGCTGGCAGATTCGGACATGGCTGAAGTGGTTTCGACCTCCGGGAGCGACAGCGGTCTGACGCAGGACCGCGGAGTCCTTGAAAAAGAGATCATCCATTTGAGAATGCACACACTTTACCGGGGGAGCGGGATGGGGTGTCCGAAGATCGATTACTACCAAGGAGATCTGATAGAAAAAGGCGATGACACCGCTCTGGAAACCGCCATTGACGAAACCATGTCTTGTGCGCACATTCCCGACCGCGAAACAGCGCAGCAAATTGTGGAAGCCGCGTCGCGGCAGGCAGTGGAGCTTGGAGATCAGGATGTTCGCGTGACGCTCGGCATCTTGGAAAAAGTTGTGCATAAAATGGGTACTCTTCCTGGCCAGCGGATGCTAATTCTAGTTTCCCCAGGATTTCTGACCACGACATCGAACGACATGATGCTCAAATCAGAGATTCTTGATGAGGCCCGGCAGGCTAATGTAACGATAAGTGCGCTGGACGCGGGCGGCCTATACACCACCGGGGTGGAGGCCGACGAAGGACTCGGCAACCTGCCAGTTTCCGTGACGCGCGCGAAAATCCAGTACCATCAGGCCTCCATGAGCATAAATGAAGCAGTCATGGCGGAACTTGCCGACGGAAGCGGAGGCACTTACTTTCACAACGACAACGATCTGGCCGGAGGATTTAACCGGCTAACATTGGGGCCCGACTATGTGTACTTGTTAGAATTTTCGGCAGATAAGGTGAAGCAAGACGGCACTTATCACAACTTGGACGTCAAGGTGGATCAGAAGGGGTTGAAGTTGGAGTCGCGGCGCGGTTACTTTGCGCCCAAGCATGAAAAAACGAAGGGATAGAGATTCCGCAGAGAGATGAGAAACTCAGAGACGTTCATGTCTAAACGAAACCATATTCTTTGCAAAGGGATTGTAGCTCCGAGATCTGATGGGGCAGTTCGATGGGATGGGTTCCCCCGTCGCATTTAAGATTCCGGGCCGTCTTTTGCGAACTTCCTCTGGCCACAAATTGGCGTTTCGCGTGTCCCGCCCCCGAGGTGGGAACCAGATGAGCAGCCGCCATTGTCCAACACACAGGTGCGGCTCTGCTGGCGCGCCACCCCATAGCAGATTATCGGCCGTGTCGGTTTAGGGTCTCCTTCGAGGCGTGCACTAGGTTGAGGCGGGTTGCTGTTGGGTCATGCAATGCATGGTGCCGAGGCCGAGGACTAGGTCGCGGCAGGCGATGCCGACGACTTCCCGAGTGGGGAAAAGTTTGGCAAGAGTGTTTAGGGCGAGGCGATCGTTGGGATCGTTGAACGTGGGAACGAGGACGGTTTTGTTGGCGATGTAAAAATTGGCGTAGCTGGCGGGGAGACGCTGGTTGTCGAAATAAACTGGTGCGGGCATGGGAAGAGTTTCGATACGGAGAGGGTGGCCGTCCTGATCGCGCATATTTTTCAGGAGCGAGAGATTTTCCTGGAGCGGGGCGAAGTTGGCATCATTTGGATATTCTTCGACGACGGTGACGACGGTTGAAGGGTCGGTGAAGCGGGCAAGGTCGTCGACGTGGCCGTGAGTGTCATCGCCGGCGATGCCGTTTTTCAGCCAGAGGACGTTCGTTATTCCGAGATAGTTCTTGAAGACTTCGGCGTAGTCTTCGCGCGTGAATCCGGGATTGCGTTCCTGCGTCTTGCTGAGGAGGCATTCTTCTGTTGTAAGGAGGGTGCCGCGGCCGTTGCCGTCGATGCTGCCGCCTTCGAGGACTATGCGCCGGCCTTTGTGAATTGGCTGCCAGAGGCGGCGCTTTAGTTTTTTGTTGGCTTTGGCGACGACTTGCGCATCTTTTTTGTGATTGGGGTATTTTGCCCAGCCGTTGAAGAGCCAGTTGGTGTAAGCGATTTCGCCGAAGGAATTTTTGACGCAGATGGGGCCGGAGTCGCGCATCCAGCCGCGATCGGTGGGGATGCGGAAAAAGTCGACGGCGGAGAGGTTGGCGCCGGCTTTTTTCAGGATGATGCGGACGCGGGATTCGGCTTCGCGATTTTCTACGAGGAGATAGACGCGTTCAACTTGGGAAAGATGACGGACAATTTCGGCGAAGGCCCAGGGAATGGGGGCAAATTTTCCGGGCCAGTCGGTCAGCTCGTGCGGCCAGCCTAACCAGGTAGCTTCGTGGGGTTGCCACTCGGCGGGCATACGAAAGCCCAGAGAATTTGGAGTGTCAGTGTGCATCAGGGAAAAGAATTTAACACAGAGGTCACAGGGGCGCAGAGTACGCAGAGAAGAAAACGAGAGAAGGGGAAAACGGGCTCATCGGTTGAGAACGAGGAGCAGTATAGGGATAGCCGCTATAAGGACCAGGGCGAGCCAGAAAGAATGACCAAGTGACCATGCCAGCAGAGCGATCGGAAGCACGACAATCTCGGGAAGGAAAATCATCCACCAGTTGCGGGTCTTCCGCCTGATGGAGGGGTCGTTTGCGGGCAAAAACGACGGCTTCATCCGCGAGGAAGCGAAATCCCAGCCGCAATCGCAGCGCTGCGCGCCATCCGGGTTCTCCAGCGAACAATGTGGGCAGCTAATCATCGAGGATCATTCGCCGAGCCAGCGGCTTAGGATGGGTTGGTAGGCGTCGATGCGGCGATCGCGGAGGAAGGGCCAGTTACGGCGGGTTTCTTCGCTTTGCGAGGGATCGCACTCGACGACCAAGATCTCCTCTTTGTCGTTCGAGGCTTCGGAGAGGATGCGGCCGAAGGGATCGGCCACGAAAGAGTCTCCCCAAAATTCCAGGCCCGCGTCGCCTTTTTCGGGTTTGCCTTCGAAGCCGACGCGATTGACGACCGCGACGTAAACGCCGTTGGCAATGGCGTGAGCGCGCTGGATGGTGCGCCAGGCGTCGAGCTGGGCAGCGCCGAACTGAGCTTTTTCGTGGGGGTGCCAACCAATACTTGTGGGATAGAAAATGACTTGCGCTCCCTGCAAAGCGGTCAGACGCGCGCCTTCCGGATACCACTGATCCCAACAAATTTGAACGCCGATGCGGCCATAGGCGGTATCGAAATTTGGGAAGCCGAGGTCGCCTGGCGTGAAATAGAATTTTTCGTAATAGAGCGGATCATCGGGGATGTGCATTTTGCGGTATTTGCCGAGGAGGGAGCCGTCGGCATCGAGAACGGCGCAGGTGTTGTGGTAAATGCCGGCGGCGCGGCGTTCGAAGAGAGAAGCGACAACGACGACTTTTCGCTCTTTTGCAATTTTCGCCAGCGCGTCAGTTGCAGGGCCGGGAATAGGCTCGGCGAGGTTAAAAAGATCAGCGTCTTCGGTACGGCAGAAATATTCCCCGCGAAAAAGCTCATCCATGCAGACGATTTGCGCGCCGCGCGCGGAGGCTTCGCGGATCTTCTCGATAGCGCGCGAAAGGTTTTCTTCCGGGTCAGCGGCGCTACGCATCTGCAAGAGGCCGATTGTGAACTTGTTTGGCATGAAATTTAGTTTATCATGCTCGTAGAGAAGTATTTGCAGTTGCGTTTTGTTCTTTCCATCGGGACGCATTTGTAATATCAATCGTTACCAAATTCGAATTTCACGGCGTGGTGTGAATCTCTGGAACGGAAGTGCAACGAAGATCGGGGAGAAGAGATGGCAAAGCGGGCAGAAAAAACGGTCACGGGGCGCGTGCTGCACGATCCGGTGAAAGATAAGCTGCGGCCAATGTTTCCGATCGACCTCTCGAAATGCCGCACCATCGACGAATTAGTTCGAGCGATGGGCGACACCGCGTTCACTGGGCGACAAATCGGCGATGCCGCCGACGTGCTGGAAACGATGGCGCGCGACAAAGATTGTTTTGTCGTGATGACGCTATCGGGAGCGCTGACGGTCGCCAAGATGGGGTTGGTTTTTTGCGATTTGATCGAAAGCGGCACTGTGAAAGCGATCGTTTCGACCGGAGCGCTGATGGCGCACGGGCTTGTGGAAGCGACCGGTCACTCGCATTTTCAATATGACCCCAACAAAATGGATGACAAAACGCTTTTCGAGGCGGGGTACAACCGCGTTTACGATTCGCTGGAGCCGGAAGTGAACCTGGACGCGGTGGAAGAAATGATGGACCACATTCTCACCGAATGGGATTCCGAGGATGTTGTAAGCAGCTGGAAATTGCACCGCCGGATCGGAGAGGAACTGCACAAGGAAGGAGCGGGACGGGGAATTTTGAAGTCGGCATTCGAGCACAATGTGCCGGTGTTCGTTCCGGCGTTCAGCGACTCCGAACTGGGAATTGACTTCGCGCTGCACAAGATCGCGAGGCTGAGAGACAAGCGTCCGTTGCTGCAGTTCGACATGTTCGAGGACTTCGAGAAATTTGCGGACATGATGCTGGCGACGAAACGGATGGGAATTTTCACGGTGGGCGGAGGAGTGCCGCGGAATTGGACACAGCAGTTCGGAGTCTACGCGGAATTGCTGGCGCGGCGCGGGTATAAAAAAATCCCACTGAAGCGCTACAACTATGGAGTGAGGATTTGTCCGGAGCCGGTGCATTGGGGCGGGTTGAGCGGGAGCACGTATACGGAAGCGGTGTCGTGGGGAAAATTTGTGCCGCCAGAAGAGGGCGGGAAATTCGCGGAAGTGTTTGATGATGCGACAGTAGCGCTGCCATTGGTGGTGGGAGCGGTGCTGGACCGGATTGGTTATTTCAAGCCCGAGAAATAGCGGTGGCCCAAACAAATCTAAGTGCGCTTTAAGGTTGCGAAGAGAATTACATCCGATTCAATGCTGCCGCGCCATCGATTCGCGTTTAATTGAAAACCTGCGACAGCCGATTTGGCAGGATTAATGTGATTCTGAACCGGAGTCCCTCGCAGCTACTCCAATTATGGACTGACTGGTCCTAACGGTTGAATTGGCCCCTCGAACGAGAAGTAAACCAGCACTGCCTGCCTATTCTGCAGACAGTGCCCTCACCGTTCCAGATTGAATACGCGCGGCGTCCGATTGAGTTTGCCTAGTTGTTCGGCTGGGGCTGGCTTTGCGGAGCAGGCGCTGGAGCTGGTCCGCCACGGCCCCTGCGTCCGGTGCCTTGAGGCCCCCGGCGGCCTGGGCCACGACCCCGCTGCCAGCGATCACTCATCAATTGGCGGAGCTTCTCGCGTTGCGCTGGAGTAATCGCATCGCGCATGTTCAAGCGAAAGTCGATCCTGGACTTCGCGACAGCCAATTGCGCGGTGCTGATCTCCTGCAGCTTAGCGTTGATTGCGGCGCGATCGGGTTTTTCGGCCGCGAGCAGGTCTCTCAGATCGATCCGTTTCACTTGGAGATCGGCCCGGTCGCGGATTTCCGCTTTGCGGAAGTCGGACGCTTGCTTGCGAATGGCGGCCACCTGTTCCTCAGTTATACCGACCTGCTGACGAACGGCTGGGTCATTCAAAAGGCGGAAGAAACCAAATTCTCGGCGTCCGATGCGACCGCCTCTGTCGAAGCCACCGCGGCCATGGCCCCAGCGGCCTTGGCCCATGCTGGGTCCCATTTGGCCGCGTGGCCCAAAACCGTCGCGAGCGCCTTGCTGGTCAGGAGGCGGATTCTGCGGGCCGTCCTGAGCCAAAAGCGGCGAGCAGGCAAGCGCCAAAGCTAGCAACACAAAAGCAGCCTTCGAGTGGATTCCTCTCATTGATTCTCCCTTTCGAACACTTTTCGGTTTCTATATAAAATTCCCCTCAGAGAGCGCAAAAGTTCCCGGAAGGCGGAAAGGGGCAGTTCGCAATTGGGCAACTTTCATAAGATTCTTGACATGCAAGCGACTGCTTGCATATCTTTGCTTTGTGGACAAGATATTCCGGACGCTTGCGGATCCCACGCGCAGACAACTGCTCGATCACCTCTACACCAACAATGGCCAGACTTTGAGTGAGCTGTGCGAACCCTTTCAGATGACACGCCAGGCAGTGACGCAGCACTTAGCGATGCTCGAAGCGGCGAAACTTGTCGTTATCGGCTGGCGAGGGCGTGAGAAGCTGCACTTTCTCAACCCGCTGCCCATTCACGACATTTTTGAGCGTTGGGCTAAGAAATACGGTCGGCGCCGACTTGAGCAGTCAGCCCAATTATTGAGAGTCATAGAAGAGAATGATGAGTGGCCGATCCCAAAACGTCGGAAGAGCTAGGGAGCACAAATTCCGGAGGCTAACCCGTGGAGCGATTGCAAGCGCACAGAGAGTTTTTTGCGAACTTGATTACGGCGAGTGCGGGAGCGGCGAAGGGCGATGGCCGGCTTGTGGCAGCGCTTGCGGCGACTCCGAGGGAGCGCTTCGTGGGGGCAGGTCCGTGGAAGATATTTACTGCCGCGGGTTATATCGAGACGCCGACGGACGACCCCGCATTGCTTTACCAAGATGTGGTGGTGGCGATTGCGCCGGAGCGGCATATCAATAATGGCCAGCCAGTCTTGCACGCGCTCTCTTTGGCAGCGTTGGCGGTGACGGAAGGTGAGAGCGTTGTGCATATCGGAGCGGGAACAGGTTATTACACGGCGGTGTTGGCAAAGCTCGCGGGCCCGAACGGAACGGTCATCGGGTACGAGATCGAAAACGACCTGGCGCAGCGAGCGGCCAGGAATCTGGGGGACATGCCGAATGTGAAAGTGCAAGCTCGGTCGGGAGCGAAAGGTCCGTTGCCCGAATGCGATGTCATCTATGTGAACGCGGGAGCGACGGCTCCTCTGGATGTGTGGCTGGACGCACTCCGCCCAAATGGACGGTTGCTGTTCCCCTTGACGCCTAACGGCGGGCCAGGCGGAATGCCCGGTCTCGGGGGAATGCTACTGATTACGCGCGGAGACGGGGAGGGGTTTGCGGCGCGATTTGTGTGCCAGGCGATGTTCATACCGTGTATCGATGCTCGCGACGAGGAGACCGCGGAGAAATTAGCGGTGGCGTTCAAGCGGGGCGATTTCCGAAACGTGAAGTCGTTGAGGCGAAATGCGGAACCCGACGAGACTTGTTGGTGTCCGGGGACTGGATGGTGGTTGTCGACGGCGAGCTAAGAACGAAAAAATCGAAAAAAGAAAGAAAAGGATTTAAGGCAGACGGCCGCAGAGACACAAAGCGTACAAAGAAGCAGAGGGGTGCCGAACCAAGGAATCGCCAATGAACAACATAACCATCCGGAGCAAACGGTTAGTCGTCTTCGCCGATGAGGATGGCGGCGCCGAGGACAGTGGTCCAGAGGCCGCGCTTGTCGCCGACGGCGGATTGCGTGACGTTCATGGTGCGGACGATTTTATTGGAGATGCGGTAGACCTCTTTTTTTTCGTCGAAGCTCAAATCCGGATCGAATTCCACGTTCAGAGTGGTTGCTAGCATCTCGGCGGCGAGCTCTTCCGCGTACTCGCCGGCGACTTCTTCGGTTTCGCCGAAGGAGTGGTGCTCTGAGAGATAGCCGTACATCAATTTATCACTGGGAAGCGCGAGGCCTATGCTGGCGGCGATGAGGCGGTGGGCTTCCTTGGTGGAATTTTCGCTGATGACGGTGAAGGCCACCTGGCCCGGCTTGATGTGCTTCAAGCCTTCGCTTCGGGAGATAAGTTTGCAGCCCGGCGGGAAAATCGAGGAGACGCGCACAATGTTGCAAGCGGCGATGCCTGCATTGCGCAGGGCGAGCTCAAAGCTCGAAAGTCGTTCGCGATGTTTACCGACGCCTTTGGTGAGGAAAATCTTCTTAGCGACGAACGCCATGGTGCCGGGTTGAGGCGCCTCCGTGAGTGAGCTAACCGCGGAAAATTTTCCGCTGTGGAAAAATAACAAGAAGGTATTGCGGTGTCAAACGAATTCGGGGCTTTGGTGCGCAGAACGGGTCCAAAAATGAATGCTTTGCGACAAAAGTCTTGAGATCTTCTCACTCTTCTCTGGAGATGCGTTGGAGCAGCTTGCCGAGAGGCTTGCAGAGGGCGAGAATTTTTCCCAAATCGTCGGCGCTGAAGTCCGGGCCGGCCTCTTTGGGGCTGGCTCCTTTGCGGCTCACCTGGATGACGCCGAGGACTTTGTCACCGGAGAGAATCGGCGCGCTGATCATTTTTTGGATGAGTTCTGAGATTTCACCGCCGATTTTGACGCCCTCGAAAACGGTGGCATGGCGGACGCTGGCAAAATTATTGAGGATTTCGGGACGGCTTTCGCGGGCGGTACGCGCGGCGATAGCGGAGGTGCTGGAAAGCGGTATAAAACCGACCTGCTTTAGCGATTCCGGCACCAGGAAATATAGATGACGCCAGCGGTTGGAAACACCCATGAGGGCGATTTCGTCGGTTTTCACGCCAAGATTTTTGGCGATGCGGTCCGCGATGCTGGTTAGAGAGACTTGGGACGTGGACGTGGCATCTGTCTCAATGGCGTTGGCGATGCGTTCTAACTCTGAAGCAAGGCTGTGGTTAGCGGTCATGTGATATCCGTAAGGCACGCGAAGGCTGCCAAGCGGGAGGGGCCGGGCGGATACCATCGGTCGTCTACTCATTTAAGCTAGAAAGCACGGGTGGCGCAACCGAATTTCACGAGGCGAGTGTCGGAGGAAGGAATAGGCTGGCTTGCGTCGGTGTTCTCTACTACCTATACTGAATGGGCCGCGAGACGTCAGCGCCCTTAAGCAATTCATGCGGCGGAGAGGGCATGTCCGCAACGGCAACCCAGCCTGAAACCGGCTATTTTCTTCGTAAATTGCATTCCTTGACTGGCGTTATCCCCGTTGGCGCGTTTTTGGCGGAACATTTCTGGTCGAACAGCTACGCACTGGTGGGCGCGGCGCAATACGACGCGAAATCGGCGGAACTGCAAACCATTCCATTTCGGCTGTTGGTGGAATGGCTCTTCATTTTTTTGCCGATCCTCTATCACGGTGGGTATGGAATTTACATTTGGCTGCGGGGAAAGTCGAATCTCTCCGCGTATCCGTGGGTAGGGAACTGGCTCTACACTACGCAGCGATATACCGGACTTATTGCGTTTGCCTACATTGGATGGCATTTGTACACAGAACGGTGGCTGACGCACGGCAGGTCGACTTATGCTGATGTGGAGGGGTTACTACAGAACCCGTACGCACTGGTGTTTATGTTCGTCGGCGTGCTGGCGTCGTCATTTCACCTCGGGGTGGGCATTTGGAATTTTCTGTGTAAGTGGGGATTGGCCGCCACGGTGAAGGCACAACGGGCTGCGGGGGCTCTTGGAGCTGTTGTTGGATTGACGTTTAGTGTGGTCGGGGTTTTGATTGTGCTGAGTTTTTGGTTGAACTGGCACCCTTTTGATTTCTACTTGAAATGAGACAGCCGAAAATCATCATAGTGGGCGGTGGCCTGGCCGGCCTGATGGCGACGATTCGCGTCGCGGAAGCGGGCGTGCCGGTAGAATTATTTTCGATTGTGCCGGTGAAGCGCTCGCATTCGGTTTGCGCGCAGGGCGGGATCAACGCGGCGAAAAATCAGAAAGGCGAAGGCGACACGACCTGGAAACATTTTGACGACACGATTTACGGCGGAGATTTTCTCGCAAATCAGCCGCTGGTGAAAAGGATGTGTGAAGCAGGTCCGGGAATCATTGATTTATTGGATCGCATGGGGGTGATGTTTAACCGTACGCCGGAAGGGCTGCTGGATTACCGAAGATTTGGAGGCACGCTATATCACCGGACGGCTTTTGCGGGGGCCACGACCGGGCAGCAACTGCTTTATGCGCTGGATGAGCAAGTGCGAAGGCATGAGGCCGAAGACCAGGTCAAGAAGTACGAGGGCTACGCCTTCTTGTCGGCGGTGATCGACGAAAGCAGCGTTTGCCGTGGGATTTGCGCAATGGATTTACGCTCCATGGAAGTGAAAACGCATCCGGCCGACGCGGTGATATTTTGCACGGGGGGGATTGGGGCGATTTTTGGGCGGTCGACGAATTCCGTGGTCTGCACAGGTTCGGCGCAGTCGGCATTGTTTCAACAAGGGGCCGATTACGCGAATGGCGAGTTCATTCAGGTCCATCCGACAGCGATTCCAGGGGAAGACAAGCTGCGCTTGATGAGCGAATCGGCGCGCGGCGAGGGAGGCCGCGTGTGGGTGCCGAAGAATCCGGCGGACACACGTACGGTTCGGAGCATCCCGGAAGGAGAACGCTTCTATTTTCTTGAGGAGTGGTATCCGAAATATGGAAACCTCGTGCCGCGAGACATCGCAACACGCGCGATTCATCGCATCGTTTATAAAGAAAAACTGGGAATACAAGGGCAAGCAGCGGTTTATCTGGACGTGACGCATATTCCGCAGGAAGTGCTGGACCGCAAGCTAGAAGGCATTTTGGAAATTTATGAAAAGTTTCTTGGCGTAAACCCGCGGGAGGAGCCGATGAAGGTCTTTCCGGGGATGCATTACACGATGGGCGGCCTGTGGGTGAATCCAGAGGATCAAGCCACAAATATTCCGGGAATTTTCGCGGCGGGCGAATGCGAATACCAGTATCACGGCGCGAACCGGCTGGGGGCGAATTCGCTGCTATCCTGTATTTTTGGCGGAGGATTGGCAGGGCCGGCGGCGGTGAAGTACGCGCGCGGGCTGGCGAGCGGCTGCGAAGGGGTTGCATCAAGCGTCTACGAGAATGAGCGAAAACGGCAGGAAGAAAAGAATCAGGCCCTGCTTTCGCCGGACGGGACGGAAAATCCGATAACCATTTGGCGCGAGCTCGGAGAGGTGATGACCGAGCACGTAACAGTGACGCGGATTAACAAGGATTTGCAGGCCGCGGACACCAAGATTCGCGAACTTCAGGAGCGCTATGGAAGAATCAATTTGAGCGACCGGACGAGATGGTCCAACCAGAGCCTGAATTTCGCTCGGGAATTGGGCAACATGCTCATACTGGCGCGCGTGATGACATTGGGCGCATTGCATCGCAACGAATCGCGGGGGGCGCACTACAAGCCCGATTTTCCGGAGCGCGACGATGCAAATTGGCTGAAAACCACGCGCGCCAAGTGGATGAACGGGGAGATAGAGCTTAGCTATGAAGCGGTGGATACTTCGCAGATTCCGCCGCGGGCGCGGCGGTATGACGCGGCAAAATAGCTTGGGTTGTGGGTTTAATCGAGGGCTGTAGATCTGGATTTAGTGTCAATCTGTGGCAGATGGAATCGCCAGGAATACCATGGCTGATGCCAAAAAAGTGATCGTTCGAGTAAAGCGGCAGGTCAGTCCCAAGGGGACGGCGTATTGGGAAGAGTTTGCTCTGACGTGGCGTCCTGGGATGAATGTAATTATCTGTCTACGGGAGATCGCGGAAAAGCCCGTGACTCAGGATGGAACCAAGACCACGCCGATCAGTTACGATTCAAATTGCCTCGAAGAGGTTTGTGGCTCTTGCGCGATGCTTATCAACGGCAAGGCGCGGATGGCATGCTCAGCTCTTGTTGACAAGTTGGAACAACCAATTAGTCTGGAACCCTTGTCCAAATTTCCCGTAGTTCGCGATTTGGCCGTAGACCGCCAGTTCATGTTCGAAAGCCTTAAGCGCGTAAAGGGATGGATCCCGATTGACGGCACTTACGATCTCGGCGAGGGTCCACGGATGGCCCCCGAGACCCAAGAGAAAGCCTATCCATTGTCTCGCTGCATCTCGTGCGGAAGCTGCCTGGAAGTCTGTCCCCAGTTGAATGAGCACAGCAAATTCATCGGTGCGGCGATTATCAGCCAGGTGCGCCTCTTCAACATGCATCCCACCGGAGCGATGCATGCGAAGGAGCGTATCCGCGCGCTAATGGAACCGGGCGGGATTCAGGATTGTGCGAACGCCCAAAACTGCGTCAAGGCCTGCCCCAAGGAAATCCCCCTAACCGAATCCATCGCGGAAATGAACCGGCAAGCGTGGAAACAAGCGCTGGTTGGCTGGCTAATAGGGTAGAATCTCGCCGCACGTTATCACTGGGAGGAATACATGCGTCAGGTCCGCATCTCGCTGTTGGCTTGTTTGCTCGCCGCCGGTTTTCTGATGACTCAGATTGCGACGGGCGACGATATCGCCGACCGTGCCCGCAAGCTGCATTTTTCTTCGATCGTTCTGGATACGCATGACGATACCACGCAGCGCTTCTTCTCGAAAGACTACGACCTCGGCAAGCGCAATCCCGATGGCGCCATCGACATCCCGCGCATGCGCGAAGGCGGAATGAACGCGATTTTCTTTTCCATCTGGATCGACGGGCGGATCATGGGGCCTCCGGCGGTGCAAAAAGCGTTGGATCAGGTCGATGCGGTACACGAAAACGTCATCAAGTATTCGAAGGACCTGACTTTTTGCCGCACGGCCGAAGAAGTCCGGCGCGCCCACGCGCAGGGCAAAATCGCCGTGCTGATGGGCGTCGAGGGCGGCCACATGATCGGCAACGACATCCGCGTGCTGCGGATGTTCGGAGATTTGGGCGTGCGCTACATGACGCTGACGCACTTTTACAACGATGAATGGGCGGACTCCTCGACCGCGAAGCCAGAGCACAACGGTTTAACGCCGTTTGGCAAGGAAATCGTTCGCGAAATGAACCGGCAGGGAATCATGGTGGACATTTCGCATGTGTCCGACAAAACCTTTTATGATGCATTGGAAGTCAGCAGAGCGCCTCTCATTGCTTCGCATTCTTCCTGCCGTGCGCTGTGCAATCACGTCCGCGATATGTCCGACGACATGATTCGGGCACTAGCCGCAAAAGGCGGCGTCATTCAAATCAATTATGAAAAGAGCTTTATCGATCAGGCTTATAAAGACGCGGAAGACAAATTTTCCGGTGGTGTGGTTACCATGATGGATCAAATCACGAAGGCGTGCGGCTCCGATCAGGAATGCGCGGAGAAGAGAATGGCGGACATTGAGAAGCAAGCGGTGGCAGACGGCAAGCTGCCGCACGTAAGCTGGGAACGAATCATTGACCACATCGATCACGCGGTGAAGGTTGGAGGCATCGATCACGTCGGGCTCGGTTCGGATTTTGACGGCGCCAACATGCCCGACGGCATGGAAGATTGCACGCACCTGCCGCAGATCACCGAGGCATTGATACGCAGGGGCTACAGCGACGAAGATATCCGCAAAATCCTCGGTGGAAACCTGCTGCGCGTCCTGGAAGCAAACGAACGCGTGAGTCGCGAAATGCAAGCAGGGCAACTATAAAAAGAAAAGTTGACGTGATTTGGGAATAAGTTTTTCGATGAGGGGATGTGTCTTTTGGCGGGCATGGTACTGGCGAAAGCGATGGCCGGAGGCGGGATTTCAGAGCGGGCGAAGAGGTTGCATTTTTCCTCGCTGGTCATTGACACACACACAGATACGACGCAACGTTTTTTAGACGGCGAGTTCGATTTCGGTGCCCGCAACGCGTTAGGCAGCGTCGATATCCCGCGAATGAAGGAAGGCGGCCTCGGAGCGATCTTCTTTGCCATTTGGATTCCCAGCAAAATTAACGGGCCGCAAGCGGTAAAGCGCGCGCTTGAGCAGATAGACGCGATTAGGGAGCGTGTCCGCAAACACTCGAACGATCTCGAGCTTGCGACAACGGCGGAAGGCACTCGCGAAGCTCATAATCAAGGTAAAATCGCTGTGCTCATCGGTATCGAGGGCGGGCACATGATTGCGAGCGACCTCGATGTGTTGCGCACCTATGCAGCGCGGGGTGCGCGTTACATGACGCTTACCCACACGGGGAATGTGGAATGGGCGGACGCTTCGACAGACAAGCCGGTTCATGACGGGCTGAGCGAGTTTGGCAAGGGTGTTGTCCGAGAAATGAATCGCCTGGGGATGATTGTGGATGTTTCCCATGTCAGCGACAAAACGTTTGCCGACGTTCTGGAGATTAGCAAAGCTCCCGTGTTTGCTTCGCACTCCAACTGCCGCGCCATTTGCGATTCACCGAGAAACCTGACAGACGCCATGATTCAAGCCCTGGCTGCCAAGGGTGGCGTTATTCAGATCAATTATCACGTTGGTTTTTTGAGCCAGGAATTTCGCAGCACGGAGAAAGCGCATCCGGAGCGAGATAAAGCGATCACGCTGGAGATCCGGCAACGATGCGGTAGCATGGAAAGCCGCCAGTTGATCGAAGGCGACCGGATCACGCGAGAATACGTTTTGCGCGGCGATCTGCCGCGGGTGGAATGGACAAAAATCGTTGAGCACATCGATTACGCTGTACAGGTGGCTGGCATCGAGCACGTCGGGCTCGGCTCCGACTTCGATGGGGCGAACATGCCGTTCGGGATGGAAGACGCGACCAAGTTGCCGCGAATCACGCAAGCCTTGCTGGATAAAGGCTATTCCGATGGTGACGTAATGAAGATTCTCGGCGAGAATACTCTTAGGGTTATGGCGGAGGCCGAGCGCGTCAGCCGCGAGCTGAGTGACGCGGAATAGCGCAAGCCCCCGTTCCGGACCAACCTGACGATCGCAACGTGGAGAGGGAAGAGCGATGCATAAATGTGGATGGACGATGGTTGTCGCGGTGCTGTTCTCTGCGGCGGCGAGTTACGTTGCGCCGCGAGCGCAGGCGGAGGCTTCTGCGCGACCGCAAGCTTCTGCTGAAGGTTCACCGGCGCACAAGTCGACAGCGCACGCCCAGCCCTACGAGCGAGTCCTGCTGCGGCCGTCTCTTCTGACTCGCAGGGCCCCGGAGACGTACAAGGTGAAATTCGTCACAACGAGAGGCGATTTCGTCATTACGGTGACGCGCGCATGGGCACCGCTGGGCGCCGACCGCTTCTACAACCTCGTCCGGCATCATTATTACGACGATACGAGCTTTTTTCGCGTTTTGAAGGGATTCGTTGTGCAGTGGGGCATCAGCGCTTATCCCCCCGTTAACGTGGCCTGGGACCACGCCCCCATAAAGGATGATCCTGCTGTGCAGAGCAATCTGCGCGGGTACATCACCTACGCCATGGGCGGACCGAATACTCGGACGACGCAGGTCTTTATTAACCTCGTGGACAACAAGCGGCTGGACGGCATGGGGTTCGCGGCGTTCGGCCAGGTCACAGAGGGAATGGACGTCGTGGACTCGTTGTACTCGGGCTACGGCGAAGGCGCGCCCGATGGGCAAGGACCGGCGCAGGACACACTTGAAAAATCCGGTAAGCCCTATCTTGACAAGGACTTTCCGTTGCTCGATTCGATCAAAACGGCGAGGCTGATCTTGCCGGAAACGACGGCACCATCGAAGGCTCACGCCGCGAAAACCCCGGCAGCGTCTGGGAAATAGCCGTTAACCACGACGGGATGGATTACCTTTTTGAATGCCATGCATCTAAAGATTGTGGCCAGCTTCTTTTGACACGAAGGCTGGCCGCAAAGTATTCTAGGTTTTTATGATGTCTTCTTGCCAGATGATGTGTTGCTGCTGCGCGCGCAAGGCTGCGTGTCGCATGACCTCCATCTCTGGCCTGGGGAGATTCCGAACTTAGCGGTCCCTTAAGATTCAAAGTTCCGAAGCCCACGTTGCCAGAGTTTCAGGCCACGTGGGTTTTTTGTTTTTAGAGCCGATCTCAGGGATAGGTGATGCGGTGATGAACGAACTCAAAGAAACCAAAGCGCAGCGCGCCGAACGGCTGAAGCGCAGCATGAATGCCTGGGAGCATTTTGACGAAATCCGCGAGTTTGCGCGCGCGGGCTATGCTTCAATCCCGCCCGAATGGTTCAGCATCTATTTCCGGACTTGGGGCGTTTACACGCAAGGTGATGGCGCGGGAGTTCTCGGCGGCAAGGGCGGAGAGGGCAAGGCCACGCCTTATTTCATGGTGCGCATTCGCATTCCGAACGGCTTGCTGCGTAGCGATCAGGTCCGTACGGTCGCGGATATTGCGGAACGGCATGCGCGAGGCGTGGCGGATATTACTGTAAGGCAAAACTTTCAGTTGCACTGGGTGACTCTGGAGTCGTTGCCAGAAGTTCTGGAAACCCTGTGGGCCGCTGGATTGACGACCACTGGAGCTTGCGGAGACGTGGCGCGCAACATTACGGGCTGCCCGGTTGCGGGGCTAGACGCGGAAGAGATCGTGGATGCTTCGCCCCTGGCTTTGGCCATCGATCGGGAACTTGGAGGTGCGCCGGAATTCTACAATTTGCCGCGAAAATTCAAAATCTCCATCACCGGATGCAAGAGCTGGTGCTCCTATCCGGAGATTAATGATGTGGCGCTGACTGCCACGACTCGGAAACGCCGCGGATCGGTGGAAACCGGCTTTTCGCTTCGCGTCGGGGGCGGGCTTTCGACCGAGCCGCATATCGCTTTGCGGTTGAACGCTTTCATCCAGCAGGAACAAGTGGTGCCCGTGGCGCGCGGCGTGGCGGAGATCTTTCGCGGGAGTGAAACTTTGCGGCAGAGCAGAGAAAAAGCGCGGCTGAAATTTTTGTTTTTGCAGCAGGGCTGGACCAAGGAAACCTTTTTAGACGAATTGCAAAGACAAATTGGATTTTTCCTGGACCCCGCGGAACCCGAAGATGGACCGGCGGACATCCATCGTGACCATGTCGGGGTTCACTCGCAAAAGCAGGACGGCCTTGTTTATGTGGGCGCCTCCGTGTTGCGCGGCCGCATCACTCCCCAGCAGTTGCGCATTGCTGCGGACGTGGCTGATCGCTACGCCGACGGCCACATTCGAACCACCACAATGCAGAATTTGCTGATTGTCAACGTGCCGCTGCGTCACACGGCCACCGTGGCTCATGAGCTTGAAGTTGCTGCCCTGCCGGTGCAGGCCTCAGTGTTCGCCCGCGGAACCGTGGCCTGCACAGGCTCTGAATTCTGTAAGCTCGCTCTGACCGAAACCAAAGGGTTTGCCCGATGGCTGACACACGAACTGGAAGAGCGGCTTCCCGATTTTCAGGAACAGCTCCGGCTAAATGTTACCGGCTGCCCGAATAGTTGCGGCCAGCATTGGATCGCGGATATCGGCATCGAAGGCAAAAAAATCAAAGTGGATGGAAAAATGGTGGATGCGTATTACTTCTGCGTTGGAGGAAGTGTTGGCCAGTTTGCGGCCATTGCGCGGCCGGTCGGATATCGCTGTGCGGCCGCGGATGTTCCCGATGCCATCGAGCGGCTGCTTTCTGGGTTTAACGACCGGCGCGAACCTGGAGAAAATCTGCGGCGGTTTCTCGCTCGTCATTCGAATGAGGAGATCCGGTCGATTCTTGCGGGAAGTTACGTCACGCCCGTCGAGCGCGACCTTGCGCTGGGGCCCGTGCCGCAGGGAGTGGAGGGCTAAACGATGAGCCTTTTTCCTATTTTCATTAAGCTCGGAGGGCGGCTGGTCGTTGTGATCGGCGGCGGAAACGTTGCCGAAGCCAAGATTCCCGGGACATTGAGTGCCGGTGCGCAAATCCGGTTGATCGCGCCGGCGGTGACCCCACAGATCGCGGAGTGGGTGCGCCTCGGAAAAATCGATTGGCGGCCAAAGGAATTTGAAACGGCGGACCTGGACGGCGCGTTTCTCGCGATTGCGGCGACTTCCGCGCCGAGCGCGAACGAAGCCGTTTTTCGCGAGGCGGAGGCGCGCGGCATTTTGTGCAACGCCGTCGATGACATCAAGCACTGCCATTTTTATTACGGGGCCGTCGTGCAGCGCGGGGATTTGCAGATTGCGATCTCGACGAATGGCAAAAGTCCGGCGCTCGCGCAGCGGCTTCGGCAGGAATTTGAAACACAATTTGTGCCGGAATACGAATTGTGGTTGCAATGGCTCGGCGCGGCGCGCGAGACGTTGCGCGCCAGCAGCCCAAGTCCGGATACGACGAAGCGATTGCTGCACGAGTTGGCGAGCCGGCCGATGTTCGAGCAATTTGTTCGGGAAGCCAAGCGGCATCCGGGGCAGCGAGGTACCACGTAATGGGCAAGGTTTATCTCGTTGGGGCGGGTCCGGGCGATCCGGAATTGCTCACGCTGAAAGCTGCGCGCCTTTTGGCACAGGCGGACGTCGTCTTGCACGACTCGCTCGTGAGCCGCGAAGTGCTCGAGAAAGTCTCTCCGTTCGCGAAAGTGATCGACGTCGGCAAACGCTGCGGCAAAAAATTGCTGACGCAGGACGAGATCAACTCGCTTCTTGTGGGCTACGCCGCCTCCAATCGCGTAGTGGTCCGGCTAAAAGGCGGCGATCCCTCGATCTTCGGGCGTGCAGGCGAAGAGCTTCATGCGCTTCGCAGGGCCAGAGTGGAATTTGAGCTTGTTCCCGGTGTGACGGCTGCTTTGGGGGCCGCGGCTGCCGCGGGCATCTCGCTCACTGATCGCAGAGTCGCTTCGCAAATCCTGTTCACGACTTTCTCGCGCAGCCCCGAGGCCAGTGCGATGGATTGGGGCTGCCTGACACCTGCAACGACGCTCGTTCTCTACATGCCAGGGCCGGATTACTCGGAGGTTTCTCTGCGCCTCGCGGAGGCTGGACTTCCGGGCGATCTACCGTGCGCCATCGTTTCGGGCGTGTCTGGCTCGCAACAGCAGATTCGCTGGAGCAGCGTTGGAGCGCTTTCCGTAGAAGAAAAACTGCCGTCTCCGGCGCTTATGATCGTCGGTCGTGTTGCAACGCAAGCCATTCGCGAGATTGGCGGTGCATTTTGGAGCGGCGAAGCGAACGCGGCCGCGCCGCACAAAGCTTCCATAATTTAAGCGAAGGTTGGCCTGGAGAAGATCATATGAGCGCAGAAGAAAATGCAGCGCAAGTGAAGAAACTACGGCGCCTGACGCTGGATGAGTGGGCTGTGGTGCTGGCTTTACTGGCGGCCCTGCTCGTTCGCGTCGGATTGTTTAAGCGTATCCCGTGGTGATCGGCCACAGGCAAATCCCGTAAAGCAAAAGGAAAACATGGCAGACGCGGTCGTAATTCCCCAGGTTCAGCCGGTGCTCCGCTTTCTTCGGATCATTCCCGGCGTGCTCTTGCTCGCAGCCATCGGCTACGCCGGCAAACTGCTCGAGCTGAACGTGGGCAAATACGCGAAAGCACATCATTGGGTGTTTCCGAACATTGAGTACGTTCTTTGGGCCATTCTTTTGGGACTGGTGATCTCCAACACTATTGGCGTCCCGGAAGTCTTTCGCAGCGGCGTTGCCACTTATGAGTTTTGGCTGAAAGCCGGGATCGTTCTACTCGGCGCCCGTTTTTTGCTTGGCGATGTTCTGAAGTTGGGGAGCGTTAGCCTCGCGCTCGTGGCGATCGAAATTACCGGAGCCATCGCGTTCATGACGCTTCTTGGCCGCGCCTTCCATCTCAAGCCGAAATTGACTTCGCTCCTTGCCGTTGGCTCCGCCGTCTGCGCGTCAGCGCCATTATTGCCGCGCAAGGCGCTATCGAAGCCGATGAGGAGGACTCGAGCTTCTCGATTGCCGCGATTCTCGCGCTCGGCGCGCTGGCGCTTTTCACGTTTCCCCTGATTGGCCACGCTCTCCATTTGAGCGAACGCGCCTACGGCGTATGGGCTGGCCTTGCGGTGGATAACACCGCCGAAACAGTTGCCGCCGGCGCGCTCTACTCGGACGCGGCTGGGAAATTGGCTGTTCTCGTGAAATCCACGCGCAACGCCATGATCGGCTTCGTTGTGTTGGCGTACGCGATTTACTGGGCTAGCCAGGGCCAAGCCAAGACAGTGCGCAACAAGGCCGCGTTCCTCTGGCAGAAATTCCCCAAGTTTGTGTTGGGTTTTCTCCTCATCTCCGTTCTGGCCACCTACCAGTTCTTCAACAAAGAGCAAGTCGGCGCACTCGCCAATCTTTCGCGCTGGGCATTTCTTCTGACTTTCGCAGGCGTGGGCCTGCGAACAAACTTCCGCGACCTACGCAAACAAGGTCTGCGCCCCTTTGCCGTGGGAGCTATCGGGGAAGTCGTGATTGCTGCCTTTACGTTGGGTCTGGTGATTGGAGCCGAGAAACTCTTCGGCTTCTAATTAGCCAGAGCACAAAAAATGGGGCGCGGGATCGCCATTCGGTTAGCCGAATAACACCCGCGCCTCTGGCTTTTTCTGCGGCCTTCTATAATCCCAGGACGCTCACCAATTCCCGCACCGATGCCGAAGATTTCTGCAGAGCCGCGTTTTCGTCCGGCGTCAACTTAATTTGGATAATCTCCTCGACTCCGCCTGCGCCCAGCTTCACCGGAACGCCCACAAACAGCCCGTTAATCCCGTATTCCCCCTCCAGATACACCGCGCAGGGCAGAATTTTCTTCTTGTCTTTCAAAATCGCTCCGACCATCTCAACTGCCGCAGCCGACGGTGCATAGTAAGCCGAGCCGGTTTTCAGCAGGTTGACGATCTCCGCGCCGCCTTTCCGCGTGCGCTGCACAATCGCGTCGATTCGCTCTTTCGGCAGCAAATCGGGGAGGGGAATTCCAGCGACGGTCGAGTACCGCGGCAGAGGCACCATATCGTCGCCGTGGCCGCCAAGCACAAAGGAATGCACATTCTCGACGCTCACCTTGCATTCTGTGGCTACAAACGAGCTCATGCGCGCCGAGTCCAGGACTCCGGCCATTCCCAACACGCGATTCTTGGGGAAGCCGCTCACCTTGAACGCTGCCTGTGCCATGGCGTCCAGCGGATTCGTCACCACGATGATGATGCAGTTCGGCGAGTGCTTCACGATCTGCTCGACGACCGCCTTCACCACATCGTAGTTGGCCTTCAGCAAATCATCGCGGCTCATCCCCGGCTTCCGTGGAAAGCCAGCTGTGATCACCACGATGTCGCTGCCCGCCGTTGCGCTATAGTCTCCCGTCGCTGTGGAAACGCCCGCCGCGCGCGAATCCGTTCCCGTGATCGGGCCGGACTCCAGCACGTCCAGCGCCTTGCCAGCTGGCGGCCCATCCAAAATGTCCGTCAGGACCACATCGGCCAATTCCAGATCAACAATCCGCTGCGTCGTTGTCGATCCCACGAAACCGCCACCCACCACCGTCACCTTTTTTCTGCTCATCCCTTAGCGTCCTCTCTGAATACAAACGAAGTTGATGAAGTAAAGGAGGTAGATGATGTACAGGATAAAAACCGGTCGGCAGATAAGCCTGCGCCTGGCAGCTGTGGTTGACCAGCCTGTTTTCCTTTACTTCGTTTACCTCCTTTACTTCATCACTGCGGTTCCTTGCATGTTCTCGATAATCGCCGTGGCAAACGCCGCCGTGCCAACCTTCGTCGCGCCAGGCATCAGCCGCTCTAGATCGTACGTCACGCGTTTCTGCTGAATCGTCCGCGCAATGCCATCCTCGATCAACCGCGAAGCTTCCTTCCATCCAAGAAAGTCAAACATCATCGCCCCGGACAGCATCACCGAGCTTGGATTGATCACGTCTTTGTCCGCATACTTCGGCGCCGTGCCATGCGTAGCCTCGAAAACGCCGAACCCGTCGCCGATGTTCGATCCCGGCGCCATCCCGAGCCCGCCCACCTGTGCCGCGCACGCATCCGAAAGATAATCGCCGTTGAGGTTCGGCGTGGCCAGCACGCTATATTCATCCGCGCGCAGCAAGACTTGCTGAAACACGGAATCCGCGATGCGGTCGTTGATCATCAGCTTCTTCTTCCATTGGCCGTTGCCGTGCGTCGTGTGAATCGCGTCAAGCGTCTGTTTGACCTCGTCGCACGCCGCTCTTACAAACTCTTCGGTGGCCTGCTCCAGCCCCGGCTCGATCATCGCCGCATTCTTTTCGACGCTCAGCCCGGGATTCTTGTCCAGGTTGTCGAGGATCCAGCTCTCGCGTTCAGTGACCGTTTCCGCGCGGAACTCCTCGCGCGCCAGGTCGTAACCCCAGTCGCGAAATGCGCCCTCCGTGAATTTCTGAATATTCCCCTTGTGTACGAGTGTGACGCTTTTTTTGCCATGCTTCAGAGCGTATTTAATGGCCCGCCGAACCAGCCGCTTCGTGCCCGTGGGCGAGATTGGTTTGATGCCCACACCAGAATCCCAGCGAATCTGCTTCTTACCGTCCTTCAGCATTTCATGATTCAAAAACTCGAGCAGTTTCTTCACTTCGGGCGTCCCGGATTTCCATTCGATCCCGATGTAGACGTCTTCCGTGTTTTCCCGGAAGATCACGACGTCCATCTTTTCGGGGTTTTTCACTGGGGAGGGAACTCCCGCGAAATAACGAACCGGTCGCTCGCACGAGTACAAATCGAGAATTTGCCGCAATGCCACATTCAGGGAACGGATCCCGCCGCCCACCGGAGTGGTTAGCGGCCCCTTAATGGCCACTCGAAAGTCGCGAATGGCATCGACGGTCTCATTCGGCAGCCATTCCTTGAAGGTGTTGAAGGCTTTCTCTCCGGCAAAGACCTCGAACCACGAGACTTGACGCTTTCCGCCATAAGCGTGCTCGACGGCCGCGTCAAAAACCCTCCGCGAACCTTTCCAGATGTCACGGCCCGTGCCGTCCCCTTCGATGAAAGGTATGATCGGCGAGTTTGGAACCTGCAATTCGCCGCCGCTGTAACCGATCGCCTCGCCCCCAACAGGAATTGCCTGGCCGTTGTAGGAACTCTTCATGAATGCAAATCCTCCCTGGATCTTCGAGTCCTTCCTGCTGAAATGCCGTGGTCCATTTCGCTGATATCGCAGAGTTACGTACGCCCGAAGCGAACCAGAAAACATACCACAACGCGCGCGAACTCCGAAATGTGCAAGCAAAGCCGGTATTCCATCGGTCGTTCTTCGAGCAAGGCGATAGCAATTTGAAATGCCAATGCGTTGTATACTCCTGCTGCTTGGTTGCTGAGAGCTACCGACTTGAACGGAGGTAAAAGCTAAATGATGCTCGATTGGAATGAGTATTACAAAGAACTTGGATCCAGGATAGGTGACCTGGCGAAGTTGAGTCCGGAAACAGTCCATGGATATCAGACGCTAAGCGGAGCCAACGCCAAGAGCAGCAAGCTCGGCGAAAAAACTCGCCAGCTGATCTCCCTGGCTGTCGCGGTCACAACGCGCTGCGACGGTTGCATTGTCTTCCATTCCGAAGCCGCGCTTAATGCTGGCGCCACAAAAGAAGAGATATCCGAGGCGCTGGGAGTCGCGGTAGCCATGAACGCCGGCGCTGCGCTCGTTTACTCCAGCCGTGTGTTGGACGCCGTTGCCGCGAGAACCGCGCAAGCACAAGGCGCCTAATCTCCGTGGCACGTGCCCCGGCGCTGCCTTATTTCCGTCTCATTGCCTTCTGCGCGTGCGGCGCTTCGGCGCTTTTGGCTGGATTATGTCTCCCGCGCGTGTCTTGCTGGCTCGTGCAGCGCCTTTAGTGGCGACAACGTGCCTTGTTAGATCGACCGAAAAGGCATCCATGCTCGACGTTTTTCCCGTCGTCTCGTTGACGCCAAGCGATTCGCACAGAATCGAGTTTTCATCGACAGTCAGCCGCAGAAAACCGTACATCGTATTGTTGTAAACATTCAGCGTCAGCGTATTGCCTTTTCCGTCGTTTCCCGGAATACCGGGCTGTGGATTTAAGCCGTTTTTTCCTTTGCGAGGATTGCTAAGCTGCAGATACCCGCCGTTGCCAGCCACCACATAGGGGATCTCGCGGCCATCGGCGCTCATCGTGCGAGTATATCTCTCGTACATGTGAACATGGCCGGAGAGCACAATGTCTGGCCATACATTCGCGGCCGAACAGGCTTGATCGATTTGCGCGAGCATTTCCGGGCTTGGCGAATTCGATCTGCTGATCGTGAAGGGCGGATGATGGACGGCAAGAATCAACGCAAAGGGAGCGGCTTCTTCCTCCGCTCGCTGCGCCGCGGCAGACGCTAGCTGGTTTTGCAGAAACTGCATCTGCGCTGTTCCCGTGGTCTTGTCGTTGATGACTCCCACGGTCTCGCCCGTATTCGAATAAAGCCCAATGATCTTCAAAAATGGCGCATTTAGCGTGAAATAAACGCCTGGCTGCGTCATCGTTGTGCGCGCAAAGCCTTTTGCCGCGGGGTCGCTCGCCGGAGCCTTCGAGCAGAAGTTTTCATAAAATGGGGCCAGCGAGTATGCAACAGGATCAGCTTTGAAAAGCACTCCGTCGTGATTTCCCGGTATCGCGAGGATCGGCCCGGCGTAGCCTCGATAAGGGTCATAAAACTGATCGTAATAATAGCGTTCCTGCCCAAAGTAGTAGACTATGTCGCCGAGATGATAGAAAAAAGCGGGACGACCGGCTTCATAGGTCTTGGCGCCGATATCGGAAGCCAATGCGTCCGCGACGGCGAACTGGTGCGAAGGCTCTTTGATTCCCCCCGTGTCGCCTACCGAATGAAAGACGATTTTGCCGGCCGTTTGAATCGCCTCGATGCTTCCAGCGTCCAACACGTCGTTGAGTGACATAACCGCCGGCGTTTTCCAGGGCGCCGGAACGGCCTCAGTAGCTTGGATCGCCACGATGTTCGAGTCCGCAAAAACATCTTGCGGGTCGAACTCGTCGAAGTTATCAGGCGAGGGCTGAGGATTTGCAAAAGCAAAGCCAGGTGCGGACACGATGTTTTCCTCCGTTTGGATACCCTGAGGGAACTTATGGGCGGGGTTAAACTATCACTCCTCAGATTACAGAACCATGAGAGTCTAATTCAACGACGCCCAAGTTTGCTCGGGTATCCTATATGATTCTTCGAGGCCGTCGTATGACAGAAAGACTTACGCGATCCACGAGTGAAAACTTGGCATGACCTGTTTTGGGCCGAACAATCGCATGTGGTCGCAATGGTTTATGGGGCAGCGCGTGCGCTTACTATTCGCAGCAACAGGTTCGGTAGGGCTGTGGCTTAGCTGCTGTGGCGCGGCGCTGACTGGGGCTGCAAAGCCTATTGCGACGCGGCAAGGCAGCGTTGCCCTCTCAGACAAGCCGATTCCAGTCCTAAGTGTGACAGTTGTCAAAACGTTTCCGCACGATCCCAAGGCTTTCACCCAGGGCCTCGAATACTATGATGGTTTTTTGTATGAGAGCACCGGCTTGCAAGGCAATTCGTCGCTCCGCAAGGTCGCCATTGATACGGGAAAAGTTCTGCGGAGCGTTTTGCTGTCTACACGGTATTTTGGTGAGGGCCTGACTATTTTTCACGGGAAAATATATCAGCTAACCTGGCTCTCGAAGACCGGCTTCATCTACGGCCTGCTTTCGTTTCGAAAGACGGGGGAATTCCATTACGAATCCGAGGGTTGGGGGCTCACGCATGACGATCAATCTTTGATACTGAGTGATGGGTCGAATCAACTTCAATTTATCGACCCCGCCACTTTCCAAGTACAGCGAAGGCTCGAAGTCTATGCAGGAAGGGAAGCAGTCGCGAATCTGAATGAATTGGAATATATCAACGGGCAGATTTACGCCAACGTTTGGCATTCCACTCGCATTGCGCGCATCGACCCACGCACCGGCCAAGTCCTTGCTTGGCTTGATTTGCAGAAGATCTCCGCAGAAGAGCAGCACGGCCCCGAAGAGGTGCTGAACGGAATAGCCTATGACCGCGCCGGCCAAAGGCTGTTCGTCACTGGAAAGGACTGGCCGAATTTGTTTCAAATAAAGATCGAAGAGAAATGAGAAAGCGAAGCGCCTGAATGACCACACCGGGGACACGTCACGCGTTTCGCTTCACGAAATCCCTTCTAGAACAAATTCCAAAGGAACTGGTTGTAAACTTCGTGGTGGAACTGGACCTCGGGAGCTTTGACTACGGCGCCGAGAACGCGCGGGCAGCGGTCGGCAGCCGCGCGCTTGAGCTCCGCATAGCGGCCTTTGACGTCCGCGCCAAAGAGAGTCGTGGTCCATTCAGCTTTCTCGAAATTGTCGATGGCGGTATAAATGTTGTCCGGCAGATAGCGTTTTGCCGAACGGAGGTCTTCGATCTTCGCGGTATCCCCGTCTAGGCCGGTCTTGAAGATCGAGTACAGAACCATGTATGGGTTTGAATCGGGGGCCACCGCGCGAACTTCGGTGCGCATGCTGCGTTCGTTGCCGATGGGGATGCGCACCATGGCGCCGCGATTGGTTGGAGATGCGTTGAGCTGATTGGGCGCCTCGAAATGTGGGTCGAGGCGGCGATAGGCGTTGACACTGGAGTTGATGAGCAAACAAATGTCGTTGCCGTGAGTCAGGATGCGGTCGACGAACTCCCAGCCGAACTTGCTAAGCTTTTCCTCGCCCTTGGGATCCCAGAAGAGGTTCTTGTCGTCCTTGCTGACCGAAACGTTGGTGTGCATGCCGCTGCCATTGACGCCGACGACAGGCTTGGGGAGGAAGGAAGCCGTGAAGCCCAAGTTAGTGGCCACTTGGCGGCAAATGAGTTTGTAGAGCTGAATTTGGTCGGCGGCGGAAACCACCTCGCCGTAGCCATAGTTGATTTCAAACTGGGATGGCGCTACCTCGGGATGGTCCTTCTCGTTCTGGAAGCCCATGGCTCGCTGCACTTCCGCCGTCGTGTCGATGAACGTGCGCAGCGGATCGCCCGGAAGCGAGTGATAGTAGCCGCCAGTGTTGACGTATTCGAATTTGCCCGTTTCGTGGTAGCGTCGCTCGGCGTTGGTGCCGGCGAACAAGAAGCCCTCAATTTCATTGGCAGCATTGAGCGTGTAGCCCTTCTTGCTGTGCAGTCCATCCGCGTAGCCCTTGAGCACTCCACGGATATCGGCGGTGTAGGGAGTGCCATCTTTGTCGATCACATGCCCAAAAACCAGCACTTTTCCTGAGCCAAATACATCCGACGGCCCCCAATAAAACGCGCCCCAATCCATCGCCAACCGCAAATCGCTTTCGCGCTGCGCCGTGAATCCGCGGATCGAAGAGCCGTCGAACGTCAGGTTGTCCCAGCTCTTGATCAGAAACTTTTTGTCGTAATCCAGCATGTGCAAGCGGCCTTCGAGGTCGCTGAAGAGCACGGTCACGGCCTTGATGCGTTTTTCGTCCGTCAAGTATTTGATCCGCTCTTCCTGCACTTTGTGCGCTGCTACCCGGTTTTTGCGTTGCTCTTTTGCTTTCAGGTTCAGTTCTTCGAGTTCGTCGTAGGAGAGGGAAAGAAAATTACGCAGTTCAGTCGGCATGAATCTCCTCGAAATAAAAAGAAATTGGGCACTGCGGAAAAATGTGGGTCGTGCAGGCGCCATCCATCGGGCTGTAGGTTATCGCGGGGGTCTCGCGAGCGTCAAATCGAAAAATCATTTCGTTCTATCGAAAAAATGAATGCGCCGCGCCCCCATTTTCCGTCGGCCACCTCGAAATCCCTCTAATCGTAATACTCTTGCCCCAGGTGCGTAATCAATTCTTCACCCATCATCCACCGCAGAGTGTTTTTAAGCTTCATCGACTGAATAAAAAGATCGTGTTCGGGATAAAGCCCTGGGGCAGTCATGGGCGACTTAAAATAAAAACTCAGCCACTCCTGAATCCCCTTCATGCCAGCACGATGCGCCAGGTCCAAAAAGAGAACCAAATCTAGAACGATGGGGGCGGCCAGAATCGAATCGCGGCACAGGAAATCCACCTTGATCTGCATCGGATACCCCAGCCAGCCGAAGATGTCGATGTTGTCCCAACCCTCCTTGTTATCTCCGCGCGGCGGGTAGTAGTTGATGCGTACCTTGTGGTGCATCTTACCGTAGAGCATCGGGTAAAGCTGCGGCTGCAGGATGTACTCGAGGACGCTGAGCTTGGACTCCTCTTTCGTCTTGAACGAGCCGGGATCCTCAAGAACCTCGCCGTCGCGGTTGCCTAGGATGTTCGTCGAGAACCACCCGTCCAGTCCCAGCATCCGCGCCTTGAAACCGGGCGCCAGTATCGTCTTCATCAGCGTCTGCCCGGTCTTGAAATCCTTGCCGCAAATAGGCACGCCGTGCTCCAACGCGAGCTGCTGGATCGCGGGAATGTCCACAGTGAGATTCGGCGCGCCATTCGCAAACGGAACGCCGCTCGTTACTGAAGCCCAGGCATACAGCATCGACGGCGCGATGGCCGGATGATTGCTTTTCATCGCCTCGACGAACTTTTCCGGCGTCGAATGCACCTCTTCCGGCCTTACGAATACCTCCGTCGAACCGCACCAGCAAGTGACGATCCGCGAGACGCGCTTCGTCTTCCGGAAATTCTCGATGTCTTCCTTGATCTTCAATGCCAATTCGTATTTGTTCTTGGCCTTCTTGATGTTCGGTCCATCGAGCTTTTTCACGTACTCGTGGTCGAAAACGGCTTTCATCGGCTTGATGCCGGAAAGAAAAGTCTTCACCTTCTCGAGGTCCTGTGGATTCAGCACGCCCGCATTGGCGGCAGATTCGTACGCGTTGTCGCGAAAAATATCCCATCCGCCGAAAACGATGTCATTCAGGTCTCCGAGCGGCACGAATTTCTTGATCAGCGGCGAGCGTCCTTCGGTCCGTTTGCCCAGCCGGATGGTTCCAAGTTGCGTAAGCGAGCCGATCGGCTGCGCCTTCCCTCTGCGGACCAATTCCACTCCGGACATAAAAGTCGTGCTTACCGCGCCCATGCCAGGGGTGAGAATTCCGAGTTTCCCCTTTGGCGGCGCTATTTTCGCGGGCTTTTCCATGCAACTCCTCGGGAACATAAGTGATTTACAAGCAACAATGGCTGCAGCAGCCAGCGAGCTGCTCCCCAAACAAACCAGTAATGATGGTCGAAGAGCGTGGGATTTGCAAATCGGAGCGGCTCTCACGACAGGAAAAACTACGGAGTGCTCGACCCCAGTGAGCCGAGTATCCGCTCGTGAGTAGGGATTACTCGCGCTCTGGCGCAAAGCCGTGCGAGACGAACAGGGAGAAGTGAGACCTGCAGGGAAAGAGTTGCAGTTCCTGGCGCCTCCGATTCCCCTGTCCAGTTGGCTTAGGGGATATGGAACGGCGGAACAATCTACCGGTAGCTGTCTAGTCGCGAGGAATCATGGGCAGGAGAAATTCCTGCAACCTCTCGCTCTCCCTGACTGAGAGCCTGTCCAGCAGAATTCCCATCTGATTGCCACCCAGAATACGCACTACCGAGCCTGCCCCCACCAGGGGTTTCATCTTTTGCGTCATGTCCATGCTTACGTGGACCGGCGAGCCCTGCGGAATGGTCCTTGGCGCCCTTACCAGCATGCCGTTCAAGCTGACGTCCACCGTCTCGCACAAGATCTCTTCGAAACCAAAGCGCAACCGCACCTTGGATTGAAAGGGAACTCTGCGCGTTTGTCGCCTCTCGTGGTCCATACGCCCTTGCGTGGCCCGAATGAGTTTCAAAAGACGCTCTTTGTCGATTGGCTTGTAAAGAAAAAAACTGGCGCCGGCTGCGAATCCCTGAGTCATTGCGCTTGGTCTCTGGTCGTCGCTGAGCAGGATGATTGGCGTCGTCCTGTTAAAGCCGGCCCGCCGCATCTCCCGGGAGAGCTCGATGCCGTCGGGAGAGCCCATGTGCAAATCGAAAAAAACGATGTCGAATTTGCCTTCTTCCAGAAAACTAGACGCCTGCACACTCTGCGTCAGCGTCAAAGCCTCCACGCCCGCGGCATACAACACTTTCTGAATCAGCTCGCATGTAGCCTGTTCGTCGTCCACTACGAGTGCACGTCTCTGCATCTCCCCCTCCTCGTCCCGTCATGCGACCGCCACTCGGTTAGGCAATTATGCCTGCCTCGATGGTTTTCGCTGGCCATTCGGTTTCGGAGCGTCAAATTGTCGAAGGTAATTCCGCGCGCGAAACTTCATAGCAGTCGAACTGCACCCCCACGCCCAGCTTCCCGCGCGCCGAATCGACCCTCTCGACTCGCACAACGTGGCCCGTGCATCGCCATTCTGTAGTCGGTTCGTCTGTGATTTCCTGGGGCATCTTCAGAAGTATCTCGACTGTTTCTCCCTCGCGAATGGGCGAATCCGTCGCGAAGAAAACGCCGGTCTGGGAAAGATTGAGCGACTCCGCCCTCTCTTCAGGTGCCGCGGACTTCCATATGCGCACGCGCAATGGAGTCTTGAAACTAAGACGGCGAGTCAGTCGCCGGTCCGAACTGGCTATTTTCATGATGAGCTCCGCGTACCAAGGGGGAGGGATGGCACAGTTCGCAAGTACAAGGGGACCACAACTATAACAATCGGCTCATCGAACCGAAAGATTAATCTGGGCCTACTGCAAAATAGATACCAATGATTGTGTGGGAATTCTAATCTTGCCGTTCGATTTCCGTACCCGGGTTTCGTTTCTTGCGCCTCTTTTTCGAGTGCGGCATGAGGGTTGACAGATCACTTGACGCGACCGTGGATGGAAATCGCGCGCTGAACATGCAAGCTTGTAGAAATAGCCGCTTAGAACCAGTCGCTGCGATAAGCCACCCACCAGCTTGCATAACCGATGGGGATGGTCGCAACCACAGCCCACCAGAAAGGCAGCGCCAGATCCGCCACTATGCCCAATCCGCTGAACACGAGCCAAAAAACTTTCTTTTGCACCTCTTCATTTTAACCCCAACGCATTCGAAGGAGACTCTTCGCGAGAAAACGATTCCATACTTGCAAACGCCTCATTCATTGACCCTTCTTGTGTTCAAGCTCCGTCCACCTCGCGTAAAGCTGTTCGACTGCCTTTCGTGCTTCATCCAGCTGCAGGGAAGCGCTGTGCAACTTCGGTCCATCGCTTATGATTGCAGAGTCCTGAAGAGCGGCTTGACGGTCGCGAAGCTCCTGTTCCGCCTCCGCAACCCGCTGTTCCATACCCTCCAGCTCACGAGACTCCTTATAAGAAAGCTTCTTCTTCGCCTCCGCTTGCGCCGCCGAATTTGCGCTCATGCGTGGACTCGGGCTCTGCGGTGGCAATTTGGCCTCTTTTCCTTCTTCCTGCCGCGACTCCTGCCAGGCCTCCCATTGCGAATAATCCGCGAAAGGCTCGATCCCTCCCAATCCATCGAATCCAAGGACAATCGTCGAAACGCGGTCCAGCATATATCGATCGTGCGTCACAAGTACCAGCGCTCCGCGAAACTCGAGCAAACTCTCCTCCAAAATCTCCAGCGTCGGGATGTCCAGGTCGTTGGTCGGCTCGTCCAGTAATAACACGTCCGCCGGCTGCAGCATGAGCTGCGCGATCAAAACGCGGGCGCGTTCGCCGCCCGAAAGCTTTCCGATCCGGCGATTCAAATCTTTCCCCGTGAAAAGAAATCTCGCTGCCCAGGCAGACACGTGAATCACCCGATCCTGGTAAATGACGGCGTCGCTGTCTGGTGCAAGCGCCCGCCTCAAGAGCAAATCCGGATCAAGTTCGCGGTTCTGGTCGAAATAAACCATGCGCAACGGCTCCGCTTTGCGAATATTTCCAGCTCCAGGCGCCAGGTCCCCGCGAAGCAGCCGCAGCAGCGTGGTCTTGCCGCTGCCGTTCGGCCCCACAAGGCCCACGCGCATTCCTGAAGTTACCCGGAAGTTTAGCTTCTCGAATAGCACGCGATCTCCAATCGCGCACGTCACATCGTCCATTTCGATCAACTGCTTGGTCTGCCGGTTCGTCGTTGAAAAATCGATCTGCGTGGTTCCTACGCTGCTCCTGACTTTCATCTCGGCAAGCTCGCCGATCATCTGGTGAGCCTTGTCGATGCGCGCCTTCGCCTTCGTCGCCCGCGCCTTCGGGCCGCGCCGCAGCCATTCGATCTCCGTATGTACGCGGTTCTCGAGAGCTTCCTGTCGGTTCCGTTGCGCGTGCAAGTGCACTTCCTTGGCTTCCAAAAACCTGCTGTAGTTCCCTTTAACACGCAGCGCGCCATCTTCATAAGCGCGGTCGATCTCTACCATTTCGTTTGTAACGCTTTCCAGAAAGTAGCGATCGTGACTCACAACCACGCTCGCAAAAGCGGCTTTCTGCAATAGTTTTTCCAGCCATTCTATTCCAGCGAGATCCAAATGATTGGTCGGTTCGTCCAGCAGCAGAATGTCCGGGTTCTGCACCAACGCTTCGGCGATGGCCAGCCGCTTTCGCCAGCCGCCAGAGAGCGTCGCGGCGAGCGTCTCCAGTTCCACAAATCCCGCCCGCCCCAGCGTCTCCGCAGAACGCCCCGCTCGTTCCGCTTGCGGCGCGCGCGCTCTTTCTAACGCGTTTTCAATCACCGATCGAATCGAGATTCCCGGCTCAAATTCGGAGATCTGTTTGACGTAGCTAAGTCTCGTCCCTTTGCGAACCGCCACGTCTCCGCTATCGGCTTTTATCTTCCCGCATAGCATCTCCAGCAGCGTCGACTTACCCGATCCATTCGGGCCAATCACACCGATGCGGTCCCCTTCGGACACGGTGAACGAGATATTCTTAAAGAGTGGTGCGGCCCCGTATCGTTTCGATAGTCCTTGGGCGCTGATGATCGGAGCCAAATTTCTCGGTCTTCTCCTGCTCTTAGTTTACCCTGAGGAACGAACGCGGCGACAGTTTCCAGGTGCGGGGCCATTGTCGTGCCTGGTCTGGCGCCAGGTTCAGATTTCTGCGCAGAGGTTGATTGATTTGACTCGCAATTTTGATGCCCTCATTCTCGGCGCTGGTGCCGCAGGACTCCTCTGCGCCGCGGAAGCAGGCAAACGCGGACGACGCGTCGCCGTCCTCGAACTCTCTGACCGCATTGGCAAGAAAATTCTCATTTCCGGCGGCGGCCGCTGCAACTTTACGAATCTCCACTGTCTCCCCGGGAATTTCCTCGGCGCCAACGAACACTTCGCTAAATCCGCCCTGGCCCGCTACACCCCGGCCGATTTCATCGCCCTTGTCGAAAAGTACCGCATCCCCTACCACGAGAAAACGTTGGGCCAGCTCTTCTGTGACCGCAGTGCGCAGGACATCACGACGATGCTGGAGACCGAGTGCCGTGAGGCCGGCGTCGCAATATTTCTGAACATCAAAATCCAGGAGGTCCAGCACGGCACGGAATTTGTTGTCCGCGCGGGCTGTGACGATTTTTTCGCCCCAGCCCTCGTCGTTGCGACAGGTGGCTTGTCCATCCCCAAAATTGGCGCCACGTCTCTCGGCTACGATCTCGCCCGCCAATTCGGATTGAAAATCGTCAAAACCAGGCCCGCTCTCGTCCCGCTCGTCCTCACCAAAAACGACCAGCGTCTCTACTGCGATCTGGCCGGAGTTTCCGCCGCGGTCTCCGTCTCAACCGATCATCAGTCATTCCGCGAAAAAATGCTCTTCACCCACCGCGGCTTAAGTGGCCCCGCCATCCTTCAAATATCCTCGTATTGGGAGAAAGGCCAGCCCTTGCGCATCGATCTCGCCCCCGATCTCCAGATTACTTCATCCATCCGCGACGCAAAGACAAGAAACCCCACCGCCGCCCGCGCGGCGTTCCTCGGCGTCTTGCCCAAACGCTTTGCCGATCGCTGGCTCGAGCTCCATCACCCTCAATCCTGGACCAATCAGGACTTGGAAAAACTCGAGCGCGAACTTCACGACTGGCCCCTTGTCCCCGCCGAGACCGAGGGCTACGAAAAAGCCGAAGTCACTGCCGGCGGTGTCGACACGGATGAACTTTCCAGCAAGACCATGGAAAGCCGCAAAGTTCGCGGCCTGTTTTTTATCGGCGAAGTCGTCGACGTCACCGGCCATCTGGGCGGCTTCAATTTCCAATGGGCGTGGGCCTCGGGCGCTGCCGCTGGGCGCGCTCTTTAGTCTCCCGCAGAATCTCGCCGTTCCAGTCAGTGCTGCAGCCGCGCCTTCGGATATTTGCGCAGCTCTCTAACCAAGTAAATCAGCACCACCACGTTGATCGCCAGTGCCACTTCCTTTGCCGCCGTCGCGCGCCGGACGATCTCGTAAACTTCCAGCGGCAGAAAGGAAGCCGTTGTGATAATCGTGAAATATTCCGCCCAACGTTTGTGAAACGCCAGCCCCGTGCCCTCGGTCAGGAAAATCGCCGAGTAAATGAACGTGCCGACGCTCAGTTCTTTCAGTTTGCGGTCGTCCACCATCGGCATTTTCGCAAGCAGCCAATGAATGTAACGGTTGTGCGGATCCACGCGGAACGCGTTGATCCAGTGATCCGCCACTGCCGCCACGTCTTTGTGGAGCAATCGCAGCGCCCCTATGCCAAGCGCCAGCAGCGCGAACCCCTTCAAAAGTTTGAAGGTCGCGATCAGCATGAGTCCGCGCGAGTGTGTTTTGGGGTTGGGCATTTGGCGGACTGAGCTCCCCTGCATTGTACAAGGCCCAGTCACGATGCCGCCCGCATCTTATAAATCTACGCTCCAAGGACTCAACTCGGCGCCGCTGGTTTTTCCTAAAACTCCACAACTATCGATCGGGCACAACTCGCTTGCTCAGGCTGTTCGCAGCAGGGTCCTGTATTGTAACGCCCACGTTAAAAAATGCATTCGTTGCAAAGCTATTGCCGGTGGACCCTTGCGTTTCAAGTATTCCAACCGGCGCTTCGGAAATGGAATTATCCGAAATCGAATTATTGTTGCCCTGCAGATAAATGTCCGCATCGCCGCCATTGAAAACGTGGTTTTGCAAAATGCGATTGCCGTTCCCCTGAACGCGAATATTTTCGAAAACGCTCGCGGCAAATACTTTATTGCCGCGCACCTCTGCTCGGTTGCCGTCCACGAATATTCCCACTTGGCTGATCCCCGCTGTATTGTCCGTGACGTGTACGTTGTCCGATTCCGTCACTAAAATGTCCGTCGCCACCGTCTCGCAAGTCGCGACAGCCGTGCACGGCGACCAAACATTATTCGCCACCGTGTTCTTGCGAATCGTCCCGGCTGCGGAAAAGCCGATTTGAATCCCATTCTGTGCGGCGCCGGTCGTCGGCCCGATGCCTGTCACCACGTTGTTGTGAATCAGTGCCGTAGTCCCCGATTCATTCGCGGTGATGCCGTTCTTCTGATAATCGTGAATGGAACAATCCGCGATTTCCACATCCGACGTTTGCCCCCCGCCGCTCTCCACAAAAACGCCCGTTCCGCTCTGGCACGCATTCAACGAAGTCCCAAGGGTGAAGTTGCGGACCGCCGCGTGTCGCAGGCTTCCCGAGGAATTCTGGAAGTAAACTCCGATCAATCGTGGCGCGCACTCTGTGATTCCGTTGTTGATTCCATCGACCGTCAAGCCCGAGATCGTAACATTCGTCGCCCCGCTCACAAGCACCGCCGCGGCAATTGCGTCTCCCGTGGCCAGGCTCATGGCGTTTTGCTGAATCGAGGCGGGTACCAGGAACGCGCCGGAATCGGCCTCGATATCCAGGGATTTATTGATCGAAAGCTGTTCTGCATAGATGCCATTGCAAATGACAATTTCATCGCCTGGCGTGGCCGCGTTAATAGCATCCTGGATGGTCGTGAACTTGGCTGCCGGACAAATCGCGGGATTGTTGCTAACGACCAGCCTGCTGGGAGGCGCGGCAGACGCGTCGTGCCCCACAAAAACGAGAAGCATTGCGAAAAGACCGCTGCGAAGGATGATCGAGTTATGCAGCTTCACGGTTCCCCCTTGTCGTCTTTGATGAATGTTTCAAGGGCGGAGCTGGGACCACCCAATTTTGTAGAGTGGGGCACTAACCGGCGCACACCCGCACAAGGCGGTGAGAGGCTAACTTAGGACAGGACCCCAAGAGGCTAAAATCCCTCTGAGGCCATTTTACACCTAGCGCGTTCGGTGGTTGCCGCACGGCGATTGCACATAGTTACGAATAGGAACCAGCGTGCCGGATGCCAGGTTTTGTTGGTCGCTAAGTTGAAGATTATTTGTGAGTAGGCAATAAATCCCAAATCCCGGGGTCTTCCGTCCCCAATACCCAGGAACAAAATCCCTGAAGCCCGCGCTCTTTCACTAGCTTGTAGCGCTCGTTGAAAGTGCGCGCATCGGTGAAGAAGATCCACTCGCGCATGTCCGCGCGATAAAAATAAAACCATGCCGTGCGGTCCGTGGGATCCCATTCGATACGTCCGCCGTAAGCTTTCGCGAGATCCAACGCGTCTTCCGTGCCGATGTATTCCGCCGAAGGATTCGGCTTGTAGCCGGAGTTGTCATCCGTCTTGGTAGGCGTGCCCGCGAACCAGTGATAACCGTATAGGGGAATGCCCAGCGAAAGTTTCTCGGCTGGCACAGACTTAAGCGCGTAGTCCAAATTTTCGGTCGTCCACCCCCACCCCGCTACCGGCCCTGGCGCCGTCCACCGCGTGTGCTGGTCGTACGTCATCAGGCAAATCAAATCGACGGACTGCGCAAGCGCCTTCAGATCGTACGCTCCGCGCCAGTTTTCATAAATCCACGCGGAAAAACCGCCTTCCCCCGGCTGCCCTGGCGCATTGGGCACGGTCGCAATCGTAAGCTGCAATCCTTCCTTGTGAAATGCGGCTGCGGTTTCGCGAGCCAGGTCCGAAAGCGCGTCGCGGTCCGTCCAGTGCACGTCTTCGAAATCGAATTGAAATCCCGTATAGCCGTTCTCTTTGCACTCGCGAATCAGCCGCTCGATCATGGCCTGTTTCGCCACTGCATTCTTCAGCAGCTTATGAAACTCCTCCTGCGCAAAATCCCCGTTGGCCACGATAGGCATCACCGGAACGTGTCGCTGGCGCGCGGTCTCCAGCACCAGCGGGTTCGGCCCGCCAGAAACCAGTCCGTTCGCATCCACGGCGTACCACGTCGGAACCAGAATGTCGATTTTGTCGGCATGCGCCAGAAATGACCGAACGGAGCTCGGTTCACGTGTCATGTAGAAGACTGATTTAGGCTGCTGCGCGCGCGTAGAGGGCACGGCAAGAATACAAACGGCGACGAAGGCGAAAAATCCGAGTGGACGTTTCATGATGCAGGAAGTTTATCTGCCGCAGGCCGTCCGGCGCAACGCAATCTTGCCGAGCACTCCCTTGCCGCTCTTAACACTTCCCACGGACCACTTTGCAAGCATTTCGCGCGACGCTGCCCCGCGGCCATCTCGGTAATGCCAGCACTATTGGATCAACATCAACGCCACTTCTTCAATTCCGGCCAGATGTCCGCCAACGTTCCGAATTTGGCTCCCCTGCAAATGTAGACTGAAATATCGCGCTCCAACGCGTACGGATTGTCCGCGGAAGTTCCCACATAGTCTACATGTTCGAATAACTGCTCTAGACGTTCCCTAGAATCCCCCAACACGATCAAACAATTCCCGGAGTATCCGCGCGGTCCCCAAAGCCAGTAAGTCTGGTGCCCGCTCAGCGCTGGCGGCAAACCGTATCGCGGTCCAAAAAAATCGATGGCCCCGGCCTGTCCATAGTCCTGGGCAAAAATCCCGCAGCCAGGCCGGTCCGTCGGCGGGAGCTCAAAATAGGCCTTGGCCGTCTCCGCCACGATCTCTCTCCACCCAAATTGATCCGCGTACCACTGCGGCAACACCGCCCGCTCGTGGCTGTGCTCCATCACCGGCAGCTTCATCGGCAGATATTTCATGTACGCAATGAATTTGTCTGGCGAAAGAATGGGCACGGTCACGGGAGCGAGATGCGCGCCGCTGGCCAGCAGAATGATCACGATGGCCGGCTTCAGCCAAGCAAGGCGATTGCGCTTCGCGCCGAGGGTCGACGTCTCCGTGCCCTCGGCCCTTTTGCCGTTAATGGCAGACTCGATCACCATTGCTCCTGCTGCGAGAAGCATCGGATACATCGGAGCGAGATAATAATTCTTTCCGTGCAGAACAAAGAACACCGTGAAGCAAACCAGATAGCACCAGCCGAGCACGCGGTACGGCTTCAAACGTGCCGACACAAAGAATGCGACCAGACCAGTAATCCAGATGGGAGCGGTGAGCGGGTCGACCAAGAACGTCTGCTGAAGGGAGTATTGCGGGAAGGGAAGCACGACATCGCGCCCTTCAGCCCGGATGTTGTGCATTAACTGAATGAAGGGCCAGTGATAGTGAATGTTCCAGAGCAGATTGGGTAGGAAAATCAAGAAAGCTGCCAATCCGCCGAGCCAAATCCATAGGTTTAGAAACATGCGGCGTTGCGCGGTCAGCAGAAGCCCGATAACTATGCCCAAGCCAAAAAGCGCGATCGAATATTTCTCTTCGAGGCCGGTTCCCGCCACGACGCCAAACCACAGCCAGTATCGAGGATCATTTCGTTTGATCGCGAGGATGGCGAAGTAGGCGCAGCCCATCCACAGATTGGGCTCAAGGCAGTTGGTGCCGAGTAGGCTGCCATTCGAGAGATACTGGGGCGCAATCACGATGGTGACCGCGCTCAATAGCAGCGCGAACCGCCGTCCTCCAAACTCGCGCGCGAGGATCGCCGTCTGCACTACCAACAGGGAAGAAGCCAGCGCCGGTATGAACCGAATGCTCCGCAGCGAGCTTCCCAGCACGGCTCGGCAAATGTGAATCAAAAAGGGAATAAGCGGCGGCTGATCCACATAGCCCCAGGCCAGGTGATTGCCGCACGCCATGTAGTCGAATTCGTCGCGGAAGTAGTCGTAGCGGTTGTTGAAATAGCAATGGAACAGAAGCTTTGCTACGGCTATCGCGACGACAATAAGCATGCCGTTCGCGAAGAACGACTGGTTCCTTGACTCTTTTGCTTGCACTCGAAGCGAAGTCTCGCTCATCCCCAGTTTTGTGAACGCACCGTCAAATTGTATCTCGCTAGATTCTCCGAGCTCTTAAGGCAGCGTAAAAGCAAGCACGTAATCGCCCTGCTTAGTTCCCAATTTGCCGTGTCCGCCTGCCGCGATCACCACATACTGCTTGCCCCCAATACTATACGTCATCGGCGTTGCCTGTCCGCCGGCCGGCAGCTCGTAAGACCAAATTTCCTTTCCTGTCTTCGCTTCAAGAGCCCGAAGATGCCCGTCTCACGAAGCCGCATCGAAAATCAATCCCCCCGCCGTGACAATCGGTCCGCCGAGGTTCAAGAAAATCCGCGTCTCGACGGTCCGCCAAAGATGCATCTCTCTATGTGGATTGCAATTCATGGAATGACCTGGCTCCCAAGTTCTCGATTATGCCCCAGGCCACATCATCGTCAAAAGGGTAGAGTGAGCCTATGCGAAATTGGGAAAGGAAGCGGTACCAGGATGGCAGCACGGTGTCAACGCGATGATTTGTGCAGCGCGGACCTGGGGGCAATCCGTCAGAAGCGGCCGTGTCGGTTCATCGAAGAAATCGAGCTGGCTATCGTCAGCGCCACCAGGGCTACCAAGGCAAAGGTTAGAATCACCACGACCACGGAGTGCTCCCTTCTGGAACACGGAATGGAAGGGCAATAGAGCTTCCAAACTCAACCTATCTCTTTTCAATTAGATACACAGATCGACTGCAAAATTATGTCGCCTGGCCAGGACAAGTGTCGCTAAGAAGGGACATTTTGCCGGTTATAGTACCCAGCCGACCCTTCCCAATCACACCTCTCAAATCAAAGCCCTCCTCTAGCATTCGGCGGCTCTCCCGCCGACCAATTCCTAAGCCTTGCTCAACCGGATAGACCCGTCTCCCGTATGAATCGTTAGCGACTGCCCACCGCCATTCATCTTTCCATGGAGCTGCGAGTTGCTAAACGTTCCCTCGACCGTCACCGGCAAGCCCACGCTGATGTGCCCATCGCCCGTGCTGGCGTCAATATTCGCCTGAATGTCTCCCGGCAGAGCCAAGTCCACGCTGCCATCCCCTGTTCTTATGCTCCAGCTGGAGGTGATCTTTGACCCTGGAAGGACCTGCGTGTCCACGCTCCCGTCGCCGCTCTTGATATTCAGCCCGTCGAACCGTCCCGCGACCCTTACGTGGCCATCCCCGCTGTCCGCATCCAGCGTCCCGTCGAGCTCCCGAGCCTCAATAGACCCATCCCCCGTGTGCAACCGAATGGAGCCCTTCAGCGTATCCACGGTGATGCTGCCGTCGTTCGTGTGCAGATCGATCGTTCCCGTCAACGTGTTGGCCCGCACCGACCCGTCGCCGGTATATACGCTCACCCTTCCGTGAATGGAATTCGCCTCCACCGAGCCGTCTCCCGTATGCGCGTCCAGATCGGCTTCCTGCGGCATGAGCACATCAATATGCAGCCGCCTGCCGTGCCCACCCCACGAAAACCCCCAATGGCTTGTAGTCCGCGCTATCAGCTCGACCGTGTCGCCTTCCTGCTTCGATTCGATATGCAGGTTGCTGTTCAGCTCATAGCCCTCGTACTCCACGTGAAACTGCACGGTCTTCGAGTCGCCCGTGGTTACCCGCACGCTGCCGTCATTCGTATCGACATGCACGTTGGCACGCCCCGAGATGGTGTAGTTCTTGTTCCAGTCTTCGGCACTGGCACGCGGCGCCAGGGCTGCCACAGCGAGCAGGGCAGCAGCACAGGCAATCCCCAAACGAAGGGCGGCGGTGCGGTCGTGAAATAGTCTCATGGCTATAAGCCTCCGTAAAAGCACGTTCCAGCATGGTTCTAAGGTAGGTACGACGCCAAGTTTCAAAATGTTCCCTTTCTCGTGAGGAACATACCCTCCACCTCGCTAAGCCTTCCCTATAGACGGCAGCCAACCCCATTCGGTCTGAGGAAGCCCGACCCTGCCCCCGAGAGGCACGCTTACCTCTTGGATCTCAAGAAGGGTAACAAAACTTGAGCGCGTCCCTTACTTGCTGCTAAACTTGTTCAGCTAGGACTATGAGCCTCCACACAAAACAGAAGAAGGCCGCCGAGGCAATTGCGGAGATCATGTACGCCTCTCTTCAGAAGTTCCCTGAAGAAGAGCAAGACCGGCGGATCAAAGATATCCAAAAAATAGGCGCTAACGCAGGCCGGAAGCCGAACGGTAAATCTCCCAAGCGTTCTTCCACTTGGGTGAACCCTCCTTCACGTCGGCGCGCCGCAGCTCCGCGCTGAACGCTCTCTCGTCTCTAGTCTTAATAGCATTCATCGCGGCTTTGACGATCGCCCTCTTTCTTTGCGCCTCTTTGGCGACACTTGGCCCGCGCCCGCTAACCGCCCTGGTGTGTTCTTCCATCACCTCCTTAACGGCCGGGTCAATCTCTTCGGGCTCATCCGTTGGATCAACAGGCTTCTTCTCTTTGGGCATGGGACTTCCTCCGATTCATAGAACCGCACTGGCCCAAATTCGCGCCTCAGCGCTAGGTCCCCCGGAGTCTGCTACAGCAAGCGCGTTTCGTGGCTCGCAGCGAATGTAGGCTAACAATCCTCGAACAGAGGACAATTCGTAGTGAGCGGCGAAAATCAATATCCCCGACAGTAAGAGTCAGCATTGACGTTTAGAGGAAGAGTTTACCCCTCCTTGGCGTGGCTCAAGGCTCCTGGCATCGTCAACGCCGGGCAGCGGCCCGCTTATGAGCTGCAGGTAGGTGTTTCGCGACGCCCGGTTTGGCGCGCAGCGCCTCCAGGAACTGCTCCGTCGGCAGGGTATTGATGACATCGTGTTTTTCGAGCCAACCGCGCCGCGCCATCGTCACGCCATAGCGGATCAACGACAGATTCGCCGTGTTATGCGAGTCTGTTGAAATCACGACCTTTACGCCGCGGTCCTTGCACATCCGCAAATACACGTCCTTCAAATCCAGCCGGTCGGGGTACGAATTGCACTCCATGGCCACTCCGTGCTTAGCGCAAGCCGCCAGCACTTTCTCCATGTCGTAGTCGATGGGATCGCGCCGCAGGAGCAGCCGTCCCGTCGGATGCGCAATAATCTGCGTATAGGGATTTTCGATCGCCGCCAGCATCCGTTCCGTCATGGCCGCCCGCTCCAAATTGAAATACGAGTGGATCGAGCACACCACCACATCCAACTGCGCTAGCAGTTCGTCCGAATAATCCAACGAACCATCCTTCAAAATATCGACCTCGGCCCCCGCCAGCACGCCAATTCCCAAACCTTTATCGCTCGCCGCGTGAATCTTCTTGATGTGTGCCGCCATGCGCTTTTCATCCAGCCCATTTGCCACCGTAACCGCTTTCGAGTGATCCGTAATCGCGATGTACTGGTGCCCCAGCTTTCGCGCCCCATCAGCCATTTCCTCGATGGAATTCTTCCCATCGCTCGCCGTCGTATGCATTTGCAAGTCGCCCTTCATGTCCTTCAATCCAATCAAGTGCGGCAGCTTGTGCGCTTCCGCTGCCGCGATCTCCCCCGTGTTTTCGCGCAGCTCCGGCGGAACGTACTCCATCTTCAGCTTCGCGTAGATTTCTTCCTCCGTGCGCCGCGCAACTGGTTTTTCTCCCTTCAGGGTCGCCAGCGCATACTCATTCAACGTCAACCCCATCTCGTTGGCGCGCCCGCGCAGCGCCACGTTATGCTCTTTCGACCCGGTAAAGTACAGTAGAGCCGCTCCGAAGCTCTCCTTCTCAAGCAAACGCACATCCACCTGCAGCCCATTCTCCAGCGTGAAGCTAACTTTGTTCTCCCCGTGCGCTAGCGTCTGGTCGATTCCGGGGTATTCGAGAATGTGCTTCGCCAGCGCATCCACATGTTTTTGCGACGTATGTCCCTCACCGAGCGTCAGCAGCAAATCCAAATCTCCCACCGTTTCTTTTCCCCGCCGCAGCGATCCCGCCGGCGTTACGCTCTCCACCGCCTTTCCCGCCTTCCCAATGTGCGCAATAATCGCCGTCGCCGCGTCTTCCGCCGTATTGATGTGAAACCGCCCCGTCGATTTCTTGAAAACCTCAATCGCTTTCAAAATGTTTTGCTCGCTCTTCTCACCAAATCCCGGCAAATCGCGCAGTTTCCCTTCCTTCGCGACTTTCTCCACATCGGCCACAGTCCCTGCCTTGAAGTTAGACCACAGAAACGCCACTTTCTTCGGTCCGAGCGATTGCAGTTGCAGCAAATCCAAAATCGTCGCCGGATATTTTTTCAGCAGCTTCTTCCGCAGCGAATAATCCCCGGTCTTAACAATCTCCTGCAGATGTTCCACCATCCGCTCGCCAATCCCCGGCAATTCTTCCAGCTTCTCCGGCTGCGTCACAAGCTGCTCGATCGATTCCGGCAGCCCATCGATCAATTCCGCCGCCTTCTCATAGCTCCGGTACCGCCCAATAATCGCCCCATCTATTTCCAATAGTTGCGCCGTCTCGCGCAAAATCCGTGCAATCTGTTTGTTGTCCATGCCAGCGATTATAAAGCCAGATTGTAGGGAAGAACACAGGTGCAAGCTCCGGGTTAAGGATCACTGTCCAGTTTTCGCGTTATTACGTCCACTGCGGGTGAGAAACGCGCACAAGACTTTCATTTGCTAAAGTTAGCTAACCTGCGAAAATGCAAGCCAACGGTGAATGTGTGAAAACTTCGTTGCGCGAATTCTTGGCTGACTCCCACATCTCAGCCGTTGCCATTGCGGTGCTTCTTCTTTGGTCCCTCGAATTGGCAGCCAAAGCCCTGTGGGGCGCACTTTCCGTTGCCGCTAGTTTTTTGTTCACTGCGGTGGCGATTCTCGATATTCCTTACTTTTCTCCTACACTCACTCGCGTTGACCGCCTCATGTGGATCGCCACGGGCTTCTATCTTTTTAATGCTTCTATGAGCCTCGCCGCAGCCTGGCTTCTGTCCCGATGGGTGTATGGTGTGGGGCCGCTCCGCAGCTTGAGCAAATACCGTGCGAATTTAGCCAGGAGGAACCATGTTTGAACGGCTGAAGCGAGCTCTGGTGGAAAGCTATATTGGTGCTATTGCTCTGGGGTACGTGCTCGCCCAATGCATTTTTCACCTCGTGAACGTCTTCACTTGGCCTGTTTCAGGCTGGCTTGGGCGAAATGAATATCGGGAAATCGGTCCGCGCACGACCACTTTCCCTCTCGTGCTGCTCAGATATGCATTGCCCGAATTCGTCAGCTTCTTCTTACTTCTTTTAGTATGGTATGTTCTGCTGCGTTGGCTCTACTTCACGCCCGTCAAGAAAGAGACTTGCGCGCCAGCCTCGAAACCGGAGCAGGCTGTGTAAATTCCGAAATGCCATTTAGCGGCTGTAGCTGGACGGGGCAAGTCCTGAGTAGTCGAGCAATGGAAAACCGAGCCACGACGAGGAGTCGTACATCACGCCAAAGATAGAAACGGGATTTCCGAGAATCACGGATTGCCTGCGCCTGCTCCGCGGTAGACTCTCTTTCGGGAGGAGATCCACAGATTGCTCGAATCGCCCTCCGCTTCAGCCAGAATGGGCGCCGGGGGCGAAGGTACATTACTCAATCGCGGCCATTCTACTCTCAATGTTCATTGGCCCTGTTTCGGCTGCGCAGACACAAAAACCTGCGCAAGTATCAACCACGTCCGAAAAAGTCATCATCGACACCGACATCGGCGACGACATCGACGACGCTTTCGCCGTCGCCTTGGCCCTCAAGAGCCCCGAACTCCAAATCCTCGGCATCTCCACCACCTTCGGCGACACCGAAGCCCGCGCCAAAATCCTCGACCGCGTACTCGGCGAAGCCGGCCGCTCCGACATCCCCATCCTCGCCGGCACTCCGACCCACACTACCAACCCCATGTCCCAGCGCCGCTACGGCGAAGGCGGCCACTTTGCCAAATCCTCTCATCCCAACTCCATCGACTTCATCCTCGACCAAATCCGCCGCTATCCCAACGAAATCACGCTAGTCGCCATCGGCCCGCTCATGAACGTCGGCGCACTCATCGACAAGGACCCGCAAACCTTCCTCAAGCTCAAGCGCGTCGTCATGATGGGCGGCTCCATCTACTGCGGCTACAGCGAAATCGGCATCTGCCCTGGTCCCGCTCCCAGCCCCGAGTGGAACATCATCAACGACATCCCCGCCGCCCAAAAACTCTTCCTCTCCGGCGTCCCCCTCTACGTCATGCCCCTCGACTCCACCCAGCTAAAACTCGACGAAGCAAAACGCGCCTACCTCTTCCGCCAAGCCACCCCGCTCACCGACGCCCTGACTCTCCTCTACCACGAATGGGGCCAGCAAACTCCCACGCTCTTCGATCCCATGACCATCGCCTACATCCTCAACCCCACTATCTGCCCCGCGCAACCCATGCACATCGTCGTCGATGACAAAGGCTTCACCCGCCCCGAACCCGGCCCTCCCAACGCCCAAGTTTGCCTGCACTCCGATTCCGCCGCCTTCTTCCATCTGCTAATCCCTCGCCTCTCCGCTCCTTAGCTCGCCCCCACACTAGATCGCCATCCGCGGCGCGATCCTCTCCTCTATTCCTTTACTTCCTTTACTTCCTTTACTTCCTCTACCTCAACTACCTCCTCTACCTCGTAGTTCGCGGTTTCTATTCACTATTCACTCTCTTCATCGGGATAGGGGAGACGGTTGCCCGTCCTCCCCTCCCACACGACCGGACATGCGGGTCCGCATCCGGCGGTTCGGCGGGTTGAACTAACCATGAGCCGTGAGCTCGGGAAGTCCGAGCGAGGCGAA
>JBARJI010000125.1:0-15433 GCA_049800195.1 Candidatus Acidiferrum sp.
CCTCGCTCGGACTTCCCGAGCTCACGGCTCATGGTTAGTTCAACCCGCCGAACCGCCGGATGCGGACCCGCATGTCCGGTCGTGTGGGAGGGGAGGACGGGCAACCGTCTCCCCTATCCCGATTGGCTAAGAATCATGGCCAGCCCAGCGAGCAGCGCGACGATGCCGATGAAGAACAGCAACGGGGCGCTGTGAACTAGCGCTACGACCGTGTCCACAATTACTTGCTTGTGCAAAAGCATCGCGAATCCGGCGAGAAGGAAATAGAGCCCAAGCAGCTTGCTAAGAAAAGTTGTGCGTGGAGACATGCGGTCCTCCGAGCTGATTGACGCCAATCTCGGTTTCGACGTTGCGGCGCGCCGAAAATATGTAACTGACTACACCACTACTCGAATCCCGAACTTCATATTTTCCGGGCCATTCGGCGTTAAGTCCATGGGCGAGTTGGGATGCTTGCTCGAAATCGTCGCGAGACGCCACATGAGCGAATTCGCCGTTCTCAAGTTGTTTAAATACGATGTACATGGTTGGAGCACCTCGCGATGGGTTGGTAACAGCCTTCAAGTCCCAAAATACGTTTGGCCGGTGAAAGTGGCTGTGTTGCGAATCACACTTCTTTGTGACCCGGAACATGCAAGGGAATCAGTTCGTGAAGGGGCGAGGCTTAGGATTAAGCGGGCGGAGACGTAGGAGGCGGGGAATGCGGCGGAGGATCGGGTAGGGAGATGCCCAGGGCCTCGTGGATGGCTTTAAGGAGGGCGTCGACGTCGACCGGCTTCTGGAAATAAGCGATGGCGCCCGCTTTGACGACCGCATCGCGATTGCCCTTTGGGTCGCGCGAGCTAACCACGATGATGGGGATGGTGTTTGTGTTGATGAGCATTTGAAGGCGTTGCAAGACGACGAAACCGTCACCAGCGGGCAGGCCGAGATCGAGAAGGATGAGGTCTGGCTGCTCCTTGCGAGCGGTGCTGATGGCGCTCAAGCCGTCGCGTGCAGCCGCGATGTCGAATCCGGCAGACTTGAGCCGACGGGCAAGAGCGGTGAGCTGGAGGTTTTCATCTTCGACGATTAGAATTTTCTTTCCAGACATTGCAAGGTCCAGCCTCTACCTTTGTGAAGCATCACGCGCTTGGCGCGGCAGCTGCGAAGTGTGCCCTTCTTACCAGAGTATGCGTTCGTTTCGCGGAGATTACCAGACAGATAGAGCAACAGGAGAAGTGGATAGAACAAGAGAGTAACTGTGCCAGCCTGAAACAGTGTATGAGGAGCTTGGAACCTTGCGAGAAATACCAATGCGGGATGAGGTGTCGTACAATCCGGGGCGGCCGCGAGCTTTGAAGCAGGAAGTTTGAGAAAAGGATAGGGAATGAAATCGGGACGATTGTTGACGTGGACAGGCAGCGTGATTTTGTTTTTGACGGGGATTGGGCATTCTATTGGAATCAGGAATCTGGATAAGATGATCGTGGGCAGTGGGATGAAAGCGCCGCTGGATGTGATGTTGAAAGCCTGCTGGCTGGGGTTCGGAGCTGAGATGTTGGCTCTGGCAGTTATCGCGGTGGTGGCGAGCGGGTTGAAGGAGAGCGGGCGAATTGTGTTGCTATGTGCGGCGACGATGGTTCTGAATGCAGGGTTGCTGCTGCATTTTATGGGGCCTTTCATTGGCGTGTACGCATCGGCGTTTGTGGCACTCCTCTATCTTACGGGTGGCTGGACGCAGGTGAAAGTAGCGACGTGAGCTTGATTGCGGGCGAGGGCTAAGGCCAAATTGTCGGTTGCGATGGTAGGGGCGTTGGGCGAAAATCATGGTTCCCGGTGCCGTCTCGAAAGTCACCTGAAGAATGCAGCCGTGACCGGTTTGGGAGCGCCTCCGATAGTCCAGTGCGAGAAAAAGAAAGGCAAAGAAAATGACGCAACACGTTGGCGAACTCAATCCTCCCTCCCGATTGATGCTCACGCCGGGGCCGTCGTCGGTAGACCCGCGAGTATACCGGGCGTTGGCAGCACCTTTGGTAGGGCACCTCGACCCGTGGTTCAAAGGCTGCATGGACGAGACGCAGATTTTGCTGCGGCAGATTTTTCAGACGGAGAACCGTCTGACGATGCCTCTTTCAGCGTCGGGTTCCGGCGGGATCGAAGCATCGGTGCTGAACACGCTAGAAGAGGGCGATGAGGCGATCGTGGCCGTAAACGGAGTCTTTTCCGACCGCATGTTTGAGATTGCGTCGCGAGCAACGACGAAGGTAATTAAGGTTGAGGCTCCGTACGGGCTGCCTGTGGATGCCGAGGATGTTCGGCGCGCGGGCAAGGGCAAAAAGATCAAGATGATCGGATTGGCGCACGGAGAAACTTCGTCGGGCGTGGTGACGAAGCTGGATTCTTACCGCAAAGTCGCCGACGAATTGGGGGCGCTCTTGGTGGTAGATACGGTGGCATCACTGGCGGCAGTGCCGTTGAACGTCGACCGAGAACGGATCGATATCTGTTTCAGTGGTTCGCAGAAGGCCATTAGCGCCCCTCCGGGAATGTCGCCGATCACGGTAAGCTCCGCAGCGGAGGAAGTCTTTCGCAAACGGAAAACGAAGGTACAAAGCTGGTACTTCGATCTGACGACAGCGATGAATTATTGGGGAAAGGAACGGCTATACCACCATACGCCGCCCATATCCTTAATATATGCCCTGCGGGAGGCGATGCGGATCGTGGTGGAAGAAGGTTTGGAAGCGCGATGGGAGCGTCACAGGGTGAATCAGCAGGCCTTGATCGCAGGCATTGAGGCGATGGGGTTGGGGTTGCTTGTGAAAAATCCGGCGGACAGGCTCCCGACGGTAACGGCTGTGGTGATCCCGAATGGGATCGACGATGCGAAGGTGAGGAATCAACTGTTGGATGAATTTAATATCGAGATTGCGGGTGGGTTTGGTCCGGTGAAAGGCAAGATCTGGCGTGTGGGGTTGATGGGACATTGCAGCCAGAAGCCAAATGTGCTCTTGTTTCTATCCGCTCTCGAGAAGGTGTTGGGCGAACAAGGGTTCCGCACGCCAGCAGGGGCCGGAGTGGCGGCGGCGATACAGAGTTACTCGCACGCGGAGACGGCGACGGCGGCGAGCAGATAGGAAGAGCAAAAAAGCAAAGAAGCAAAGAAGAGGGAGACTTGTGACAACACGGCCGGTATTGGCGAACAATGGAGCGATGAGCTTGTTTGTGGGCGCGTTTGAAGTGACCTCCAAACTGAGGGGACAAGTATATCAGTGCCGGTTTTCGCACATGTGGAATGGAGTAGCGACGCGGCACAGCGACACGATCGATACCAAGTTTTATGTCGATGGCGTGGCACGCGTGGTGGGATTGGCGCACACAGCCTTCGTGAAATTCCGCGAAAAAACTGGACGCGACTTAACGGACCGCGAAGCGAGTTTTGTTGCCGCGGAGTATTTGCGGGAGAGACTTGAAGAAGAAGATGAGCGTCCTCTGTATGACGTGACAGAAGAGGACGTTCTGAGGCTCATCCAGCAGGTGGGAATCAAGTAAGTCGCCACTTGTGGCTGGCGCGCCGCCGGAGTGTTTAATCGCCGTGCTCGACACGGAAAGCGGCGAGCCGAGGGTGATGCAGGCCATCCCGGCGAACAAAATAGATCACGAGAAACATTAAGAGAGAGCCGGCCACCATGACGGCGACGGCAACCTGTAGACCAAGCTGAAGGTCGCTGGCATCCGAGATTTTTCCAACAAGCTGTGGCCCCAAAGCTCCCAAGAGTTGTGTGACGAACATGTAGACGCCGATGGCAGTGGCGTGAGCGCGTTGCGGTGTGAGGTCATGCAAAACAGCGGTGACCGGCCCGTGATACCAGGACATGAAAAAGCCGCCGATGAAGAGGGCCGCGAGAAAAACGCCCTTATCGTCAGACTGAATGGCGAGAAGGACACAAGGAGCGGCCAACAACAAGGCGGCGGCAATGACAATGATTCGGCCATAGCAAAACTTTTTCTGGAGACGGTCGGCGAGAAAGCCTCCGGTGAGTACCCCGAAGACGAGAGAGAGCAGAGCCACCACGGCGAGAGACAAAGCCGCCTCGCGAAGACTGAATTCCTTGTAGTTGACGGCAAAATCAATGCCCCAGGTGAGAAGCGAGACGCTGGCAAAAGTAATACAGGTCCCAGCGACGATCATCGCTAGGTAAGCAGGCACACTTAGGAGGCTGGAGATGGGCACCACCTCAGAACGCGGCCTGCGCGGGGGTTCGGGCAGCTTGATGACGAAGAGCCCCGGAATCATGCAAATCAGCCCAATAATGATGAACGTATATTTCCATCCATGGGCTTCGCCCACGATGCCTCCAAAGGCCTGCCCCGCGGCGCCGCCAAGGAGCATGCCCGATGCAAAAATGGATTGAGCCATCGCGCGTCGCTGGTAAGGAAAAGAATCGGTAATCATGGATTGTGCAGCGGGAGCGTAGGCGGCCTCGCCGACGCCGATCAAGGCGCGGGCAACGAGCAAAAGCATGAACGAAGAGGCAAAGCCGCACGCAATGGTTGCGATGCTCCAAAAAGCGACGCCCGCGGCAATGATCTGCGTGCGGCTCCATCGGTCAGCGTAGAGACCACAGGGCACGCTGGCGACCGCTAGAACAACGAGCAGCCAAGTCTGCAGGGAACCAAGCTGCGCGTCTGTCACGTTCATCTGCTGGCGGAGGAGAGGAAGAAGTGGCACAACGACTTGCCGGTCGGCGAAGTTGACAAAGTTGATCAAAGCAAGTACAGCAAGGAGTCGAAGTTGGTAGGCAGATAGCGGAGTGGGGTTCGACGCCATAGTTGGTTTGCTCAACTGGCCGAGAGAAACCTGGATCGCAAGGGTCTGAGAGATTATATACCGCGCATGAAACCCGTCACGTCCTCGAACACAACCACCAGTGGCCAGTTAACCACTGTGCTCTCGTACGGCGCAATTTTGCTTCTGGGATATTTCGTGTTTCTGATCGTCGAGCCGTTCCTGGTGCCGCTCGCGTGGTCGGCGGTACTGGCGATTTTTTTCTACCCTCTTCACGAAAAGCTGCTGCGCAGAATGAAGCCCACGGCCGCGGCGATGACCAGCACGCTGGGGGTAACACTGCTTCTCATCGTCCCGGCGCTGGTGGTCTTGGTTTTCACCGCGCGCGAAGCCTTGGATGCTACCGCGCGCGTACAGAGCGCGCTGGCGGTACACGGCCAGGGTCCAAGTGAAGGTCTGACTTTGCGAGCGGAGGAGTGGGTTCGCTTGCGCCTGCCCGAATCCTGGCAAGCCATGAATATCTCGGACCCGCTGCGGCAAGCAGCAGAGAAAATTGCATCCTTTGTAGGCGCAGAATTCGCAGGACTGGTTCGAAATCTGGTCACTTTCTTCGTGGATTTGTTCATTTTGATCTTTGCGTTGTTTTTCATGTTTCGCGATGGCGATGCGATAGTGCGTGGGGTTCGCCATCTTCTGCCGTTCGATAAGGAGATCCAGGTAGACATGCTGGAGGAATCGAAAGAGCTGATTTTTGCCAGCGTAGCGGTGGGACTGCTGGTGGCGGCAATTCAGGGAGTTCTGGGAGGTGTGTCTTTCTCGCTGGTGGGAATTTCGGCGCCTCTTTTCTGGGGAGTGCTGATCGCCTTTTTTTCTCTCGTGCCGGTGGTCGGCTCCGCGCTGATCTGGGGTCCGGCAGCACTTTGGCTGTTGTTTAGCGACCATTGGGGAAAAGCATTGCTTGTGCTCGTGATTTGCGGAGGCGTGTCGACAGTCGCGGACAATATCATACGGCCTTTGCTGCTGCGGAACAGGACCAGACTAAACGAATTACTCCTCTTTATTGGGGTGTTGGGCGGTTTGGAGGCATTCGGGCTACTGGGGCTGGTGATTGGACCGACGATAGTGGCGGCCGCGATGGGAGTGTTCCGGGTGTACATGGAATATCGGGACCAGTTGGCGGCGAAAACCGCATGAAAGGCGTGGCAGAACCGAAGGCTGACAAGAGCCAGCGCGGGTGAGACAAGAGTTAGGCGAGGGCGGGCAATCGCTCCAATGCGGGCAGCTAACCTTTCATGCTGGGAAACGTGGCGGGCGAAACTACGGTCGACGCGGCAGGGGTGTGCTAGAGTACCCGGCTCGGATGAGTTCCAATAGCCTAAAAACCGCTTCAGCTCCCGCGGAGCTTCCATCCACGAAGCTGCGATGGCGGTGTGAGCTCGCGCGCATACCGTTTGAAACCACGGCCCAGGCGGAATTGCGCGAGGGGTTCATCGGCCAAGAGCGCGCGCTGCGAGCCCTGAAGATGGGCGTCGAACTATCAGCACCGGGTTACAACGTGTTTGTGTGTGGCTTGGCGGGTACGAGCCGGGGCGGGACGATCGCCAAAATGATTGAAGATTTGCACCCGCCGACAAAGCCTTCCCTGGACCGTTGCTACGTCAACAATTTCAAGATTACCGACCGTCCGAGACTGCTCTCGCTTCCGCGGGGGCAAGCCAACGCCTTCAAGAAAGACATGCAAGCGGGAATTGATTTTCTGCGGCGGCGCATTCCACAAGTTTTTGAAGGCGAGCCCTTCCAGCGACAGAAGGGGCGGATTGTCGAGCGCTTCACAGTGCGCGAAAAAGAGTTGATGGACGATTTCACGCGGCGAATCGCGCGGGAACAGTTTGCACTGGGGCACATGCAAGTGGGCGCCGTGGCCCTGCCGGAGATTTTTCCTGTCCTGGAAGGGCAGATGGTGCCGATCGAGGACATCTCGAAGATGGTTCACGAAGGAAAGCTCGAATCGTCTGTTGCCGAAGACATCGAACGAAAGTACGAGCAGTTCCGTCAGGAGTTTACGGTCGTCTACCGGAAGACGCTGACGTTATCGCGTGAGCTGGCCAGCGAGCTGAGTTATCTGGAACAAGAAGCCGCATCGGTTTTAGTCGATGGCGTCATAGAGGAATTGAAAGAAAAATATCCTGGCGCGAACGTCGCCGAATATCTCGAGGAGGTCCGGCATCACCTCCTGGATAATCTCGATCCTTTCAAAGAGCGCGAAGGCGAGGGAGAGACGGAGGGAGATGCACCCGATGGTTTGCCGAAAATGCCTGGACCGGGCGGGCCGGAGCGCGACCCGTTCCGTGTGTATGGCGTAAACGTGATTCTGGCGCACAGCGATGAGGAAGCCTCGCCAGTGATTTTCGAGACCACCCCCACTTACGCCAATTTGTTTGGCACGATTCAGCGGGCCTATGACACGCGAGGAGGGTGGACCAGCGACTTCATGGATTTACGCGGCGGCTCTTTGCTGCGGGCCGACGGCGGATTCTTGATCATGTATTCGCTCGAGGCCTTGTCCGAGGTTGGCGTTTGGCGAGCCCTGAAGCGCACGCTCAATCACAATCGGCTGGAGATTCAGCCTCTCGAGATGTTCTATCCATTCGGCGGAAGCGCGCTGAAGCCGGAAGCAGTCGAGATCAACGTCAAGGTGATTCTGATCGGCGACCGGCAGCTATATGAAATGCTCTACGAGTACGAGGAAGACTTTCAGAAGATTTTCAAAGTACGCGTGGAATTTGATGAAGAGATGCCCATGAGCGACGGCGTCATCGCCGAGTATGCGGGACGCTTGCGCACCCTTTCCGAAAAAGAGGGACTTTATCCGTTCGACCGCGGGGCATTTGCAGCGATGCTCGAGTACGGCGTTCGCAAGGCGGGACGACGCAATAAAGTGACGGCGCGGTTTGTGGATATCGCGGATCTTGCGCGCGAGGCGCATTACGCGGCCGCAGCCGCGGGAGAAACGGTGGTGCGCGCGGCACACGTGCGAGGCGCCCTGGCTTCCAAGATGGAGCGCCACAACCTGATCGAAACGCGCATACGCGAGATGATCGAAGAGGGAACGCTGCTCGTGGATGTGACGGGCGAGCGCGTAGGGCAAGTGAATGGCCTGAGCGTGCTGGAAATTGGCGGTTATTCCTTTGGCAAGCCGGTGCGAATCACGGCGTCCGCGGCCCTCGGCAAAGCCGGGATCATCAACATCGAGCGCGAAGCAAACTTGAGCGGGAGGTTTCACGATAAAGGCGTACATATTATCGCGGGGTATTTGCGGAGCCTCTTTGCGCAGGACAAGCCGTTGTCTTTGGCGGCGAGCATCTGCTTCGAACAATCGTACTCGGGAGTAGATGGAGACAGCGCGAGTTCGACCGAGATTTATGCGCTGACATCGGCTCTTTCTGGACTTCCGCTCCGCCAAGACATCGCCGTGACAGGTTCGATGAACCAACAAGGCGACATTCAGGCCATTGGCGGAATCAACGAAAAAATCGAAGGATTTTTTGATGTTTGCCGGATCAAAGGATTGACCGGGACACAAGGCGTCCTGATGCCAGAGTCAAACGTCGAGGACTTGATGCTGCGGGAGGATGTGATGGATGCGGTGGCGGCGGGGAAGTTTCATATCTGGCCCGTGAGCAGAGTCGAACAAGGAATTGAGATTTTGACGAAGGCCGCAGCCGGGCGGCGCGATGGTGACGGCACGTTTGAGGCCGGCACCGTCTTCGCCCTGATGAATGAGAAATTGTCCGGGATGGCGAAGACGCTTAAGCAGTTCGAGTAGCATTTCGTCGAGATTACCAAACCACATAGTATTTAGCGGAAACCACCAGCACAACGACTCGTGCCCTATGGCTGCTGGGGTGCTGGGGCGACGTAAGCCTGCCGATGGTCGACGCGGTAGTCTGGAACAGAAACCTGCTCGGAAGCGGAATTCAACGATTTCGCGGCCGAAGAGTCCACGACGCGGACGTCGATCGAGTGGATTTTTCCGTCATGGGCTGGTGGGACGAAGGCTAGATTATATTCGTGGCGTACCAGTTGCGCGATCTCCGCGAAGACCGCCGCAAAATCTTTGGTGGTTGCGGGAAAGTAGGCGCGGCCGCCATTGGCCTGCGCAATGGCTTTCAACTCAACATCAGCTTGGGCCAGGGCTTCGTCAATGTCTTGGGTTTTTTCTGGAACGACTTGATCTTTCTTCGATCGTTTCCTTCCGACGGGTTTGGAAGCGCTCAGCCCGCCGCTTAGAGAAACAGCCAACACGCGCACGTCCGTGGATTTCAAGCGGGCAAGCAGATTTTGCACGGCTGCCGGTGGAGAAGTGTCAACGCCTGTGGAAAGTAGGACAAGAGATTTCTTGCCAGGAACCCGCGCCAGCCAATCCAGAGCGGCGGCTAGACTGGAAGCGAGATTCAACTGCCCGAACCCGAGATTAAAACGCAACTCATCCAGCGAGCCCGCGGCGGCGGATTTGTCTGGCGTGAAATTAAGCAGGGGCTCAGCGGCTTGGTTGTAGCGAGCTATGGCCACGCGATCGCCTGGTGAGAGACCTTCGAGCAGGGTGCGGACAGCCTGAAGGTGGCCGCCCTCGAGGAAGTACACGGCCGGACCAGCTTCAATCAAGAGAAGTACTTGGGCTGGTTCGTCCACGCTCAGAAAATCCGTGACGGGCTGCTCGACGCCGTCGTCGAATACGCGGAAGTCTTCGCGGCGGAGGCCTCCGACGAACTGTCCGCGTGAGTCAGTGACCAGGACCCCAACGCTCACGCGATCCACACTTATACGAATGTCGGGAGAAGTTTGAATGGACCGCTGGGAAAGGCCGGGGGCCGCAAGAAATGAAGCGCATGCAAAGAAAGCAATGGCATAGCGTCGAAGGTGAAGGAACATGTTGCGTGCTCGCATGGTAGAACGGCAGCGGAAAAGACAGAAGCCCTGTCCCGCGCGAAGTTTCCAGAACGCGGAACAGGGCCTGCAATTTCCACAGGAAATGTGCCGAATCCCTGGCTAGGGCTTTGTCGCGGGAGCCGCTGCGGCAGGAGCGGGGCTAGCGCCCCCTTCCTTGGGTGTTGATAGATACCCAGTAACCTTGTTCTTAGAGACGTCGAAAACCACTATTTCGTAGGGCGACATTCGCGACGCGCCTTTGACATAGAACTGAACGGGCTCGCCGGCCGTTTTGTCCTTCTTCTCGATGTCACGGTCGTCTACCAGGACCATCATGGTGTACCTAGATTTCTTCGGGTCCGTTTTGGTGAGCGTGATCTGGATTGGCCCGACTTTTTCTCCATGTTTCGACTTCGTGAGGTTGAACTCGTAATAATTGCGGTCGCCGCGCCGCCTCAGCTCTTCTAGATCGTCGTGGTTGCGAGCAATAAGGCCGCTCATGACACCTTCGTCACCAGTCACGCGCTCTAGCTTGCCCTTGGTGACTTCGAGATCGCTCTTGGTCGCTTCGATGTCCTTCTTGGCACCGCCCACTTCTGTGGCCACTTCGCCAATTTGTTCCTGGCTTTCCTTCTTGACCTGAGACAACTGCGCGGTGAGCTTCTGGTCTGAAGCGACCTGCTCTTTACGGATAGCTTCCGCGCGGCTCTTGGCCTCCGCCAGTTCGGCGACAGTCATGCCCATTTTTTGTTCCGTTACTTCGATGTGGCCTTTCAAATCGGCAAGGCGCGAATTTGCCTGCTCGAGCTGTGCCGTTAAGACTTTGTTGTTATCCTGCTCTTTTGCCAGGCTGTCCTCGAGCCGAGACATTCCGGAATAACCCACATAGCCGAGCGCTGCGACGGCCACGAAAAGCACCACAAAAAGCGCCGCGATCCAGCGCGGCGTACCCGTGGATTCGTAACGATACGATTCCTCGGGACTCGGCACATTTGGAGAAATGCTCATTCCCCCTCCTCAGTCATGGCTCCAGCCTGGGTACCGGATGCCGGTGAAATTATCTACCGCAACTCCCGCCGTGTCTATGGCATGGTCAGCGGGACTAACTTGGCCTAGGATGCGCTTGGCCCTTGGTGTTGCGGCCCCGAGAAACCTGTGGCCAGCGAGCGAAGATGGATGTAGTCAAACCACCGCGGGGCGTGAACTCGCCGCGCACGACGCACCACTCCGGACGAACGGCTTCGACAATATCACGAAGAATCTTATTCACGGCGTTTTCATAGAAGATTCCGAGATCGCGGTACGCCAGGAGATACATCTTGAGAGCTTTCAGCTCGAGGCACTCTTTTCGCGGCATATATTGGATGGTGATTGTGCCGTAGTCAGGCAGTCCGGTTTTTGGACAAACGGAAGTGTATTCCGGGAATCGCGTGGTGATGACATAGCCCGGAAATTGATTCGGCCAGGTATCAAGCTTTGGCAATTTGGCTTGAATGCCCGCTCTAGCGTGATCTGCTGTGTAGTCCGCCATGGTGGTTCCTATTGTACGATGACTTACACGAGACAGCCCCTTGCCGAAACGCGGCTCCTGCCCTATGCTCATGCAAAGAGGACCCTCCAAAATCGTTCGATGAACTGTCCAGCTTGTCAATCGGCAGATTGCCGGCGATCGAAGCGGCGCTCTGTCTACGACTATTTGTTTAGTGCCGCGGGTGTAGTTCCGTGGCGTTGCCATATCTGCGAGACGCGTTTCCATGCCCGGGCTGTCGCATATCGCCATCCCTTTTATGCACGCTGCGGCATCTGCGGCAACTTCGAATTGCAGCGCATCTCGCCAGAAAAGGTTCCTGGAATAACCTCCATAGTAGGACGCTGGCTGGGATTGCCAGCGATGCGATGCGCTCCCTGCCGGCATAAATTTTTCTCGGTTCGACCTTTATTGCCTGCAGAACGGGCCGCCGGGGCGGCGTCGGGGCACATCTCCGCAAAATACTAATTCAGTACCAATCCGGTCCCGCTCCGCCGAGTACTAGCCCAGGACTTCGCAGTACCTCTTTCCCCGTACCGTTTGCAGCCTGCCTCCCAATCTCGAATTCTCCTAGGATTTCTGAGCACGGGAGGGGTTCATGGAAACGAGCGTCCGCGTCCTGGTGGCCAACCGTCCCCGGCTGTTGCGCGAACTAGTGCTCTCGACCCTCTCGGAGCAAGTGGGGATCAACATCGTGGGAGAAGTGGAAAACGAGAAGGATATCCCCTCGCTCGTGGAGGAGACAAACCCCGATTTTCTTTTGATTGCGCTCGACGAATCGCAGCGTCGCCCCCCGCTTTGCGACCAACTACTGCGCAAGTTTCCCAGCCTTCGGATTATTGCAGTCGCTCCTAATACGAATCTGGGCGTTTTCTTCTGGGCGTCGATCGAGATTCACTCGTCATCGATGGAAGCGAGCGAAGAAGCCATGCTCGAGGTGCTGCGGGGCAAAACATCGCGGAGCGGGGAAGGGACGAAACGATGAAAGAGACGTTGCTCTGCCGGCGTAGTACGACCCGTGCAAAGTATGGAGTGCTAAAGGCATTGCTGTTCGGCGCGTGCCTTAGCTCGACGGTTTGTGGGAGCACCTTTGCGCAGGAAAGGCCCGCGGAGAGCGAATCGGGAAGCGCGCAAGAATCAAGAATCCAGGCACAGGACACGCGCCAGGCAATGACTCATGGTGCGCGGCCTTCCCCGGGACTGGTAACAGACAATCTCGACCGCGTGGCGGCCTCGGCCCCGCAGATCCTTGAACTCCTGAACAAGGATGCAGGCTTGATGGTCGAGTTCAAACGCCTTTTGGCGCGGGATGCGGGCGCGGATGGACAAATTTTGGACGAAGCGGATCTGACGGATGAAGCCGTCAGCGAGCGTCTGAACGAGGATCTGCGTGCGCGAGTCCTCGCGACGAGGCTATTGCAGAGATATGGTTACCTGCTGCCGAGAGTGAATCCGGATTCCGATCTTGCGACCGAACATAACTTTATCTTGCAAGACCGGGCGTACGCGATTGCACATGCCGCCGAGCGCGACACCCAATCGCGCGCGCTTCCACCGGCCATGCAAACGGCGAACTGCAATCCGCAAGCCTCGCCCGATTGTGATTTTTCCGGTCGCCGGACAAACCGCGAGTTCTCTCCGGCGGACGGCGAGGGTCAACAGAATCCCCCGGACCTTCCTGCGGACCAGCCGTCTCCCTATGAAAGTTACCCAGGAGCGCCGTCGCCAGCAGACTCGATCCAACCGCAGCGCGAACTTCGCGCCGATCTATCCGACGCCGAAACGGGAGAAACGTTGCAGACGTCCCTCCGGCAATTTAGCCCAGACGGTCAGGCAAATTCCGCGAATCCTCAGACAAGGGGAGGGTCTCCGTCCGATCTTGGAGGATTGCCCGCCATTGCGCCGAGCGAACTGGGCTCAGCTGCGCCTTATCCACTGAGCCAGCCGGAAAATACCTGGGGAGTGCGCCCAGGCCGCAAGGGCACCGCGCCCAACGCTTCGAACGGGGTGCCTTCCGATTTTGCTGTCCCATCGTTTGAGCCGGTACGAATGGTGCATCAGCCGAATCCTTATGCGGCTGCGCCTTCTTTGTATGACTTGTATGTACAGGCTTCCGCGTCGACGCAGCACCCAGAACGTTTTGGACTGAACGTTTTCCGGCGCGGCAGCGTGAATACAGGCGCTCTGCCTATGGACCTTCCGGTAGGGCCGGATTATGTGGTCGGACCGGGCGACGGTCTTTCGATCGATTTATGGGGCGGCATCTCGCAAAGACTTTTTAGAACAGTAGACCGCCAAGGGCGAGTGCTATTGCCCGAAGCGGGGCCGCTCCTGGTTTCCGGGAAATCGCTCGGAGAAGTGCAGGAATCCGTGCAACGCGTCCTTAGAACGCAGTTTCGCGATGTTTCAGCGGACGTTTCCCTGCTTCGGCTCCGCAGCGTACGCGTTTATGTCGTCGGCGAAGTGGCAGCGCCAGGAGCCTACGACGTCAGTTCGCTTTCAACGCCTCTAAATGCGCTCTTTGCGGCGGGCGGAGTAACTCTCCGCGGATCGTTGCGAAGCATCGAGCACTACCGCGGAAAAGCGCTCCTCGAAGATGTCGATGCCTACGATCTCTTGTTGCACGGCATCCGTGGCGATTTGCAGCGCCTCGAGAACGGCGATTCGTTGCGCGTTCCTCCGGTCGGGCCCACCGTTACCGTGGATGGCATGGTCCGGCGCCCCACCATTTACGAACTCCACGCAGAAAAGAATTTGAATGACGTGCTGGACCTTGCCGGAGGAATCCTTCCAGCGGCCGCGCTGCGCCACATTGAGGTCCAACGAATGGAAGCGCACGAAAAGCGCACCATGCTCAGTCTGGACGTTGGAGAGACCAGCGACAAAGATGCGTTGCGCGCAGCGTTCGAAAAATTCCAGATTCAAGACGGCGACGAAATCCACATTTTCCCAATAGCCCCTTATAACAGTGAAAGCGTGTATCTCGAAGGACACGTCCTGCGCCCCGGACGTTATTCCTATCACGAAGGGATGAAGCTCACGGACCTGGTGTCTTCCTACAAAGAACTTCTTCCAGAGCCTGCGGAGCACTACGCCGAGGTTGTGCGCATCGCTGGGCCTGATGACCGTCCGGTAGTGGAAAGTTTCAACCTCGCGGCAGCGCTCGAGCATCCGGAAAGCGCACCAAAGCTCGAGCCGCTCGATACTGTGCGCATTTTTGGCCGGTACGATCTCGAACCCCCTCCCGAGATCCTAGTTACTGGCGAAGTCCGCGCCGCGGGAAGTTACCTTGTTTCTGGGCAAGAGCATTTCCGCGACGCCGTGTATCAAGCGGGCGGGATTACCTCCGAAAGCTGGCTCGAATCGGCGCAACTTTTTCGCGACATGCCGGATGGAACCACGAAAGTATTTAGAAGCAGTCTCATAAATGTCTCACGAGGATAACGAAGCAGCCAAGCTGGAGCATGCCGAGGAAGTTGGCTTCCTGATGTTCCCAGCGGCTGACGAGTCGGCGGAAATTATGGAGCCAAGCGAAGAGGCGCTCGATTTTCCAGCGGCGGCAATAGCGCCGCAGTTCCCGGCCGTCTTGGGTGCTCTTGCGGCGGCGATTGTACTTGTGAGGCGCGATCAGCCGGATATGGTGTTTTTGCCAAAGGCGCTGGTCGAGCGGATCGCAGTCGTAGGCCCGGTCGCCGATCATTCGTTCTGGCTTGGCTCGCGTGAAACGCTGCGCGACGGTAGCTTCGACGAGTTTTGTTTCATGCGGCGAAGCGCTGGCCATGCCGCAGGCGATAGGAAGACCATGGCGGTCTGCGATCGCCATGATTTTGCTGCCTTTGCCGCGGCGAGTTGGGCCGACAGCAGTGCCCCTTTTTTCGCCGAACTGAAGCTGGCGTCGATGAAGGTTTCCGACAGATCGATCTTGCCGCGGTCGCGTAAGTCCTCGGCTAGTTTTTCTAACACGCGGGTCAGCAGCCCGGAACGCTGCCAGGATTGGAAACGCCGATGACAGGTCTGATAGGGCGGATGCTTCGACGGCAATTCGCGCCATTGCGCACCGGTGCGCAGAATCCAAAGCACGCCATGAAGCACCGAGCGCGTATCGCGCCAAGGCCGTCCCCGCCCATCGGACCGTCGCTTCGGCCGGAACAGCGGTTCGAGAATGGCCCACTGGGCGTCGGTCAGATCCATGCATTCGATTTGCT
>JBARJI010000126.1:0-29894 GCA_049800195.1 Candidatus Acidiferrum sp.
GCCTCGCTCGGACTTCCCGAGCTCACGGCTCATGGTTAGTTCAACCCGCCGAACCGCCGGATGCGGACCCGCATGTCCGGTCGTGTGGGAGGGGAGGACGGGCAACCGTCTCCCCTATCCCGATTGGAGGCCGAAGCTCCGAAATGAGGCGCATTCGGCGTATACTACCGCCATGAGGCCAGGACGAGCGATGGTTTGTCTGTTGGCTGGACTCTGCCTCAGTGCCACTCTTGGCTCCTCTCAATCCTCCCCCAACCGCCAGGAGCAAATCGAATCGCACTTGAGGCAGGCGCAGGCGTACTTTCAGCAAAACAAACCTAATTTGGCTATTCCCGAATTCAAGGCGATCGTCGCACTCGACCCCAACAACGTAGACGCGCTAGGCAACCTCGGTGTGTTGCTTTTCTTCGACGGCCAATATGCCGAGGCAATTCCGCGGCTCCGCGCCGCTCTGAAATTGCAAGCCAATCTGTTGAAGATTCAGGCTCTTCTCGGCATAGCGGAGAATAGAACGGGCGACCTCAAGGCTGCTCGGACCGATTTGGAGACAGCATTTCCGAAGGTACAGGAGCAAAAGATCCGCATCGAAACTGGGATGGAGCTCATCGAAGTCGATTCCGCGATGGGCGACCTGGATCAAGCTGCGGCAATCGTGAGCGTTCTCCGGCAGGCGGAACCGACCGATGGGGCCATTCTCTATACCGCTTACCGGGTGTATTCGGATCTGGCCGCACAGTCGCTCTTGAGCTTATCTCTGGTGGCTCCAAATTCCGCGCAAATGCACCAAGCCATGGCGCACGAACTAGCAATACAAGGGAACAACGCCGCCGCAATCGAGAATTACAGAGCCTCCCTTAAGATAGATCCTCGGCTTCCGGGACTCCATTTTGAACTTGCTGAGATGCTGAACATTTCGTCTTCTCCAGGCGACCGCGAAGAAGCCGAGCGCCAATACGAGCAAGCTCTCGCAGTCAACCCCTTTGATGAACAGTCTGAATCCAGACTTGGCGATATTGCCCTTCGTAAGAATGATCTCAAGGAAGCTCAAGAACGCTTCACGCGAGCGATCCAGTTGCGGCCAGATGATCCAGACGCCAACATCGGCCTTGCAAAGGTCTTGATGGCTATGGGCCAACAGCAAAAAGCCCAACCGCTTCTCGAGCACGCCATCCAGCTCGACCCCACCAGCGCGGTGGCCCACTTCCGTTTGAGCACGGTGTACCGGGAGACCGGACGTATTGCGGACGCCAAACACGAGCTCGATGAATATGAAAAATACAAAGCGATGAAAGAAAAGCTCAGAGACCTTTACCAGGCGATGCGTCTTGCACCGGCCGGGCAGGAGCGGGGAGAAACAGATCCGCGGAAATGAACAGATCATCGTCGAGGTGAGCGCGGCGGTGATCCTCATGATGCCTGAGCGCGACGCGCGAAAGGCTGCTTTGCTCCTGCGTGAGTTCCTTCCTCTATGCCGTTACCAGCGCGTCGTAAAGGGTGCTGAAAAGAGCGGATTCTTTGGCTGCCAGACCACGGGAATATTCACTATCGAAAGTGGGCGTAATTGCCCTTGTAGCTCTGGCAATGGTGTTGGTGTGTCTTCAGGGCCTGCTTTCGGCTTCACCGAGCCGTGATAGCAAATTGGTGCTGGCGAATGGCGAATCGCGCTTACAGGTTCACGTGATAAATCGCTTCACCGCGAAGCCATCCGTAGCGGAGAAGACCACCGCGCTCCCGCAGTTGGTCGACATCACCGATTCGACGGGCATCAACTTCGACCACCTTTCCAGTCCCGAACAGAAATACATTGTCGAGTCGATGAGCGGCGGCGTCGCTCTGATTGATTACGATCGCGACGGATGGCCCGACATTTATTTTACAAATGCTCAAAGCGTGGCTATGGCTCTTGCCGGCAAGAGGGCGCGAAGCGCCCTATACCACAATAACCACGACGGAACCTTCACCGACGTCACGGACAAAGCAGGCGTGGGGTATCCCTGCTGGGCGATGGGTGCGGTGGTCGGGGACTACAACAACGACGGCTGGCCGGATTTGCTCGTCACCTGTTTTGGCGGGGTGGTGCTGTATCGCAACAACGGAGATGGAACATTCACTGACGTCACGAAGCAAGCAGGGCTGAGCGGTGATTCAGGATGGGCGACGGGAGCCAGTTTCGGCGATTACGACGGCGACGGTTGGGATGACTTGTTCGTTTCGCACTATGTAGATTTTCACCTCGACAATCTCCCCAGCTTCGGCTCGAGCCCAACCTGCCAGTTTCGCGGAATCGCTGTTCAATGCGGCCCCAGAGGGCTCAAGGGCTCTTCGGCTAATCTCTACCATAACAATGGCGACGGTACCTTCTCCGATGTGTCCAATAAGGCGGGAATTCGGAATTCTCCCGACTCCTTTGGGATGACGGCCGTTTGGGCGCACTTCGATAGCGATGGACCTCTGGATCTCTTCCTGGCGAATGATGCAGGGAGGAACTATCTCTACCAGAATAATGGAAATGGGCACTTTTCCGAAGTTGCATACTCGGCGGGCGTGGCTGTGACTCAAGATGGAGCGGACCAGGCCAACATGGGCGTGGCCCTTGGGGATTACCAGCACACAGGACGTTTGTCGATAGCCGTAAGCCATTTCAGCGACGAATATATGGCGGTATACCGGAACGATGGGAAGATGAATTTTACAGACGTTTCGTTTTCTTCCGAAATTGCTCCCAGCACGACCCCTTACGTCGGCTGGGGCGATGCATTCCTCGATTTTGATAACGATGGGTGGCTCGATCTGTTCTTGGCAAACGGACACGTTTACCCACAGATGGACACGGTCCAAGCGGGACCGAAATACCGGGAGTTGGCACTGCTGTTCTTAAATCAGCGCGACGGCACGTTCAAAAACGTGAGCAAGCTTGTCGGGTCCGCCCTCCTGACTCCAAGAGTCAGCCGTGGAGTAGCCGTCGGCGATCTGTTCAACGACGGCAGGCTTGACATTGTCATCGAAAACCTACAGGGGAAACCCACGATTCTTCGGCCGCAGGGCGGTCGTCCGCACAATTGGATCAGCCTGCAATTGGAGGGAACGAAGAGCAATCGTCTCGCTTTGAACGCGCGCGTAAAATTGACGGCTGGTGATCTGGTGCAGACGGGAGAGGTTCTGAGCGGGGGGAGTTATCTCTCGCAGAACGATCTCCGAATTCACTTTGGTCTCGGCAGCAGGGAACGCGTCGATAAAGTCCAAGTCTTATGGCCCTCGGGCAAGACGGAAATCATGACAAACTTGGCTGCCGACCGCTTCTATAAGGTGAAAGAAGGCGAAGGCGTCGTTCCGGTCGAAAGTAGCAGAGGCGTACTTCCTAAACACTAGAGCCTGTTGCACAACCTCGGTAAATTATTGACTCCAGAGGGCCGCGAGAGATTTGGAGGGAGTGAAATGCAAGGACATCGTTTCCCTACTTCCCGGTTGAGAGCCCCATGTAACTGGTTCTCCACCCTCACACTGGCGTTTGTGGCAGTAGGCTGCGGCGGAGGCGGATCTTCCGTCGCTCCCCCACCACCGCCTCCGCCTGCTGCGGCCACACCGGCGCTCTGGCCCGTGCCGGGCTCCTACAGTCAGACTCAGGCAGGCCAGACAGTCACCCTAACGGATGGCACTCCAAACGCAACGACCTACTACACAACGGATGGAACGACGCCGACGACTTCTTCAACTCAATACAAGAATCCGATCACGATCACGTCGACAACCACGATCCAGGCAATCGCCACGGCCCAGGGCTATTCACAGAGTGCATTGGCAACCGGCACTTACACACTCACGCCGCCCGGAAACGGCCCGGCGGTTTCGATCGTAGTGACAACCAACGACCAGACGATGCAGTTGACGCCACAACCAACCGTGAGTTTCTCGACCGCGAGCGGCGGCAGCAATGTGGTTTACCTCGATGAAACGCAGGTGTATCAACCGATCGAAGGATTTGGGGCTGCAACCACAGACTCCGCAATGTATCTTCTGAATGAGGTCGCCCAGCCGGCCCAACTCTCCCAAGCCATGAACAACTTGTTTACTCGCCAAGGCAACGGCATCGGGCTCAGTTTCCTGCGCAATCCGATGGGCGCTTCAGACATTGCGCGCAGCGTGTATTCGTTTGACGACAATAACGGACAAGCGGACCCAACACTGGCGCATTTTTCGATTGCGCATGACCAGGTGGACATTATCCCGCTCATCCTGCAGGCCAAGCAGCTCAACCCGCAAATCAAGATTATGGCAAATCCATGGAGCCCTCCGGGTTGGATGAAAGACTCGGGTTCCATGATTGGCGGATCCCTTCTCTCCAGCATGTACACTCCTTTCGCCAACTATTTTGTTGACTACCTCCAAGCGTATGCGGCCGCAGGCGTAAACGTCGGCTACATTTCCTTACAGAACGAACCGCTGAACGTTCCTACCAACTATCCGGGGATGTGCATGCCTGCGGTTCTTTCTTCCACTGATTGCCCAACATCGCAAACCAATCAGGCGACTGCTTTGTTTAGTTACGTGGCGCCTGCGCTCACTGCAGCGGGCCTTAATACCAAGGTGCTGGTTTACGACCACAACTGGGACAGGCCGGATTATCCGGAAAATGTTCTTTCGAACCAAAACCTGAGCCAGATCGCTGGTGTCGCCTGGCACGGCTATGCTTCCACGCCGGGAGCAATGACCCCCATCCAAAATATGTTTTCCAGTGTAGGTACCTATGAAACGGAGCACTCTGGTTTCACAACGAATTCCGACCAGACAAGGTTAGACTTCGAGGAGATTACACAGTGTATGCGGAACTGGGCCAGGGTTTACGTCAAGTGGAGTTTGGCACTAGACGAGAATAATGGCCCTCACACGGGTGGTTGCAGCACGTGCACTCCACTCGTAACCGTGAACAGTACTTCCGGCAATATCACTTACGGTAGCGAATATTACACCATGGGCAATTTCAGCAAATATGTTCTGCCTGGGGCGAATCGCATTTATTCCAGTAATGCCGCCGGCATCGTGACGGCGGCATTCGTCAATCCCGCTCCCGGCAACTCCAGGATATTAGTGGCCTTCAACGATTCAAGCCAGACCCAGACGTTTCAGGTGCAATGGGGAACGCAGTCGTTCACCTACACGCTTCCGTCTCTGGCCGGAGCAACCTTCGCTTGGGCTGGAACCCAAAGCGCCGAAACTCCTCCATACACCGTCAGCGCAATGTCGCAGATTCAGGCCTCCAGCTTTAGTCGCACCGCGGGCATCAACACCCCGGGGAACTACCTGACCTGGGGGCTTGAGACAGAGCTTACTTCAGACATAGGTGGCGGGTATGACGTCGGATTCGCGAGCGATGGAGACTACGCCGTTTACAAAAATGTTGACTTCGGCACGGGGGTTTCTACCGTCGCTGCACGGCTCGCCTGCCTTCAAGCCAACGGACAAGGCAACGGAGGAGGCAATTGCGGGGGAACCCTCGAGTTCCGCTTGGACAGCAATACCGGTACCCTCGTAGCTTCCATCACTGTGCCTTCCACCGGAGGATGGGAAACATGGCAAACAACTTCAGCAGCAAACGTATCCGCAGCAAGCGGCGTTCATGACTTGTACGTAGTCTTCAGCGCCCCCGCGAGCGGCACCGCTAGCCTGGGCAATATAAATTGGTTCCAGTTCAATTGAAGAGTGCAGCTTGGCACGCGCCGCTGCAACGGGTTGTCATACCCTGCGAGCTCAAAACGCTACTCCTAAGAGCTGGCGAGCTAACTCAATCGGGGGATAGGGCGCACCCTGCCGCGCAGCGCGGATCTCATTTATATTAGGTGGTGTTGCATCGACCTATTGAGACCACCCGACTCATGAGGAGTTGACTTGCGAATTGAGGGCGGGGGGAAAAAGCTAGACTGCGTTCGCTGCCCTGAGACCAGTGCACCGCGTACCTGCGTTTCACTGGATTTTTCTCCTGACAATCTCCTTCTCCATGATTATAACGGTTCATTTTATTGGCTTCGAATAGATGCTCCGTATCGAGAAAAATGCCTTCCACTTAGCTTGACGGCCGACGCCATCAGAAATGCAATTCGTCGATTCTTGGGTGTGGTTTGACCTTTTTCTGATGGTTACGGGTTCTATCGATCTGGACTTTCGCCCCTGCCTACGGCTCCAACTGTCTCAACGCGTTCTTGAACAGCATCTCCGTGAACTGCTCTCGCTGCTCCACTTGGAATCCATTTCAGGAACACTGAAAATCGCACAAATGTCGCCAATTCATGCGTTCGCTCGCTTCAGATTTAGCTTCCCAGGCTTCGCACGTGGGTTCTCTTCCCATCGCCCGCTCCATGGAGTTGTGGGTCCTTTACGTTTGCTTGGCATTGCCCGATAGCCTTTAGTGAGCGCGGCCCGCTTACTGTTGCCAGCCGCCGCCGAGGGCGGTGTAAAGCTGGACGAGGGCGAGGCGCTCATTGAGTTGCGCTTGTGCGAGATTGAGTTGCGCCGCGAAGTAATTCGTTTCACTGGTCAAAACCTGCAGATAACTCGCGCCGCCGTGCTGGTATAGCGTGTTCGAGAGGCGGTCGGTTTCTTGCGCCGCGGAGGTCAGTTTCTCCTGCTGCTCCCGAAATTCACGATCCTTCTGATACGCAACGAGAGAGTCGGAAACTTGCTGGAAGGCTTCGATAATTGACTGCTTGTAAGCCAGGAGCATTTGTTGTTCTTGGGCCTCCGCAAGCCGCATGCCCGAGCGGAGCCCGCCAGCCTCAAACACGGGCTGCGTCAAGGATGCCGCAGTGTTCCAGAGACCGGCAGAACCTGTGAAGAGCCTGCTGAGTGCATAGCTCTCGAATCCAGCTGTTCCAGTAAGCGAAATGCTTGGGAAATACGCGGCTTTAGCGACACCAATCTGGGCGTTGGCCGCGATTAAACTTTCCTCGGCTTCGCGGATGTCCGGACGCCGTTCAAGGAGTTCGGAAGGAAGTCCTGCGGGAACGCTTGGAGGATTTGGCTGAGCCGTGAGCGCCCGGCCACGGGGGATGTCGCCGGGATTCTCGCCAAGCAGAATGCTCAGCAAATTTTCTTGCTGCGCAATTTGGCGCTCCAGGTCGGGAATGGTTTCCGCCGCGGTGTAGACGAGCTGTTCCGATTGCCGCACGTCGAGCATGGAAGCGGAGCCGTTCTTGGCGAGCACGTTGGTGAGCTTCAGAGAATCCTGACGCGAAGAGAGCGTATCCTTGGAAATTTGCAACGCCAAATCGAGCTCGCGAAGCTGGAAATATGCGGTGGCCACGCTCGAAACCACCGAAGTCAGAACGGCCCGGCGCCCCCATTCGGAAGCGAGCACGCTGGCGCGGGCGGCTTCCGTCTGTCTGCGGTATTTTCCCCAGAAATCGAGGTTCCAGATAACGGAGAGATCGACCTGGCCCGCATTTGCCTCATAGGACGGAAATGCGCCGGAGATCTTTGGATTACGCTCGCTGAAGATCTGGCCTCCCGCGCCCACCATAGGAAATTGATTGGCGCGAGTGATGCCAAGCTGGGCCTGTGCCTGAAGGACGCGGGCGGCGGCGATGCGGACATCATAATCTTGCTGCAACGCGGTACGAATCATTTGCTGCAAGACAGGGTCATCGAAAACCTGCCACCATTTTTCGTTGCCTAGGGATTCCGCAGAAGCGGTGGAAGATGGGCCAGGACTTTCGCCGCGATAGGCGCCCGGCGTGTCAATAACCGGCTTCTTGTATTTCGGCCCGACGGTGCAGCCCGCGAGCAAGAATGCAAGGATTGGGAGGACGAGTTTTTTCATTTCAATCGCCCTCCTGTGGCGTGGGATTCGCAGGAGACGCCTCCACGGTGTGCCGCTCTCCGGCAGACAGCTTCTCGACAAAATAGAAAATCGCGGGAATGAAGAAGATGGCGATGGCGCTCGCGGCCAGCATGCCGCCAATCACCGTAGTACCCATGACTTGACGGGCGAGGGAGCCCGCGCCAGATGCAAACCATAATGGAGTACACCCGAGAATGAACGCGAGGGAAGTCATCAGGATGGGCCGGAGACGCAGCCGCGCCCCCCCGAGCGCCGCTTCGACAAGTGGCTTTCCCTGCTCGTACTCATCTTTAGCGAACTCGACAATCAGAATCGCATTCTTGGCCGCCAGACCGATCAGCATCACCAAACCAATTTGCGAATAGACATCGTTTTCCATCTGGACCATGTACGGAGGATAGAACGCTTGCGTGAATAAACGACGGGCCAATAGCACTCCGAAAGCGCCGAACACGGCCACGGGAGTGCTTAAGAGCACGCTGAAAGGGAGCGACCAGCTCTCATAGAGGGCCGCCAGAATAAGGAAAACAAATAGTATGGAAATTCCAAAAATTGTGGTGGAGGAAACGCCTTGCTCCGCTTGCTTCTGCTGGAACGACATGCCCATGTAGTCGAAGCCCATGTCGTGGGGCATCGTTTGCGCAAAGACCTGCTCGAGGGCTTCGGTAGCTTGATCGGAACTGTATCCGGGAGCCGCATTGCCATTGATCTGCGCGGAAGGATACTCGTTGTAGTGCATGATGTATTCGGGTCCGAGGCGCGGCTCGAATTTCGTCAAAACCGATAGCGGAATCATTGCGCCTGCATTGTTGCGAACATAAAATTGCGCGGCGTCCTTGGCATTTGTTCTAAAATTGCCTTCCGCCTCGAGATAAACCTGCCACTGGCGGCCGAAGCGATTGAAATAGTTTACGAACAGGCCGCCCATATACGTTTGTAGCGTCGTATATACATCGGAAATCGGCACGCCTTCTTTGAGTACTTTGTCGCGGTCCACCTCCGCAAAATCCTGTGGGACGTTCGGCAGGAAAGACGAATTTATGCCTGCAATCTCCGGGCGCTTGCGAGCCGCGGCCATGAATTTGTCCACGTTCGCGGCGAGGTACGGAATATCCTCCCCGCCGCGATCTTCGAGAACAAAGGTGAAACCGCCGGAGGTGCCCACGCCGGGGATTGCCGGAGGCGAAAAGCTGAATGCGGCTCCCTGCGGCAGCTTGCCAAGCTCCTGGTTCAGATGCTGCTTGATGGCCTGGAATTGTTCGGCCTCCTGCTCGCGGTCCGCCCAGGGCTTCAATGTGACAAAGAAGAAAGCGTTGTAACTGGTTTGAACGTAGCTGAGCAAGCTGAAGCCGATGACGCTGGTCGTGTACTCAACTCCGGGCGTCTTCGCAAGGACGGCCTCGACCTGTCTGGCAGCTTGATCCGTACGCTGGAGCGAAGCCGCGAGAGGAAGCTGAAGATTGACAAAAACATAGCCCTGATCCTCGTCGGGCAAGAACCCCGTAGGGAGTCTCTTGCCAAAGAAAATTGCGACGACCCCGAAGAGAAGCAAGGCGACCACGGCCACGGTGCTTTTGCGAATCATCGCTGCGCTAACCCGGATGTAGCCATTTGTGGTGCGCAGAAAACCGCGGTTGAACCCTTCAAAAAACCTTCTCAGCAAGCCTTTGCTGGGTTTCTTGGGCCGAAGCAACAAGGCAGCCAGAGCCGGGCTGAGGCTCAGCGCATTGAAGGCTGAAATGATCACGGAGATCGCGATGGTAACCGCGAACTGCTGGTAGAGCCGCCCCGTAATTCCCGGTATGAACGCCGTTGGAACGAAAACTGCCGACAGCACCAACGCGATACCGATTACCGGACCCGAAATCTCTTCCATGGCTTTTAATGCAGCGGCCTTGGGAGCGAGACCCTCTTCAATGTGGCGCTCGACGGCTTCCACAACGACGATCGCATCGTCTACCACCAGCCCGATAGCCAGAACTAGGCCGAACATCGAGAGCGTATTAATGGAGAAGCCAAACAATGGGAAAAACGCGAAGGTGCCGACGAGAGAAACGGGAACGGCAAGCAGCGGAATCAAAGTGGCCCGCCAGCCCTGAAGAAAAAGGTAAACGACGATAATCACCAGCGCCAGCGCAATGATCAAAGTCAGCAGGATCTCGCGTATGCCTTCGCTTACGGCTTTGGTCTGGTCCAGCGACACAACATAATCCATGTCGGCAGGGAATCGCTCCTTCAACTGACTCACTAGCGCCCTGACTTCTTTCGCGTCGTCGACTGCATTAGAGCCGGGGAGCTGATAGATGGCCAGGATGGCGCTTGGTTTCCCATTCATGCGGCCCATCAAGGTGTAGCTCTGCACGCCGAGTTCGATGTGGGCCACGTCCTTCACGCGCACCGCACCGCCATCCGGATTCTCGCGAATGATGATGTCGCCGAATTGCTCTGGCGTAATCAGGCGCCCCTGCGCCCGTACGGAGTAGGTGAATTCTTGACCCGCGGGAGTAGGCGGGCCGCCGATTTGCCCAGCGGGGTTAACGGTGTTCTGTGCTTGCACTGCGTTAATGACGTCGGTAACCGTAATACCGAGTTTGGCCAGCAAATCCGGCTTGAGCCAAATACGCATGGCGTATTGTCCCGAGCCGAAGACCTGAACGTTGGCAATTCCAGAAAGCCGCGTGATCGGATCAACCATATTGATGTATCCGTAGTTCGCGAGGAATTGCGCGTCGTACGTGCCGTGCGGGGAATAGAGAGCCACCAACATGAGAGGCGCGGACGTGGATTTCTGCACGGTCACGCCGTATTGCGCGACAGCCGACGGAAGCTGGGATGCCGCCTGAGTCTCCCGCATCTGGGTCAGAATTAGGTCCGTGTTGGGATCGGTCTGAACCCCAAAATCCACGATCATGGTCATCTGGCCGTTGGCCGTGGCGTTCACCGAATACATGTAGTTCATGTTATCCACGCCGCTCATTTGTTCCTCAATGGGCGTGGCAACCGACTGAGCGAGAGTTTGTGCATCCGCGCCTACGAAGGTGGCTTGTATCTTCGCTTCCGGTGGAACGATGTTGGGGAATTGCGCGACAGGCAGCCGCAGAATCGAGATCGCCCCGATGAGCACCGTCAAAATCGCAATTACCATCGCGACGATTGGACGATTGATGAAAAACTTTGACATGGCTAGTTGGCCCCAGATCCTGGGTTGAAAGGAACGGGCGTCACGACACTACCGTCTCTTACCTTTTGGGCGCCTTCCGCGACGACACGCTCTCCAACCTTCACGCCCTTGTTGATAACCCACATCGTGTCCACGCGCGCGCCGGGTTCAACGGTTCGGATGGCGACTTTGTTATCAGCCCCCACTACCGCGACTTCATCGGAGCCCTGCAGTTCGCTTATCGCGCGCTGCGGAATCAGCAAGGCGCCTTTTTGGATTTGGGTTACGGCGCGCACCTTGCCGTATTGTCCTGGGCGCAAAATGTTGCCAGGATTCGGAAACGCGCCCGCAATCCTGATCGTTCCGGTCTGCTGATCCACCTGACGGTCCGCAAAAAGAATTCTTCCGCTGTGAGCGTAGGTGTCGCCGTTCGAGAGGATCAACTCCAGCGGAATTGACGAACTTCTCGAGAGCAGATTCACCGTCTCTGGGCTGAGCTTGCCGGCAATGCGAAGATACTCCTCGCCGGTGATGGGAAAATACGCTTTGATCGGATTCACCTGGGAAACGCCAGTAAGCACCGTTGTGGGAGCGACGAGGTTGCCCACTTGCACTTGCGCGATACCAGCAATTCCGCTGATCAGGGAACGGACCTTCGTGAATCCGAGGTTTAAGGCGGCCTGCTCGACGGCAGCTTGCCCGGCTTCCACCGCCGCCCGATCCGCAAGTTGGGTTTGCGTGTCCGTATCGAGTTGACTCTGCGGAATCGCCTTCGCTTCGGCTTCCGGGATGTCGCGTTTCACGTTCAGCGTGGCGTTGCCGAGCTGGGCTTCCGCCTGGGCGAGCTGTGCTTTCGCCTGATCCAGAACTGCCTGGAACGGGCGTGGATCGATCTCAAAGAGCACATCGTCCTTGTGCACGAAAGATCCTTCGCGATAGTCCTGTTTGATGAGATACCCGCTGACCTGCGGCTGTATCTGTGCGTTCACGTACCCGTCGAGCGTGGCGACCCATTCGCTAGACACGCGAACATCTTTTTGGACCACGGTTGCTACTTCTACTTCCGGCGGTCGCGGCGGCCCTGCGGAAGAGCGGCTCTCATTACATCCGGCGCAAAAGCATAAGAGGGAACTAGACACACCGAAGAGGAAAGAAGTCCAAGTCCGAGAGCCGAGGAGTGTGCTATTCAATCCGTTCTCCTTTCACGCGCTAGACGTGCGAAACTCGCAAGTGCCATCGATTCCGAGCCAAATATCTAGATTCCCGGGAATTCAATTTGGGTACTAGATACCCGGTCAAAACCGACTTGAATTCCTCAATCAGCGCGGGCTTTCCGTCCGCGTCAGCTTGCGCATAGAGCGTCAAAAGTCCTTTGCTGACTTGCTGTACTACAGCCGCAACCCGCAGAGCGGTGGTTTTGGAAAGATGAGGCTTGTGCGCCACCAGTACGGTGGCAATATGTGTGCGAATGAGCTCTCGCCGCTTGTGCGTGTGTGCTGTCGGCGGAACCTCCAAAAGCGCAAGCAATGCGGGGTGGCTGTTGACGATTTCGATCTGTAGACTTGCTAGCCGGCAGGCGAGATTCTCAGCGCTCAGAGCGGCTGCCTGGCGGCCGAGTGCCACCCAGGATTGTTCAATCTCCTTGATGTATTGCGCTCGCAACGCTTCCGCTACGGACCGCTTGTTGGGGAAAAATTGATAGAGCGAACCGATGCAGGAGCGTGCGCGGCCGGCAATCGCGCTCATCGTCGCTCGCTCATATCCCCTCTCTGTGATCACGGATGCCGCCGCGCGTAAGAAACTAGCCACGCGCCGTTCTCCCCGCTTCTGTTGAGGTATGCGGCGCGGCGCCGTGGATAAATATGAGGGCACACTCACATTGTAGCAGGCGCGGGCATGGGTTTACATGACCAAGACGGGTTGGCCAAGAAACGATTCTCAAGTAACAATTGGCACGCCGGCTTTTGTCCTGCGAGCGTAATCACTCACTCCCGCTCGCACAAGCAGCGGTCAGGTCACCGCAGGACGGAACGAGCTTTGCCGCGTGCCGGAAAGCAACTGCGCGGTGATTGCTATGGCGGGGACGAGAAAAACGACGGAGCCGAAGACCCACATGAATGCGCCTGCGGCGATCTGGTCATTGAGCGCGCTGAGCCCGAAAAGACGGGGAATTTCGCCGTAGCTTGGGTAGAGCAGACGGCCCGCGAAACACAAAAACGCGGAGACCGCGGTATTCACAAAATCGGCCAGCAAAAGGTAGGGAATTAAAACCCATCGCGCATTTCTAGGCCGGTATGGCCAAGGCTCCATGACGGGCCACCAGAACAAGACGCTCGTACCGAAAAAGCAGAAATGCTCGATGTTGTGCCAAAATTCCGAGCTTAGGGCAAACTCATAAGCCTTCGGAATGTGCCACGCGACAAAGGAAAGGTTCATGGCAATCCAAGCTACTTGCGGCTGTATCAGAAACTTGGCGATTTGCCGGATCAGTGGCGTCCGAAGGATTGGTCCCAGCAGTGGTCGAACGATCCAAGAGGGAAGTCCTCGCAAGAGTGGCACCACGGGCGCTCCAAGCAGCAAGAGCGGCGGCGCGACGGAAATAAACACGAAGTGCTGCCCCATGTGCATGATAAGCAGCGATTCACTAAATGTATCCAGAGGCGAGGCCACCGCCGCGAACAACGCAAATACGCCACTGAGAAAGCAGACTAGCCGCCAGGCCGGAAACAATTCCGCCCTCGTCTCCCGAATGCGAACCCAGCCCCGCATATAAACAAGCGCCGTGAGAAGCAGAACGCAAGTGACCGCTGGGGGCACATCCCATTCGAGGAACAAATTCTGTAGACTGCCAGTCATATGCCTGCCTTCATTTATTGGCTCGGCTTTCCTGTAGCCATTCCATCCTCAACTTGCGACGCAGTCCGAGCGGGCAATTGGCCGGCGGGGTGCAGAGTTTCCAGGAAACTGACGAGCGCGGTAACCTCGGGCGGCGAGAGATTCTTGCCGTAAGCCGGCATATTGCCTCCGCCTTGCAAAACCTGGCGAATCAATTGGTCCTCCGTCAGGCGCGCCGCCACGGAATCAAGAGCCGGGCCGCGCTGGCCGCCAAATCCTCCAATCGAATGGCAATTCCGACACTGTTTGGCTTGAAAGATCACTGCACCCTGCCTCTCCAGCGGGCTGGCATCCCGCGTGTAACGAACAGGCACGGGAGGGCCGCCGCTCCATGCGTCCATCTTCGGACTCCAAGGCGTGTTCGTGCCGAGATGCGTGAGCACGGACCAGAAAGTGGCAACGGTTACCAGCGTCAAGAGGGCCACTGGCCGGCGATGCCAGCTCTTCTCGCCTTCGGACGAAATAAAGGGCAGAGCAATCAACGTGCAGATACCGAGAACGGGCGCGATCAAAACAAAGGGAGTCTCAAGGCTCGGCGGCAAGTAGGAAAGAACCGCATAGAGCCAAAGAAAAAAGAAGTCGGGCTTTGGCGCTGTTTGAATAATCGTGGGATCCGGCTGTCCTCCCGGTCCGTAGGGCCCGAAAACCACAGCGCAAACGGCGACGGCGGCCACCACCGCGCCGGAAAACAGAATGTCCTTCCAAAAAGCGCCGGGGAGGAATGGAATCCCCTCCTTCTTGGTGAGGTCGTGATATTCCGCGAGATAAGTCGATCTCCGGACGACGCGGCCAGGCATCGGCCATTCATTCACGCCCAGTTTTAGAACCATCCACACATGGAGGGAAGCGAAAGCCAGCAAAGTCGCCGGAATGACGAAAACGTGGATCGCATAAAATCGCGACAAAGTCGCGCCAGCGATGATCGGGCCGCCCAGGAGCAAATGAACGAGCGCGCCTCCTATCAACGGAACGCGCGCGGAGATGGAGGCTCCGATGCCGAGTCCCCAGTATGCGTCCTGGTCAAATCGCAATACTTGGCCCGTGAAAGCCATGCCCAGCGTCATCAGAAGGAGAAAGACGCCGACGATCCACGTAAGCTCGCGCGGATACTTGTATGCTCCAAAGAGAAAAACTTGGGCCATGTGTACGAGCACAACGGCCACCATGAAATTCGATCCCCAGCCGTGCATGCCGCGAAGAAACCAGCCAAGCGCGATTTGATGGTTCAGAACGTTCAGGCTGTTCCAAGCTTCTCCTGCGGAGGGAACGTAAACTAGGGCCAGCAAGATTCCCGTCACGATCTGCAGCATTAGCAGAGTAAAAGCCGCGCTTCCGAACACGTAAAACCAGCTGGCCGTTTTACGAGGGACTGGATGAGTCGCGGCTTCGCTGATGGGAGCTGCGAGCTGCACTCTCTGGTCGAACCAGTCAAAAACCTGCTTCAGCCGGCGCACGGGGAGCCCCCCTGCGCGCCTTCAATGTTCACGAGCTTTGCGGTATTGGAAAGCGTCGGCAATTGCCCCGCATCAATTTCCAGTTCTCCTGCGGCAATTCTAGAGTTGTAGGTGAAGAGGCCGCGTTCCGGCGGTCCCGAGGCTCGCGAACCATCGGCGTAATACACTCCGCCGTGGCACGGGCACATAAAGAGCTGTGATTGGGGAAACCACCGAACCGGGCATCCAAGGTGCGCGCAGTTGATCGCAAAAACAGTGAATTGATTTACAGCCGTATGACGCACCCAGCAGGCGACTCCATCCGTTTCCCCATCCCAAGGATGACTGCTCGGATTGGTGAACGTTGCGAGTCTTGTCTCACCGACTGGAAACCTGCTCAATGCTCCGAGCGAAACCCAAGACTCATACTCGCTATCGTGTTTCACCGGCGAGAGCAGATACCTAACCACAGGGATCGCGATCGCCACGCCGACCAACGAATTGAAGAGGACTCCCATCTTCAACAGCAGCCACCGGCGCGACACTACGATCGGATTCTCTTTCTCGTCGGATTCTGCTGCGCCCTGTTTGCTCTTGTCCGCTTCTGGTTCGCTCACATAACACCTCGCATGGCTTCACTTGCTACTGATGTTTGGGATAAGGCTGGCCCGCTGTCGCGCTGCGCAGCGACGCCATATACGCAACCACGTTCGTCACCTCTTCATTCGTCAAAGGGCGATCTGGCCGGTCATGCTGCCAGTCCGGGTGGCCCAGGTCTGGGCGGCCCGCAACGATGATGGTTCGCAGGGATTGATCGCTCACGAGAGCTAGATAGGAAGCGTTGGATATCTGCTCGCTCGGTTCTTGGTGACACGAGAGGCAAGCGGTCTTGTAAACTTCCTCGCCGCCCTTCTCATCGCCTCGCAAATTGGCGAGATACGGAGGAGCACCCGCGGCGTTGACGCCCTTGGCCCAATTCCTGCGAATGCCTGCGACCAGCGCATCGATTTGCCTGTCGCTTAGAAATCCGCCGGCGGATTCTCCGAACGCGGGCATCTCCGTTCCCGGCATGCCGCCCGTGATCCATTTTGTTAGCGAAGCATCGTCCACAATGGCCTGGTAAACGGGATTCGCAAGGTCAAAAGCCGGCCCGTTTTGCCCATTCCGGCCGTGGCATGCGGAGCAATTCTCGTTATAGAGCGACCAGAAATCGACAACATCCCGAGGCCGCACGTATTCTTTGGCGACATCTGGCGAGCCTCCGATGCGATTACAAGCGGCACAATAAAGAGCAGCAACGGCGCACGCAACCGAAATGAACCAGATGGCGCGCATCAATTCTTTGTCTCCTCATCCTCCAAACGCGTAACCCTCTGGGTTTGCAAACCCATCCGCAGCATGAACGGCAATGTTTGGTGCGTATAAATGCGTCCCGTTCGCGTGACAACGATTCCCGCGACGACTCCATAGAAAATCTGCGACACGGCGAACCACATCCAGTTAATGTGCGCGTTAAAAGCGGGATTGATGATGCCCAGTGATGAGTGCAGCACGCCGGTCCACACCAGAGGCGCGACGATTCCGCCAAGTACGATGGGGCGACTGGGCCACATCGGAAGCAGCGCTCCGTAGAGCAAGCCAACAAGGAGCGAAGTTGCGATGTGAATAACCGAGGCGACCAGGAGCCCGTTCCAGTGAAATGCGGCAATGTCCGCCGCGGTAGGATTGGTCCAATGGCCGACGCCGGCTCCGCCGAGAAGATTGATGGCATACCAGATGCTGTGGTGGGCAATATAACCGTAGAGCAGCGCCGGAAGGATCATAGCAATTCCTCCGGCGGCTCCGCCCTTCAGCCCTGAAACGACCGGATAGCTTTGCACTGGCAGGTGAGCGCGGTGAAGATCGCTGACTTCCAAGCGCGCTACGCTGGTTCTCCTCGTAACCGCTCCAACGACCGGTGCCACCACTGGAACCGTCTCGTGATGTTCTTGCGGCAAGACTTCGCGAAACCATCCGACTCCGCCGAAGATCACCAACGCAATGCCAACGATCCCAATTCCCGTGCTCGTCACGAGGCTCGCAAACGAAAGCGTCACGCCAAACGCCAGGACGATTGGCCACGCCGTCGGTGCAGGCAGCACCACCACCTTGGTTTCGATTTGAGCCGCTTTTTCTAGCATTTTTTCCGTCATTCGTTCATCAACCCAAACCATTCACCGCCCTAAGATGTAGACCACCGTGAACACCACGACCCACACCGCGTCCACGAAATGCCAGTACAGCGCGAGCACGCCAATCCGTTCCGCGTGCTGTTCGCCGACGCGCCGTGCCAGTGTAAAAAGAAAGAGGATCGTGAGCATCGCCAAGCCGACAATCACGTGCGTGGCATGCAGCCCGACTAGCGAGTAGTACGTCGTGCCAAAAAGATTTGTGCTGATGGTCAGTCCGTCGCGATAAATCAGCTTGTGCCATTCGATCGTTGTGCCCACCAGAAAGATCAAGCCCAAGCAAATAGTGAAGCCGAGCCAGAACATAAACGCGTTGAGCCGATTCCGCGCGATAGCCTGTTCCGCACGCCAGATGGTGAGGCTGCTGGAGAGCAGGCAGATCGTCCCGAAAATCGGAACTTCCAAAACCTGCTGCGGCGTCGGCCCGGAGAGACTCTTGCCGATGTAGAAGAGGTACGCCACCACGAAGATCGTAAAGAGCGCGGATTCGCCCGTGATAAGAGCGAACATCGCAATTCTTCCGCGATATGGCGGATGCCATTCACCTTCATACGCTGCTGGAATCGCCGGGGCCGTGCTCATGGTTCATACTCCCAGTCCGGATCCTCCGGATGTTTCAAGTCCCACAAAGGCCGCCGGCTGCGCACCACAGGCTCTTGCGCGAAATTGTAGGGGGGCGGCGGCGAGGTGGTGTCCCACTCCAGTGTCCACGCGTCCCAAGGATCGTTTCCGGCTTCCTTGCCGCGAAAGTAGGACCAAACCAGATTGAACGCAAAGATTAGAACGGCAATCGCCTGAATGATTCCTCCCAAGGACACGACCAGGTTCAGCGTGTTCCACCCGCGATCCGGCTGATACGTGTAAATCGAGCGTGGCATCCCGAGGATTCCGAGAAAGTGCATGGTGTCAAAAGTTATGTGGAAGCCGATCAGGAACAGCCAGAAGTGCCACTTCCCGAGCTTTTCGCTCAGCATTTTCCCCGTGGCCTTGGGATACCAATAGTAAATCCCCGCAAAAATGCAGAACACGATGGCTCCCACCAAAACGTAATGGAAGTGGGCGATCACGAAATAGGAATTGTGTAGCTGCCAGTTCCACGGAGCGACCGAAAGCATGATTCCGGTCAGTCCCGCGAGGAGGAACTGGAAGAGGAAAGCCGTGCAGAAAAGCATTGGCGTGGCGAAGCGGATTTTTCCGCCCCAAATCGTGGCCAGCCAGTTGAAAATCTTCATCCCAGTGGGAATGCCCACGAGCATTGTGGACAACACGAAGAACGCATTGGAGAAAGAAGTCATGCCCACGGTGAACATGTGGTGTGCCCACACGCTCAAGCTGACAAAACCTATGCCCACGGAGGCCGCCACCATCGTTGGATATCCAAAAATCGCTTTGCGCGAAAAGACGGGAATCACCTCGTTGGCAATCCCGAAGGCTGGAAGCACCAGCACATAGACCTCCGGGTGTCCGAAGATCCAGAAGAAGTGCATCCAAACGACAGCCGACCCGCCCGCCTGCGTATCGAAGAAATGCCCGCCGAGATAGCGGTCAATCAGCAGCATGATTTGTGCCGCGGTTAGCGGGGTGATCGTCACCAGCGTCAATCCGCTGACGACAAGCAATAACCACGAAAAGAGCGGCAACCGCATCATTGTCATTCCCTTGCAGCGCATGGAAATGATGGTGGCAAGAATGTTGATGGCCGTGCCCAACGTCCCAAATCCGCTGACGATGAGCGCCAGCGCCCAATAGTCCGTGGCGTGCCCCGGAGAAAACGCGCGTGCCGTCAGTGGCGCGTAGGCGAACCAACCCACGTCCGGAGCGCTGCCGACGCCGTAAAGTCCGCCGCCTCCTATAAAGCTGTAGTACAGAAGAAGCCCGCCGAAAGCTGTAAGCCAAAAGCTGAACGCATTGAGTCGCGGAAAGGCCATATCCCGCGCGCCTACCTGGAGCGGCACGATGTAGTTCGCGAATCCGAAGAGAATTGGCATGCCCACCAGAAAAACCATGGTGGTTCCGTGCATCGTAAAAAGGCGGTTGTAAACCTGCGGGCTGAGGAAATGATTTCCCGGGAAGGCCAATTGAATACGGATGGCTATCGCCTCGGCCCCGCCTACCAATAGAAAGAAAATGGCATAGACGATATAAAGGATTCCAAGACGCTTGTGATCAACCGTGACCACCCACTCGTGCAACCATTCCAGGACCGTACCCGCAGACCTGCTTGATGGGGTCAGATCGATCGAGCCAGCCAGCGGTAGAGAGTTTTCGCTCATTTCCGTTTCTACTTCCTCCAACGAATTACTTCAGCGAAGCGTCAAAAGATACTCCGCGAGCTGATCAATCTGCTCATCGCTCAACTGCATTGCGGGCATCAGACAGCCGCTCTTGAAAGTGGCCGGATCCTTTATCCATTCCCTGAGATTTCGCGAATTATTGGCAGCCGCTCCCGCTCCCAGCGTTTGCCTGCTCATCAAATGTGTAAGATCAGGCCCAAACCGGCCTGTTGCTACTGTCCCTTGGATGGTGTGGCAGTTCATGCACGCCTCCGTCTCGAACACCTGTCGCCCCAGCGCAACACGCGGGTCCTCAACAGCTGGCTGCTGCTGGTTCTTCACCCAGTCTGCAAATTGGTCAGGAGTATCCACATAAACGCGCAAAAGCATCAATGCGTGCTGCACTCCGCAAAACTGCGCGCACTGTCCCACGTAGACTCCTGGCTCCAGCGGATTGATCCAAGTCGTGTTTACGCGATTGGGAATCAAGTCGGTCTTTCCCGCAAGTTGCGGAACCCAGAAGCTGTGATCTACGTCGGCGGAAAGAAGCGTGAGATAAGTCGGTACCGGTGTCTGATCGCTGCTCAAGGGAACGTGCAGTTCGTTGGCGGTGACAATTCCTAGCTTCGGGTAACGAAACTCCCACCAAAATTGGTGCCCGACTACCGTGACATTCAGCGCGGACTCCGGCTCGGGCGCATCTTGAATGGCGAAGATGAGGCGCGCCGTCGTCAGAAACAATACGATAACGATCAGGACCGGGATAACTGTCCAGGCGAGCTCGATTTGCGTGCTTCCATAAATCTGTGCCGGCTCGCTTTCCCAATCCGCGAGCTTCGCTCGATACTTGACGATGGCGTATGTCAGCAGTCCAGCCACCACCACAAAAATACCGCCCGTCACGGAAAGAATGAACAAGGAGAGCGCGTGAATCTCATGAGCCGGCGTTGACGCCGGCGCGAGGATGCTCGGTGTCGTCTGGGGGCCTCTTTCAGGCACCCAAAGGAGGGCCGAGGAGAGACACGGAAAAAAATAGCTGCATGATCGATTCCAAAGAACGGATCGTATCGAATGCATGAATCACACTTCCATCGTCACTAAAGCGTATGGCGCAACAATTCCGTTTACGTTTGGGCCGGGAGTCTTTCCGCATTTGTGTGGCCCGGAATGTTGATTTCTCCATCTCCCTCAAACCTTGGATTCAATTCGAGACACAAAGTTTCTCTTTTTGTCCACGAATTGGTGCCACCAAGGCTTGCATCGCGCTTTTGGCCCCGTCGTATGCACTTGCTAAGCGCGCCGGCCTCTCGCTCGGTAGACGCGGTCCTACAAGGAACACGCACCGCTTATGGCGTTACTGCCGCGCCCACTATGGAAGAGGACTCTTTCATGCCCGAGTTACTGTTAATGAGAGAACAGGTTAATGTTTTACTTCGCGTCGATGAATTGCCAGTCCTCTTCGAATCGTCAAACGGAGCCCGAAGAACACCGCGCGGCGACCGCCCGGCACTTTTTGTGCCATCGTGCCTTCGCGTAGCGCGCCCCCATCACGCCCCTAAGCTATCTCTTGCAGCCGCGCCAAGGCAACATTATTTTCGCTTGCCGAATCATCCTCAACGATCGCGAAATTACGGGATTAACCATTTCACCGTGCCACCAAATCCATGCAGACAACTATTTCCCCTCTGGAAAGCGTCTTCTTTTTAGGCGGGCGTAACGCCTACAATAGAAACTATGCCTAAGCGACCTTTTTCTTCCATCGCTGCTTGCGCGGCCCTTTTGCTTTTGCCTCTTTTTCTCTTCGCCGACGGCGCCAACTTTGATCTCGACGGCCCCGCTCTTCGTCTGCGCGTTACCCGTGGCAAACAAACGCTCGATATCGGCCAAGTTCCCAACCTCCTTGATGGCGACAAGCTCTGGATTCAACCTGATTTCCCCCCCGGCCAGACCGTGCACTATCTTTTGATCGTCAGCTTCCTGCGCGGCTCCACGAACCCGCCCCCCGTCGAGTGGTTCACCAAAGCCGAAACCTGGACCGATCCGGTCCGCAGCAAGGGCCTCACTTTAGCTGTCCCGCAAGGCGCCGAGCAGGCTCTTTTGCTTCTCGCTCCGGTTACTGGCGGCGACTTCACGACCTTGCGTGGCGCCGTTCGCGGCAGGCCCGGCACCTTTGTCCGCGCGGTTCAAGACCTGCAGCAAGCCAACCTGCAGCGTACTCGCTTGGACATGTATCTGGCAGCAGTCCAGAAAATCGCAGCGAACGATCCCAACGATCTGCACAAAGAGGCGCCGCTTCTTGCCAAGAGCCTCAAGATCAAGATCGATGACGATTGCTTCGAAAAGCCGCCTGATCAGCAGGCGGAATGTCTCACGCAGAACTCCACCAATCTCGTGCTGGACGATGGCAGTACGCAATCCATGGTCGCCGAACTCACCTCAAGTACCAACACCGACTTGGTTGGCCAGATCAGTTCGTCCAGGATGGCGGGTGGCGGCGCCTACAGCCCTTATGTCGGCGCGGTCGTGGACATGGTGAAAATCTTCAGCAGCATGCACACCGCCAAGTATCAATATATTCCGGCGATTTCCGTGATGGAAGGCGAACACCTGAGCCTCAAGCTGAATAATCCGCCCTCGTTTCATGACCCGAAGTCCGTCATCGTCATTGGGCTGCCGCCGGTTGGCCCCGCCCATCTCCCGATTCTCATTGCGCCCGAGGCTACAAAGATGCACTGCTTACAGGATTCCGCGTTTGTCTTGTCAGTCGAAGGAGCTCCACTGCTCTTCTCGACAGGGTACGCGCGGAATTTGAAGCTGCAAATGAAGGAGGGCGGGGGCAAGTCGATCGAAGTGCCCGTCACGGGAGACGCCGGCCGCGGCGGTCTGGTTATTAGCGGCTCCAAGAATTTTCCGATCGGGATTGAGGGTAAGGGAGAACTCAAGGGGTTATGGGGCTTCGACAATTTTAACGGGCCCGTTTTTCAAATTTTGAGCGCCTCGCAACCGGGCAACTGGAAGCTGCAGCCTGCGGACGCGGACAAGGTGCTCGTAGGCAAGGCCGACACCGTCCATTTGCTCTCGCAAGAAGCTGGTTGCAGCGAGAAGATTACGCTGGCCGCTGATCCTGCAAAGCCGCTGACCTGGAAAGCGGAGAAGGCTGGAGAGATCGAGCTGCAGCTTCCGCTCGAGACCGCAAAGCCCGGTGAAGTGTCGCTCGAGATCAAACAGTTCGGCTTTCCCCAAGCGGAAACTGTTCCTCTGCACGCCTACTCGAATGACGTCAAGGTCGCGGCCTTTAGCTATTTCTCCGGCGACACCACGCTGAATCTCACTGGAGCTCATCTCGATCAAGTGTCGTCGCTAAAGCTGGAGAACGTTCGCTTTGTTCCCGCCGACCCAGCGGATGCTGCCGACGAGCTGACGCTCAAAGCCCAAGGCGATGCTTCCGCTCTCAAGCCCGCCACCGAGCAGACCGCCAAAGTGTCGCTTCGCGATGGCAGAACTCTCGATTTGAAGGGCGACATCGAGCCTTCCCGTCCGCATATCACTTTGCTCGACAAGGACGTCGTTCCCGCTCCGTCTGGTGACCCGCTGGCGTTCTTGCGGCTTGGCGACCCCAACGATTTGCCCATCAACGGCACGCTGACTTTCTTCGTCAAGACAGCCACGAAATTCAATCGCTCCATGAAGATCGAGATAGCCACTGCCGATGATAGCGCCAGCGTTCAATTGGGATTCGCGGACGGCGGCTTGATTTTGCAGGATGCCAGCACCGCTCGCGCCGAGCTCAATCCCGCAAAAAGCTTCGGCGACTCGGTCTTCGGTGAGCTTCGCTTCCGCGCTCTTGATGCCAATGGCGGCAAGAGCGATTGGCATCCGCTTACACGCCTGGTTCGCCTGCCGAAAATCACGCGTGTCGTGTGCCCCGAAGATATCGCCAAGCCTTGTCAGCTTGAAGGTTCCGATCTCTTCCTCATCGATTCTCTTTCGTCCGACGAGAAGTTCACCTCGCCGGTGGTTGTGTCCGAGGGCTTTGCGGGCAACTCGCTCTCGGTCCCTCGCCCGAACGGCACCCTTCTCTACGTCAAGTTGCGCGACGCCCCCGGCGCCATTAACCACCTGCTCGCTCCTGTTTTCCCGGAACAGTGAATCTCGCGTCGCGACGCTGCTACAGTTGCAAGCTTTCGGGGCGCGTGTTTGTGAGCATGGCCACATCGCATTGACGCGCCATTTCTACTTTTTCTTGTCCCACAAATCCCAGAACAACTTAATTGTCGCCGGCCCATGTCCCGCATATAATGCCGACTTCCGAATTATGCCGAAATGAGTTTCGTGACCAAGAGTTTTTCCTCTCGATAGTTGGCTGTCACAGCCGGCGACGCCTGATTAAGTGGGCATAATCCCGCATTAATTAATCCCATTAGCGCATGTACGCTTTCCCTTTATCAGATGGAAGGAGAAGGCCTAGTCTGCTCGGGTAGAGGGCCGGGCGTTGTCATGGAATCACGGTCTATGATTTGGTGATAAGCTCCGGAGTCAAAAGTCTTGAGGGAATTGTTGAACGGAATGAAAGCATTGAACCTGGTATTTCCAATTGGTGCAATCCTGACTATTGGAGGAGTGTTTCTCTACGCTCTGGTGGAACATCTCAGCTTTGGGAGCACGGAAGGTTTGGTGTATGCAATCTTGTCCCACTCTTTTTTCCCCACGCTGCTCTTGGGAACTGTGTTGGCAATTGTGGGCTCATTTATTGACAGAAAGCGGTTACCTATCGCCAAGACAAGAGCCAGAGGAATGCTTTGCTGGGCTGCAAGTGGCGTTTCCTCCCTCCTGCTAGTTACTACTGGCAACGTCCATGGTTGGACGTTCACTTTTATTTTTCCTGCAGTTGTTGGCTTCGTTGCCGGTTCGGTTTTGCTATCGAAACTTACTCCACAAAGCCCAGGTACGTAGCCGACTTCTGCCTCAAATCATGTGTAGTCGACGCAAACCGGTATTATCCGTGAGATCAAAGGCCCTTCAAAAAAGCGAGCAAGTGGTCAGTGGGTCGGTAACGGCTATTTCGCGTTTTGCCGGCGGTGGCCCTGGCAAGTGGCTTCTCTTTCATCTCCATACTGGCGTGGAGATACACCTCCGTGGTCTCGATTGACTCGTGGCCAAGCCAAAGGGCAATCACGGAGCGGTCCACGCCCTGCTGGAGCAGATCCATAGCGACGGAGTGCCGCAGCACATGCACCGAAATGTGTTTCTTAGCGAGCGTAGGGCACTGTTTTCCTGCGTTGGCTACATGCTTGGCCAGGACACGCTCAGCGCCATCACGGCTGAGTGGCCCGCCCCGCGCGCTGGGAAACAGAGGGTCCGCTGGGCCGCTGAGACGTTCTCGCAACCAACCGCGTAGAACTGCCACTACATCTTTACGCAGCGGTGTGGAGCGCTCCTTGCGTCCTTTACCTCGACACCGTACTGAACCTCCGGCTCCCAGCACAACGTCATCGCAACGAAGACCAATGAGTTCCGATATGCGGAGTCCAGTTTGAGTGGCGAGGAGCAGTAAGGTGTAATCCCGGCGGCTTTCCGCCCAGGAATTCCGCGCGTGGAATCGCATCACAGTTGCTCATCTCGCCGACTCTCTTCGTTCTTTCTTCCGCTATGCTGCGTCTCAATCCTGGTGTCCCGCTGGGATCGCATCCACAATCGATAGACCACGTCTGTACTGTTACGAACCCCTTCCTCAAGGGCCTTCGTGGGAAGACGTTCGGCGATTGATTGCGAATTTAAGTGGGGACGACCCCACCCGTATCAGGAACCGCGCCGTCGTCTTGCTTCTCGCAGTCTACGGATTTCGGGTAGGCGAAGTTGCGAAACTAACCCTTGATGATCTCGACTGGGAAACTGAACACATCTATGTTCGGCGATCGAAGCAGCGAAAAACCCAGGACTACCCGCTTACGCCGGAGGTTGGCGCAGCCATCTTGCGGTATCTCAAAGAGGTCAGACCGCGATCGGTTTGCCGCGAGCTTTTCCTGACTCTGAGATCTCCGCACCATCCTCTCGCGGCCGATAGCCTTTCCGCGCGAGTTCAAACACACGTGCGAGGGCTGGGAGTAAAGCTCCCTCACTACGGAGCCCACGCACTCCGGCACGCCTGCGCGACGCATTTACTCGCACAGAGATTTTCCATGAAACGGATCGGAAACCATCTCGGACACCGATCGGCAGCGGCCACCGGGATCTATGCAAAAGTCGATCTGCGTTCGCTGCGCCAGGTGGCAGATCAAACTCTGACCGATCTAACGAAATACTGCGAGCCGCAGTACGCGATTATGGTTTCCCCTTCTCGCCTCACCGTGCTGCGGGAAGTCGGGAACCTTAGCCTGGGGGGTGTGCTATGAAACTGGGCGCTGCCATCCGGGAGTACATTGACCACAAGTATTCGTTGGGAATGACCATCAGCGGGGACTCTGCTCGTCTCGCGGCTTTTTTGCGACAGCGCGGCGATGTGGAACTCGACAGCATTTCGCTTGAGGACGTGCAAGCGCATCTCAAAGGAAGAAAAACAGGAGGGCCGATAACGGGTTTCTGGTTTGTGAAGTATCAAGCGCTCGACCGCCTTTTCCGGTACGCGACCAGTCGGCGCTATATGGAACACCCGGCACCGCTGCCAACAGCCAAGCCCAAGAAACCCGCCAGCCTCATCCCCTACTTGTACACCGTCGAAGAGGTGCACCGTTTATTGAGCGTCGGTGACGCCTGCTACTGCCCGACATCCCTCGTCGAACCGCGCACGATGCGAACTTTGATCCTCTTACTCTACGGAGTGGGATTAAGGATCGGCGAGGCTCTCAAATTGACGTTGAGCGACATGAATCTCAATGATGGATTGCTGACCATTCGCGAAAGCAAGTTCCACAAATCAAGGCTGGTTCCAATTGGGCGTGATTTAACGGGAGCGTTGCGGACTTATCACGAGCAGCAATGGGGAGCCAGCGACCCGGCTCCAGATTCTCGGTTCCCTTGTACGAGAAAACATATGCCAGTGAAGTTCTTTCAAGCCAACTATGTGTTCGTATGGCTGCGAACCGAGGCGGGCGTTACGCGCTTCGACTGTGGGCGCTTTCAGCCGAGGCTCCACGATTTCCGTCATTCCTTCGCCGTGAGGCGACTGATCGCCTGGTATCGCGAGGGGAAGGATGTACAACGGCTCCTGCCACATCTGTCGACTTACCTGGGTCATGTCAACCTCGACTCTACTGCTCACTACTTGACGATGACTCGGGAACTCCTCCAGGAGGCGAACCACCGCTTCGAACTCTACAGCTCCCGGGAGGTGCGGCATGGCTGATCATTCTTCACTTGGTCCATGGATTAGGCGGTTTCTTCTGGAGCACGCCGTTGCAGAGCGTAATTTCACACACAACATGCAGCAGAGCTATCGCGATGCTTTCTGTCTGCTGCTCCCGTTCGCGTCGAGGGTTTGCAAGAAGCCAGTCGATCAGCTCCGCGTTTGCGATATATCGGCAGAAGTAATCCGCGCCTTTCTCATGGATCTAGAGAAGGGCCGCGGGTGCACGATTGGAACCCGTAATCAGAGGCTCGCCACGATCCATTCACTGGCCCATTTCATTGGTGATCGGAGTCCTGAGCATGTGGAATGGTGTGGCCAGGTTCGCAGCATCCCCTTCAAAAAGACTGACAAAAACTCAATCACATATTTGGAGAAAGACGAAATGGATGCGCTTCTGCAAGTCCCCGATCAAAGCACGCGTTTGGGCCACAGGGATTATGCGCTCCTGCTGTTTCTCTACAACTCCGGTGCCCGGGCCAGCGAGGCGATCAGTGTGACGATCGAAGATCTGGAACGGAACGTTGATGGAACTGGAATCGTGAAGCTCCACGGTAAAGGAAGAAAGGTCCGTTTCTGTCCGCTCTGGAAAAAGACGATGGCCACACTCCTGCCGCTGAGTCGCGGGCGGCCAGGCGATGCTCGCCTTTTCATCAACCGCTATGGTGATCCCATGACGCGTTTCGGTGTTCACGGGATGGTAGAGCGGCTTCTCCCGTCCGCAGCCAACAAGGTCCCATCATTGAGGCGGAAACGAGTAAGCCCTCACACCATCCGGCACACCATGGCTACTCACCTGCTTCGCTCGGGCGCGGACATCAATACGATCCGCGCATGGTTGGGCCACGTCTCGGTGGACACAACTAATGTCTATGCTGAAACCGACTTGGCAATGAAAGCGGAAGCACTCGCCGCCTGCGATCCGGGGGTTGAGCCAACCAACACCCGATTGAAATGGCGGGATGATCCCAACCTGATGCAATTCCTTCGCAGTTTGTAACCGCGATGTAGCGCGTGGGGCACGCTGGCGAGGCTCCCATCGTGAAGCACTCGCCAGCCCCCCATGTGACATGGCTTCCAATGTCGCGAACTCCTTATGTGGTGCTGTTCCACACCGAGCCCGTGGGAAACGAGGCGATGGAAAATCAACACAACATAACTGGGGCCGCAACATATCTGCGGGACTTTCGCCGCGAACAAGAATCCCGGCGGAGTTTTCGCATGCCACCCTTGCACGCTGGACATCGCCGGCGTTCGATAAAGCGTGCTATCTACCTCGACCGTCTCGAACTTCGTCGCGTAGTAGCTCAAATATTCGGACGGGCGCATTCCGGCAGGGTAGAAGCTGCCTTCCCATCCAGCCGCCGTGAATGCGGATGTGCCCACCCGGATTTGCCCTTTCTCCTCCATCGCGACCCGGATTTTACACTACGGTCACTGTCGGCGGACTTCCGTGCTGGGCGTTTGGCTCCACCCCGCCGGTTTCTGCCCGAAAGCCGTTTCGGTCCTAGACAACCAAGAAGGCGTAGTGACACTCTTACTTGCGAGAGGAACGAGTTTGTTGCTCGGACGAACCCATCCCCGCCCTTGCTTCGATTCAAGTCCATTTTTATGCAGGCGGTCTTCGATGAACACAAAAAAGCTCCTCGCACTTTCACTTTTTTGCTTTAGCTTTCTCCCCGCCTCTGCTTTTGCCCAGTGCAGAGACCAGCTTTGTCAGAATATCCAAAGCATCCTCTATAACGCGGTAACCGACTTTAGAGGCTATCGGATGAACCTCGTCGCCACACCCGATGTCTCAGTCGTCGGAGCAAAGATTCCTTGTCAAACGACGGCTTGGGCAAACGATGTGGCGCTGTACATTTGCTACAGCGAGGTTCCGTATGACAGCGCGGAAACCTGGTACATCAACGCGCTCTCGTCTCTTCGCGCCCTCCAACCGGGATGGGATTTCAGAGTAGATTCTCCCGTGGCCGACCACTTTGTTGACGCTGGCCCTCCAGGCTGCCAAGTTCCGGCAACCGAGGGGCCGTACGTTGGCCAGTGCCCGCTCCATTTGCAAGTCACCAAGCAAAACAACGGCATGGCCAAAGTCTATCTTTGGATGAGCTCGCTCTCCTCTCCCTACTTGGTGAACCGCCCGCCCGGTTCGGCCTCGAGTCCCGCGCCGCCCTCCATTCCCGCTAGTTGTGATCGGTTATGCCAGGGATTGAAGAAAGCTTTTGAGGCTCGCCTCAGCGACTTTACGGTGATCAGCCCTTCCAAAACGAATGGAGGCGGAATCTCCGGAAGCACTTTGAAACTCTCGGGCGCGGAAGACTGCAGCGTTAACGGCGCCGCCCGACCGCATTCCACGGAAGCTGGCATGCAGTACTCGTGTTATTGGCCGGAAAGTTCCGATTCCGCCGCCGACGCGAAATTTCGCGATCTCGTCTCGCGGTTCCAAGTCCTGGCGCCTCCCGAGTGGGTCTCCCGTCAGGAAGACCGGTTCGACCAATTCACCGGAGCCAAGGTCACCGAATGGTGTACGGTTGCTCCCGGCGGCAAGCAGCAGGCCTGCGTGGACATCCTGGGAGATTCCGTAGGCCTCCATATCACTTCGTGGAACTAGAAGTTGTCTCATAAACACTTTCAGCCCACGGAAGAGTTGAAAGATAGTCCAAAACGGAGCAAATCGAATGCATGGATCTGACCGACGCCCAGTGGGCCATTCTCGAACCGCTGTTCCGGCC
>JBARJI010000127.1:0-5753 GCA_049800195.1 Candidatus Acidiferrum sp.
CTTCAATCTGCCGCAGCAGCGTGACAATCTGCTCCGGTTTGTATTTCCTTGTCGGCATACCAGCGCTCCTTCAGAGTGAATTCTCTCTCACTTCCGCTGGTACAAAAAATCCCGGTCAGGTCACTCCGCCGGGGCGGCCCCGCCGCTCGCGGCGAAAGCAAGAGTGCCTGTCCCCCTCTTTCGCGCATTTCCATAACCTTGCCGCTTGAGGATCGAGGAGGACAGTCATGACCGAGAGGCCGCGTTGCCATTGCCCGCTTTGCAGAATCGAGACCGCATTGCTCACGGAGCTCATGGATTCGACCCGCATGGAGTGTTGCCAAAGAATTCTTTCTTCCGCCCCGGCCCTGAGCGCATTCTCGGGGGCTGCACCGTTACTGGCTCATCTGCGCCTTTGCCGCGAAACCTCCTGCTCGGATGAAGTCCTTCGCGCCTTGCTGCAGGCCAAAAGGATCTTCGCAGACGGCACCGTCGAGCGGCTATTCATCCTCGCATTCCTTCCATCTCTGCATGTCTCGCTCCGTCGCGTCGCCAGACGCTACCCGCAGATGTCTCCAGAAGACGCTTCGCAACAAGCTCTGCAATCCTTGCTGCGGTTCCTCGATTCCGAGGAACTCCACTCACGCCAGAATTATCTTGGGTTCGCGATAGCGCGCCGCATGAAGCGCACGCTGTTTGGCTGGGCCGAGCACGAGATGAGACCTCGCGTTTTCGAGCCCGATGACAACGCACACCGTTTCGATTCCTCCGGAAATTCGTTCGAGCGTCTAGCGATCCTCCGGCACTTTCTCGACCGCGCCCTCCACCGCGGCATCTTGAACGGGGAGGAACTGGACATGCTCATCCAGTTCAAACTGGAAAGCGGCTTCGAAGGAAGCATTCCCGAATGTTCTTCCAACGCGCGCCGTCAGCGGTTGAAACGCCTGCTCTCGAAGCTCCGCCGCCTAGCCAAACCCCGACGTTCATTCGCGCCAGGACGAAAACAGAAGTAAGCGTGGGCGCACTCGGCCTTTAGAGCTTTGTGTCGCACAAATAATTCCCTTATTTCGCGACACGTTTTCCGATCTCTTCGCTGATTAGGTAGAGAGAGGAGAATCCGCGGCAGAAAAGCGCGACGGCGTCTCTTGAGGTTGTTCCGGATACGCCGCCAGTTCCGTACCTGGAATTGGTTTGCGGTGCTGCCAGCAACCGAAGTTCCTTTGCAGCGTCTCACGGGTTCTGCGGCGAGCGGAGACGTGAACGGAACCAACGGTTTTCCTGCGCCGGCATTCCGGAGTTTCGGCGCGGACTCTCCTTTTTTCAAGTGTGCTGTGAAATTGATAGCGAGGTCCCATGAGAACACAATACCTTCGTACGCTTCGTCACTTGGGTTTCGGGCGCGGCGCAGCCGCTTTCTTCGTCGCCCTAGTTCTAGCCGCTCCCGTCTTCGCGCAGGGAACCTCCCCCTGGGAAAACGCCGTCAACGTTTTGATGACGGCATTCACCAGCACCATCGCTCGCGGCCTCTCGCTCGTGGCCATCGTTGTGGCCGGCCTGACTTTCGCCTTCGGCGAAGGCGGATCCAAACGTGTGCTCGCCGGCGCGCTCTTCGGCGTCGGGATGGCCATCGCGGCGGTGAAATTCTTCAGTCTCTCGCGGCAGCCGAAATGCATTCCCATCATCGCAACGCAAAGCATCAGTTCGCTGCGATCCGCGCTCCCGGCGGAAAGCTGGCGCACCCTTCTCCAGACCTTCCGCACGAAGATTTTTCTGTCGTTGTCCGATGATTTTTCGGCAAGGACAGCAAGCGATCTCTGCGGACGTGAAGACCAGCTCAAAGTCAGCTACAGCCTCTCCGAGAGCGGGCACGACACCAAGGTCAGTTGGCTCACCGGCAAAGCCCTGTCGCACAAAGCCAACATCATCGCCTCGAAGAGCTACAACACCCAGAGTGACTACCGCTTCGACATCAAGACGTTCATGGAGCTGCGCAACGCCCAATCCGTGGTTACTGCCTATGACGGAATTAACCCGACGCCTCCGATGTTTTGTTACCTCAAGCCCTACTACAACGACCCGAACGATTCGTACTTCGTGCAGCTCGCCAAAGGAAAACTCTAATGAACGGATTCGAAATGATCCTGCCGTTCCTGAAGCCCATCGAGCACCTGATTCTCGATGACTCCATCAGCGAAGTGATGGTGAACGGACCCGACCGGGTCTTCATCGAAAAACAGGGCTTCTTGCAACAGGTGCCGGGAGTGTCTCTCGGTGAGCGATCCCTCATGGTCGCCGTCAAGAATATCGCCCGGCGACTGGGCGACGATATCTCGGAATCGAAGCCCATTCTCGATTCTCGGCTGCCCGATGGCAGCCGCGTCGCCGCGGTCATCCCGCCGTGCAGTCTCGCCGGCGTAACCCTCACCATCCGCAAGTTCAACACCCGCCACTTCGAGATGGAGGACCTGATTCGCGAAGGCACTCTCGACCGGCCCCTCGCGAACCTTCTCGAAGATTACGTGCTTGCGCGCAAGAACATCCTGATTTGCGGCGGGACTGGCACTGGAAAATCGACGCTACTTTCGATTCTCGGGAAGTTCATTCCGCAGGATGAACGCGTGCTCGTGATCGAAGACACGGCCGAGATTCAATTGCCGCAAGAAAATCTCGTCCGCTTTGAAGCTCGCCGGGAACAGAACGGCCTTCCGGCTGTCGCCATCCGGGATCTTCTCAAGGCAGCCCTCCGCCATCGCCCGGACCGCATCGTTTTGGGGGAGGTTCGCGGAAGCGAGGCGTTCGATCTCCTCCAACTCCTCAACACGGGGCATTCGGGAACGCTATCCACCATCCATGCGAGTTCCGCGCAACAGGGTCTCGCGCGCTTCACCAGTTGCGTGTTGCAGAGCGGCGTGGAGCTGCCTTTCAAAGCCATCAAGACAAACATCGCCGATTCGCTCAACGTCGTCATCCACGTCGAGCGCCGGCCGGGCCGCCGCTACATTTCCGAAGTTCTTCTCGTCAACAGCTACGACCCGGATGCGGACTTGTTCGACTACGGCGCCGTGTTCCTGACCAAGCAGGATCACCCATGAGCGCCGATAGTAAATTCGCGCCGCGCTCCCTCACGGCCTCGGAATATGTTCGGGAGCTGTTCGGGCCTGATGACAATGCCGCGATCCTCGTCCGAAATCGCTCCACGGGCCACACCGTTCAAACCATCTCGAAGGCAGAAACGATCGCAGGCAAGCCGTTTCAAAGCTGGCTCGCGAGCCAGAATACCAGCGGTTATGACGTGTTCGCCGGAATGAATCCCATCAAGGACGGCGCGTTCAGCCGGACCAAGCAAAACATTCAGGAAATACGCCACGTCTATCTCGACCTCGACAGAAAGGCGGACCAAGCTCTCGAAGCAATTCGAAATTCAGCCGACGTTCCAGCACCGAACTTCGTCCTCGACACCTCTCCCGGCAAGCACCAGGTCGTTTGGAAAGTGAGCGGGTTCAGTCAGGACGAGGCTGAATCTCTGCTTCACAACCTCGCAAATAAGTTCGGCGGCGATCTGGCGGCAACCGATTCGACGCGGGTGCTGCGCCTCCCGGGATTCGCCAACCACAAACTTCCCGAGGAGTTCATTGTCCAAGCGCGTCACGAAAGCGATGCCGTCTACACTCTGCGCGATTTCACCATTGACGAAGACTCGCCCGAAGCGCCTCGACACTTTGGCCACTACCAACAAGGGCAGCGGACGCTCCCAGCCGACCACAAAAGCCAATCCGAACACGATTGGGCGTACGCGAAGCGCGCCCTGGCCCGTGGCGACGATCCCGAAGTCGTCATCCAGCGCATCGCTGACTACCGCGCACAAGATAAAACCGACCCCGAATACTACGCTCGCCGCACCGTCACGAAGGCCCAAGCAGCGCTCGAGACCGCAGGGACAAAGACGCCAAATGAAGGGGCATCGAATGGCGAACGCATTAGAGCTGCGCCGGACCATTGAACCATTTCAAGTTTGTCCTTTGTTTTGGAGATTCCAAGAGGCGGCCACTGGGTTATGCTCGGTACATGCACAGAGACGCCGATTCGACGCACAAGGAGCAAATCCATGTCACGTCGAATTGTGCAAGATCTGGAAACGGGCAAGCCTGTGCCTCGCTAGTGCGGGTATGTCTATCAGAAGGGAAGGAAGAAGGGCGATCCGTGGAACCCTAAAGAACGCGGGTACGGTAGATATCGAATCGACGTTCCAGGGGAACACAGACAGAAGGAGGTCCGGGTAGCTCTCGGATACTGTCGCAACGAGCTGGACGCCATGCTCAGACTGCAAGAGGAGATGAAGAAGGCGGGAGTGCTGGACTTGAACAAAGTCCGGGAACGGCTCTCGCCGGTCGTCGATTTCCGCACGCAAGCGGCATGGTGGTTGGAGGCGATAACGTCGGGTGAGGTCGTGCATTCAAAGAAGCGCACTCAGATCGTCGCCAACACGATTGGTTCCTACTCGACAGCGATTGCGTATCTGAACGAACAGATCGGAGACATGCCGCTGGCTTCCATCGACAATCCGGAAGCCAAAGCGTTGATCACTGCCATGAAGTCCGCAGTGAAAGACGGCACGCGGCGATTCTCCGATTCAACCATAAGCTACTACTTCCGCATCATGCGCCAGGTCATCTCTTCTCAAATGGATGAGAAGTTCCGGCCTGTCCATCGGCGGGAGTGGAACCTTGCGGCAATCGGTCTACCCCGCGTGAACCCGAAGAACCAGCGCCGTCCTACCATGACTCCAAAGGAAATGACTACGCTGCTCGGCAAGGCCGAGGGACAGTACTTGATGATTTACTTCCTTAGTCTTGTCACGGGAATGCGGATTTCTGAAGCGGTAGCAATCGAAATAGAAAAGCACATCGAACCGGACTGCTCGATTATTTACGTTCGCCAGCAACGGGAAAAGGACGTGAACGCTCTCAGACTTGATCTCAAGACTGAGGCCGGATTGCGTGACATAGACCTTCATCCTGACGCTGCGCAAATCCTGCGTAACTTCATCGGAAACCGGACGAGTGGGTTTCTATTCCAGACCGCTAACGGAACGATGCTTGATCCCGGCAACATCGACAGGGACAGTCTCAGTCCTATCCTCGAAACAATGGGACGGGATGAAGCGGGAACGCGCTTCAACGTGTTCCGGCGATTCCGAGAGGCTGTGCTGCAACGGAGTGAGGCGCGGCAAATCCTGATCGACTACTGGATGGGGCACTCGAATCCAAGCATGGGAGATCGTTACGGCAAGCAGCTCGTGGAGGACGTCGAATACCGTCAAGAACAGGCCAAGAAAGTCGGCCTGGGCTTTGACCTGCCGCCGTCCTTATTTGGGCTACGTGGGCTACAAAATGTCGGTAACGTCCGCAACGAGGAAGCGGCCTAAGTGCTACAATGAGCAGAGGGTTAGATCAATTTGGGCGTGTAGCTCAGCTGGGAGAGCACCTGCTTTGCAAGCAGGGGGTCACCGGTTCGATCCCGGTCACGTCCACCATCTTCTTCTAATTGCCAAAGACTTAGAAAAATTGCCCAGGCTCGAGTAGCCCGTTATTCGGGCACTGGAGTGAACCCCTAACACGAGACAGTTTTGTCTTGTGCACCTAAGGGAACTAGGATTCTCTCCGGCCTCCCGACAATCGATTATCAAGGAGTGACCAGCCCGAGTTTTTGTACCACGGCGAATGAGAGAGTTTACACCACAACCTCATCGGGCAAGGGTGCAAATGGCGGCTCGC
>JBARJI010000128.1:0-12002 GCA_049800195.1 Candidatus Acidiferrum sp.
CTTCAATCTGCCGCAGCAGCGTGACAATCTGCTCCGGTTTGTATTTCCTTGTCGGCATACCAGCGCTCCTTCAGAGTGAATTCTCTCTCACTTCCGCTGGTACAAAAAATCCCGGTCAGGTCACTCCCACGTATATTTTGGCAACTCTCTACCGTCTGCAACTTTGGAAACAAATTAAAAGCAGTGACAAGAGACGCCACCTCCCGATCTACAGGAGCGTTCACTTTCACGAAAATCTGTTCATGCACAGACATAGAAATCGCCTCTAACCTAGATAAAAGCTATCTATGGATTACTGCACCTGTCACGGCGTCTCATTTTGCGTTATTCCTGTTTACTGTGTCAACGTCCAAATCGCCCTTAAAACCCTTTAGAATGAACACTTACGAAAAAAGGGGTAGGGAGAGTACCCCAAGTCGACCCATGAGTGTCTCTTCATTCGACTTTCAGCTTTCGACTTTCGACACTGCGACCGCCGCTTCCTCGTTCTCTGAGAGCGAGTCTTCCTCTTATCTTTGCGATCACGCTTTGGAATTACTGCGGAGTCGAACTGGAGCTAGGAGCAGCGTCCACACCGAAATCCCACACGAACATGTTCAATCCGTCCTGCAGAATCTCGGCCAGCGCATACTCCCCTGGCGGAAGCGGCGAGCTCAACGTAAATCGGTAAACGTTCGGCGCCACTTCCCATCGTTGGACGACAATTTCATCGCGATTATCCGATATCTCCTGTCCGAACAGGCTTCGGATGGACTCGAGCATCCTCTTGTGCCCCTTCACCTTGGCCCGCACCAAAGCGACATCCGGTCCATCTGTGTTTGCCCTGCCGGTCCTCAGCAACGCAGGGTCTTGGTCCGGACCCGGTGGCGGCTCCCGCAAATAGAACTCTGGCACCGCGCTCGTCAGCCGCACCTTGGCGCTTGCGCCCGGAATTTCAATGTTATGTTTGCTCGGCACTATCGGGATCGGCGAGAGTATCTGCTTCAGAACAGTCTTCTTGTCCGTCTTTTCTTCCGAGCCGACCTCCACGAGCCGCTTGATGGATTTACCCTCGATCGCGAACATACCATCCCCGTCGGGCAAGAACACTCCCGCCGCAACTGGCAAGCTCGCATCCACATCCACTGGCGGTTCGGCCTTCGCCGCCTCTTCCTGAATTTTGACCTTTTCCAGGAACGCGGCCGCCGCCTTATCCTCGGCAGCCTCCGCTTTTTTTGTCGCGTCCCAATCCACCAACGATGCCGGAATCACTTCCCATTGGCTTCTTTCCACGCTGTAATAGCGCACTCGGTCGCCGTCTTTTTCATAGCTCCGGACAAGCTGGAAGCTTCCGTCCTTCATCACCAGCTTCTTGCCGCGCGGGAGTCCCGTGAGCTCTTCGGCCGGAGCCGTCTGCTGGGAGGTGGCCTGGGTAGCATTCGCTGCCGTTTGCTGCGAAGTGGAATCGGCGGTCGAAGAACTCTGCCGGGCTGCGACACCCCAACCCAGCAAAGCAATTGGCAGGATCACCGCAAGTGTGGAAGGCAATCTCATGGCATTTTCTGGCCTATAGGATGCCAGGATAGAGAACCAGTTTGTCCTCAGCCGAGCATACGCCGGCACCCTTGCGGTCGCAACTGTGCCAAAAAGCAAAAGGCTCTTTCCGGTGTTCCGGAAAGAGCCAGTCAGGAATCCAATCTTTTTCAGTTCTTAGTGCGTGCAGCGCGGAAACAGCGTCACCAGCACCATCAAATCCGACAGCGTGAAAAGCCACTGGTCCGCTTGCTTGCCGGCAGCTTCCGCGGCGCGCGCGATGAAGCCCAAATGGCGGCTTTTTGCAAAATTGCGGATGTGATCGACGCAAATCCCAGTCAAGCTGGCGATCTCCGCATCGGTAAAAATCTTTTGGCTCGATTTGACGGTTACCATGGCCTTATTCCTTTTGCTCTTTGCCACACCGTGCTGCCTGCACTCGCTCCAATTTCTTTGATGCTATGTGCAGCGTACGCGATGCACTATTCTCCAAGCAATAGTCGTTCCGTTCTCTCACCTAAAAACGAAATGGCTAGTACTTTTGTCCCAACCTCCTGTGTAAAAAGACATTACGCAATTTCCCTTACCTCGAAATCGTTTGGTACGAATGAATTACGAGTGGAAATGTAGGTGCAAAAATGTCCTACTTTTGCAAACTCTCTATGACTTTCGGTAGACTCGCCGCAATCTCTCTCATCTGTTTTGTGTGCCGAATTTCATGCGCGGCGATCAGCCGCATCCATCCGTATGTGTTCAACGTTCCCAACGCTGGATGCGGCCAGCAGTATGCACTCAGGTCGCGGCCTCTGGTTTCTTCCAGAAACGCCACGGACCGCTCCCGCACCTCGCGCAATTCCGCCAACATCGCCTCTTTGTCGCGAAGAAGCTGCGGGTCCACCGGAATCGGGGACTTTAATCGGATCAGCCGCACTTCCCCAAGGACGATGGGGGCGTGAATCCTCTTCAGGAAGGACACTCGCTTTGGTGTCTTCTGGGAAAGCCGGTCCGCTTTTCCGATGACCGCTCGCTCGACCATCATCAAATGGGCGACGAGTTCCGCCGCCGACCATCTTCCCTCGCTTGGCTCCATCTTCCACTGGAGGGCCGTCACGGAATCCGCCGCGCGCAGGAATCCGGACTGTGTTTTGGCCAGGTTGGCGATGAGGACATCGGTATCGGGCTGCACGGCTCGCTCCAACAACGCATCCGGCTTGTTAGACGGCTGCTCCGCCGCCGGCCTGCTCAAAAGCGTGAGCGAGCTGCAGAACGCTCGATTCGCCGAAAGCCGGGCCGAAAATCTGCAGCCCCACTGGGAGCTTCCCGCAGATCTTTCCGCAGGGAACGGAGATGCCTGGAACGCCCGCCAGCGATCCCGTAACTGTATAAATATCAGCAAGATACATCTGGAGCGGATCACTCGTTTTTTCTCCCAATTTGAAGGGAGGAATCGGTGAAGTCGGCGTCACAATGACATCGACTTTTGTGAAGGCATCGTGAAAATCCTGTGCAATCAGTGCGCGGACTTTCTGTCCTTTCAGGTAATAGGCGTCGTAGTAGCCCGCCGATAATACATAGGTCCCGAGCACGATGCGCCTTTTGACCTCAGCTCCAAATCCCGCACCGCGCGTCTTGCGATACATCGCTAGGAGGGAGTCGTCTTCCACTCGCAAGCCATAGCGCACACCGTCATAGCGAGCCAGGTTCGAGCTGGCTTCCGCCGTAGCAATAATGTAGTAGGTCGCGATGGCATAGTCGGTGTGTGCCATCTGGATTTCGCGCAGTTCGCAGCCGAGTATTTTTAGGAGTTCAATGCCTGCTTCGACCTTTTTGCGGACGCCGTCGTCCATTCCAGCGCCAAAATATTCTTTGGGAATGCCGACGCGCAGGCCCTTGACCGAATTTTCCAAGGCAGCGCGGTAATCGGGCACGGGCGCGGTTGCCGAGGTTGAATCGTTCGAATCCCGGCCGGCGATGACCTGCAGGATTGACGCGACATCACGCGCATTTGTCGCGAAGGGGCCGATGCGGTCCAGCGAGGACGCAAATGCGATCAGGCCATAGCGAGATACGCGTCCGTAGCTGCCCATCATGGCGGGAATTCCGCAGAACGAACCTGGTTGGCGGATCGAGCCACCAGTGTCGGTTCCGAGGGAAGCAACGGCCAGGCTTGCGGCGACCGCCGCAGCCGAGCCGCCGCTGGAGCCGCCGGGGACGCGGTCCGTGGCTTCCGGATTTCGGACGGGACCGTAGGCGGAGTTTTCGTTCGAACTGCCCATGGCAAATTCGTCGCAATTGGTCTTGCCGAGAATTACTGCGCCCGCCGCTTCCAGACGCACTACCGCCGTAGCGTCATAAGGTGGCACGTAATGCTCTAAAATCTTTGAACCGCAAGTTGTTCGAACGCCACGCGTGCTGATGACATCTTTAATTGCTACAGGGACGCCCGCTAGTGCGGGAAGTGGCTTGCCTGAAGCGACGAGAGAATCCACGCGATCAGCTTGGGCGTAGGCGCGGTCTTCGGAGAGCGTCAGATAGGCGTTCAACTCAGGATTGCGTTCGGCAATTCGGCGATAAAATTCCTTCGCCAGTTCCCGCGCCGAAATTTTCTTCGCGGCCAGGGCTTCTCTTACACCGTCAATCGTCCAATTGGTCGTCACGTCGCTTCCTGTTGGACAGTCATTCTTGTCTTTCTTCTTGCGATTCCATACTTTTAAACCGAGGCGCACAGACAGGAGTATCTGTGCTACCGCTCGATCACCTTGGGAACACGAAAATACGGCGGCTCCGGATCCGGGGCTTGTTTCAAAATATCGGCGGCAACCTTGCACGGAACGACGACATCCTCGCGAAGCGTGGCATCGGAGGTCTGGTCGTCCGCCAGCACTTGCGCCATAGGCTGGACATTGCTTGTGTCGAGCTCGTTCAGCTTGCCGATGTATTCGAGGATTTCGTCGAGCTGGGCACGGTACATTTCTAGTTCGGCTTCGCTGAGATCCAGATAGGCCAGCTCCGCCACTCGTTCGACGTCTTCGCGGCTGATTTTCAAGATGATTCCCGCCTTCGCTCGGTTCGAAACGCAGCAAAATTCTAGCATATCCACGCAGGGCGCCCGACGAACAGGGTAGGTCCGCGGACCTAGCGCTTTGCCTGCGGCAGTCCGGCGGATTCCGACTGTAAGAGGGAATGGTGCATGCTGGTTATGCGCCAGCGGCCCTGAGATTTCTTGCACATGGCCATGCCCCGGCCATGGAGCTTGCGCCTCGCGGAGTCAATCGTGAATTCGTATTCGTACCAAACAGCTTCGCCGATGGGATGAGATGCGCTTTCCTGTATTTCCAGGCGGGCGGCGGGGTGCTGATGAAGATAGCGCTGGCGAAAATAGCCGAGAACCTGGGCGCGGCCATTGAGCTCGGTGTCATTCGAAAAGAGGACGATTTTGGTGTCCAGGCAGTCGCCGAATTTAAGTTCGTCGGATTCGTTGAACGCATCCACACAGCGGTGCATGGCACTTTGCATTTCCTTCACTAATTGCGCGTCGCGTTCTTCGCCCATTGTCGTTACATGAATGGTTTGTGCTTTCAGATTGATACTGGCACCGAGTTTGCCCAGGAGGTCGACGCCGAGGATGCCGTCGATTTTGCGTCCACAGGCTTTCCCAATGGCGGAAAGATCGATGGCAGGCAGCTTCAAATCCAGCAACTTCGTTTGGCCTACGGTCAGGTCGGGAAGGGTCACTTCTTTGGCGCTGGTGGCTAGAGTGCCGCTCCAAGAAGTGACGCGGATGTCCTGCGCTTGGCCTTTTGCAAAGGACTCCAGGTTCAGAATCGATGTGGCGCCGGTATCCACAAGGAACCATTTGTGGAGGCCAGCAACTTGGGCTTCGACGACGGGAAGGACGTCGCAGCGCTCGAGGGGAAGTTCTTGAGCGTGTGTCTGGCGGGGCGCGAGCGCAGTAGAGGAAACAAGCGCGCAGAATAAGGCAGAGCGAAGTAGAGGAGAGGAAAACAAAGAATGGAGGAACAAGGCAAAGGAGTTTCCCATGGCGCACCTCAGGGCGGAGAGGATAGCACAATAAACGAACGTTCGTTCTATTTAATTCTTGTGTGTTACAGTATTTTCATGCCGCGAGCGGCTCGGTCTAGTTCACGCAAAAAACCGGTTCGGAAGCTGGCCCTGCGCCGCCAGGCAAAAGGGCTGCGCACCCGCGAAGCGATCCTTGCCCGCGCCGTTGATATCGCTTCCGTACAAGGCCTGGAAGGACTGACCGTCGGCTCGCTCGCGGAACAGCTGGGAATGAGCAAGAGCGGGCTTTTCGCGCATTTCGGGTCAAAGGAAGAATTGCAACTCGCGACGATCGAGACAGCGCGCCAGATTTTTATCGATAAGGTGACCATCCCGGCGATTGCCGCGCCAAGAGGGACGCCGCGTCTGTGGGGACTAATCGACCGGTGGCTGGCGCTGGTGGAAGAGCGCGTGTTCAAAGGCGGGTGCTTTTTCAGCGCGGCTTCGTTTGAGTTCGACGGGCGCGAGGGTATCGTACACGACCGCATCAAAGCCATCATGCACGAGTGGATTGCAGCGATTACGCGCGCCGTGCAAGAAGCACAAAAAGCCGGGCATCTCGACGTGAAACTCGACGCTACGCGAGTGGCCTTCGAGTTTCACGCCATCGCCATGGGCGGGCACTGGGCGCATCAGTTGCTGGAGGACCGGCAGGCTTATGCGCGTGCCAGAATGATGGCGCTGGAAAGATTGCGTAGCTTCGCAACTCCCGATGCGCCCCGTCTTCCGTAGTCTGCGTTCTAAATTTGTCGACGTAGAGTGAATCGGATTTGCAGCGATTTAGAAGAGCGCGGAGACTGCCAAAGTACGCGGAAGTCATATCAGACGCAGATTTTTCTGGATTGGAAAGAGACAACGACCTACGAAGCGGCCCCTAACTTTGCTTCTAGCCCGCAATGGTCACTTGTCCGACTTTTTAGGCCGCAGAACCTTCGGGCATTATTTGTGATCGGTGCTAGTAGCCGAGCATGAACCAGACTCCTGGCCCACCCCCTACACGCTTACGTCAGAAGCAATCAAACTAATCTCGATAAGCGAGGCAGCAGCGGCCATTCGCTGCTAATACAGAACAGTTCTGGGGGGAATTAAGGCGGGGAGAATCAGCGCAACCCGCAGATCTCGCCGGGTTTTCGTGTCCGAACGCGAAGTTGCGAAATACGCAAAGCCACCCTAACGTCCTTCCCGTCACCAACCAGGCCAGACTCAAGTCGAAACCGCCCGATGCTACAAATCCCAGGGCCACTAAAACGGGAAGGGCACGATGCATGGGCAATGTGGTCCGTGGGATGGAATGACGTGAAGGTGGTTTCGTGTCCGCCGCCGACGGTAAAGGCAAAACGATCCCGCTGGTGAAATCTTCCGAGCATGATGCCCTGGCGGGCAACCGGCGCGCCGCGACTCCGGCCACGCACATGGGGCGTGGTGTTCTCGGAGTTCGCACGACCGCGAGGAGAAATGCACCGCCGATCGCGCGCTTCACGCACCCATGCGGGCTCTCGACTGAGCCCGCCGCGAAAACGATCAGAAGGCGAAACGACCACCGACGACCGGAGCAAAATTGCTGTTGTGGAGATAAGGGACGCCGGGGCCATGAGGAATGGCGATGGCCAGACCGCCGCTGACGAAGGAATAGGCAATTCCGGCGAAACCGTCGAAACGCTTGGTGAAGTGATGATCCGCATAGATCGACGTCTCATTGAGGGTGCCAGCGCAGGAACTGCGGAAACCGTCCGCGACCGAGCATGTCGACGGATCACGGCGGAAGTCGTTCTGCCGCTGTTGATACCAGGAGAAAGTGAAGTCGGTTTTGGTGCGGTAGGTGTACTTCACGCCGCTCCACCAAATCTGCACCAACTTTTCAGCATCAAGATTGTTGTCTTCGACGCCGCTCATGATGTAACCGCCCTGGTCCGAAGCGCCAACACCCAAGGGGTTCGACGGGTTATTCTGCCAGATGTATTCGTAGCCGGCAAAAAGCTTGAAGGGGTCCCAAGTATACCTGGCAGCGACTATAACGCCGTTGTTGTCGGTCACGATGCCGTATAGGGTGTTGGTGGTGTCGATCAGATTGGGCCCGGTGATTTGAACTGCATTGATGCTGTCGGCGCTCGACTGAAATGACTGGGATGGACTCTGACTCTGAGGCCCTAGCAAGGGGTTCAATACGCTGATGGCCTGGTTGTAATGTTGGTAGATGGCGTCGGCGGAGAACTTGCCGTACTTTCCGCCGAGGTCGAATCCAAAGGCGTCGTTATGCGGCGCAACCGGGGTACAGGAGGTAGCAGTCCAGCCTGTGGTGGTTGCGGTGGCCGAGTAGCAGCCGCCAGAACCACTGGCGAATTTATACATGGCGCCGAAATGGACGGGGCCATAAGCGAGGCGATACTTCAGGGCGTCGTCCCAACGCGAGTCCTCGGTGTCGCCGCCGCCAGCCATCGTGCCGTTATAACCGATGTAGGAAAAGGCATAAGCGCCGCTGGCCGGATCGTAAAGGAGCATGGCATCGGTACCGAGAGAGCGCTGACGACCGAAGGTGAGCGTGCCGAACTGCTTGGACGATATACCGCCATAGATTTCGTCATTGAAGGGTTGGCCCGCGCGCGTGCCGTCGATGGCTTCCGAGTAGCTGGCCCTGGGCAGGCCGTTGTTGTTGATGTCGGTGAGAGAGGCATTGGCGAGCAGGCCGGACTGCGGATTGATGCCAGTGGAAGCGTTAAACACAACGGACCAGCCAGGCAGAAACTCTTCCTTGCCTCTGACGCCCAGACCTGTCTGCTGTAGGTTGTTCGGCGCGATGATGAAGCGAGATTGATTGCCATTTCGGTTCACGAGAGATTCGCCTTCATAGTTATAGCCGTTGTCCGGTAAGCCGTGGCTGACCCAGCCGACGCCGACGTCATACGCACCGTACACCGTGACGCCGTGCCAGGTGAGCGAGCAATCGGTGGTGGCGAACTCGTGGCCGCTGGCGCAGGCGTCGGGAGTGCTCTTCTGCATCGTAATGTCGACTGTAGCGTCCTGGCCAACCGCCAGGCTGACGCCCCCGCGGGTTTCATCGGCGAACCCTTGTTTTGCCGCTCGAATCGCGAAGCGCCCCGCAGGCAGGCCGGACGCCTGAAAGTGCCCCGCGCCGTCGGTTGTGATGGTCCGTGTCACACCTGTGCCGACGTTCTTGATGGTCAGCGCAACATCGGGAATCACTGCGCCGGTTTGGTCCGTCACCAGGCCGGAAAGGCTCGCTCCCGTTTGGGCCCACGCCGGGAACACGCCCATCACAAGCCACAAAAGCAGGAGGAAGAGTGGGGCCAGCGGCAGTGAGGCAGCCGTTGGAACGTAGCCGGCACGCCTCGAAGTTTTCCATCGCCTACCGTAGCGGAAGAGGATGTGCGAGGGGTCAGAGCGTTTCACGAGGGATCACCTTTCTTAAAAAGTGGACGAGAAAATCGTCTAGCAGTCGTGCCCGGATCAATTAGAAATGGAAGCTAACGTCGGGCGACACTTTAGCCCGTATTGATACATTAAAGCAATGCGTTTTTATGTGATTTTATAGAGGCATGCCGCGTACGCTTGACTTGTCGCATGCTAGGCACAGGCCAGGAGCACACTTTTACTGAACCTCGTTTAATCGCCAATCTCAGTTTCGTAGAGTAAGAAGTTATTGGGGCCTTGATCCGCGATCAATAAAGTTCACTCCTCCACTCGTTGCCGTCAAGCATCGGCACTCCAGCTTTATAATCTCCAGTTCCAAAGCATCTTCATTGGTGCTAACCAGTACGGCGGTTCAATGGGAAACATTGGCGCGGGAACTTCCAACTGTCTGAAATTGGCCGCCACGAGGCTCAAGGTGCTGGCAGCGGTTATTTGACAAGTGAAATCTCGCTGGCTCCCCGGAAGTCCCGTTGTGGGAAATTGCGAATCGAGGACGCTGCCCGAACAGAGCACCTTGATTTGGAATCTCAAGGACTTACGGCCGCATCAAGGAACACGAAAGTGCGTCAAGGAACGGAAGGGAACTCTTATTGTTCCCGCGTTGTTCCCGCATTCGAGCGTCGGAATTCCGAAACCAATGAGTGGACGGATTGGCACCGACGTTGAAGCGATTTCGCGGCGATAAGAAAGAACGCAACATCCCGGAGTTTCGGTCGCTCTCGGACCAAGTTGTATTCAGCTTCCGTTTGACCTCCGGCGAGCAATTACAGCGAATCCTGTATTCAAATACGGCGTCGATAGTAGGTACGCTTTATGTGGGGTACCCGACGAAGTGCCTACACGTGTTCTCATTGCCGACGATAGCGAACTTGTTCGTGGAATAATCCGACGCTTTCTTGAGATGAAGAGGGACGTAGAAGTCTGCGCAGAGACTGGAGATGGTCAGGAGACAATCGATGCGGCGATGGCACTCTCTCCCGATTTGCTTATCTTGGACGTGGTCATGCCAAGACTGAACGGCATTGCGGTCGCATCGATCCTAAAGAAGAGTCTGCCTAAAACGAAGACCATTGTCTTCACAATGTACGGAGACTATGTAAAGAACGTCGCTTTGGCTGCAGGCGTGAACGTCGTTGTTTCAAAGCCTGACGGAATATGCGCGCTTCTCCAGGCCGTGGAAGCTCTGCTCACTTAAGGAAGTCTCGGGCTGCATCCCTTCTGGATAGAACGCGCCAACCTAGCCTTCTGCGGTGAAGGCGCTGGTGCCTATTAGAATGTCCGTCATGCCGGGATTCTATACTGGCTAGGGCTGGTTGCACTAAATCAGACCTCTAATGAGAACGGTCCGCCGACAATCGGTCCGGGCACTAGAGGAACAATTGCGCTGTGGCAGCGAATGCAGTTGATTGCGCTATTGGCCGTGTCGGGAATCAAGCCGACGTGCAGAAGCATTTTCTTGTGACACTCAGGACATTCTATCTGCATCTGAACTTGGTCAGAATCCTGGTCTGACATAGCACCTCCGAACGGGCCGGACCTTTTGCGGATGCTTAATTTATTAGCAACAACGCATTTTTATGTCAACAGAAAATCCCACACTGGAGTGGAATGGAGCGGACTGAAAACGTATTCGTGCTTGCTCATCAATTGCAAAGTGCATACATCAATCAGGGTAAAGGTAAACGCGGTGCTCTGGTTTCGGGTCAGCGACCCCAAGAAGGCCGTTCTCACGGTCGAGAGCTTCCGATCGGCTGTGCAACAGGTAGCATTGACAAGTCTGCGCAATGTAATTGGTCAACACGATCTCGACGAAGTATTGAAAGAGCGCGATTAAGATTAACGCTCTGCTAAAAAAGAATGTGCTTGAGAACACGGCGGCCTGGGGTGTAACTGTCGAATTACTAGAAATGAAGGACGTGGAGATTCCGCAGGACATGCAGCGAGTGATGGCGATGGAGGCCGAAGCAATGCGCGAAAAGCGCGCCCGAATTATCAAAGCCGATGCCGAACTAGAGGCATCGAAGAAGCTGGCCGACGCCGCACAGTTGATGGTGGGAAACCCAGCCGCACTGGAATTGCGTCGTATGCAGATGGTCGCTGAGGTGGGAGCCGAGAACAACAGCACCACAGTGATTATGATGCCGGCCGATTTTGTACACTTCGCGGGGAGTTTATCGAAATTTCTTGAAGGGAAGGGCGGAGCTTAAACTCCATTCCTGTCCCGCGATTCTCATAGACAGGTCTTCATCAATCGGATTCCCAACGGGCAACTCCTGGTAAGTTGCCTTACCGGACATTGAGGATCGGGCCGATTTCACTTCTCTGGTAACGGCGCTAGACGTACCACTTGCCCTAGAGAACGATTCGGCAGAAGATAATCCGTGAAAATGAGCAAGCCACTCGCAGCAATAGTGATCGGATTCCTTCTGTTTCTTCCGTCTGACATCTCCTACGCCACCGAATGTTTAGCACTTCCACCGCTGAAACCGATTCATCATGTTTGCGGAATTGTGGTCGACCCATCGGGTGAGCACATCCCCAATGCGAAAATATCCATCCTCAAGGACGGCAACGAAGTTGCCACCATGCAAACCAGCCCAGATGGTCGATTTGCGTTTGAACAGTTGAAAGCGGGAAGCTATAGCATTCGCGTCGATGCAATCGGTTTTTTGAGTGCACTATCCACGATTGTTCTGGTCGCTCCCGACGCTGCATGTAAAAAGGGATTGGGCGTTTTACTCGAAGTGGGCATGGGATGCTCGATCATTTCCTTAGGCAAACTAAGGAAAAATAAATAAATCCAGAAGCCTCGAATTCAGTCCGGTGGACTGTTTCCCACTAATCCCGTTCGTGCCTGGTAAGTCGTCTTACCGCTAAAGTGGTTTTGACCTGAAATCCTCATGATTTCATAACAATGCTGGCTCCCTCGACCCGAGTAAACTTTAGTTGCTTGACGACCAAAGGCTCGGGAGAAAGGAGCCAGACATGATGATTATAGG
>JBARJI010000129.1:0-93260 GCA_049800195.1 Candidatus Acidiferrum sp.
CCACCGGGGAGCCGTTTTTCATTTGTGCGAGGCTTAGAAGGCTTATCGCTTTAGAAAGCCCCCAACATCTTGACCGGGAGATCCGGAATCGTCAGCGGGAGCGGTGGTTTCCGGAAGCGAGCTTGTACTCGGCGATTTTGCGGCTCAGGGTGTTGCGGTGAATGCCCAGGACTTGCGCCGCGCGGGACTGATTACCATTGGCGCGGTCGAGAACGCGTTTGATGAAACGTTTCTCGAACTCCTCGACGGCCTCGTCAAATAAAATGCCCCGGTCCACCATTTGAATGACAAGCCCATCAAGTTGGTCTTTCACGATCGCACGCTCCGCAGAATGTGTTCTTGTTTGCTCCGGGCCGGTTTGCAGCTAGGGATCAAGGTCGTGCCCAGCCAGGATGCGATAGGCTTCCCGGTACTTGGCACGCGTGGCAGCAACAACTTCGGGCGGGAGCTCCGGGGCGGGGGGCGTTTTGGGCCAGCGGACACGCTCGAGGTAATCGCGGACAAACTGTTTGTCGAAAGAGAGCTGAGGGCCGCCGGGCTGGTATTGGGAGGCGAGCCAGAAGCGCGAGGAGTCTGGAGTGAGCGCTTCGTCAATCCACATCAAAGAGTCGATCGCATCGTGCGAGCCGAGAGAGCTGTTGAAGAGGCCGAACTCGAATTTGGTATCGGCGAGAAGAATCCCGCGTGGGGCGGCATAGGACGAGGCGCGACGATAGAGTTCGATGCTAACCGAGCGAATACGTTCGGCGAGGTCCATGCCGATCACGGAAGCGGCTTGCTCGAAGGAAATGTTTTCGTCGTGTCCGCTAACTGCTTTGGTGGCGGGCGTGAAGATGGGTTCGGGCAAACGATCGGATTCGCGGAGGCCAGCGGGCAAGGGAATGTCGCAGATTTTTCCGGTGGCGGTGTAGTCTTTCCAGCCCGAACCGGAAACGTAGCCGCGAACGACACACTCGATAGGAAGGGGCTGTGTCTTGTGTACGAGCATGGAGCGGCCGTCGAGTTCTTCGCGATAGGCGTTGAATGCGGCAGGGAAGTCCGTGGAGCTGAGAACGTGATTGGGAATGACGTCCTTGAGGAGGTTGAACCAGAAAAGAGAAAGCTGGGTAAGGACGCGGCCCTTATCGGGGATGGGGGTGGGAAGAATCACGTCGAACGCGGAGAGCCGGTCGGTGGCAACGATAAGCAATTTGTCGCCGAGATCGTAGATATCGCGGACCTTGCCGCGCGCCGCGGGGGCGAGACCGGCGAAATGCGTTTCTTGAATAATGCGACTCACAGGACTTGCGGCCACGGAAAAATTTCTCCCCAAAGGTGCAAAGCATTCTAGCGCAGGGCTTCGCCAAGAGGAAGCAACAGGTGGAGGAAATTAATGAAAAAGAATTTGTGTAGCGGCGGCTTGTTTTTCTAGAGAAGGTTCGCGCGCCATAACCAAGAAAGCCGCTTTGCTGTCTTTGCCCCGCACCATTCATCGCGGAGCGAAGTTCTGGCAAACGGCGCTCAGTGCGGCCTCATTTAGCGTTCCGATTATGCGGCCGAGGCTGCCTGCCGCTTGAGCGCAGGAGCTTCATCGCCCTCCCAGCGGACGCTGACAAGTTTCGAGACGCCTGGTTCTTGCATGGTGACGCCGTAAAGAACGGATCCGGTCTCCATGGTTTTGCGATTGTGCGTGACGATGATGAATTGGGTTTGTCCGCTCATGTCGGAGACGAGACGCGTGAAGCGTCCGACGTTGGCTTCATCGAGGGGCGCATCCACTTCGTCGAGAATGCAGAATGGGCTGGGCTGGTAGCGGAAGATGGCGATAAGCAGCGCGAGCGCGGCCATGGCTTTTTCTCCGCCTGAAAGTAGAAGGACGTTTTGCATGCGTTTGCCTGGAGGCGAAGCCACTACGTCGATGCCCGCGTCGCCGGAACTGTCGGGTTCGGTGAGGCGCATTTCCGCCATGCCGCCTCCGAAGATGGTGTGGAAGGCTTCGGAGAAATTTCTGTTGATGGCATGGAAAGCCTCTTCGAATCTTTCGCGGGAAACGAGATCGAGTTCGGCGATGGCTTGCTGGGTATCAGCGATGGATTGCAGAAGATCGTCGCGTTCGCGTGTCAGGAACGAGAAGCGCTGTTCGCACTCGTTGAACTCTTCGAGAGCCATCATGTTGACGGGGCCCATGGCTTCGATGCGCTGCTTCATTTCGCGGTAATTGGTTTCCGCGGCGGCAAGCTCTTCGCCGGTCATAAACGCGGCTTCCGTTGCTATCAAATCTTCGGGCTGCGCATTGACCTCCGTCATGCAAGTCTCGCGCAGATGCTGCCGGTCCGAATCATTCCGTGCGCGATCCACTTCCGAGTGGCTGCGCTGCTCGCGAAGCTCTTGAAGCGTCTGCCTGCCCATGCGCAGATGGTCTTCCATTTGTGTGACGCGCGTGCGGCTGCCGTCCCACTCCTGTTCCAGCTGCCGCTGGCGAATCTCGAGACGAAGTTTTTCGCCGCGCAGGCCTTCGAGCTGTTGCGAGAGTTCCTCGCTTTGCTTGGCGAGTGCCGAAGTTTCGTCCAGAATCGAGGCTTCTTGCTGTAGAAGCGCGGTTTCGCGGCGATCGAGTTCGGCGCGCTCTTCTTGCAGACGCGCAGCAAGAGCTTCGGCCGAGGAGAGGCGTTCGTTTAGCGCGGCGAGCTCGGCGCGCGAAGAAGCAAGCTCGTTCTGCTCGGTCTGAACGGATCCGCGAAGCTGTGCCAGTTGCTCGACGAGCCGCGTGCTCTCGCTCTCCGCTTCCGCGCGAGTGACGGCTGCGGCGGCATGCTGATGCTTGGCGCGCTCGGCGCGCATCCTCGCCTCTTCGGAGTCTTTCCGGAGACGCGAAAGTTCATTCTGGCAAATGGTGAGCTCCAGGCCAAGGCGCGCCAGCTCGCTTTGCATGTGCTCGTGACGGTGCCTTGCCGAAAAGACGCTGCGCTCCGCTTCGCGCTGCTGCGCGTTGATCTGTTCGAGCGATTGTTCCGCTTCGCGCAGTTCCGCGTTCACTTGAGCCAGGGCTGCCTGGGCCTCGCCCATCTCTTTCTCAAGATGCAAGACCTCGGCGTCGAGAGCGCGCAATTCGCGTTTCATGCCAAGCGGGCCCGCTTCATCCGCGCGTCCGCCGGTAACCATGCGGCCCTGGTAGCACGTGCCATCTGGTGCGACAAAAGCAAATTGAGGATTATCGCGAGCGAGTTTTTCTGCTGAGGATGCGCTATCCGTCAAATAGGCGGAGCGAAGCCGTGGAAGAAATTGTTTGGCGGCGCCGCCGAGAGGATCGCGGAAGCCGACGAGTTTGTCCAACCGGGAGATCACGCCGTCTTCGATACGGAAGTTGATGATGGGTTCGTATTCGGCAAGCCGCAGATTGCGCAGAGAATCGACGAAAAATGTGGCGCGGCCTCCGACTTCATCGCGAAGCAGGGAAACCCCGGCGCGGGCGTGGTCGTAGGTTTCGACCACCACGTACTCAAGTTCGTCGCGAAGATATTGTTCGATGGCCGCTTCGTGCTGCTCTTCGACTTCGGCATAATCCGCCAGCACGCCCACGGCGCGGAAATTTTGGCCGCCGCCGCGCTCGTTGGCGGCGAAGAGCTTTTGGACGGCGTCCGCGGTATAGGAACGATCATTGAGAATTTGCGTGAGCGTTGCATGGCGTGCGCGCACGGCGGAGAGAGAATCCCGCAGCGCGTCCGCCTTCTGTGTAGTGTCTTCGCGTTGCTGGCGCAGATTCACGATGCGGGCCTGCAAAGTGCTCGCGTTTTGGCTGAGGGCGTTGAGTTGCCCGCTTGCCGTTTCCCAATCATAGGCAGCCTGATCTGCTTCATCGCGAATGCGGATGGAAGTTTCGAGCAGCTCGTGTTCGCTCGCTTCACGCCTGCGAAGTGCCTCGAGGTGATGGACAAGCGCTTCTTCGGCTTGCTTTTGCTCTCCGTGCAGCCAGAGAAGGCTCTCGCCGGCTTGCGAAGCGGTATGGCGTAGGGATTCGATCCGCGCTTCGGATGCCCGAATCTGATCGGCGCGCGATTCCGAACGCGCGGCAAGCTCTTCCACGCGCCCAGTGACGATGGCGGATTCTTCCCGCAGCGAGGAGACCGCAATCTGTTGCCCAGTGCTGCGCGCTTCCCACTCCGCCGATTGCGCGGCGGCGTCGGCCATTTCGGCGGATACTTGCGTGCGGCGAGAGCCCAGTTCTTTTGCACGCTGCTGGTTGAAAGCGATGCGGTTCTCGGTGCGATCGACTTCGAGGGTGGTGAGATTCAGCACGTTTTGATTCTGGCGAATCTCGGCGTCCAATTCGTAGATACGCTGGTTGAGGCGGTCCTGCTCGCCTTCCTGCTGCTGAATGGTTTGCGCGTGCTGCGTTTCCGAGGCGGTGAGTTCAGCGAGATGCTTTGAGATGCGTTCCGCTTCCGCATCCAGTTCGCGGGCTTTTCCTGCGAGCATCTGGCGGACAATCCCGCGCATCTGATCGCGAATTTCGGCATAGCGGCGCGCCTTGGACGCTTGGCGTTTCAACGAGCCGAGCTGTTTTTCCACCTCCACGACAATGTCGTTCACGCGTGCAAGATTGAGTTTCGAGGATTCCAGCTTGGTTTCGGCGAGGCGCTTCTTGGTTTTGAACTTCGTGACGCCGGCGGCTTCTTCGATGATCGCGCGGCGCTCCATGGGCTTGGTGGAAAGGATCAGCCCTATACGGCCCTGTTCGATGATGGCGTAGGAATCGGGGCCTAGGCCGACGCCCATGAACATTTCCTGAATATCGCGCAGGCGGGCGACGCGGCCATTGATCAAGTATTCGCTCTGGCCGGAGCGATAGAGGCGGCGCGTGACCACGACTTCGCCCGGTCTTGCGGCGAGAACCGGCTTATCAGCGCCTTTTTTGCGCCGCTTGCCCTTTAGAAAATCGGGAGTTGCGGCAGACGCTCCCTCAGGTTGCGATCCGAGATCTTGCGACTCTGCTGTTTCATGCTGTGATTCGGGGGCCGGCGCGGGGTCGAGCGAGAGAATCTGTACATTTGGATCAGCCGTCGTGGCTGCTTCCGTCCCAGCAGAGGGTGAGAACGCAGAAGCTCCGGGCTCTTCAGCGGGGGTTCCTTCGAGAACGAACCGCGCGGCTTCGGCAAGCTCCGGGTCTTCCATGGTGATGGTCACTTCGGCCATGCCCAGAGGAGGTCGTTTGACGGTGCCGTTGAAGATGCAATCGGCCATACGCTCTGCTCGCAAGGATTTGTGGCTTTGTTCACCCAGGACCCAGGAAATGGCGTCCACCACATTAGATTTGCCGCAGCCGTTGGGCCCGACGATACACGTCGTTCCAGAGCCGCTGAAGGTGACCACCGTCCGGTCACAAAACGACTTAAAGCCAACGATTTCCACTTTTCGGAGCTTAAGCAAGTTGTCCCCTTTTTGTCCCTGTTCGCGCTGCGGTGAGTGCGGCATGATCCGCGCCGGCGAATGCTTTGTTTATCGCATGCGCCAGCACCGAAACGCGCGTAGAGAGACGACGCATTGTTCCTCGAGGGGAGGGTCTTTCGAGCGACAAGTCGACCGATTTGCGGTCGCTTGGACAAACGTGTGGCAGGTTCTCAGTCAGAGGCCCAGCCGCCTGGCGCGTGGATGGCGGTACGGGAAAAAAGCGTATCACGGGCTTTGCCGGCTGTAAAGAGCTACGCAACAGATGGTAGCGGATTCGCGCAGACCACAATCCCGCGGATTGCGACGCGAGGGCCTGAAAACCGGAATACTTTTTCAGCACGTATACTTCGGGGGCAAGGCTATCCAGATTGTAACCAATGCGGTGTTTCTTGACACATGAGTCGGGGAATCACCGTATTATTCGGGCGAGCAGGCGGAGAACGACTGGGCGCAACTTGGGGGCGCCCCCATGTGAAAAAACTGCGATTTCTTCTTGCGCTTATAACCAAAGACAACGACTTCCAAATCCAGCAAGCGGCTTCGGCGGAGACATCCGCGCGGGAACTGGGAGTCGATCTCGATATCGTATACGCCGACGGCGACACCATCACGCAGAGCACGCAAATTCTTAAAACCATACAAGCGCATCCCACCTTGCGGCCCGACGGAATTATCGTCGAACCCGCGGGCGGAACGGGACTGCCGCAAGTTGCCAAGGCGGCTCTCGATGCGGGCATTGCTTGGGGACTGTTGAACCGCGAGGCGGACTACATCGCCGAGTTGCGGCGTGGCTCGAAAATACCCATTTTTGTCGTGACCAGCGATCATACGGAGATCGGAAGAATTCAGGCGCGGCAGTTGAGCGCACTGCTCCCCGAGGGTGGCGCCGTGCTTTACATACTTGGTCCCACGGAAAGCACAACGGTTAAGGATCGCAAAGCGGGATTCGAAGCGGTATGCCCAAGGAACGTGCGCGTCACCTTGCTACGAGGCAAGTGGACGGAAGAGAGCGGTCACCGGAGCATGGCAACTTGGCTAAAGTTGGGCGGTTCGAGCAAAGTGAGCATAGTTGCCATCGCCGCGCAGAATGACGCCATGGCCATGGGCGCGAGGAAAGCGCTCGAGGAAATTGACAACCCTCAAGAAAAACAAAAATGGCTAAGCCTGCCGTTTACGGGAGCGGATGGCCTTCCGAAAACAGGGCAAGCCTGGGTGCGTTCCGGTTTGCTCGCGGCCACTGTGGTCGCTCCCCCGATGGCGGGACAGGCCGTGCAACTCATGGCCGGCGCTCTTAGGAGCGGCGCAACCGTGCCGGAGCGGACCGTGACATTTTTGGAGTCGTTTCCGTCCATCGAGAAACTCTCGAAGCTACACGCCGTTGTGAGTTCCCAATAAAACCCCGATAGACGCTCCCTTGCAATAGTCGGCGCTGTGCTGCCAGCCTTCCAAATCTGTATTGTGCCTTGAGGCTATTTTATGTGTCCCTCGTACCAGGCGAGTATCCGGTTGAGCCGATCGAGCAGATGTTTCTCTTCGTGGAAACCGTGCGGTTCTCTCGGATACTCGACCAATTCGCTTTCCACACCATAGTGTTTTAGGCCGCGATACAGCTCCTGGCTTTGGTCGAGCGGATCGGTGGTGTCGGCCTCGCCCTGGAGAATGAGCGTCGGCGTTTTCGCATTTCTGAGCTGCGTGAACGGGGAACTATTCAGGAATTTCACCAGGTCGTCCATCTCATACGGCACGCCGTAGAACCACTCGTCGTAGGAAGGATGCGACTCGCTTCCGAATTCGGAAATCAAATTGGAAAGCCCCGCTCCGGAGACGGCGGCTTTGAACTCATTCGTTTGTGTGATAGCCCACTCCGACATATATCCGCCGTAAGACCACCCGCCGACACCGAGCCGCTCGGGATCGGCCACTCCGCGATCGATTAAGTCCTTGACGCCGGCCATGACGTCCTTGAAGTCGCCGCCGCCCCAATCGCCGCGGTTCATTTCGATGAATTTTTGCCCGTACCCCACCGAGCCGCGAATGTTGGGATAGAAAACCGCGTAGCCGTGCGCCGCAAGCAACTGGCCCCAGGTCTCGATCGAATCTTGCCAGTTGCCCGTTGGCCCTCCGTGGATCAAAGCGATAAGAGGAAGTTTGCTTTTTGGATCGGCGCCCGCAGGCTTTAGGAGAGCTGCCTCGATCTCCAGACCATCGAAGGACTTGTATTTGTAAAATTCGGGCGTGCTGAGCGCGAACTGCTTCCAGGAATCGTTCAGATGAGAGACCTGATGTGCAGCATTTTTTTGATCCCACACCCAGAGTTCCGGAGGCGTGGTGGCGGACTGCCCCACATACGCGACTTCGCCGGAGTTGGAAATGGCAAAATTACCCACGTTTCCGGCTGGAGGATTCGAGGAATTCTTGCGCATGCCTTCCGGAGAAAAACTGACCAGCTTGTTTTGGAACCCATCCGCGTAGAGGGCAATCATCGAGCCATCCTTCGACCATGCTTGCTGATGAATGGCGCGATCGAGGCTTGCGCCGGTGAGATTGCGGGTAGCCCGCTTGGCGATGTCCAGGAGCATGAGGTCATGCGGTTCGGGACCGTTCACGCGGCAGCCGATATAGCTCACCGTGGCTCCGTCGGGAGACACCCGCAAATCGCCAAAGGGTCCGTGCGGCGCGACTAGCTGCTTGTGCGTGCCGTCCGAGAGCTCGACGGAAAAAATGCGGTGAGTGTCCTCGTCTGATTCCGGATGATTCGTCGCGCTGATAATGATGCGGTCCCCGGTCGGCATCCAGGCAAGTTCGCTGACTTCCCACTTGGGGCTGGTGAGCGCCTTTGCCTCATTTGTACCTAGTGTGAGCACCCACAAGCGCGGCTGTTTGTCGTCTTTATCGACAACGTGCCCGTCATCTTTATCTTTTTCCTTCTTTTCCTCGGCATCGCTTTTGGCATCGGGAGCGACAAAGGCGATTTGCTTGCCGTCGGGCGACCACTCAAAACTATGCACACTGCGTTTGCTTTTGGTGATGGCCGCGGCTTCTCCGCCATCCATTCGCATTACGTAAATCTGCTGTTGCTCGTCACGATTCGAGAGAAAGGCAAGCTGCTTCCCATCAGGTGACCAGCGCGGCGCGGATTCGTCCTTGGTGGAGAAAGTGATTTGTCGAACGGCGCCTGACTTCTCGTCATAGAGCCAGATATGGCGTGCGCGCCCCGCGCCCTTGGGCGGCTCCGTCACGACGAATGCGACGCGTGTGCCGTCAGGAGAAAACTCCAGATCGGAAATCGAGCGCAGATCAAGCGAAGCTTCCGGGGTGAGTAGCTTGCCACCAGCCACGGCTTCGTTTTCCTGCGCAACTGTGGCCTGTGTCAGCGCCAAAACGGCGGCAAGGCCGCCACTCAATAGGAAACGATTCATCGATGCACCTCGCAAATCGGAACCTAGGACTCTAACCACCCGAAAGCCCAGCGTCAATTTCCTTCACGATTTCGTTCACGGTCACCGTCCTTCGGGCTATCTTGCAAGCAACAAGAAGCGCCGTTCTTCGTTGCGGCTCTCTGGAAGCCTCGGATACAATCTGACGTTTGCCCCTTGGAGCTGGACGCCGTCTGGGACGCGATGCACGAAATACGCTTTCACAATACGCTCGGCGGAAAAATCGAAGCCTTCACGCCGCGAAATGGCGATGAAGTCCGCATGTATACCTGCGGGCCGACGGTGTACGACTACGCGCACATCGGAAATTACCGCACCTTCGTATTCCAAGACATCCTTCGCAGGTTCCTCAAGCTTCGCGGCTACAAGATGAATCACGCCATGAACCTCACCGACGTGGACGACCGCATCATCGCCAATGCGGCGGCTGCTGGCGTGAATATTCGCGAGTACACGCAAAAATTCGTGCAGGCCTTCTTTGACGACTGCAAAGCGCTCAGCATCGAAGCGCCCGAGCACTGGATACGCGCAACCGATCATATCGACGACATGGTCAAGCTCATCCAGCGTTTACAGGGAAAGACGTATACCTATCCGAGCGAAGGCTCGATCTACTACCGCATCGCGAAATTCCCGCACTACGGCCAACTCTCAAAAATCGATGTGACGGGAATCCAGGCTGGCGCGCGAGTGGACGTGGACCGCTACGAAAAAGAAAGCGCGCGCGACTTCGCCCTTTGGAAAGCGCCCAAGCCCGGCGAACATTTCTGGGAGACACCCATCGGAAAAGGGCGCCCCGGCTGGCACATCGAATGCTCCGCGATGGCCATGAAATATCTCGGCGAGACGCTGGACATTCATACCGGCGGAATCGATCTCGCATTTCCCCACCACGAAAACGAAATTGCGCAGAGCGAAGCCGCGACAGGAAAACCCTTTGTGCGCTACTGGATGCACGCGGAGCATCTCCTGGTCGAAGGCGAGAAAATGTCCAAGTCGCTGGGCAATTTCTATACGCTGCGCGATTTGTTCGCCAAGGGATACAAGCCTTCGGCGCTGCGGTTCGCGCTGGCTAGCGTGCCCTACCGCAAGCAGCTCAATTTCACGTTTGACGGATTGCAGCAAGCGGCAAGCTCCGTCGAGCGCTTGCGCAACTTCGCCGCTCGCCTGGCCCCGGGGAAATTTCCAGCCGGAAAACAGAAAGGCGTGGCCGCCCGCATCGCCGAGGCCGCGGAAGAGTTTGACGCGGGCCTGTCCGATGACTTGAACACCGCGCGCGCGCTGGCAGCCGCATTCGACCTTCTGCGCGAAACGAATATCGCCATCGATAAAGGCGATTTTCGCCAAGGGGATGTAGCCGCCGTCCAGCAATTTCTCGCTAACTTCGACCGCGTCTTTGCTGTTCTGGAGGACAACGATGCGGAAAAGCTGCGCGCGCTCGGTTTTGGCGGTGACGGCGGTGGGTTAAGTGACGCGGAGATCGAAAAACTAGTCGCCGAACGGCAAACGGCACGCCAGCGGCGCGATTTCGCCGCCGCCGACCGCATCCGGAAAGAACTCGCGGATCGTGGTATAATTCTTGAGGATTCGAAGGACGGCGGCGTCCGTTGGAAACGAAAATGAAACTTTCTACTCTCTATCGGTTTCCCGGTAATTTCTCTCCGGCTGAGCTGCGTCCCAACCTCTTCGGCGTAGACTAAGCATTCTCTCTCCTGGCAGGGCGCGCACCGGCATAGGTGTACGCACACAAACCTGCACTGCGGCTGACCATCCACATTAACCGCTGACCATATTCCCGGGAGGAAGAGATGATTACCACGATGGAAACGAAACTACCCAGGTTGATTACTGCACTGCCTGGACCCAACGCCAGACGCGTCGTCGAGAGCGATGCCAAGTTCATGTCGCCGTCGTACACGCGGGACTACCCGCTGGTTGCCAAGCGCGGCCACGGTGCGATCGTCGAGGACGTGGACGGCAACGCATTCTTGGATTTCGCGGCCGGCATTGCCGTTTGTTCCACCGGTCATTGCCATCCCAAGGTCGTCGCCGCCATTCAGCAGCAAGCCGCCGAACTCATTCACATGTCCGGCACCGATTTTTATTACGAAAGCATGCCGCTCCTTGCCGAGCGCTTGATGAGCACGCTATCCGGCGCCAGCCCGAAAAAAGCGTTCTTCACCAATTCCGGCGCGGAGGCCGTCGAAGGCGCCATCAAGCTGGCCCGTTACGCCACCAAGCGCGACAAGATGATCGCGTTCTATGGCTGCTTTCACGGACGCACCATGGGCGCGCTTTCGCTGACCGCTTCGAAAACCACGCAGCGCAAGGGTTTCGGCGCTTTGCTCTCCGGCGTCGAGCACATTCCTTTTCCCTATGCTTACCGGTGCGCCCAAGATCACACCGCGGAAACTTGCGGAGCGGAAATTCTCGAACAACTCGAGCAGCAAGTTTTCAAGCGCCTCTTCGATCCAGAGGAAGTCGCAGGCGTCATCATTGAACCCATTCAGGGCGAAGGCGGCTACGTCGTTGCCCCGAATTTCTTTCTGCAAGAGCTCCAGCGCATCTGCCGGAAGCATGGCATCCTGCTCATCGTGGACGAAGTGCAGTCCGGAATGGGCCGCACCGGCAAATGGTGGGCGCATCAATTTGCGGGGATCGAACCGGACATCGTGTGCAGCGCAAAAGGAATTGCCAGCGGCATGCCGCTCGGCGCTTTCTTCGCTCCTGCTAGCATTATGAATTGGAAACCGGGCTCGCACGGAACGACGTTCGGCGGAAATCCCGTCTGCATCGCGGCGGCTTTGGCGACCGCCGACTTGATCGCAAGCCAGTATCTCGAGAACGCCGGCAGGATGGGCGATTACCTGTTCGGGCGTCTCGCGGACTGGACGAAAAAATTCAAGATCGTCGGCGACGTTCGCGGGCGCGGCTTGATGATCGGCATCGAAATTGTCCGCGATCAGCGCACGAAGGAAAAAGCCGCGGACCTCCGCACTGCCATCGTGGACCTGGCATTCCATAAGGGACTGTGCGTTCTTGGCGCGGGCGAGAATACCATTCGACTGTCGCCACCGCTTCTGATCGACGAGGAGCAGGCGGACTTTGCCGTGCGCACACTGGAAGATTGCATCCGTGAAGCGGAGAAAAAGGCTTAGCGCCTCTGAGGGAACTGCAAAGCAGAGTCCACAATTCGGGCTGTTGAGACTCCCGTGGTTACCACAAAAGTTAAGTGGCAATCACGGGATTTTTGTTTATACTGCACGTCGTAGCGCTTGTATTCGCGGAGCTTCGATGCCCATCGTTTCGCGCCTGATTTTCCAAGCCGTCCACTGGGCCGCGCGAAAAGGTTTGCGCGAAAGCGGCCGTCCATCGCCTGAAACCAAAAAACACGCGGCACGCAAAACGGGCATTCGCGGCGAAACGTACGCCTATTGGTATCTTCGCCGCCACGGCTACATTTTCGTGGCGCGCAATTTCATGCCTCGCGCCTCGAAAGGCGAGATCGATATGGTCGGGTACGACGGCAAAACGCTCGCCTTCGTCGAGGTACGCACACGCACCGTGCGCGAGGAGATGTCCGCACTGCCGGAGCTAAGCGTCACTCAAGGGAAGCAACACGTACTGGCCCGCACCGCGCGGCACTTTTTGGCGGAACGCCACATCCCAGAATGCCCGTTGCGCTTCGACGTTCTCGCCATAGACAATTCGCCCGGCAAGCCGCCGGTCGTGCGTTTGCATAAGGACGCCTTCAGCCCTCAGATGTAGAATTCCACAAGGAAATACTGCTCGAAGCCTTCTCAGCGCGCTTAGACGCGGTACAATCGAAACCCAAGGGGCGCTCTATGCCGGCGCCAAACTTTAACCCCTGTCGAGGAGGTTTGCTTTGCCGGAGTTGCGAAAAGACCCGATTACTGGCCGCTGGGTGATCATTTCCACCGAACGTGGAAAACGCCCAAACGATTTTCTGCGCGAAAGCGTCTCTCCGTTGCCCAACGGCAAGAACTGCCCATTCTGTCCAGGCCACGAAGCAAAGACGCCGCCGGAAATTCTCGTCTACGGCCGGAGCAACGGAGGCGCCAACACCGCGGGCTGGACCGTGCGCGTCGTGCCCAATAAATTTCCAGCGCTTGGCATCGAAGGCGATCTCGACCGCGAAGGCGAAGGCCTTTTTGACAAGATGAATGGCGTCGGGGCGCATGAAGTGATTGTCGAAACGCCCGATCATGCGGCGACTCTGGCTTCCTTGCCGGAACGCGCCGTAGAAGACGTCCTCTGGGCCTACCGCGACCGCATGCTCGATCTCAAGAACGACAAGAGGTTCCGTTATGTCCTGATTTTCAAGAATCATGGCGAAGCTGCGGGGGCGTCCGTCGAGCACACGCACTCGCAATTGATCGCTCTGCCGATTGTGCCGAGGCGCGTGCGCGAAGAAGTGGACAGTTCCTGGCATTACTACGACGAGAAAGAGCGCTGCATCTTCTGCGACATCATCCGTCAGGAACGCGACACCGGCGAGCGCGTCATCGGCGAAAACGACCACTTCATCACTGTCGCGCCGTACGCGCCGCGCTTTCCGTTCGAGATGTGGCTGCTGCCGAAGGTCCACGGCTCGTCGTTTGAAAACAATCAAAGCACGATGTACGCAAGCCTGGCGCGCATGCTGAAGGATACTCTGATGCGCCTCGACGTTGTTCTGGACCGCCCGCCCTACAACTTCATGATTCACACTTCGCCCGTCGGCGAAGAGATCAACGACCATTACCATTGGCACTTCGAAATTATTCCCAAACTCACCAAAGTCGCCGGCTTCGAGTGGGGCACAGGCTTCTACATCAACCCGACGCCGCCCGAAGAATCCGCGCGTTTCCTGCGCGAGGCCAAAATCGCTGCTCCGGTAGCACCCGCGAAAAAGTAGCCCATAGGCCGCGCTCTCTCGGTGCGCCTTTGCCGGGCTGCACCAATAATTTTGCTATACTTAGCAGTTTGGCGCGGTACCCAAGTGGCCCAAGGGAGAGGTCTGCAAAACCTCCATTCGTGGGTTCGAATCCCACCCGCGCCTCCAACCCCTTAAAGAATCGATTGCGTCTCGGTTGGTGGGGAACACACGATTCTTTGGGCCTGCCGAAAACCGTTCACCTCGGTGGCTCCACGATCTGCACGTGATGGTGCTCGAGCAAATCGCCCGTGGCGTGATCCAGTTGCGTGACGGCCAATTGAAAATTCACCTCTGACTGGCTCAAATTCAGCTCCGCCTGCGCGAGTTGCGTTTGCGCGTCCAAAACAAAGAAAACCTCTTCCGCGCCAAGCTCATACTTTCGTTCGTCAGCGTGTAGCGTATCTTTCGCCAGGTCCACAGCCACTTTCGCCGCTTCCATTCCCAGCTTGGCCGCCTCGAGAGCGTGGACGCCGTTCGTCACCTCAAGCGAGATGCTCTGCGTCGTGTCTCTCTCCAGATATTGGTCGTGCTGGCGGCCGACTAAGGAATCCGCCAGATTCGCTTCCGCGTTGTGATTTCGTATCGGCAAGGTCAACGAAAGGCTCGCGCCATAGGCCGGATAGGTAAAGCGAAAGGATTGATTCAAGCTTGTGCCCAACCCTGTGTTAGCAACGCCCGTTTCATTGCCGGCCACGCCGTTGCCGGAATAGTATCCAGAGAGTTCAAGGTCTGGCTTGAGATAGTTGTGCGCCAGCCGGATGCTCAGGTCATCCGCTGCGAGGGCCTGGTGCGCCGCGTCCAGTTCCGGGCGGTTTGCGAGGGCACGAGCGAGTGCGGTGGGAATATCGATCGTGGGCAGCACGCCCACAGGTTCTGGCTGGTCGGTCAATTCAAGATCGAGCACGCCAATCGCCGGATCGAGGTCCGCGCCGATCCCTTGCCGAAGCTGATCCTCTGCCTGTTTGACGGCATATTCCGCTTGAATCACTCCCACTCGCCGCGACGCAACTTGCGATTCCGAGCGATAAATGTCCAGGGGAGGCAACGCGCCCAAGCTGAGCGCCTTTTTGTCGTGGTCGTAGCTTTTCTGAGCCTCGTCCAGCGATTTTTGCTGCACGGAAAGATTTTCCCGGGCCAGCACCACATTCCAGTAATAGCCCACGATCTGAAGAATAGTGTCGTTCACTTCCGCGAGAAACGACGCGTGGGCCTGCTTCAAATTATTTTGCGCGATCAAAATCGGCGCGCGGTTCGCAAAAAGTCCGCGGTTCCGCAAAAGCGGCTGCGTCACCATGAACTGCACCGTGGTCGCGATCGAAGGGTTCAGAAAGTTGAAGGAGCTGTTCGTCGAATTTTTATCCGCTATGAAAGAACCCTGGAAATTAGTGCCGGTCTGAAACGTCTGTGAATAACCGATCTGTGTTTCCTGGGTCAGGGTATTGAGAATGGATGCTCCTTGCAGTTGCGTCGAAGTCGGCGATTTGGTGCGCTCATCGCTGAATCCCGAGGTGAGAAGCGGATCGAATGGAGCATACATGCGCCGAAGATTATCTTCGGCGGTTTCCACCTGGTAATGGTCCAAGTGAATATCCGTGTTATTCGCTAGCGCCAGGCGAATGGTGTCGTCTAGCGAAAGCACCAGCTTTCCATCGACGACGTGGTCTTGCAAATCCCGCGGAGCAAACAGGGGCGCCGCAGGTTTCTGCCTGCCGCTGATTCCCAGCACCGTCTCCAGAGGTGAAACGTGTTGCGCCCAAGTCGAGACGGCGCACGCCGCAAGCAATGAGTTCGCCACAGCTAAAAAACGCACCACTCTCATCGATCACCCCCATCGGACTGCCTGATCGCGAAATGCGGTTATTCGTACCGAATGGCCTCGACCGGATCGAGCCGCGCTGCCTTCACGGCCGGATAAATCCCGAAAATCAAGCCCACCGAAATGGAAACCACGAACGCCAGAAGGATCGAACTGATCGTCACCACCGTGGACCACCCGGCAAGCCACGCAATCAGTTGCGACATGGCGAACCCCAGAACTACTCCCAGCAATCCGCCCGCGAAAGAAATAAGTGTCGCTTCGATCACAAATTGTCGAACGATGTCCCATCGTCTCGCGCCGATGGCTCGGCGGACGCCGATTTCGCGAGTGCGTTCCAATATCGACGCCAGCATGATATTCATGATTCCGATTCCGCCAACCAAGAGCGAAATAGAAGCAATCGCCACCATCACCGTGTTGAAGAGTTTTTCCGTGCGTTTCTGCTGCGCCAACAGTTCGGCGGGCACTATCACGCTGAAATCCCCAGCGTCGTGATGCGAAGAGTTGAGAATCCCGCGCACCACCTCCGCATCCGTCACGCTCGTATCCGCCGACGCCAGATGCAAGTACATGCCATCGATTTCGTCCTTCAGCCAGCTTTGCGAATCTTCCAGCCGGTACAGCACCGAATTCAACGGCGCGTACACCAGGTTGTTCATGTCTTCCGCGCGGACTCCGGATACGTCGGATTCGGGCGCGAGCTGCGGCGCCGCGATACCGATCACATGGCACCATAATTCATTAAGTTTTATGTACTGTCCGACAGCCGGTCCCGCGCCAAATAGGCTATCCTTCGCCGCCGCACCCAGAACACACACGGGCGCCGCAGCCGCATTGTCCGAAGCGTCGAAGAAGCGCCCTTCGATCACGCGCAGATGTCCGATGTCCAGATAGCTCGGTCCCACGCCGTAAACGACGGGCGTATCCTGCTGAGGCTTCGGAAGGATTTTCGTCGGCGTAAAGCGCTTCCGCGGAATGCCTTCCGCTATGTCCGGCACATTCTGCCGAATAATCTGATAGTCGCTCAATGTGAGTCCCGGGGAAATTTTCCGGACTTTCTGAAGTTCTTGCTCGTTGCGCGCTTCCTTGGCCTCGACAATCAAGTTTCGGACGCCGAGCTGCTCGATGAAAGCCATGACCTTCTGTTGTGCGCCGGCGCCGATCGAGAGCATGGCTACCACCGCAGCCACGCCGAAAATCATCCCCAACATGGTCAGCAAGGAACGCAGTTTGTGGCTGGCCAAGTTCTCCAGCCCAAAAGCGAGATCGGGCAGCCACTGTCCCAGAGATCGCGGTTGCGCCATCGAGTGGTTTTTCATTGCTGGACAGTTCGTTTCAATGGATGCCCGAACCCAGGCTGGGACTCGGACTCCCGACCTCCCCGGGTTTACCGGAGCGATTCTTCTCCGGATTCACAAGCGCCACAACCGTTCCGACGGGGATGCCCTCGAGGATTGCTTGTCCTTCGCTCAGCGCGCGGACTTTCACTTCTTTCATCTCGAATCCGCCGCCACGCTCGCAATACACGATCTTCTTTCCGTCGTGTTCGAAGATCGCTTCTGCAGGAATGGAAACGGCTCGAGTGAGCCGATCGCCAAGGATGTTAAGCTGCGCCTCGAATCCTGGGCGCAAACGCGGATCTTCGCGGTCCAGTTGGACGGCCACGTCGAATTTGTGTTTTGTGTTGTCGTCCCAAAACTCCCGAGCGGTAGCGCCTCCCACCGTTCGAACCTTCCCAGTAAAGGATTCGCCGGGAAGCGCGTCGATGGTAATGTCCACAGATTGCCCCACCTTGAGATTGGTACGGTCTGTCTCATCTACCTGCGCGTTAATCTCGAGATGCGAGCTGTCGATCACTTCCGCAATCGAGCTGCCGGGATTTACTTGATCCCCGACGTGATAGTCCGGAAGTGTCATGCCGTCCATGAAGAATCCTCCCGTCGAATCGCGGTTGCCGTGGATCACCATCAGTCCATCGATGGGCGAGGTAATTCGCATGTTCTTTATGTTTTGCTCCGCCTGATCCATCGCCAACTGCGCCTTGTGATGTTTTTCCTGGCTGATGGCGAGCGCCGCTTCATTCGACGCGCTGTGCGAGCGAATGTCCTGTTCGAGCTGCGTCAACGCGCGCTTCGCTTCATCGAGAGCTAAAATGTTTTTTTGTCCGTCGATCTTGCTCAAAATTTCGTTCTTGCTGACATCAAGTTCCGCTTGACGAACCGCGTATTTTGCTTTCAGCAGTGCCGTCTGATCTTCCGCAACCTGCACCGCTGCGTCTGCCTTGGCTTTCACGATCTCCTGATCGGCTTGTTGCAGGTCGCTCCGGTTTTGGGCCAGGTTGTACTCCTGCTGGCTCGGGTCAAACGCCAGGACCACGTCCCCTTTGTGTACCTGCGTCCCCGCGGCCGCCAGCTGAATAATCTGCAATGTTCCACCGGCGATCGCCGGCGCCGAAATCACTCTCGACTGCTCCGTGTGCAGCGCTCCCTTCGTGAACACTTTCAGTTGCAGATTAATCTCCTTCACGGTGGCCGTCGGAATTCCGGCGTCGCCGGCGAGCACCGTCGTCTGCCGGCACGCCGCGCAGCTTGCCGCCATCACAAGGGCAAACAAAAATGCCGCTACGTGCGCTCTTCCTCGGCTCAACAATTGTCCTCTAGTGTCCAAGCGTCGGATCCTTTAGCGCGAGCTGCTCGCCCGGCTGCAATCCCTTTGCGATTAAGGCTTCATCGCTGTTCTGGCGCGCTACTTCGACCGCAGTCTCTTCGAACTTCGATCCATGCCTTCTGTAGACGACCGTACGCCCGGCCTTTCGGAAGAGAGCCGTAGTGGGAATCACAATTCCATCGCCCACGCGATTCACCGCGATGCGAACCGTCGCTCCCATTCCGGGCGTGAGCCGCGGATCGCTTCCCGCGAAGCTCAGTTCCACCGCGAAGTTTCGTGGCACCGGCCACCCCGCGGTGAAATCCAGGCTGGCCGTGGGGCTGATTGTGGTGACCTGCCCGTTGAAGCTCCGATCCGGAAGCGCATCGAGCTGGATGCTCGCGGACTGGCCCAACTTCAGTTGGCCTCTTTCCGCTTCTTCCACGCGCGCCACAATTTTAAGCGCCGAAGAATCCGGAAGTTCCGCAATGTCCGCGCCGGGCCACGCCTGATCGCCGGGCTTGAACGGCGTGGGACTGCCTTGCGGCTGCCAATGGTTTTGCAGCGCCACCACTCCGTCTAGCGGCGCTCGCAGCGTCAGCGATTCCAGGCTGTGCTCGTCCAGCTGTACTTGGTAGGTGGCTTGGTCCAGCTTCTGTTTTTTGCTCGCGAGATCGGATACCCCGGCCCCGTGATCTGCTTTCAGTTTCTCCTCGGTTTCCTTTTGTTTTTGTTCCGCATCCGCGACCTTTAACTTGGCCTGCGCGCCCTCGATGGCCGAAAGGATTTCCTGCTTGCTGGCGTCCATGCGCGCCTTTTCGGTGTCGAATCGCGCGGTCATGACGTCGGTCAAATCCTGCTCTTCCTTCAATCGTGCTGCCGCCTGCGATTGCTGGATTTCCGCTTCGGCGGACTTGACGGCGGATTTATCTTCCGCAAGCTTTTCCTTTACCGTCGTTGCGTCAAATTCCACCAAAAAATCTCCCTTTTTAACTTTCGTGGCGTTCGCAACCAGCCGTAATATCTGCAAATCTCCCGCACCATAAGGCGCCGCGATTACCGCCGAACGAATGGCTTTCACCTCGCCCTTGATCTCCACGTAATCCACGAACTCCTTGTGCTTCACGTCCGCTGTCGGAAAACTTACCGCCGAGCTAGTTAGTCGGAACCCTCCAAAGATGAGTCCGCCAATCGCCAGGAAGGCAGCTCCGGCCAGCACTTTCTTTCTGGGCTTCCATTTTTGAGCTACGCCGTTCATGGTTGCTCCGCCGCTACTGCATCTTCGCTCGCGTCCCGCCGGATTACGTCTCCCTCGGCAAGTCCGGATTTCACCACGGCGTCCAAATCGTTTCTTCGCCCCATCATCACCGCGCGCTTCTCAAAACTGCTCCCATCTTTCAGCCACACGAATGCGTGACCCGATGCGAACCCGATGCTCTGGTACGGAACCACCAGCACGTTGCTTATCGAGCCCAGATCGAGGTCCATCGCCGCCGAAAGATCGGGCAAAAGCCGTGGGTCGGTTCCTTGCACGGAAAAACGCGCCGTAAATGACCGCACCATCTCCGTGAATTGTCCGGTATGGCCCAGGGGAGAAAGCTCGTCGAGAACGGCGGGAAGCGTCAAACCCGGATAGGCATCCAGGTGCATCACCGCTTTCTGGCCTGCATGGACTTTTAGCAGGTCTACTTGGTTCAGTTCCACGCGCACGTCCATCCGTGACGGGTCGACCACCTGTAGGAATGGCACCCCGGGCCTCACTTGATCACCTTGCTGCACCGTGCCCATCCGCCCGCCGAGCCATATCGTGTTGTAGACCACCACCCCCGCCATCGGGGAGTGCACGGACATCTTTGCCGCATTCGTTTGCGCGTAGCGCATCGCTTCCTGCGCGCGGTCTCTCTGAATCTCCAGAATGCGAATCCCGGCTAGTGCCGCCGCGCGCTTCAACTGGTAGGTGGCCTTCAGCTGCTTCAACGTCGCTTGCGCTTCATCCACCGCTTCCTGATTCTTTTCCGCGTCGATGCGCGAGACGACTTCATTTCTCTTCATCTCCAGCTGTGCGCGCTGCAATTCGTCTTCCGCGTCCTTCATCGCCGTATCATCTTTGGCTCGGGCGATGTCTTCATCCGATCGCTTCTGCGCCACCTGGCTCGCCAAATCGTCGAATGTCGCCTTCTTATCGAGACAGTCTTTCACCTGTGCCTGGGGATCGAACTCTACCAAGAGGTCGCCGCTCTTAACGTGTGTCCCGGCAGCGGCAAGTTTGGTGACTACCATCGATCCGACCTGCGCTCCTTCGAGCCGCGGCGCCAGCACGACGAAGGAACGCGAAGCCTCCGTTGTTCCATTCAAACGAAGCGTCTGCGAAAGATTCCCGCGCTCCACTCTGACGGTGGCGTCCAGCCGGTCTGCCGATGACCGTCCTTGCCGGAAATGAACAAAAAGAAAGGGGATAGCTACAAGAAGCAATACGGAAAAGACACGAAGAACGAGGGCCCTGGGCTTGTCGCCGTTATGAGATATTTGGCCCATAACCTCTACTGACTCTAAAAACGTTCAAAAGTTATCCCGTCAAGCTGGAATGTTGGAACTCGAATACGTGGAATTGGTTGTTTCCCTGTATCGGCACTCCCGTTACTATCTAGCTGCCGCCATGTCTATCCCGGCCGCGAGACGAACCCCACATCTGACACTGCCCTGCGCCCGCGTCGGGACGCCTGCCGCCAACAACCCAATCCGGCGGGTTCACTCCTCATCTCGCGAGATTCCTGCTTCAAATTGCAAAAAAGCCGAAACCTTGCATGGGGATAGAACCATCAAAGTTGCAGTGCCATTCAAGCGCGGCGAATAAGAGCTTGGGCGATCTTGCGCAAGAGCGCGAAGAGTGACTACCATGCGAACTTGCAAAGGCTGAGCGTTCGGTTCGGCGGATCATTCCCGGCCTCGATCGTGGCTGCGGAAACCGCCTTTGAAAAGTGACAGCACGGATACGGGAGGTTAAGACTATCTTGAGAGACAGCACAGGCAATTTGATCGGTTCATTCGCAAAGTGCGCGGTGCTTTCTTCTTTCCTGATTGCTGCATTAGCAGCACAGGATTCCTCTTTCCATAATGCGCCCGCGTCAATCAAGGAGCAGAAAAATCCCTACGAGGGCCAGCACCCTGTATCCGCGAAAGAGGCCTACCAACCCCGCTGCGCGAGCTGTCACGGACCAAATGGCGAAGGTACGGGAAACATTCCTCCGCTGGCGACGGGCAAGGCCCAAGCTGCCAGCGACGGCGAACTCTTCTGGTATATCACCAAAGGCGATGTGAACAATGGCATGCCCTCCTGGCAGAGTCTGCCGGAAGAGCAGAGATGGCTAATCGTCAACTATCTCCGCGTCCTTGGTAGCCTCAAACCCGGCTCCCCTCGCGTGCCATTTTCCGCCGGCGAAGCGGTCGAGGCCGGCGAAAAAGCTCCCCCGCCCAAAGCTCCTTTCACGGACTATCGCTACGAGAAGCCCGGCGAGATTCGCAAAATAACGGTAAAGGATTTGCCCCCTCCGCTTGCCACCTCTTCGTCGGGCAATGGTCCTCAACTCGTGCCGCGCCCAGAAAACGCATGGCCGCATGTTCTCCCGGGCTTCAAAGTGGAACTCTATGCCTCGCTCGAGGATGCTCCGCGGTTGATTCGCACTGCTCCCAATGGCGATTTCTTCGTTGCCGACAGCATGGCCGGAAAAATACAAATCTTCCGCGGAATCGCTGCAGAAGGCAAACCAGAGCAGGTCGAAACCTTCGCGACTGGCTTAAACCGGCCTTTCGGCATCAACTTCTATCCTCCGGGGTCGGATCCGCAGTGGGTTTACGTGGGCAACACGAATTCCGTAGTGCGCTTCCCGTATCGCAACGGCGATTTGAAAGCGCGCGGCCTCGCTGAACAAATTGTCGATCTGCCTTCCGGCAATGGCCACTGGACGCGCGATATTCAGTTTTCGCTCGATGGCAAAAAGATGTTTGTCTCGGTGGGCTCCGCCTCGAATATCGATGATCCCGATACTTCGCCCGAGGAAAAAGACCGTGCCGATGTCCTCGAGTTCAATCCCGATGGTTCAGCCATGCGAATTTATGCTTACGGGATTCGCAATTGCGTCGGCTTGGCCGTCAACCCGAAAACTGGCGAGCTGTGGTGCTCCGTCAACGAACGCGACGCCCTCGGCGACAATCTTGTTCCCGATTACATCACTCACGTTCAAGAGGGTGGTTTCTATGGCTGGCCTTGGTGGTATATGGGCGGCCATCAGGATCCGCGCCACCAAGGCAAGCACCCCGAATTAAGGGATAAAGTCATTACGCCCGATGTGCTTCTGAATCCGCACAATGCCTCTCTGGAAATGACTTTTTACACGGGCAAACAATTTCCAGCGCAATACGATGGCGATATTTTCGCCGCGGAACACGGCTCATGGAATCGCTCCGTCCGCGTCGGCTACGAGCTCATTCGCGTTCCTCTGCACCAGGCCGGCCACGCCACTGGCGAATACGAGGATTTCATGACCGGATTCGTGGTGGACAATGGCCACGTTTGGGGACGCCCCGTTGGCGTCACCGTCGCTCCCGATGGCTCGCTGCTCGTTACCGATGACGGCTCGAAATCCATCTGGCGCGTCAGCTACACAGGCAAGTGAGCAAGCGGGGCGACCTGGCGTGGCCATCAGCCTCTAAATGAAGGTCGTCACAGCGCAGAGTTTCGTGTCGCGCGTCAGTATCCTAATTTCTTATCGACGACGTTGAGCAACGGCTCAGCCTTGCGGAACCGTTCGTACTGTTCGCCAAAAAACACCATGGCATTTTCCAGCCAGTCCGGCGTATGGTCCGCGCAGTGCGGAGAAAGCAAAACATTTTCCAGCTTGTAGAACGGATGCCCCTGCGGCAGCGGCTCATGTTCGAAGACATCCAGCCCGGCTCCCTTGATGCGCCCATCCGAAAGCGCGTTGATCAGCGCCCCCTCGTTGATAACCTGCCCTCGCCCGACATTGATCACTACCGCGGTCATCTTCATGGCCGCGAATTCCGGCTCGCCGATCATTCCGCGCGTTTCAGCCGTTAGCGGCGCAGCCACAACCACATAGTCGCAGCGCGCAAGCATCTCCAGCCGATGCTCTGGCGTGTACGTTTGCTCCGCTAGTGCATCCGCCTCGCTCGACATCGACGCATGGCGTTTGACGGCTAGCACTTTCATTCCCATCGCTTTCACCCGCGTCGCCACGGCTCGCCCGATGTCGCCATATCCGATAATCCCCACGGTCGCGCCCGCTATCGGCAAAACGTCAAAAGCGTCCCATACCGCGGCCTTTTGATTGTTCATCATCCGGCGAAAATCCTTTGCGAAATACAAGATCGCGCCAAGCGCAAACTCGCCCAGCGCCGCGCTAAAAACGCCTGTTCCATTCGTCAACGTCACGGAACTTCCCACAAGTTTCGGAAACAAGACCTTGTCCAGCCCCGCGGAGCGGGTATGCACCCACCGAAGATTTGGACACATTGCAAACACCTTTTTGAAAAGCGCGAGCGCGCCGGACCAATGGAAAAGCACCTGCGCGTCCGCGGCCGCCTCTTCCAAGGCCTCCGCGGAATCCCCGATCAGCGCCCTCGTTCCTCCAAGGAACTTTTCCAACTTGCCAAGCTCTGGCTCGTCCGGATTGGCCAGAACAAGTATCGTCTCGTTTTTCATCGCAGTCCCGCGGATAGCGCAAAAGCTTACACCACATTTCGAATTTCCCTCGGGCACGAGAAACTCGCGTCGCGCGGCTCATCCACCCCGCCTTTAAGCATCCGCTCCCGACCCAATCGCCACCACAAAATAACTCGCCGCGGTCCCACCCGCATTCCTGATTCCATGCACATCGTTCGAATGCACGAATCCCACCCCGCCCGGTCCGAGCTGATAACTCGTACCGTTCACGGTTATCTCCACCGTTCCTTCCCGAATCAACCACATTTCCGAATGCACGTGATGGTGCAGCGGGTGCGGTGCACCTCCTGCCATCAGCGTCGTCTCGTGTACTTCCAGCGATTCTCCCGTCGCCAGCTTGCCCTCCAGCACCGGCCGCGTCTCCACATTGTTCGACGTATGCACCGGGAGTTTCTCAAACGGGTACATCGCGGATGGCATCGCCTTGTCTTCCTGGGCCGCTGTCTCGATCGGAAGCAGCGCCGGAATCATTAATGCGGGAAACATCGCGCAGATTTCGCGCCGTGTCACGGACATGCTCTCTCCTTCGGTCTTTTCAATCCTCGTGCATGCAGCTCATGTAATCCGGCTTCTACTGCCGCCTTACTCTGCATCCCGATTGACGACGGACACGCGAAACGCAGGCTTGGATTTTTCAGACGGCTCCATCCCATAGCTCTGTTCCGTCTTCGCGGGATCGTAATCTCGCCACAGCCACATCATTTCCTCAGGAAACTCCGCGGCCCCCTGGCCCGCATTGTGCGTGCCTTTTCCGAAACTGAAATGAAAATCGTAGCCTTTCAATTTAAGCGCATTGGCCAGCCGGATGTTGTCCAGCGGCCAGCTTCCGTAGCGGTCCTGTTCCATGTCTTCGGAGCCGTCCTGAAGCCACACGCGCAGATTTCGATGCGGTTCGCGCAAGACTTTGTCCGGAAAGTCCTGGCCGCCGTCCGGGATCGCGGGATCTTCCTTCCACTGGATACTCGTAAAGCTTCCAATCCAGGAGATGACGCGGCTGAATTGATCAGGCATTTGCCAGGCAGCATTGAAAGCGCAGATGCCGCCGGAAGAAAGGCCCGTGATTGCCCGGCTGTACGCGTCCTTGCGAATTTTATATTTCGATGCGACTTAGGCGAGAATTTCGTCGCGTAAAAAACGCGCATATCGGTCGCTCACCGTGTCGTAGAGCGTGCTCCGCATCGAATCCTTCATCGTTCGCTTCCACTTCTCCGAGTAGGCCTTCACAAAATTAAACGTCGGTGCGCCCGGCGAATTTTCAATATCGCCTGGATTGATGAACACTCCGATCATCACCGGGATTTTCTTTTGCGCGATCAGGTTATCGATCACATTGAGAGCCGGATTGTTTCCGCCGCGGCCGAGATACCATTCGCCATCCTGGAAAACCATGAGCGCGGCAGGCTTTTGCGGGTCGTACTGCGCGGGCACGTAAATCCAATACTCGCCCTTCATGCCGTCGTAGATTTTGCTGGTGTAAATGAGCTTCGAAGAAAGCGCGCCGGATGGAATTCCGGGCTGCAGATAGGACAAGGGACCGAATGCCGGCAGGTCCAATCGGCCGCCGAACTTTGCTCCCCCAACTAAATAGTAGAACGAGTGTAGTCTGCCCACCGGTTCGATATGAGCGGCGGTGTACCAAAAATCGGAGCCGGCAACGTTCTGCATCTGCGGGCCGAAATTTCCATCGATGAAAAGCTCAGGCTTCGAAGCCACTTCTAGCGCGAAGAAAAAGTCCGCGCCATGCGCGATCCAAGCCGTTCCCTCCTTCAATTGCTCGGCGTCGAGGCTCGCGCTGATCGCCTCTCTCAGACTAGGGCTGTTCGATTTCGCAAGTTCAATCAGTTGCAAGGCATCGGATTTTTCCGCAGCCAATACCGGAGCGGCCAGCAACAAGGTCAGAAGGGCCGCGGGCGCCAACCTTTTTTGATGTCGCATAAGGAAACACCTTTCCTTGAACGCTGCACAATTTCAGCGGGATAACTGCTAAACATGGAATAAGCCCAAAAGAGAGGGCTATGGTAACGCCACGCGGCCAACTTGCGAAGCTGGAACGCAACGGCAAAAATGTTTCTGTGAATTCAAACGTTCGCCACGCGGTCTGGAGTTCTCGCCGCGCGGTAAATCGCTTCGACCAGCGCAATGCTGCGCCGTCCTTCAGCCCCGTCGCAGGTTGGAGTGCGACCTTGCCGAATCGCCGAAAGAAAATCTTCGAGGACGGCTTGATGGCCGCGAAAATCGGTGACGGCCGCCGAAGAAGCGCTCTGGTTCTCGTCCTTGCCGGATTCATCTAGCTTGGCGATCGCGGCTTCGATTGCGCTTCCCGAGGTATTGCGCAGATTGGCTGCGATAACGCGGTCGTGCTCCAGAATCACCGTGCCTTCCGTTCCCGAGATTTCGACGCGGCGCGGGTAACCGGGATATGCCGCGGTAGTAGCGTGAAAAATTCCCAGCGCCCCACTGCCGAATTCCAGCGTGGCAACAGCTGTATCCTCCGCCTCGATTTTGTGCAGCAGCGTAGCCGTCCGCGCCTGCACACGAACCACGTCCCCGAGCAGCCACAGCACCAAATCAATCGTATGAACGCCTTGATTGATCAGAGCGCCCCCGCCGTCCAGCGCCAGCGTCCCGCGCCATCGCGAATTTGCATAGTATTCCGGCGGGCGATACCACTTGACGCGTGCGTCAACAAACAGAATCTTGCCGAGCAGCCCTCGCTCGATCCAGCTTTTCAGTTCGCGGATGTGGGTCTTCATGCGGTCCTGGAAAATCACGCCGAGCTTCACCCCTGATTTTCTCGCCGCTTCGATCAGCGCATCGGCACTCGCCGTGTTGATTTCAATCGGTTTTTCCGTTAGCACATGAAGGCCTTGCCGCGCCGCGCCAATGCCATGCTCGGCGTGTAGCCCGGAAGGGCTGCCAATGATTACGGCTTCCATCGGCCGGTGTTTCAAGAAAGCGCTGAACTCTTGATAAGGTGTGCCGCCGTGTCCCCGGCAAAGCCGCGCGATGTTCTCCGCGTTGCTTCCCCAAACGGCGGAGATCTCCACTCCGGGAATCGCTCGCGCCGCCCGCGCGTGCGTTTCCGAAATGTTCCCGCCGCCAATCAAGCCGATGTGCGTGCTCATTTAAGCGAGTTCATCAATGTCTGTTGATGACAAACACTCCATCAACGATACGCTGCCGCGAATTCTTTGTAGGCCGTTTCCGTAGCTTCCGGCGTCAGAATCGCCGACGAAATCAAAATGCGATAGCGGAACGTCACGCTCGCGCGCGGAGCCAGAGAAAAATTCAGCGTCTCTTTACCGTTGCTGAAAACCTTCTCCCCCAGCGGATTAGCGGCGAAAAGTCCATAGCCTCGCGCATGCCAATGAGTCGGAAAACCGGGATTCCCGGGATGATCGAAAATCGTTATGGTGACGGGCTCGTCCCCCACCTTTCCGCTCAGATTGCACCAGCGCCCCCGCGTGCCCCACGCAGCGTCCCCCTTTTTTCCTCCGCTCGTGAGGTATGTGCCGTTTACGCCCGTGTTATCCATCCTCGCGACCGTGGTTGGGCGTCCGCTCGCGTCCGCGTAAACTTCGGGTTTATCCGAAGGAATTTCGAGCGCGCGAATTACGCGCAGTCCCAGCATTCCGTCCTTCGCGTCTGGAAAGGAAACTTTTTCATCCAAAGCGGTCAACGTCGTGATGCGGTCTATGCTGCGGAATCCCGGCCCGCCGCGAAAAACGAAGTGCGTGTGCTCGTGCAGCAAAACTTTTTTCTCGAACGTGACCCAATCGGCCGCCACGTCCAGCTCGCCCTCCTGCGAACCGCTCTTCGCCGAAAGAATCGCCCGTTGAACGATCGTGCCCATCTTGGGAGCGTCAGCCGCCTTGATGGCATCGGAATTGTTCCAGAAATCGATTCCATTTACGTTTTCGTAGTTGAACCAAAGCCCGGCGTGGTGCGGATGGTCGGTGCGCTCGCCTGGGCGTGGCTCCAGCGGATACCCTCTGGTGATGATCGTCCCATCCGCCGTTCGCAGCGGATAAAGAACAGGCTTCTTCAGCGGAGCCGGCCAAATGTAAGACGTAAACGGCTTTCCATCGATCGCAATATCCACGCGGCGCTCTGGTTCGTGGACCACGATAGAAACGCGCTCTAGCGGCTTCGCGCCGGCGTACACCAGAGATGTCAGCAGCATTCCCACGCCGCCAAGTATAAGTGCTGCGCCAAAAACTGGAATGCGCATGGTTGGTTGATCCCTCCTCGTACGCTCCTCCGCGCGGCATCGTCGAAAATCATTATCTCTCCAATTTGTTTCGCCGCAATCTCCATATACTGCGCCCTGCTCGTTCTCCTCGCGGTGGCTCGCGCGGCCGAATAAATTCTTCGGCGCTTCCATTTTCGCCACTGGAAGCCGCCCCCAAAAACGAGTACCTTTCCTCTTGCAAAATGGACCCAGAGCGAATCACCTCATCGCCAGCTAGCTCGACATCTCCCGAAAATTCCGGGATCCCGAGCGCGAGCAGGCCTTTATCCCAATCCCTTTCCTCCCGCATCGGCTATTTCCGTTGGGTCATCTGCGCTCTATTGCTGTTCGCCACGACCAAAAGCTACATGGACCGAAACGTGTTGTCGTCTCTGAAGCATACGCTTCAGCCCATCCTCGGTTGGAACGACATTGACTATGGCCACATCGTCGCGGCCTTTCAAATTTGCTATGCGTTCGGCATGCTCCTCGCCGGGCGGTTGGTGGATCGTCTGGGAACGCGGACGGCATTCGCGGCTTTCATGGCAATTTGGAGCGTGGCCGCGATGTCCTACGGATACGCGCCTTCCATTTCCCTCCATGTAGCGCCCATCTTCGCTTTCTTGCACGGTTTATGGAGTTATTTCCCGGCTGGCCAAGGCACGGTCGCTGGTTTTCTTGTCGTCGCGGCCGCCATGGGTTTGGGTCAGTCTGGTTTGTTTCCCTCCAGCATCAAAGCAGTTGCGGAATGGTTTCCGAAAAAAGAGCGAGCCCTCGCAACCGGAATATTCAATGCTGGCACGAACCTTGGCGCAAGCGTCACGCCCTATCTTGTAGCGCTTATCACCATTCGATTCGCTCGTCCCTGGCCCTGGGCATTTTATATCGTCGGCGCAACGGGCTTCATCTGGCTGATCTTCTGGCTTCTCATCTACCGCAGGCCGCAGGAGCATCGCTTGATTTCAAAGTCTGAACTCGCCTACATTCTTTCCGATCCTCAGGATGCTGTGGGGGCCAAGGCCAGTTGGCTCAAGCTTTTGGCGCACCGCCAGACCTGGTCCTTTATTCTCGGCAAGCTCTTCACCGACCCGATCTGGTGGTTTTGGTTGTTTTGGGTTCCGGATGTTCTCCAACGCCGCTTCGGAATGTCTCTTTCTCAAATCGTCTGGCCGATTCTGATCATTTATCTTGTCTCGGACGTGGGAAGCGTCCTTGGCGGATGGTTATCCTCCGCGCTCGTCGCCCGCGGATTTACCGTGAACGTAGCCCGGAAATCGGTGATGTTGCTTTCTGCTCTGTGCGTTGTGCCAGTGTTATACGCTGTCCACACGAATCATGCTTGGGTTGCGGTTGCGCTCATCAGCGTTGCCGCAGCCTCGCACCAGGCCTTCTCTGCAAATCTGTTCACCCTGCCGTCAGATATGTTTCCCAGATTTGCAGTGGGCTCGGTCGTTGGAATTGGAGGAGCGGCCGGCGGCTTAGGCGGCTTCCTCATCGCAAATACCGTGGGCCACGTGCTTCAGAACACGGGCAGCTACCTGATCCCGTTCTCCATCGCCAGCTGCTCCTATTTGGTTGCGCTCGCCGTGATTCACCTTTTGGCTCCCAGGCTGGAACCCGCTAAAATCGCCGTTGCGGCCCCAGCGTGAATCAAGTACCCATGAATATGGCATGCAGAAGCAAAAAAGGAATTGCACGAATTTCTCGCGAAGGGTGAGGCTGCGATAACCAGGTGCCGTTGACGATCAAACCGAAAAAAGACTGCCATTGGGACCTCGTCGCTCTCGGCGAAGTCATGCTCCGCTTCGATCCCGGCGATCGCCGCATCTCCACCGCGCGCTCCTTCGACGTCTGCGAGGGCGGCGGCGAATACAACGTCGCTCGCGGATTGAAGCGCTGCTTCGGTTTGGACGCCGCCGTCGTCACTGCCTTCGCCGATGATCCCGTCGGTCGTCTTCTTCAGGACCTTATCTATCAAGGCGGCGTCGACCAATCGCTTATTCGCTGGGTCGAGCATGATGGCGTCGGCCACGCCGTCCGCAACGGCCTCAATTTCACCGAGCGCGGCTTCGGTGTCCGCGCCGCTCTCGGCAGTTACGATCGAGGCCACACCGCCGTTTCCCAATTGAAACCCGGCGAAATCGACTGGGACGAAATTTTCGGCAAGCACGGCGCGCGCTGGTTTCATACTGGCGGCATTTTCTGCTCTCTCTCCGCGACCACTCCGGAGGTCGCTCTCGAAGCCATGCAATCCGCCAAGCGCCACGGCACCATCATCTCCTACGACCTGAATTATCGCGCTTCTCTCTGGAAATCTCACGGCGGAAAGAAATCCGCTCAGGAAGTGAACCGCCGCATCGCTCCCCACGTCGATGTCATGCTCGGCAACGAAGAAGATTTTTCCGCCGCGCTCGGCTTCGAAGTTCCCGGCATGGACGAGCATCACTCCAGCTTCCAGGTCGAAGGCTTTCAGAAAATGATCGCCGAGGTCCTCCAGGAATATCCATTTCAAGTTGTCGCCACCACTCTCCGCAAAGCAAAAACCGCCACCCAAAATGATTGGGGCGCCATCTGTTATTGCGACGGAAAATTCTTTCAAGCAAGAAACCGCGAAAATCTTGAAATCTTCGATCGCGTCGGAGGCGGCGATTCTTTTGCTTCCGGCCTTCTCTACGGTTTCCTCTCAGGCCAAGATACGCAGTGGTCCGTCGAATGCGGCGCTGCCCATGGAGCCCTCGCCATGACCACTCCTGGCGATACTTCCATGGCCAGTCTGCGAGAAGTCTTGCAAGTGATGAAAGGAGTCGGAGCACGCATCGCGCGCTGATAAAGAATCGTTGCCAGAAAAGGACCGCTGCCAAAAAACACCGCCTATGGACAAGCAAAAAGTTCGCGACCGCATCCTCGAAATCGGAATCGTCCCCGTCGTTCGCGCATCCTCCGCCGGCCAAGCCCGCCTCGCCGCGGACGCCGTCTGTCAGGGCGGCATCCCCATCGTGGAAATTACGATGACCGTCCCCGGTGCTCTCGATGTCATCCGCGAACTCGTAAAGAATTGCGGCTCGAATGTCCTCATCGGCGCTGGAACTGTTCTGAACGCCCAATCCGCGCAAAAGTGCCTCGACGCCGGTGCGCAATTTCTCGTCAGCCCCGGCTTCCATTTGCCAACGGTCGATTTTGCAGTCAGGGAAGGGAAGTTGATTATGGCGGGCGCATTGACGCCCACGGAAATCATGGCCGCGTGGGATGCTGGCGCCGACTTTATTAAAATTTTCCCCTGCGGTCAGCTAGGCGGCGCGAAGTACATCAAATCCCTCAAGGGCCCGTTCCCGCAAATTCCGTTTGTTCCCACTGGCGGCGTCAATCTCAGCACCGCCGCTGAATTCCTCGAAGCCGGTTCTGTCGCTCTTGGCGTCGGCGGAGAATTGGTGCAACCTCACGCCCTCAGCGCAAACAAGCCCGAGATAATTGTCGAGAACGCGCGAAAATTCCTCGCAGTCGTACAACAAACACGGGCTCAAATGGCTTCCGCGTCCATCGCCGCCGACAGCACCCGCTGACACAACTCCCGCCCCTGCCCGCGCGCATGTTCTTCCAGCCCTGGTCCATATTGGGACGCAAGACACCCTCGCCCGCCGGCGCTCGCATACTCTAGCCGCGGGACTGGGGTCCGCGCCAACTTCCGCGCGGCGGCGCTGCTCTGTTCTCCGCCGCCGCAACGGAATATATCGTAACACGATACATTCTTCCGTGCAATCTGGGCAACGATCTCCCATCATATCGCATCACGATATATTGAACCTGTTTGCGCGCCCCGCGGCTGGGCGGGCCTTAGTGGCCTGAGGGGCGCGCCGGGGCGGTACCCGGATTTGTTCTCTCCGCCCGGTACCGCCCCGCGGTTCCTCGACAAGCCGCCGAGCCCCCATGTCGAAAGTATTGTTTAACAAGGAGAACTTCGGAAATGCGAAAAAGATTTTTTTGTCCAGTCCTGCTTTTGTTTTCTGCCGCGTTCGTCTTAAGTGTGTCCTCTTCTTTTGCCCAGTCTGCTTCGGAAACGGGCACTCTGAAGATTCAAGTCACTCCCAAACAGGCTTACGTATTCGTCGACGGCAAAGCTATCCGCGATGGCAGTCAGTCCATCGCGCTCGCCGCTGGCGATCATAAAGTCGGTGTTTACAATTACGGTTATCTTCCCAAACTTGAAAAAGTTCACATTGGCGCCGGTGAAAAAACCGATCTCGTCGTTCGCTTGCAATCCTCCGGCGATGTCGTCGCCGGCCCTTTCGCGGACATCGAATTTAAAGGCCATCCACGCGCCGCCGTTCTTCTCAATGGCCAGACGCCCGCCTATTTCGTTGGCCACGTCGACGAATTCGATTGGAACTGGATTTGGCACCAGCGATTGCTGGTCCATTCCGGCACCTACCAAGTCACCGTCACTCGCGAAGGCAACACCATCTGGTCCGGGCCCATCACCGCCAAAGCCGGCCAACAAATCACCATCTATCTCGATCACGACGGAAAAACCAAGACCAAGGAATGGAAAGAAGGCTTGAACATGCCGCCGCAGCCGCGCTTCCACGCCGGAATCGCCAGCGCCACGGTTCCTGTCGCTCCTGTCACCACGCAATTCACCGCGCAAAATTCCAATGTCGCTTGCGGCCAGAACGCCACTCTCAACTGGACCTCTGAGAACGCCATCGACACTTCCATCTCCGGCATCGGTGAAGTTCCCACCTATGGTGATCGCACCGTATCTCCCACCGGCAAAACCACCTACGTTCTCACCGCCAAGGGCCCCGGCGGCGACTCAACGCAATCCATCACTGTCGACGTGAACATCCAGCCGACCGCCTCAATCTCCTTGAGCAAGCCCGAAGTCACCTACAAAAAAGTAGGCGACAAAGTCGTTGAACAAGGTTCCACCACTCTTGACTGGTCAACCTCTCATGCCAACTCCGCCCTCGTCTCGCCGTTAGGCAGCGAATCCATGAGCGGCAGTCGCACCGTTACCGCCAATCCCAAATCCGACTCGATCGGCCCCGTCAACGAGGACGAAACCTACACTCTGACGGCAACGAATGCTTGCGGCGGCACCACCACCAAAACGGCCACTTTCCACATCGTTGGCTCCATCGAGCCGCCTCCGCCCGTGACCCTCGCCAGTCTCTTCTATCCCACGGCCTACCCGACCCGGCGGCATCCGAAAGCCGGTCTGGTTGCCAGCGAAAAGAAGCAGTTGATCGATATCGCCGCACATTTCAAGGCTTACGAGCCCTACGATCACAAGGGCAATCTGCTGATCCTCGCCCACGCCGATATTCGCGGCCCCAAGCGCTACAATCAGTCCCTCAGCGAACGCCGCGCCGTCCTTATAAAGGATTTCTTGGTGGCGCAAGGTGTTCCCGCGGACAAAATTGAGATTCGCGCCGACGGCAAGGAGCAGCAGCTCGCCATGCAAAAGGTCGCCGCTCTTCAATCTCAAGATCCTGAGAAGCCCGCAAAATGGGAAGCCCGCCACAGGAAGACCACTTGGCTTGCTTACAATCGCCGTGCCGACATCATTCTCGAACCCAGGGACATTCTCTCTGCCGAAGACTATCCCAATGATGTCACGTACGTGCGCCTGCTCTGGCAGCGCCCCGAACCCAGTCTCAAGAAAATTCAAATGGCGGGAAAGCTGCCCGCTTCCAGTCAGTCGCTGAGCGCCAGCTCCACCGCCGCTGCTAATTGAACTTAGCCGTTCGAGTTGTTCGAGGTCAATCGATGCGCGGTCCGGCGAAGAGCATAAAGGAAAGGCGCGGGAGCTTCTTCCTGCCCAGCGCCGGACCGCACGCCACTTTTCGGAGCATTCTTAGTGTCGCGTTCCGAGAGACACGTGGAATCGCTCCGTTCCGAAGCACCTTTGTAGAGGCTGGGCCTGCCTGGCCTCTCCGGGCGGCACAACTGAATTCTGTTCCCAAAGTTTGTAAAGGAGGACACTCATGAAACTATCTCTGAAGGCGATCACCATTTCCGGAGCCTTGCTCTGGGGTGGCGCCATTTTGCTGGTTGGTTTGATCAATCTTTCCCGTCCAGGCTACGGACTCAACTTCCTGCAGTTGACCAGTTCCGTTTATCCCTGGTTCCACGCATCCCACACTTTCAGCAGCGTCGTGATCGGCACGATCGACGGCCTTGTCGATGGCGCTGTCGCCGCCCTCATCTTCGCCGCTCTTTATAATGGCTTCGCGGGCCTCGAAACCCACCGCCAAAACCACGGCCAGACTCAGAGTCACGCCTAGCCTTGGTTCTCCTCAGGCCGGGCCATTCATGGCCGGACCTGACTGTCGCTCGGGGCAGAATTCACCCGCCTGCCCCGTCCTCGTCTTCAGTTCCGGTCATCTTTATCTTGCCCACCGTTCCGGTTCGCGCACCGCTGATACCCTCGGTTTCTCGGTCAGCACATTGCGCCTTCACAAGGATTCATCCAAGTCCCCGGCTCGCCCACTCCGATCGTGGCAATCGAGGATTCCATCCCGTTTGGAACCTGTTTGGAAGCGCTCCCTTTTTTTGCCATGCACCTGCCTGATTGCCATCCCGGCCACTGCGAATTACGATTCCGGCCGGTTTGTAGCGCTCTCGAATCTGCGGCCCCTCGTCTGCCTCCTGCCTGAAACGGGCCGACAAACCTCCGTGTTCCCTCAGCACCCATTACGCGCTGCCCTGAAAATCGCGGCCTGCCACTCACCCTTTCAAGGGAGCGCGTCCCTCCGCTTGCTGCCTTTAAGCTGCCAGCTGTGAGCTGCCCGCTACAAATAATTTCCACAGGCTGTCTCACAATTCGTCTCAACGCACGTTGCGTGCCACTCTTTTTCGGCCTTACCTCTTTCTTTTCTTCCACTTCTCCCTCCACCCGCCCCTCAGTACCATGCTTCGCCATTCGAAACTAGTACCATGAAGTTAGCTATTGACAAGATATAATTTCCATGGTACCATTCTCCGTGGCTCGCGCATTTCGTTCGTCCTACCCCGCACCTGGGTTCAAAGCCCCCTTTCTGCCCCCTCCGTTCCTCTCCCTCCGCTTCCTCGTCTCCTCTGCCCAGAAGCTAACCGCCTCCCACCCACCCTCCAGACAGGACTGGCTCTCTTCCTGTCAACTCTCGGCTATGGACTCTCACCCAATGTTTTCAACCTTTATGGGTACCGCCCCCGCAGCCTGCGGTACTGATTCGTCGCCTCTGCTCTCTCACAGAGCAAAACGAGAGCATTTCCGGCCCTTTGTTTTCATGCATTTACAAACACGAAATCTTGTAACCCCTTTATTTTCAAATCTCTACAAAATGAGTGGGGTGTTTTTTTCTTGCTCCCTCATCGAGGATAAAAATGAACGCACAAACTGAAATCAACATCCAAACGTCGCCGAACGCCGGATCAGCAATAAACGAACCAGCGGAGACGGAGGAGCAAACCGCGACAAGCCCGCAAACGGCTCAATCCGTCCCTAGCCAGGACTCGTCCCCCCAGGATTCCTCCCGCTGCCAGCATCGCTTCGTCAATCGCACCCGCTGCCGCCATCTGGCATCTCCCTCCAATCCCCGCTTTTGCCCGCGCCACGCTAGGCTCCCGGAAAACCTTCAGCCCGACGACCTCACTGCGGAACTTAGCGCCACTCTCGATGACCTCGACGGTCTCGACGGCATCTACGAGTTCCTCGCCAAGCTCGCCATCCTCCTTGCCCAGAACCGCGTCTCCACCCGTCGCGCCGCCGTCCTCGCCTATATCACCAATCAGCTCCTCCGCACCTTCGCCGCCATACGCCGCGAGGAAGCCGCCGCCCCCACCCAAATCATTTTTGACGCCCCTCGTCCCATCCGCGACTAAAAAGGAGAAATGTGCTTATGGCAGCGTCAAGCAATGCATGTGCAACAAATGTTACTGGCTCCCCGCGCGTCAAAAATCCGATGCATGCTATTGATATACGCCCTCTTGACAGCGGAGCGCCATGCGATTAGCCTCTGTCCACTCAGATAGCAACAAATGTTGCGAAAGCCGCCGTAAGATTTATTGCGGCCTCGGTCGGGGAAAACATTTATAAGTCGGGGAAGCTGATTTATAAAAAGCGAATGGTTGGAGGATGAAAGAATGGCGGCAATCGAAAAACTCATTTCTGTGGTGAATGGTCTGGCGCAACGTCTCTCGCCTTGCGGTGCGCTCTTTCTGTGCGCAACGCTTGTTGCGCTGGTTCTCTTCGTAACGCCCTCGAATATCGCGGCTCAGTCCGCGGGCACCGGCGCTCTCTCTGGCGTTGTCACGGACGCTTCCGGCTCCAGCATCGCTGCGGCGCAGGTCAAAGTCACCAGTGAAAGTTCGGGCGAAGTCCGAACTGTGTCCACAGGCCCCACTGGATCGTTCACGGTCCCTCTTCTCTTGCCCGGCGCATACACCGTCGAGGTCACTAAAGAAGGCTTTCGCACGGCGACGGTTCCACACGTCCAGATCGTCGTCACGGAAACGAACGCTCTCAACATCCGTCTCGAGGTCGGCGAGGTCTCCCAGAAAGTGGTCGTCGAGGCGCAGGTCGCCCAGCTCCAGACGGAATCCAGCACTCTTGGCCGCGTAACCACGGGCGAGCAAGTGCAAGCCTTGCCTCTTGCCATGCGCAACTTTACGCAAATCATCGGTCTGAACCCCGGCGTCTCGGCGGAAATCGCCAATGCCGGTGAGTTGGGCCGCGGCGGCGGTGGTAACAACCAGGATCCCACCGTCTCGAGCGGAAACTGGGCTTCCGATAACAATTTCCAGATGAATGGCGTCGGTGACAACGACATCCAGCAGAGCGGTTACTTCAGCGCCGGCGTCGCCATCCCCAATCCGGACACCATCGAGGAATTTAAAGTCCAGACTGGCCAGTACGACGCTTCCTACGGTCGCAATGCTGGCGCCAACGTCGACGTCATCACCAAAGGCGGCACCAACGATTTTCATGGTGCGGCCTGGGAATTTTTCCGCAACAACGATATGAACGCCAACACCTTCTTCGGAAATTCTCATGATCAGCCGCGCGCGATCCTCAAGCAAAACCAATTCGGCGGAGACTTCGGCGGTCCCATCAAAAGAGACAAGCTGCAATTCTTCACCTCCTATCAGGGCACCCGCCAGAAAAACGGACTCGATCTCAACTGTTCCTCCACCATTCAGGAAGCGCCTCTGACTAATGATCGCTCAGCGGCCGCTCTTGGTGCCCTTTTTGCTGGCCAGACCGGCGTCTACGGCGGCACTGCAATAGCCTCAGATGGCTCGAACATCAATCCCGTGGCGCTGGCGCTCTTAAATACAAAATTGCCCAATGGCAACTACCTGATCCCCACTCCTCAGACCATTAACCCTAGCCTTCCTTTCGATGCCCAAGGTTCTCTTTCGTTTAGCGAGGCCTGTCCCTTCACTGAAGATCAGTTTATGACCAACGCTGACTACGAAATGTCCGACAAAAGCAAACTCAGCGCCCGCTTTTTCTTTGCCAACAGCGTAATTACTTACACCCTGCCTGAGACTAACCTCACGGGCGGCGGCTCGCCCCCAGGCGCGCCCGTAGACCTCACCCAGGACTTCCGCAATTTTTCGCTGACGCACACCTATATCCTTAGCCCGACTCTCTTGAACGAAGCGGAATTTGGCTACCACAGAATCTTTGCGACGTTCACGCAGGCGATTCCAGGTTTCACTTGGTCGCAAGTCGGCGCTACCGTCGTGCCTTTCGACAACGATATTCCCGCTATCGCGATCGACTTCCCAGGGACCACCGGCCTGGCTCTCGGAGGCAACGGACAGAACGTTTTGATCGCCGAAAACACCTTCACTTTCCAGGATTCCGTTTCTTGGACTCACGGCAAGCATAACTTCCGTTTCGGCGCCAGCCTTTCTCGAGAACAAAACAACCAGATCGGTTTTCACTATCTCTCGGGTGAAGCCTTCCTAAGCTGGCCGGATTTCATGCTCGGCCTTCCCGGCACCTCCGTTGCCGACGGCGGCAACGGCTCTCCAGAAGGCATCGGCAACCTCTTCGCCTCACTCGATCTACTCGGTCTGTTTGACCGCGCCTATCGAGATTGGGAAGTAGGGAGCTATGTGCAAGACGACTACAAGGTGACGAAACACCTCACCGTCAACTTGGGTCTTCGCTACGACCGCATCGGCGATTTTGGCGATGCCTTGGGCCGAAACGCTGGCTTTAACGTCGCCTTGGCTAACCCCAACCCCCCTGTCGGCGGCACTGTCGCAGGTACTACCGTGCCTGACAATTACAACGGCACTGTACCCGCTGGCGTAACCAAACTCGACAACGACTATGGTCTTAACGGTGACGGTCAGAACACCTGGAATCCACGCCTGGGCTTTGCCTATCAACTGCCCTGGACACATGATCGCGTCGTCCTTCGCGGCGGTTATGGCGTCTACCATTCCCGTTCGACAGGCCAGCCCTTCCTCCAATTGATTTCTGCCCCGCCTTACGGCGATTTCCGCGAATACGTCGCTGGAGGTGCGGCCACTTTCTCAGAGCAGCAACCGCTGCCGCTGACTTCGCCGACATTTCCAACCTTTATCCCGTACTCGCCGACAACTTCCAACTCGATCACCACATTTGATCCCGTCTATCGGCCGCCCCTCGTTCAGGAATATAGCTTTGGCACTCAGACGCAAATAACTCCAAGCCTGGTGCTTGAGGTTGGTTATTCCGGCGCCCGCGGACTTCATCTCCTCGACGTACGTTCGCTCAACCAGGCCGATCTGGCCAGCGCTACTGACCCCATTCGCGGAGTGACCACAAACACCCTCGCCAATCTGGCCCTTCGCGTTCCTTACGAGGGTTTCTCCCCCTCCACCATGACGCAAATCGAATCCGATGGCGCCTCCTGGTACAACGCTCTTCTCGTCAGCTTGAACAAGCGCTTTAGCCACGGCTTGCAGGCTCAAGTCTCTTACACATGGGCTAAAGATCTTTCTGACACTTATGGGTCTACCACCGGTCCTAACGGCGGCTCGGTCACCGGAAATCAGGACGACCTTGCTGCGGGATACGGCCCGGACAACTTTGTCCGTCCGCAGCGTCTGGTGGTGAATTACTCCTATCAGTTCCCCAAACCTCATTGGGGGAATGCCTTCGCCAATGAAGCGGTTGGCGGCTGGTCCGTTCAGGGCGTCACCGTCTTCCAAACCGGCCACTACCTGACCATTACGTACGACAACGGCACCAGCGTCTACGGGACCACCACGGACCGTGCCGAACTCTCTGGAACCTGCACGCCCGGACAGTACGTTACCGCCGGCTCGACCACCTCCAAACTGACCGATTACATCAATACAAGCTGCTTTACTACGCCGCCCGTAGTCGGCGCCGACGGAGTCGCCACAGGCTTCGGCAATTCCGGCGTCGGCATTTTACAAGGGCCTAGCGAACTAAACTTCGATTTTTCCTTGTTCAAGCATTTTCCGCTTCGCAAAATCAAGGAAGATGCCGACCTCGAGTTCCGTTCGGAGTTCTTCAACGTTTTCAACCATCCGTTGTTCCAGGATCCCGACACGAATTTGGGCGACCCGACTTTTGGGCAAATTACCAACACTTATGGCAACCCGCGAATCATTCAGCTCGCTCTGAAGCTGACTTTCTAACGGGAGGACTAGCTAACAACAGCTAAAACAAATCTAGAGGCGGACAAGCCGCCTCATTCGTCAACAGGCTCGAAGCAGCCCCAGCCGGCCGCTTCGGGCCTGTCGGTTTTAGCCGCTCTCTCTGCGCCGCTTTCTGCCAGAAGGAACGCCCATTTCCGAGCGGCCCGAAAACTGATACCTTGCATCCTGCACCTTGAAGAACGCAAACCGCCTCACACGGTGCGCTCGCAAGAAGGCGAGCAGCACGCCGGCGTGAGCGCAACACCCGGAGCGAGGGCGATGAAGCAAACAGCAGCGGTAATCGGCGTGGGATTTGTCGGCAGAGCACACGTCGATGCTCTCCGGCGTCTGGGTATTCCGATTCGCGGAATTCTCGGCAGCTCGAAGGAACGCGGCGAAGAGTCACGGCAAGCTCTGCGCCTCGAACGGGCCTACGCTTCGCTGGACGAACTGGCGGATGATTCGAGCGTAACTGCTGTCCACATCTGCACGCCCAACTACGTTCACTTCGAGCAGTCCAGCAAGCTGCTCCGCGCCGGAAAGCACGTGCTGTGCGAAAAGCCGCTGGCCATGGATTCGCGCGAATCCGCCATGCTGCTGCAAATCGCGCGCGAATCGAAATGCGTCGGCGGCGTCGCCTACAACTTGCGCTACTACCCGCTCTGCCAGGAAGCGCGCGTTCTGATTCAGCAAGGTGCGATTGGCCAGCCGCGCATCGCGCAAGGCAGTTTTTTGCAGGACTGGCTTTTGCATCCGACCGATTGGAATTGGCGCCTCGAACAAAAATTGGGAGGCGAACTCCGCGCTGTCTCCGACATCGGCACGCACTGCCTGGATTTGCTGATGTGGCTGACCGGCAAAAAAGTGATGGACGTTTGCGCGGATTTGGCCACGCTGATTCCCGTGCGCCGCAAGCCGCGTGGACGCGTCGAGACTTTCAAAAAAGCCGACGCCACCGCTTATGACGAAATGCCCATGACCACCGACGACTACGCATCCGTGCTGCTGCACTTCGAAGGCGACATGCGCGGCGTGATAAGCGTTTCGCAAGTCAGCGGCGGCCACAAGGCAAAACTGGCCTTTGAAATCAATGGTTCCGAAGGCTCGCTCGCCTGGAACGCGGAATCGCCGAACGAAATGTGGATCGGGCGGCGCGACACAGCAAATGGCTCGCTGCTCAAGGACCCCGCGCTGATGAGCCCCGCCGCTCGCGGCTACGCCGTGTATCCCGGCGGGCACACGGAAGGTTATCCGGACACGTTCATGCAGCTCTTCAAGGATTTTTACGAGTACATCGAAAAAGGAGATTTGAGCGCGCCGAGAACATTTCCGACGTTTCAAACTGGCCACGACGAATTGATTCTGTGCGACGCCATCGCAAAAAGCGCGCAAGAAAAATCCTGGCAGCCGGTGGAATGGGACTGATGCTCAGAGAAAAACTCGATCGACTCACTTCTGCTGAGGATAGTGATAGGTCAAACTCGGCGGCAAACGATCAGAACGTTCGCGCGTGTTGTACTCGAGTTCGTAGCCGAGATGCTGCGCATCGTCCGGATATTCTTTTCCGGGCGGATATGGATACGGCAGCAGCGTGTGACGCGGCAGCGGCTCGACGCTGAAGGCGTACGCAGCGTAGAAATCGAGATCTTTCTCGAATCCGTTCGCATAGAAAAAGTAGTCGCGCACCCATCCCGCGGGCAGCGCGGGCAAATGGCGTGGATCGAAATCGACTATGACGCCTTCGCCGGAGCCGAATACGACGAAGCGATCGTCCACATCGGTCAGCAAATCCAGCACGTCGCCGTAGCGTGTGTAATTTCCTTCCGCACGAGCGTACGGCCCGGTCATGCTGCGGTCCGCGAAGGAATAGGTCATATCACTCGCCGGGTGCAGGCGAATTTCGCGCGGATAGCCGAGAAAATCTAGTGACGCATCGGCGAGCGGAACTTCGGATGTACGAATTTCGCGAACGTCCGGAGTTTGGTCGATGCGAATCGCATCCCAATAAATCTTTAAATTGGTGACGATGCGAATGCGCCGCGTGCCTGGGGGCAATTTGCCGGTGAGGTCCGCAATCATGGTGCGTTCGAGGCCGGCGGGAAAGCCCATGTCATCGACCACGCGCACCCATTTATTTTGTGCGTCGAGCGCTTCGACGTAAGGCGCAATGACTTTGACGCCAGCTTGATCGGCGGCGTACATCGAAGTGGCCATGAAATAGTCGGTGTACCCGTCGATGATAAGGCGGAGAGGTTTCGCGGCGTCCCACTTGCCGAGATCGAGTTCGAGCCAATGGAGTTTTGCGAAGCCGGCGAAGGGAAGGCTCTCGAACGAAGTGACGTACTTGCGGTCGCGCTGCGAAATGAGCGAAAGAACATCGTTGCCTTGGTTATCCCAAGCGCCGATCGGCGGATGAGCATCCTGGCTGGCGATGACTTTGAAATCCGGGAACGGCGGATTGGAAACGAAGCGCTCGTTCGGGAAAACTTCGTAGGAAGCGGGGTGATCGATGGCGAGCAAGCGCAACTGATCGAGATAGACGGTTTCTTCCATCGGCTCCATGAAACGGAAACTCAGCAAGCCGTGCAGCGGACGCACGCTCGCGGCATCGACTTTCAAGTATTCATCGGGATCGGGAACATCGCGTTCCGCAACGCCGTGCTCGCCGGGGCCGACCCAATGGCCGACGACGCCGGAGCCAATCATATCCGCGATGAATTCATATTCCTTGCCGTTCCAGGAAAATAAAATAGGGCAGGAACTGCCGCGGCGGTCGAGTTCGGCGATGGTCTCGGTTTTTTGAGCGGCGAGATTTATTTCGTCTTGCGGGACGCCGGTAGGCCAGAGGAGGCGCACGACTTCAGCATTTTTCTCTTCGTCCAGGCCGGCATGAATCGCGGGCGCATTTTGTCCGAGATAGCCGCTTGCGCCTTGCACTTCCCATTTCTGATAGATCTCGCCCGCGTAAAGTTCCACTTTTGTGCCGATAGCGCTTTTATTGTCGGCGAGGGCTTTTAAATCGATATTCATCCAACTGTGCTGATTGGCGCCTTCGTTTTTGAGAACGATCGGCGCGTTGCCGAGTTGCGTGACGACGAGGTCGGCATCACCGTTGCCTGCGAGATCAGCGACAGCGATGGCGCGCGGCTGGAAAAGTTTGACGGCGTCGAGATGGACTTCCTTCGTGACATCCTGCCAGCCTTTTGCGCCGAGATTGCGCAGAAGACGGAGTTCGCCGCCTGTGCTCGATTCGCCTGCGGCAACGAGGTCGATCCAGCCGTCGTTGTCGTAATCGATGGCGGAGATGCCCCAGCCGCGTTGCCAGCCAAAATCGGGAAGAGGGACGCGTTCGAGGTGCTTGCCATCGACGTTGCGCCAGAGGCTGATGCCGGGAGCGCCCGCGTGAGTGAAAGCGAGATCCATCCAGCCGTCCTTATTGAAATCGAAGGCGACGACACCGACGGCGGGTGGAAGATGTTCTTTTTTGAAGTCGATGGCGGGAAGCGGCGTGAATTTTCCTTCGCGAGGATTGAGATAGATGGAGGCGCCGTCGGGGCCGCCTGCGAAGACGAAATCGATGGCTCGGTCGTTGTTGAAATCGGTGGTGACGAGACCGGCGCCCGTTGCGTCGATGCCGAGAGCAGTTTGGGCGCTCACGTCGGTGAAGGTACTGTTGCCGTTGTTGCGCCAGAGAACATTGTGAGGCCCATTTCTGTCCGGTGAATTCACAGCGAAGAAACTCGGCGCGTTCACAATGTACAAATCGAGGTCGCCGTCATGATCGTAATCGACCCAGGTCAAGCCGCGGCAGCCAGGCTCGCGCCGAATGCCGGCTTTTTCGGTGACGTCGGTGAATTTTCCGGCACCATCGTTGTGAAAAAGCCGAACGCCGTCGGCGAAGCAGACGGCGAGATCGGTGTGGCCGTCGTTGTCGAAATCGCCGGCGGCGCAGCCGAAGCCGGGCGTGGCGTTCTCGAGGCCGGACGGTTTCGTGACGTCAGCGAATTTGCCATTGCCGAGATTGTGGAGCAGGTGACTGCCATACGTGGGGTCGCTGCCCACAAGGAAAAGATCGGGTTTTCCGTCATTGTCGTAGTCGAAGAAACAGGCGCCGTTGGACGGGCCGACAGGCGTTGCTGCAGGCGCGGAGATGACGGTAGAAATGAATTGCGGCGCGAAATGAACGGGGATGGCCGCGGGTGCGTTCTGCGCGGAGCTGCGCGGGAGTTCGGCGAGCGAAAAGCGGCCTTGATCGCCGTAGGCTGCCCCGAATGGAGTGCCGAGATGCTCGGAAGTTATTTTTTGGAATTTTGCAAGATGCTCGCGGGCGGCGGCGGCATCGCCGCTGCGTTGGTAGGCGCGGGCGAGGCCGAATTCAGCGGAGGCGTGATAGGGGAAGAGGGCGAGGGCTTTTTGGAAGGCGGCAATGGCTTGATCGTAATGTTGAAGCTGGGAATCGAGATAGCCGATGAAATACCAGGGGTCAGCCTCATTAGCTAGTTGGGTGACGTGGGTGAAAGCCTCGACGCCTTTTTCCGGATCGCCGAGATCTTTGTAAACGAGGCCGAGGTTGTACCAGGCGAAGGGATCTTTCGGAAGTTTTTCGGCGGCGGCAGCGAGCGCGGTGCGGGCGGGTTCTAGCTTTTGCTGCGCGAGGAGAGAGATGCCGAGGTTGAGACGCGCGACATCGAATTGCGGATCGGCGGCCAGGGATTTTTCGAAGAGTTTTTCGGCGTCGGCAGGGCGCTGCTGATTCATGTAGGCAACGCCGAGCGTGTTGAGGCGATAGGCTTCGGCGGGATCGAGGTGAGGCGCGGACTTTTGCGGGGAAGGGGATAGCGATGGGTCAGAGCCCACCCTCAGAAAACGAGGGTGGGGCACCCCGGAATAAAGGACAGCGGCGACGGTGAGAAGGAGTGCGAGACACGCGAATAGAAAAACAGAACCGCGCCGAAGGGAGGCTTGCATCAGTATGTTTGTCCTGTCCGCGCGAAGTCTGGCGAAAAGTTTCAGGCAGCAGCGCGCAGCAGTAAGGATTCTGTGTGTTCGGAAAGGCATCGTCAACCGCCATCGGTCTAGGGAGTTGTGACCAGCGGGAGCTCGATGAAGCTGGCGTCGGCGGGGCTGTGGTAGATGCGCTGGGTGGCTTTGCGGTAGTCGGAGGGCTTGGCCCAGAAGATGTTGGGGACGAAAGTTTGGGGGTTGCGGTCGTAGAGCGGGAACCAGCTGGATTGGACTTGGACCATGATGCGATGGCCGGGAAGAAAAACGTGATTGGCGTTGGGAAGATTGAAGCGATAGAGCAGCGGCTCGTTGGACGCAATGGGGTGGGGAGTTTCGAGGCTTTCGCGGTAGCGGCCGCGGAAAATGTCGGCGGAGATCATGAGCTGGTAGCCGCCGAGTTCGGACTGGCTGGCGACTTCGTCGGGGTAGAGGTCGATGAGTTTGACGACCCAGTCGGAGTCGGTGCCGCTGGTGGAGGCGATGAGGTTGGCGACGGGCTGGCCACTGATTTTAATAGGAGCTTTGAGAACGTCGGAGGTGAAGACGAGAACGTCGGGGCGGCCGGAAGCTTGGCGCTGGTCGTCGACGAGCCATTCGGCCCAAGTGAAGCCGGCGCTGTAGGCAATCGGTTGGATGGGGCGCGCGCGGAAGGGAACGGGCTTGCTGGGATCGGAGATGTATTCGTCGAAAGGAGAGTCGGTGGAGCGAGGCGCGTCGAGGCTGAGCTTGAGGCCAGCCGTTAGATAGAGCGGCCTGGGGCGAGGCTCGCAGCCGCTGGAGCAGCCGGCGGGCCAGGCGGGAAGGCGCTGCCAAACATCGGCGCCGGTTTCAAAGGCGGTGACGGGAGCGATATCGGCTTTGGGAGCGCCGTCGATTAAATATTGCGCGAGGAACGGGCGGAGGATGTGCCGGCGGAAGTAGAGGCCGGTATCGCTGCCAAATTTGATTGCGCCGAGTGAGCTGGCGTCTTCAATCTCCTGGCCGTGATGCCACGGGCCCATGACGAGAAAGACTTTGTCGTTGTCGACGTCCTTGGGCTTGATGGCTTTGTAGACGGCCATCGCGCCGTAAATGTCTTCCTGATCCCAGAGGCTGTGGACGAGCATCACGGGAACTTTGAGAGGTTCGTTGGCGAGGATTTTGTCGACGGCTTGATCGCGCCAGAAAGAATCGTAGCTGGGATGCGCGAGGATTTTGCGCCAGAAGCCGACTTGTTCGAGGCCGTGAAGACGGCCGAGTTCTCCGGCGGAGACCGAGTCCATGTAAACGTCGTAGTCGTCGAAATGATCGGTCCACCATTTGGCGGAGTTGTCGCGCGTGCCGTCCTGTTCGTAAATGTAGGGCATGTTTTGTTCGCGGAAGGCGCCGTTGTGGAACCAGTCGTCGCCCATCCAGCCGTCGACCATGGGATTCATTGGGATTGCGACTTTGAGAGCGGGATGAGGATGGACGAGAGCCATGAGCGGAAGAAAACCGTCGTAGGAAATGCCGAGGATGCCGACTTTGCCATTGGTTTCGGGGATGTTTTTGACGAGCCAGTCGATGGTGTCGTAGGTGTCGGTGGCGTTGTCGATGTGCGTGGGATTCAGCGGCCCGTGGAGAGGCCGGTTCATGACGTAATCGCCTTCGGAGCCGTACTTGCCGCGGACGTCCTGCACCACCCGGATGTAGCCGTCTTCGACGACGACGTCGGTGGCGTTGTCGTAGCCTTCGAGGATGGGGCCGAGGTGAGAACTTTCCGCGTGCGAAGTGAGCGCGGTGGCGTCATAGGGCGTGCGCGTGAGGAGGATGGGCGCGTTATGCGCGCCTTTCGGAACGAGGATGACAGTGTGAAGACGCACGCCGTCGCGCATGGGGATCATCACGTCGTGGCGGGTGTAGTCGAAGGTGCTGGTTGCGGGCTGAAGATGCGCGGGGGTTTCGTTGGGAAGAGTGGCAGCTTGGGGCGAAGATTGCGCGCGTGACGGCGCGGCGGCGAAGAAGAGCGCGCAGAAAATGGCAGCGATCAAGCTGCCTGCGCAAACACGGTGAGCCGAAGCTGTCATAAGAATGTCTCCGTTGTGCGCAGGATAGAGCTAGCCCCTGACGCTCGATTTGGTGCAAGGACCCGCGGAGCCGAATGCGTCTCCCCGAACTCGCGGAATTCAGAAAAATTATGACTGTGGAGCGGCTGAATTATACGTCGGCGCGGGCCGAGGCGCCAGCTTGCGAGCGGCGGAGCTTGCCGACTAAAGATCGCGGAGGAGTTGCCAAGAATTGCTCTCCGAAGAGCGGAAATGATGCGCAACTTGACCCGAAAGACGCGGACACATACGCTCGGACGGCTAACTATGAGCGAGATTATTTTTCGGACGATTGCGGGAATTGCCGCCGGTTACAGCGAGAAGAAATTTTCGCCGTTGGAAGTGGTGAAGGCTCATTTGGAGCGAATTGCGCGGCTCGATCCGAAATTGAACGCGTTTGTACACGTCGATGCGGAGAGTGCGCTGGAGCAGGCGGAGGTGGCGACAAAAGAGGTGATGCGTGTGGCCGCTGCGAGCAAGCGGAGGCTGCATGGAATTCCGCTGACGGTGAAGAGTTGCATTGACGTGGCGGGATGGCCTACGGCGGCGGGGTCGCTCTTGCGGAAAGATTATGTGGCGGCTGTGGATGCGCCGCTGGTGGCGCGGTTGCGGGCTGCGGGGGCGATCCTTTTGGGGAATACGAATACTCCGGAATATCTGATGGCGTATGAGACCGACAATTTGTTGAGCGGGGAGACGAGCAATCCGTGGGATTTGGAGCGGTCGTCGGGAGGATCGAGCGGGGGCGAGGCGGCGGCGATTGCGTCGGGCTGTTCGGTCGGCGGAGTAGGGAGCGATGGCGGCGGATCGGTGCGTGTGCCGGCGCATTTTTGTGGGATTTGCGGATTGAAGCCGACGCCGGGACGGATTCCGGTTACGGGACATTTTCCGGAAAGAGAAGACGCGTTTGGCTGGATCGGCGTGGTCGGGCCGATGGCGCGGACGATCGCGGATTTACGGGCGCTATTTGAAACGACGGCAGGGCCGGACGCGGGCGATGCGCTTTCCGCGCCGGTGCCAGTGCGTGCGGTGGAGGAGAAAGACGTTCGCGGATTGCGCATTGGGATATTGGAGAGCGAGGCTCTGGGCGAAGCGACGGCGGAGACAGCGGCGGCGGTCGAGCACGCTGCGAGGTTGCTCAAGGAGCAAGGATTTCTGGTGGAGACGAAGCGATTGCGCGGACTGGGTCGGGCGATTGAATTGTGGTGGTATTTTTTTGGACCGGTGATCGCGGACGTGATTCAAAAAGATGCCGTTGGACAGGAAGAGGAGATGAGCCCGATGCTGCGCGAGTACGTTGCCCTAGCGACCGCGGAGACGACTTTGACGTACGACGGTTTTCTGAACGCGTGCAGGGAGCGCGACAGCGTGCGCGCGGATATTTTGCGGCAGATGGATGAGGTGAAGATTCTTTTGTCGCCGGTTTCGGCCGGGCCGGCGTTTCGGCACGGAGAAGGGAATTGGCGGAGCGGCGCGCGAGAAAGTTATCGGGAGACGATGCGGTTTTCGCAGTGGCTGAATTTGGCGGGATTCCCTGGAGTCGCCGTGCCGGTGGGATTTTCGCGCGAGGGGTTGCCGATTGGTGTGCAAGTGATTGGCCGGCCTTACGAAGAAGAATTGATTCTGGCGGTTGCGCAAGCGATTGAGCAAGCACGCGGCTCCTGGCAGGCGCCTAGCGTTTAGGGTTGCGGAGATTGCTTCAGTTCGGGATTCGGCACGGGATTGTCGCCATATTTTTGGCGTTGTTTGTTCAGGCTGGCGTTGACGAGCTTTTTTGAGGTCGCGAGTTCGGCTTGCGCCTCTTCGCGGCGGCCGAGGCGGAGAAGGACTTGGCCGCGGATGTAGTGAATATTCTGATTGGCCGGAGCCAACTTTTCCGCGGCGTCAAGAAAACCGAGAGCTTCGCGATTTTTTCCCTGTCGTTGGTAGAGGCGGCCCAGTTCGAGTAGAGAAACCGGCATGCGTGCATTGCGGCGCAGAGCTTCGCGAAAGGAGCGCTCGGCTTCGTCGTCCTTTTGTTCTTGAAGGTAAGCCAAGCCAAGTTGTTCGTAATTGTCGGGGAGATCCGGTTCGACGGCTATGTCTTTGCGAAATTCCGATTCGGCGCGCTCGTTGTCTTGTTTCTTCAGGTAAGCGACTCCCAGACTTAAATGTACGAAGGGCAAGTTGGTGTTCGCGGAAGCGGCGAGTTCCAGTTCGGAGATGGCTTTGTCCGGGTCGTCGCGATTGAGGTAAGCCTTGCCGAGGATGAGATGGAATTCGGGAGTCTCTCCGCCGATATCAACGAGGCGGCTGAGAGCTTTTTCGTCGAGATCGTTCTTGCCGGCGTTGTGGGCGGCAATGCCGAGGATGTAGAGGTACGTTAGATCGTTGGACATTTGAGGCCAGAGCGGTTCAAGAGCAGAGACGGCATCGCCGTAATGCTCGGTGAAAACCTGGCACAAGCCAAGAAGATAGCGCGCTTGCTGCGAGCCGGGTTCGTCGCGCACAACGGAGGCCAGGGGTGCGACGGCTCCCGCATAGTCGCCGCGGCGATATTTAACGAGACCGATGTTGAGGCGGATGCCGGCCATCTTTGGTTCGAGCTTTTCGGCTTTTTGAAGAAGGGCGAGGGCGTGGTCCCACTCTTTGCGGCGCATGGCGATGACGCCGAGATTGGCGTACGCGGCGCCGGATTGCGGATCGACAGAAAGCACGCGGCGGAAGGCCGCTTCGGCCCCAGCCAGATCGCCGGATGCGAGAGCAGCCTGGCCTTGCGCAAACGAAGCTTGGGGATTGACGGCGGAGACGCCGCCCGCGCCGCTGTGGGAGGCTTGCGGAGCTGCCGCGAAAGAATAAGCCATGACATTCGGCGGCGCGAGCCAGACACAAAACAATGCTGTCAAGCCGAGTGAGAGGAAATGCACGAGACAAGCGCGGAGGCGGAGAAACATCGTCCCGTAGTGTCCAGCAGAGTGAGGGCGAATTCAAGCCGCGAGAGAGTTGAGGGGGCAAAGAGAGAGAAAGGGCCTTCCAGCGCTGGAAGAGCGGGGCGATTTTCAACTTGACACAGACGGGCCAATGCTTTATTAACTCGATTTAATAAGTCAGATTGGATGCATTTTTACGTCGAGTGGTGGGGGTTGTGTCCGAATGAGTGGCCTTCTGCGAGCGGTTGCGTTTCGGGTGCCCGCTGCGGCAGATGTGGTAGTGCCCTCACTCGGCCTGAATTCCATTTTAAAAAGAGCGGGAGGTCACAAAGTGAAAGAACACGGGAATTCCCTTTTTTGTGCCCAAGTTCTAGCGCGGATGCCCGGAGTGGTGCGGGCATTCTTGTGCGCGGTCGCGGCGCTGCTTTGCGTGGTGTGCGCGGCGAACGCACAAGACACGGGATATATCAGCGGAACGGTAACGGATAAATCGGGCGCGGCGGTCGCTGGAGCTAGCGTGGTGATCTCCAGCACGAACGGGAGCGCGACACACCCGACGACCACAAACACGGACGGCGCTTATGTCGTCGCGGGATTACCAGGCGGATCGTACAACATTGTCGTGACGGCAAAAGGATTCGAGAAATATACGGCAAAAAATGTGGTGCTCGACGTGGCGGCAAAAATTCGTGTGGATATTCAGCTCACCGTGGGCGCATTAACGGAAGAAGTGGTGGTGACGGGCGAAAGCGTCGCGCAGGTGGAAACGCAATCGTCCGCTCTTTCGGATACGATTTCCGGCAAGCAGGTTAGCCAGCTGGAGCTCAACGGCCGCAACTTCACGCAGCTTGTCACGCTGACGCCCGGCGTCGTCAGCACTGTGTTCGGCAACACGGGAACGGACGCAGGCACGGTGGGTGTGTACGGAAACGTTTCGTACAGCATTAACGGCGGGCGAACTGAGTACAACAACTGGGAGTTGGATGGCGGCGACAACATGGATAACGGCAGCAACTCGACGCTGAACGTTTATCCGAACATAGAAGCGATTGCGGAGTTCAAGGTGCTCACATCCAACTACGGCGCACAATATGGCCGCAACGGGTCAGGCACGATAGAAGTGGAAACCAAGAGCGGAGGGAGCTCGTTTCACGGAAGTGCATTCGAATACATACGCAATGATTTTTTCAACGCCAGGCCGTGGTCGTCGGGAAATATTCCGGGCGATCCCAACCCACCGTATAAAAAGAACGACTTTGGCTACACGCTAGGCGGACCGGTTTACATTCCTCACCACTACAACGCCGATAAGACCAAGACCTTTTTCTTCTGGTCGCAGGAATGGCGCCGCGAGAAGAACCCATACTCCATCGACCAAAACGTTCCGTCCATCCCCGAGCGGGGAGGGAACTTTACAGACCTGTGCCCTGGCCCTGATTGTCCCAACACAGGCCCCAACCCCGTTGCCAATGTGGCTGCCGTTCCGATCAGCGCCGCAGGACAAGCCCTTGAGTCTCTGATTCCGATGCCAAACACGACTCTCGGTGGTTTCCCCGCTTATGCTCAGACCGTTTCCACACCCACCACGTGGCGTGAACAGCTCATACGCATCGATCACAATCTCTCGGATAAGTACAGATTGACCTTCCGCTACATTCACGATTCGTGGTCGACAGTCGTGCCCAATCCCCTCTGGGGCGTAGGCACCTCCGATTTCCAGAATATCCAGACCAACTTCGTCGGGCCGGGCACCAGCTTCGTTGCTCGCTTGAACGCGAATTTCTCGCCGACATTGCTGAATGAATTCGTAGCCAGCTATACCGCCGACCACATTTTCTTGACTGCGCTCAACGAGCCCGCGGCCCTGCCCGCCGGCGCTATGGGCGCGCTCTTCGATAACGGCTTTGGCGGAAAGCTTCCCTCCATCAATCTATCAGGCAACGCCGCCTATGATGGCGGTGCTAACGGCGCTTTGGCGCAGGATACCGGGTACTTCCCGTGGAATAACGCCAACCCGACGTACACCTATCGCGACAATCTGACCAAGATCGCTGGCAAGCACACCTTGATAATGGGCGTCTATTTCGCGGCTGCGCAGAAAAACGAGGATAACTCTCCCGACATTCAGGGCATCCTCTCATTCAGTACATCGTCGCCGATAAGCACGGGGAACTCCTTCGCTGACCTGCTGGAGGGTAATGTAGGGGAGTATGAGCAGTGGAATTCGGAAACCAAATATTACAACCGTTACAAAATCGTCGAGCCATATTTCCAGGACGACTGGCGCGTCACGAAGCGGCTCACCCTCAATCTCGGCTTACGCATCAGCCTCTATGGAACCTACCGAGAGAAATACCAGCATGCCTTCAGCTTCGATCCCTCTGCGTTTAGCACAACCAATGAGCCGGTTATCGACGCTACAGGTGCTGTGACGATGAGCCCAGGGGCGCTCGAGTCCGGAATTGGAAATCCATTCAACGGCATCGTGCAGTGCGGCGGAACCGGGGGGACCGGCGACATCCCCTCCACGATCTTGGGCCTGTTTCCGGGAGCCACGGTCGGTCCGTCTTCGAACGCAGGATGTATGCAAGGACACCTCTTCAATCCAGCTCCGCGGATCGGATTCGCATTCGATCCCAAGGGCGATGGCAAGACGGCCATTCGAGGAGGCTATGGCATATTCTACGAGCATACAAACGGCAACGAGGGCAACACGGAATCGCTGGAAGGCTCCGCGCCCTATGTGCTCACTTCGTCTCAGTTCAACGTGACGGGTTACAACAACGTGGGTGCTGGAGGGGGGTTGCTCTTTCCGCTTTCGGTGACGGAGATCCCCGCCAAAGTGCAGTGGCCATACGTCCAACAGTGGAATTTGGACGTACAGAGAGAGCTGCCGGAGCACGTTGTACTGAGCGTCGCGTATGTGGGAAGCAAGGGGACGCATTTAACGCTTCTCAGCGACGCCAATCAACTGGAGCCGGTGCCGGCGGGGAGCAATCCATACGCTCCGGGACAACCAATAGTCGCCGCAGACTGTGCAAACATCGTGAACCCTGTCACTGGGCTGCCGAACGCCGGCGCCACTTTGGGTAACGGCACGCCGGTTCCTAATGCCGCGCTGAGTAACCTATTCGTGGCTTGCGGAAACAACGCCGATTTAGTACGGACGGCGTTTCCGGGAGTTAGCAACATTGCCGATTTGCAGGACGCGGCCAACTCGAGCTATAACGCCTTGCAAGTTTCGGCGAACCGTACGATAGGGGATCTGACGTTGAGCCTCGCTTATACCTATAGCCACTCGATTGACGACTCCTCCGACCGGTCGGATACGGCCTTCGTAGATTCCTACGACTACGCGTTGAATAGGGCTAGCTCCACTTTCGATCAGCGCCATAATCTCGCCATCAGCTATGTCTACGCTTTGCCCTTCTTTAAGGGCGCGTCGGGATTCACGCACGCCGTGTTAGGGGGATGGCAGATCTCGGGCATCACTGTTGCCCAGACGGGCCTCCCTTTCAGCGTGGTCAATAATACAACTTACGGCGATAACGCTGGCGTAGGCAATGGCGAAGGTACCGGTTCGCGGCCGGACCAAGTCGGGAATCCCTTCTCAGTCACGGCCGCCCAAAGAACGGCGGTTGATTCCACTTCGTTCGGTGTGCTTTATTACAATCCGGCCGCCTTTGCGATACCAACCGGACTCACGTTTGGCAATGTGGGGCGCGATTCGCTCTATTTGCCAGGCCGCCTGAATTTTGACTTCGGGCTTTTCAAGGAATTTAAAATCAACGAAAGGTCTGGATTCGATTTCAGATGGGAGAATTTTAACCTCTTCAATCATACCCAATTCAATTCGATTGACACGGGCCTCAACGACTCGAGCTTCCTGCAACTCAATGGCACGCACGATCCACGCCGGATGCAATTCGGGTTGCGGTTCTATTTCTAACGAAAACGCGAAAGAAGAGGGCGGCGCTATTTCTCAAGCGCCGCCCCTTTTTTCTGATAATCGGCATCGCTTTTTTGTATACTCGCTCCGGTTATTAGGGAGGAGCGAAGAGGCCATGAAACGCAGAACATTCATCGAGACATCGGTTGCAGCGGCTTTGTATGCGGCGCAGCCTTCGTGGGCAGCGGAAACCACGCACCGGATCAAGAAGGTGGGGTTGCAGCTTTATACCGTGCGCGGGGATATGGCGAAAGACTTTGATGGAACGATCGCCAAGGTTGCCGAAACCGGATACAAAGAGGTGGAATTCGCCGACCACTACAATCATTCGGGAAAAGAAATGCGCGCGGTGCTCGACAAGAATGGTCTGGTCGCGCCTTCCGAGCACATGAGCTACGACATCCTCTTGAACAAATGGCCCGAGACGCTCGACGAGGCGCACGTGATCGGTTGCAGCTATATTGTGTGCCCCTGGGTCGACGAAAAGATGCGGACCGCGGACGGCTGGAAACAAGTTGCGGAGACCTTCAACAAAGCCGGCGAAGAAAGCCAAAAGGCGGGAATCCAGTTCTGCTTTCATAATCACTCGTATGAGTTCGCGCCCGTCGAAGGACTAGGCGGAAAACTCGCGTACGACTTCCTGCTCGAGCAGACGGATCCCAAGCTCGTCAAAATGGAGATGGACTTGGGCTGGATCAGCGTGGCGAAGCAAGACCCGGTGAGCTATTTCAGAAAGTATCCGGGACGCTTCCCGATGGTACACATCAAGGACTATGTGAATGACCCCAACTCGACGAGCAGCTACGCGGGAGCGACGGGCTCGGTGAAATTTAAGGGGCGGCTCGCCGACGTGGGGAAGGGCATCGTCAATTGGAAACGGATCCTCTCGCACTCGGATGAGGCGGGCATCAAGCATTATTTCGTGGAAAATGACGACGCGAAAAAGCCTTTCGAGGATATCAAGATTAGCTACGACTATCTCGAGGCGCTGCGCTTCTAGTCTCGAACAATTCCGCACAGCCGGAGAAGCCGGTGCGCAGCCGTCGGAATAGAGGGCCTTGGTAGCAGAAGGACAGAGCGGGATCAGGAGGATGTGATGACCATGAAAAATTTTTCGCGCCGCGAGTTTCTGCAGAGCACGGCTGGCGCCACGGGCGCGCTGGCGGCCGTTCCGAGCATCTTTTTGAAGCCGGACTACATCCCGTCGGCTCTCGAAGTGGTGGCGCCCAGTGACCGCGTGCGCTTTGGGATGATCGGCATCGGGATGCAAGGCTCGGGCTTGCTGACGGCATCCGTCCAATTGCCCGGAGTGGAGTGCGTGGCGGCTTGCGATCTCTACGACGGGCGGCACCTGCTTGCGCGAGAAATTGTCGGCAAGAATATCCCCGTGACGCGCCACTATCACGAGCTGCTGGAAAACAAGGAGATCGATTGTATTGTGGCCGCAGTGCCGGACCACTGGCACAGGCAAGTGGTCATTGACGCGGTCGGCGCAGGCAAGGACATCTATTGCGAGAAGCCCATGTCCCACACCGCCGATGACGGCCTGGCCATGGTGGCCGCAGCAAAGAAAACGGATCGCATCGTGCAGATCGGTTCGCAGCGTGTCAGCTCCGTAATCTGCGCGAAGGCCAGGGAGCTGCTCGCGCAGGGAATCATCGGCAAATTGACTTTGGTGGAAGGCTCGCTCGGGCGAAATGACCCCACCGGGGCTTGGGAATATCCGCCTCCGCCGGATCTTTCCCCCGAGAATCTCGATTGGGATACGTGGCAGGGCACCGTGCCAAAAGTGCCTTTCAATCCGAAGATATTTGCGCGGTGGCGCTGCTGGAGAGAGTACGGCACGGGTCTTGCCGGCGATCTCCTCGTGCATCTGGTGAGCGGAATGAACTTCATGCTGGGCTGGAATGCTCCGCCGAAGAAGGCCATGGCGCTGGGAGCCATCCTGCGCTTCCCGGACGGCCGCAACATGCCAGACGTTCACGCGACGCTGTTCGATTACGGAAGCGCCCCGGTCTATCTGCGTCTGAATCTGGGGTGCGAGACACCGGAAACCTATCGTTTCCAAGGGTCGAAGGGCATCTTGGAAGTCACGGAATTTGCCATCAATTACTATCCCCAGACCGGCGAGGACGAATCGCCGAGCTATTACACTTCTGGCTATCCGCAGAAGATGCGTGAGAAGTACGTGGCGGAATGGCACGAGCAGCACGACCCAGTTCCCGGCCAGGAGCCGATTCTGGAAGGGTACAGCTATCGCGGCGACTCCTGGGACGACGAGAAGCCTCATCTTTGGAGGTACTTCCAGTCGGTGAAAAGCCGCCAACCGGTGACCGAGGACGTGGTGTTCGGGAATAACGCGGCCCTGGCGTGCCACATGGCGAATCAATCCTACTTCCGGCTCAGTGCGGTTGCGTGGGACGAGGAGTCCGAGACGATCAAATCGCTCTAAGAGGCGGCGAAGGCGCTGGCCGCCCGGCACCCATAGACGTATATAAAAGCATCCCCAAAAAGGTCCACGCCACGCCAAGCTATTGAAAAAGCAGCCTTTGCTTAAGGCTGAGCCGTGATTTGGCGTCCCTCTCTTTTTGTCAACTAACAACTTCTCCGCGCGGCAGGGGTATTATAATTAATTGCCCAAGCCAGGAGAGGAGCAGATGCGTAAAACTTACGTGATTGGGATGGTTTTGTTTGCTATGGCAATTGTGGCGCTACCCGCGCGTTCTTCCGCGCAAATCAGCGTGGGGATCGCGGTACATATTGGCCCGCCTGCGTTGCCTGTCTATGTCCAGCCGGTTTGCCCAGCGCCGGGCTATCTCTGGACGCCGGGCTATTGGGCGTACGGTCCGGATGGCTATTACTGGGTACCCGGCACATGGGTCGAGCCGCCAACAGTGGGATTGCTCTGGACTCCCGGATATTGGGGCTGGGGCGCCGGCGGGTATTTCTGGCATGCGGGGTATTGGGGACCGCACGTCGGATTCTATGGCGGAATTAATTATGGATTCGGCTACGGCGGAGTCGGCTTCGTAGGCGGACGTTGGGACCACGGCGTCTTCGCATACAACACGGCCGTCATGCGCGTCAACACGGCGGTGATTCACACCACCTACGTGGATCGCACAGTCATCCGCAACGAGACTGTGAGCCACGTGAGTTTCAACGGCGGGAAAGGCGGAATCAATGCGCGTCCAACCACGGGCGAGATGGAAGCGGAACACGACCATCACGTCGCGGCAACGGCTATGCAAACGCGGCAAGAGCATGAAGCCAGCACGAATCCCGCGCTGAGAGACTCTGTAAATCATGGCAGGCCGTCCATTGCCGCAACCGCGCGGCCGGGTGAATTCTCGGGCCACGGAGTTGTGGCCGCAGGAGCTTCGCGCAACCGTCCGGCGAGCGCCGGGAATGAGCATCGAAATACCTCGGCCGCATCAAACCACTCGGACCGTCCGCCCAGCGCCGCAAACGAGCATCGGAACACGGCGTCGGAATCTCACGAGTCAAACCGCCCGTCTTCGCGCACGGAAAGCAGGGAGTCCAGCACAAGCCGTGAGAGTAGAACGACCACGACCTCGCGGAGCCACACGCAATCCGAGAGCAGGCCGTCAAAGGAAAGCAAACCAAAAGCGGAAGCAAAGCCAAAGGCGGAAAGCAAACCGCACCCGGAAGAGAAGCCTCACAAGAGCTAGCTCAAAACAGGGAAGAGAAACGCGCAAAGCAGACCGCTCCGCGCCGGGGGCCTGGAAACTAGGCCTCCGGTACCGGAGGGCAGCCGGGGAATTCGCGAAGCGCCGTATTTCCGATGTACTGCAAATCCGCAATCCCAATCTTACTGGTGTAGAAGCCGTCGCAAGTCATTTTGCGCAAGAAGGCGAAAAAGGCCACGCCCTGGCTTAGCGCCGGATCTTGTTTTGCGTTCTTGCGGAATGCGATCAGGTCCAGCGCCTCTTTGCGCTGTTCAGGTGTGCAGTCCAGAAACAGGTTGGAATAGCGGTCGTCGCAGAAACCGTCCAGCCACATCAGCCCTCCGCCGAGGGTGAGCTGATAGTCCTCATTCTCGCTGGTCAGCAGATCGATGAATTCCGGCGCGCCGCCTTCCACGGCGCCGCCGGATTTGTCGTCCGGTGGAATGATCGTGTCGCAAAGAGTGGTGAGCGTTTCATATTGATGAGGAGAAAAATATCTTGGAACGTAGCTCCCCGAAGGTGAAGCCGCCTTTTCGTTCTGAACTAGCAGGTGCGCGTATTCCGCGGCTTTCGCCGGGATCACTTGCAGCACCGAGCCGCCAACGGCGCTCACCGCCAGCGTTCTCAAGATGTCGCGCCGCGTTATGGAGTTCTCGCTCATCGCCGGCCTCCCCTTCGCTCTTCCACGCCTACAGATTGCCTTTCTTGGCTTCGTCCAGCAAATGCTCGGACGCGCGCCAGGACAGCGCCATGATCGTCAGCGTCGGATTCTTGTCGGGATTGGTGACCAGCGGCGCGCCGTCCGTGACGAAAAGATTTTTCACGTCGTGCGTCTGGCAGAAACCATTAAGCACGGAAGTCTTTGGGTCCGCGCCCATGCGCACCGTGCCCACCTCGTGAATGATTTTTCCGCCTTCCTGGATGCCGAAAGGATATTGGCCGTGGATCGACGTCTTGGTTTTGTATTCGCCGCCCGCCGCCTCGATGATCGCCCGGAAAGTTTCCTGCATGTCCTGGGCCTGGCGCAATTCGTAATCGCTCCACTTGAAATGGAAGCGCAGGACCGGGATTCCCCATTTATCGACAACATTGGGATCGATCTCGCAATAGGTGTCTGGATTGGGAATCATTTCGCCGCGTCCGGAGAGGCCGATGCCGGTTCCATACATTTGCCGGGCGCGTTTTTTCAATGTTGCCCCGTAGCCTTCCTCTTCGTGCAACAGGTCATCGAACTCGCCGATCCCGGGCATTTCGCGGCCGCCGCCAAATTCAATGTGATAGCCGCGCGGAAAAGCATTCGTGCGGTCGAACTTCCACCACGGAATGTACATGTGCATGCCGCCGACGCCGTCATGATTGTGCGGAGGCATTTTTTCGAGCCGTGGAATGATTCCCCAGCCGTCGCTGCCAACGGAATCCGTCAAATATCTCCCCACGGCGCCGGAAGAATTGGCGAGTCCATCGGGGAATTGCGAGGATTTCGAGTTCAGAAGCAATCGCGCGGATTCGCAAGCGCTCGCGGCGACCACCACGGCGCGTGCGCTCACGCGTTTCTCGGCGCGCGTGGCCTTGTCTATGTACAAGACGCCTTCGGCTTTGCCATCTTTGCCCAGCACAATTTCGCGCGCCATCGCGCCGGTGATCATCGTGAGCTTTCCCGTTTTCATCGCCGGAGGAATCATCACTTGGCTGGAGCTGAAGTTGGATGCGGTTGTGCAGCCGCGCCCGCATTGGCCGCAATAATGGCAGGGCAGACGTCCATTCACGGAGCGGGTGAGAATCGCCAGCCGCGACGGAATGCAAATGACGCCGATTTTGTCGCAGGCTTTCTTGACGATGAGATCCGTGCACCGCGGTATCGGCGGCGGCAGAAACACGCCGTCGGGAGCGCTCGAAACGTTCTCGCGAGTTCCGAAAACGCCGATGTAGCCTTCCACCTTGTCGTAATAAGGAGCGAGGTCGTCGTAGCTGATGGGCCAATCGTCGCCCAAGCCGTCGCGCGTGCCCGACCTAAAATCGATGGGCGCGAAGCGCAAAGCGATGCGGCCCCAGTGATTCGTCCGCCCGCCAACGATGCGCGAACGAAACCATTGGAAGTTCGCCCCAGGCGCGGACGTGTACGGTTCCCCTTCGATGTTCCAGGAGCCGTTGGGAGCCAGAAACTCGCCAAAGTTTGCTTCCGCGCGCCCGCCCACGCCGGCTCCGCGATGCGGCAATTCATACGGCCACATGAGCATCTTGAAATCTTTTTCGGGATAGACCTGCGGACCGGCCTCGATCAGCGCGACGCTGAGCCCGCCTTCCGTCAGGATTTTCGCGGCCGTGCCGCCTCCCGCGCCGGATCCGATGACGCATACGTCATACATTTTCGGCGAACGAATCACTTGAGACATTTCGTGGACCCCTGACTAGAGCTCGTTCCTTTTCATTTGCGAAACCGCGAAATCGCATGCGCGCGCCGTCAGCGCCATGTATGTGAGCGAAGGATTGACGCACGAGCTCGAAACCATGCAAGCGCCGTCGGTCATGAAAAGGTTCTTCACTTCGTGGGCCTGGTTGTGTTCGTTCAGCACGGACGTCTTCGGATCGCGCCCCATGCGCGCTGTGCCCATTTCGTGAATGCCGAGGCCGGGCGACGAGATCTGGTCGGTCACCGATATATTCCGTGCCCCTGCGGCCGCCAGCATCTCGGCGGCTTGCATGGCGATATCTTTGTGCATCGCCAATTCGTTCTCGCCCCATGCGCAGTGGATCGTGAGTGTGGGAATTCCCCAGGCATCGAGCTTCTCTTTGTTTATTTCCACGTAGTTGTTGTGATTGGGCAGGCATTCGCCGAATCCGCCCATGCCCATTCGCCATGGACCGGGTTTCTTCAAGGAATTTTTGAAATCCACGCCGAAGCCGGGCATGCTCATGCCGCGCGTCCAGCCTTCCCGGCTTCCTCCTCCTTGGTAGCCATAGCCGCGCATAAAATCTCTCTGCTTTGTTTTTACGTTGCGGAATCGAGGAATATAAATTCCGTTGGGGCGATTGCCGAAAGGCATTTTATCTTCGTGGCCGGGCATCACGCCGCTCGCGCCGCCGCCCATGTGATGATCCATGAGGTTGTGGCCGAGCTCGCCGCTACCGTTGGCGAGACCGTTGGGCATATCCGGAGTCGCGGAGTTCAGCAGGAGACGCGTGGTTTCAAGAGTAGAGCAACAAATAAAAAAAATGCGCGCCTTGAATTCCAGTTCATTTTTTGTTTGGGAATCGACCACATTAGCTGTGGTAATACGTCCCGTCTTGGAATCGTACGTCAAATTGCGAACCACGCTATACGGCCGCAAGGTCATCCGGCCGGTTTTCTCCGCCGCCGGCAGCGTTGAATTCAAGCTGCTGAAATAGGATTGCGTGATGCATCCGCGATGGCAAAAGCCGCAGTAGTGGCATGCCGCGCGCCCTTTGTGAACCCTCGTTAGAACTGCGGACCGGCCGATGGTCATCATGCGATCGTCAAAGCGCTTCGCAAGCGCGTCGCGGAAATCCTGCTCGACACAGGTCATTTCCATCGGCGGCAGGAATTTTCCGTCCGGCAATTGCGGCAATCCCTCGGCTTGCCCGCTAATGCCCGCGAACTCTTCGACATAATCGTACCAAGGCGCGATCTCCGCGTAGCGGATGGGCCAGTCCACCGCGATGCCGTCCTTCAAGTTGGCCTCGAAATCCAGATCGCTCCAACGATAGCTCTGCCGGCCCCAAGTAATCGACTTTCCCCCGACTTGTCGCCCGCGAATCCAGGAAAAGTGTTTGCCTTCCTCGCAGGTATAGGGATTTTCTTCGTCGTTCACGAAAAACTTGTGGGAGTATTCATCGCACGCGTAATAAACTTCGCGCTGGATGGGCTGCATTTTCAGACGCTCGGCGCGATTGTCCCAGTCGCGGTACTTCAGCTCCCACACCGGAACGTGCTCGACGTAATCCTTTTCCGGAACGATGGTGCGCCCCGCTTCGAGCACAAGAACGTTCAAGCCCTTCTCGGTGAGCTCTTTCGCCGCCCACCCGCCGGTGATTCCTGAACCGACGATAATCGCATCATAGACTGGTGTTGGCATTCTGACTCCCTGTGTTTACGTGTCGGCATTCCCAGGCCCGGCGCCCATCGGCATGCACCCGTGCTGCGCGCCAGGGATGATCTGAAGTTTCAGCTCCTGAGAAAATCCAATTTCGGACGTGTAGTAGCCGTGGAGAGTGATGCCCTTAAAGACCGGCCAGAAATTCCCGGTCATCTGACGGTACGGTTTGCGCACCGGATCCGTGGCGCGAGCCGCGCGGCTCATGTCGTCCATGGCGGCGTCATCCATTTCGCGCAAAAGGGCCGTTTGCTGAGCGGGCGTGGCGTCGATGAAATCCTTTCCGAAAAGTTCCGTGCTCTGCTTGTCCACGCCGTCAAGACCAGTAAGGAAATTCGCCCGCTCTTCCTTGGTAGCCCACTCGGTCAGGATGAGGTCGATGAATTCGTTGACCAGCGCGCCTTTTGCGCCCGGCGTCTCCGTTGCGGGGAGGATCACATCCGTCATGGCGATAACGGTTTCGTTTTGATGAGGACTCAGAGTGCGGACCGTATATCCCGCCGCGGGATGCGCTTCGCGAAAGAATGCGAAAACCTCGGGACTGAACGTTGGCAGTACGGCCCCAGCCATCAAAAGCCTTAGTGCGTCACGCCGTTGCATGGGACCTCCCTAATGCAGAGTCCTTCGAAGATACCTTGGGCTGGGCTACACCGAATTTCAACGCCATTTCTCGAGCCGCGCTGAGGGCCGCGACCGGTTCGCCCCGCGGCAGGAACTCCATCGCCACATAGCGGTCATAGCCTAGCTCGGCGAGCTTGCGGTAAATGTTGGGGTAGTAGATCTCGCCGGTGCCTGGCTCGTGGCGCCCCGGAACGTCGGCGACGTGTACCAGCCCGGTCCAATCGATATTTTTCTCGAGCTTTTCGATCAAATTGCCTTCGGCGATCTGCTCGTGAAAAAAATCGTAGAGAAACTTCACGTGCGGGTTGCCTACGGCACGCACGATTTCAAATCCCTCGGCGCTGGACGTCAGAAAGTATTTTGGATTTTCTTCGGGGTCGATGTTTTCCACAAGAAGTTCGATGCCGTTCTGCGCCGCGATGTCTCCCCCGCGCTTCAACGTCTCGATGCAGTTCGTGCGCATCTCCAGCGGAGAGAGGCCCGGAACCTTGTTCCCGCTCTGCAGAATCAGGCGCGTACATTCGAGCTCATGCAGCGTGGGCATGAAATCGCGGACGGCCTCCAGAAACGCAGCGCGGTCCTTCGCATCGGCCAGCGTATGCCAGACGCCTGCGGTGGCGTCAAACTCAAAGCCAAGCTCGTGTTTCTTTTTGCGCGCGGCGGCAAAATCGTCTTTGCTCCAGCCTTTGAACTCATCCACGAGTTCCACGTTGCGGTAGCCGGCTTCGGCGACTTTATCCAGCCGTTGCGCGAACGGCTGCCCGCGGAAGACCGTCCAGAGCATTACCGTGAGCTTGAATGGAACGCCGCCGGCGGCTCCTGCGGCATCCTTGAATCGGGCGGTCTCAGGGTACGGCATCGCCGAAGCCATGCTCCCGGCGACTGCCCCCGCTGCCAAGCCCGCAACGCTTCGGCCGAATTCGCGGCGATTCATTATCCCTCCAGAATTTCCGTGCGCACATTTTTCAACACGTAGGCTGCGCGCTCCACGCCCACCTCGCCGGAAAGGATCGGGTCTTCATTCTCGATGCTGAGAATCCCCTCGTACCCCGTATCCATGTACGCTTGCACGATGGCCTTCCACAAACTCGCGCTGTGCCCGTAACCCACGGCGCGGAAAGTTTCCGAGGCGTTGCCAAGGTCGCTGGTCGCGAAAGCAAAATTCAGCACGCCATATTTCGCCTCATTCTCCGGAAAAAATACGGTGTCTTTCATATGCGCGTGATAGATCGCGCCCTGCTTGCCCAGGAAATGAATCACTTCGACCGGGTCGCACCCCTGCCAAAACAAATGGCTCAAGTCGCAATTCGCGCCAATCTCTTCTCCGACAGCTTCGCGTAATTTCAGCAGAGTCCGCGGATTATAAACCGCGAAGTTAGGATGCATTTCGAACGCCAGCCTGTGAATGCCATGTTCACGCGCGAATTTTGCGGCGTCCTTCCAGTACGGAACGATCTTTTCTTTCCACTGCCAATCCTGCATTTCCGCGTACTCGGGAGGCCAGCGATACGTGATCCAGTTTGGCTGAATATCGGTAGGCGAGCCGCCGGGACATCCCGAAAAGCCCACGATCACTTTCACGCCCAGGCGTTCGGCGAGCAGAACGGTTTTGCGAAAGCTCTCGGCGTCGCGCGCCGCATGTTGAGCATCAGGGTGAATCGGATTTCCGTGGCAACTGAGCGTGGCCACTTGGATGCCGCGGTCCTCGAATTTTTTCTGCCAAGCTTTGGCCTTGGCGGGGTCGGCGAGCAATTCGTCAACAGGGCAATGATGCGATCCAGGAAAGCCGCCCGTGCCAATCTCCATCGCTTCAAGACCGAGGGCGCTCACCTTATCGAGCATCGCATCCAGAGAAAGATCCGCGTACACAGGATCGAAAACGCCGATGGGAATTCTGCGCTGCGTTGCCCCCGCGTTCGCCTTTCGTTCTCTTGGCGAAGCTGCGGAACCCATCATGGACTCCTTCACGTTAGCACCTCCCGGCACGGCCGCGGCTAGCAGCCCGCCGCCGGTCGCCGCAAGAAATTGCCTGCGGTCAACCGATTTACCTCCTCCCGAGCTTTCCATGCCTATCCCTCCCGAAGTGGCCTTCTCCGCCCGCCCAATTACGACCCGCGGCATTATACGCCTCCTGAGCGACGGCGGAACTCACAAAATCGTTTTGCTGGGACGAAAGCTGGAGAGCCATGCCGGAAAAAAGTTAGCGCACCGCACCGCGCGAATAGGCCATCACAAAATTTGCGCAACTTTAGGACTTAGGGTTTTCTGCGGGTCAGAGCATCCAGAGCAGGAATGGAAACAGGCGAGGTCATCACCCGTTCCGGCAGCTTCTTGCGATTCTGAATCGCATCCACAAGCATCTCAATGGCCTGCCCCGCGTTGGGCGGAACAAAAACCGTGGCCGTCAGCAATCCGCTGCGCACCCACGCTTGGCCCGTTTTCGGCAAGCCATCGCAGCCGGTGAACGGCAGCTTGAGCCATCGTTCGCGCTCATCTTCGTTGGTCAATTCCTTGAAAGCATCCCGGGCGCCCATGGCCATCGAGTCGTCCTGGGCGGAAATGAGGTCGATCGCCGCTCGTTGAGAAGTGGTCAGCTTCAGCCAGGAACGCACGGCTCTTTGCGCGCTCTCATGCGTCCACTGCGCCTTGAGCAGTGTAACTTGCACTCCCGCCGGCTTGGTTTCCTGCATGCCTGCGGTCCGTTCCTTGGCCGCGGAATTTTCCGATGGCCCCTGGATGTAGAGAACGGAACCTCCGCCCCGCAGCAGCGCCGCCATCTGGCGTCCCTGGATGCGTCCAATTTCGGCGTGGTCGGAACTCAGCGCGAAGAGCGGCGCCGTCGACGTCTTGCGCAGTTCCTCAATGTAATTTGCATCGCGATTGAGGACCACCCAGCCTATGCCGGCGCTTACCGCCGCGCGCGCTACTTGCGGCAACGCCGTACCACCCACGGGTTCGAAAATGATGGCGTCCGGCCGCAGCTCCTTCGACGCTTGCACCGCTTTCAGGATTTGCGTGCTCTGATTGATGGCGTCGTTCTGCGCATGGATGATTTGCGCCTCGACGCCGGTTTTGCGCGCCGCCTGCTCGGCGGATTCCCACTGTTCGATCTGGTAGTCGTTATCGTCGTTCGTCAGCGAAACCAGGAATTTGAGTTTGGCCATTCTTCTCTCTGAGTCTATGGTTCTATTCCATCACAATGTTTGCCGTTCAAAGTCAAAGCCTACTCGATTGGTGCCTAGCATGTCATCAGCCGGGAGTTGGACAGGTCTTGAGACGGCATCGCGCGGGCGCTAACGCTTGCCGAACTCGTCGAGAGCAGCGCTCAGACGTTCGAGACCCGCTCGCAAGCTGGCAGTGTCTCCGCCCATGCCAATCCGGAAATGTCGCGGCATTTCAAAGAACATCCCCGGCACCACGGTGGTTTCGTACTTGTCCCGCAGAAGCCGGAAAAACGCATCCGGCTCCCCGTGCCTGAGGCGCGGGAAGACCACCGTCCCCGCGGGCGGGCGGAAGCACTCGAGATCGGTCCTCGAGTCGAGAAACGAATCGATCAGTGCGCGATTGGCATCGAGCAGCCTGCGCGCCCGCTCGCGAAACAATTCGAGATGATCGAAGGCCATCACGGACATCCGCTCGGCGGGGTGAGCTGCGACAGCTCCAAACAAATCATTGAGAAGCCAGATTCGCTTGGCCAGCGCGGGCGCGGCAAGCACCCAGCCGCAGCGCAGCCCGCTCAATCCATATACCTTCGTCAGGCTGCTGGTAACAATAAAGGGGTTGTCATCCGGTGCCCCGAGGCTTTGGCCGATCGGAAAGCAAAATGGCGCGCTCTTTTCAAAGAGCATTTCAAGATAGACCTCGTCCACTAGAATGTGCACGCCGGCACGAAGCGCAATTTCGCCAATGGTCCCCAACGTCGCTGCAGGCATCAGCGCTCCGCTTGGATTATGCAGGTTGCTCAAGACAATCAGACGTGTTTCGCTCGTGATGGCACGCTCGATTTCCGCCGGATCGAGCGCGAACGCAGTTTCAAAACGCCGCCCAATTCGCTTTACGCGCGCTTCCAGATATTCCGCAACATCGAGAAGAGGCCCATAAACGGGTTGCTCGATCAGCACTTCATCGCCAGGCTCGAGCACCGCGGCCATCGCCAGATGATTCGCCATCGACGTGCCCGTGGCAGCCACAACGCATTCCTCTGGCACGCTGCTATGGCGCGCCAGCCGCTGCTGTAGCGGTTCGTAGCCGTAGCCGCCTGGCGCCGTGACTTCGAACTGCGCCAAGTCAAACGGAAACTCCGCCAAGGGCACGCCCGTCACCCCGCTCGTCGCCAAATTAAAGCGCGCGTGCGAACGCGTTTTCGCCCATTCCATGTACATCGAGCGCTTTACTCGTCCCGGAGCGGTCATGTTCTTCCTTCTCTCTTGTTTTTTTCGCGCCACAAATAGTAAGCAGGCAAGCCCGCGATCGCGATGGCCAGCCCGATGAATGCGCGTTTGGGATCGTGCGCGAACGTGCTCAAGACTACGATCCATTCCGCGGCGATGAAAAGCAAAGTCGTCCATGGGTGCCCCGGCGCGCGATACTCGGCCGGGGCCAATCCTTGCTGCGCCGCGCGCCGCCGCAAAACAAAAAGGCACGCAGCGGTCAGGCCAAAGAATATCGAATCCATCGCCACGACGTAATTAATCACCTGCGCGTACGTCCCGGTCAGCGCAATGACGATGGCCCAAATCCCCTGCAACAGAATGGCGATCACCGGCACATGCGTGCGCGGATCGATCCATGCTCCGCCGCGAAAAAACACGCGGTCTTCCGCCATGGCGAAGTAGACGCGCGGCGCTGTAAGCATCGATTGTCCCAGGTACCCAAACGCCGAGAAGGCAATTCCAGCGGCGATCAACGAAGCGCCGCGCGGACCGAGCAACATGCGCATCACGGAAGTCGCCGGTGTCATCGTGCCGCCCAGTCCTGCGGCGCCGAGGGTGCGCACGTACACGAAATTCACGGAAGTGTAGACGACGATCACGCCAAGCACGCCCAAAACCAAACCAAGCGGAAGAGTTTTTCGCGGGTCGCGTACCTCACCGGCCAAAAAACTTGAAGTCTGCCATCCGCCATACGCAAACAGGACCGGCGTCATGGCGGTGCCGAAGGCAATGATTAGATTTACGGAGACAGGCTGATCCAGCACCGGGTGCCAGGAAATTTGCGATGGTCCGCCGCGCAGAAAACTAAAAAGCTCGAGCATGGCGATGGCTGCAATCGCCGCCAGCGTCATCGCCGATTGCACCCGGCTGCCCGCGCGAACACCCAGGCAGTTGATAATCGTAAGAAAAGCCAGCGCCGAGGCCGCGATGATGGAAGCATTCACCTGCCAGTGAGCCAACTCAAGAAAGTAATGCGCGAAAGTGACCGCCACCGCGGCCATTCCGCCCGTCTGGATCACCAGCAAAAGCACCCACCCGTACAGAAACGCCACGGCCGGATGAAGCGCCTCGCGCAGATATGCGTATTGCCCGCCCACAACCGGCAAGCGGTCGGCCAGCTCAGCGTAGATGAATCCGCCAAGGAGAGCGATCAGGCCGCCGGCGATCCACGCGCCCAGGATCAATGCGGAGGTATGCACGCGGTCGGCAACGAGGTACGGATTGATGAAAATACCTGCGCCGATGATCCCGCCCATCACGGCCATCGTCGTGCCAAACAATCCGAGCTGCCGGACCAGCCCGCCGCCCTGCTGCGCTCGCTCGCCCGGAATGTCAGGATGAGTCATGAAATCTGGCTTGTGGTTATCGCAGCCGGGCTGTCAGCCAGGACCCTTCGCGATTGGCGCGTACTCTACCACCGAGGACTCTGGCTGCAAAATGTGTCCCGCTGGTTGGTTCTTCCCCGGACTTGCGCGCTCCGGCCGATGGCCCAGAAGCATCCGCGCGGCACCAGGGTTACGTTCGAGCCCCATTCTCAAGCCACCCAATACTTTTGCAGTGCTGCAGCCTCGACCTCTCTTCTTAGTTTCTCTTGGCGCACTAAGACGTAGTATTATTGCCTCCAAGTTCTTGGTCTTGTAAGTGGTACACGGGTGGGCTATGCATATAAGGGTTCTGAACTATTTCGGTGCGATTGTGTTGGTTTCCTTTGGGATTTTGTGGCCGGCCCAAGTTTGTGTTGGCCACCAAATGCCAGATCCCATTACCAAAGGTGCGGGAGAAATCGACGCTTCGCAAGCCATGACGGAAAATGCATTGATTCAGTCTGACGTTGACGTGTACTTGAAGGGACCTAACGGAACGCCTCTTCAGGGGGCCGCGATTGTCACACTCACAAAACTGAACGGCCAGGTATTTGACCAAAAACCCGCGAAAGCCGGCTATGTAAGGTTCAACGGCGTGCCCCCGACCGCGTATACGGTTCAGGTCGTCGCGCCCGCGTTTGAAGGGGCCGAGAAGCAATTCGAACTTCGAGAGAGTTCGCTCGCCAAAGTCACGATTGACATGCAGCCGATGTCCAATGCCGAGGATGCGGCGGAATCCGTGGCCATCTTCGCTCTTTCTCCAAAGGCGCAAAAGGAGGTGGGAAAGGCTCTGCATGCGCTGCAGGGCAACAAGCCGAATGATGCCCTCAAGCATCTCGAGACCGCGCAAAAAACCGCTCCGAAAAGCGCGGAGGTTGAGTACCTGTTCGGAATTTATTCTTCGCAATTAAACGATCCAGTGCAGGCCAAAGCCTATTGGATGAAGACTCTGCAGCTCGACCCCAAACACCTGAGCGCGTTACTCGAAGTTAGCGACGAGCTGCTCCACGAAAACAAACCGGCCGAAGCGACGCCATACCTGAAACGCGCCGTGGACGCGGAGCCGTCGTCCTGGCGAGCACACGCGCTACTCTCGGAGGCTTCGGTGCTGCAGGGCCAGAATGACGATGCCATCAAACACGCGGAGCGCGCGATCGAGCTGGGTCACGACCGAGCTGCAACCGTGCAGTTAGTATTGGCTAGAGCCCTCGCAGCGCGCGGGGACAGGGTTGAGGCGACCAAAGTGCTCCAAGCGTATGTCACGGCGCATCCCGCGGATACCACGGCGAGCAAAGATCTCGAGACCCTGAAAAATTCCCAGCTTGCAAACGCGTCCGGCGATACCGCGGCTGCGACAGTGGAAATGACGGCGGTAGCAAAGGCCGCTACCGCTTTGCTGGTTCCTTCCAATTGGCTGCCGCCCGACGTTGACGAAAGCATGCCGCCCGTAATTGCCGGCACCCCCTGCAATGTGGATGACGTCGTGCGCAAGGCTGGGAAACAAATCGTCGAGCTGGTCAGCAATGTCGATCGATTTGCCGCAACCGAAACCCTGACGAACCAATCCATTAACAAATATGGACTCGCCTCCGACTCCGATCAGCGCAAATTTGACTATGTCGTTTCCATTCAGGAAGTGCGGCGCGGCATGCTGAATGTGGAAGAATACCGGAGCAGCCGCGGCTCCCAGGGTGATTTCCCGGATGGAGTTGCAACGAACGGGCTGCCTGCTCTCGTTCTCATTTTCCATCCATACTATGTCCCAAATTTTGAGTTCGCTTGTGAAGGCTTGGCGAGATGGAATGGCGGGATCGCCTGGCAAGTCCACTTCCGGCAAAGGCCTGACAAGCCGAACACCATAAAAAAGTACAGGATTGGGGTCGACGGCCCTTCTTATCCAGCGGCGCTCAAGGGCCGCGCTTGGATCTCAGCCGACAGCTATCAGATTTTGAGGTTGGAAACAGACTTGGTCAGGCCTCTGCCTCAAATCCGATTAGCGGCGGAACGCACGGAGGTCGAATATGGTCCGGTGCAATTTCGCAGCAGCAAAGTGAGTATGTGGCTGCCACAAAGCGCAGACGTCTATTACGACTGGCAAGGCCGGCGCGTTCATCGCCGCCACAGTTTCAGCAATTACATGCTCTTCGCAGTGGACGATAAGCAGAAGATCTCGGCTCCGAAAGTCAAGGAAGCGCCGCCCGCTGACGGGCCCAGAGATTCGTCGAATTAAAGACCATAAGACGCCAGTTTTTGCCAGCTTACATTCCGGTGAAAACAAATGGGGAAGCGGCTTCGCAAGGGCCGCTCATTTGATGGCAGAGTGCGTTTGGCGGCGAAGGAATTGGCCAGCGCCGGGGCGGCCGACAAATTTTCCGGCGTCAATTACGGCGCGGCCACGTGAGAAAACGGTCTTTGGCGCTCCCTTGATGGCAATACCCTCAAACATCGAATAGTCCACACGCATGTGGTGGGTCTTCGCGCTGATGACTTGCTCTTCGTTGGGATCGAAGAGAACGAGGTCGGCGTCCGAACTCACCGCGATGGTTCCTTTGCGCGGGTAGAGTCCAAAAAGCTTCGCTGGCGCCGTGGAAACGAGCTCGACAAAACGATTGGCTGAAAATCGGTTTCCGTGTACCCCGCCCGTGTAAATGAGGCTGAGCCGGTGCTCAATCCCTGGTCCTCCGTTCGGAATTTTCGTGAAGTCGTCCTTACCCAATTCCTTCTGCTCCTTGAAACAAAAGGGGCAATGGTCGGTGGATACGACTTGCAGCGTGTCTTTCGCCAGCCCTTGCCACAGCTTTTCCTGATGCCATTTTTCACGCAGGGGCGGAGTGAACACATATTTGGCGCCCTCGAAGCCCGGCGCATCCATGTTTTCGAGCGAAAGGTAGAGATATTGCGGACAAGTCTCGGCGTAGGCAGGCAAGCCGCGATCGCGCGCTTCGCGTACTTTTTCGAGGGCCTCATTGCAGGAAAGATGAACGATATAGACGGGTGCGCCAGCCATTTCAGCCAGCGCAATCGCGCGCGAAGTCGCTTCGGCTTCGGCCGTCGTCGGCCGCGTCAGCGCATGATACTTCGGCGCGCGTTTGCCTTCAGCCAGCGCCTGCTGAACGATCACGTCGATGGCGCCGCCATTTTCCGCGTGCATGCAAATCAAGCCGTTATGCTTGGCGGCCTGGCGCATCGCACGAAAAATCGTGGCATCATCCAGCATGAACACGCCGGGATAGGCCATAAACAATTTGAAGCTGGTGACGCCTTCGCGAACCAGTTCGCCCATTTCTTCGAGCTGTGCGGCGCCCAAGTCGGTGATGATGCAGTGGAAGGCGTAGTCGGTCACGGCTTTGTCGTGGGCTTTTTCCATCCAGGTATCAAACGCCTGGCGAAGCGTTTGGCCTTTGTACTGAATGGCGAAATCGATCAGCGTGGTGGTGCCGCCGAAAGCCGCCGCCGTCGTGCCGGTCAGGAAATCGTCGGCGCTGGTGGTTCCGCCGAAAGGCATGTCCAGGTGGGTGTGAACGTCGATGCCCCCGGGGATGACGAGAAGTCCCGCGGCGTCGACGACGCGGCCCGCGTTCTCGATCGGCAGGGCAGCAGCGATAGCGGAGATCTTGTCGCCAACAATGCCGATGTCGGCGGCGAAGGTATCCATCGCGGTGACGACCGTGCCGTTGCGGATGATGGTGTCAAAGGGCATGGGCGGACGCAATCCTTCGGGCGGAGGCTATTGTTGGCGAGCCAGTAACGAAAGACCTAAAATTGGTTAACAATAATCACCCCTCCCCCTGGGTTTTTTCGTAAATGTTCATTCTAAAGGATTTTAAGGTGAGTGGAATGAGCACTTGTGGAAGTGCGGATTCTAAAGGGCTTAGGAAACCCGTGGAATTGCAAAGTAGTGACTGGGGAGGCCGCAAGGCCGCCGGGGAGTCTGAAGCGGACAGTCGGCGAGCGGTCATGGCATCGAGGCGCCCGAAAGCAGCGCCAACCAAAGACAAACACTATTATAGCCTATCGCCATAGTTTGTCAAGTGATAAATAGTAAGCCGTTTGTTTTCCGAGAGATAGAGGCTTGACTCGGCCTCAGCGGGACGCCGCCGCCGCAAAATGGGGCAAGATGTCGCGGGCATAAGCGTCGAGGGTTTTCTCCTCCTCGCCGCACATCAGATAAATGTTGAATTGCGTGACGCCCACGGAGCGAAGGGCTTCAAGTTTCTTGCGGTGGGCTTCGATGGGGCCGATGATGCAAAAGCGGTCGATGACCTCGTCCGAGACGAAATCGGCATTGTCGCTGCCAACTTCGCAATGATGGTGGTAATCGTATCCGCCGCGATTTTGGACGAAAGAGGTGAGCGCGGGAGGCAGTTCCTCGGGCTTGTATTTCGAGATCAGATCCATCACATGGTTCGAGACGAGGGCGGGAAACCAGCGGACGTGGTCACGCGCGGTCTTCAAATCATCGGACGGCCAAACCGGCGCGGCGGACATGACCTGGAACTTGCTGAAATCGCGGCCGGCTTCTTTGGCGCCTTCGCGCACGAAGCCGAGGCACCAGTCGATCAGGTCGGGATCGGCAAATTGAAGAATCACACCGTCGCCGATACGACCTGCCGTGCGCAGGGCTTTCGGCCCGTATCCCGCCACCCAAACAGGCGGCACTTCGCCGCTGGCCCAGGGGAAATTAGTGGCGACTCCATCGAGGTCCACCGTTTTTCCAGCATTCAGGTTGCGAAAGACGCGGACGAAGGATTCCAAGTTTTCCAGCGTGGTGGGTTTTTTGCCGAGGACGCGCCGGGAGCTGTCGCCGCGGCCAATGCCGAGCTGCATGCGTCCGTGGGAAGCGAGGTTCAGTGTGGCGAAGAGACTGGCCGAAACGGTCACGTCGCGCACGGCGGGATTGGTAACGCACGTTCCCAGGCGCATCGATTGCGTGCTCGCGGCCATCAGCGTCAGCAGGGGAAAAGGTTCTTTCCAGATGACGTGGGAGTCGAAAATCCATCCGTAGGAGAATCCGGCGGTTTCGGCTTGCTTGGTCAAACTTACGATGCGGTCGATGGAGATGTCAGGTTTTATGGTGATGCCGAAATTCATGGGAGCCTCGCGGAAGTTGACAGTCGAGATCTGAAAGTTGCAAGAAAGAAGAAGATTTACGCAGAGGACGCAGAGACACAGAGGGCATCGAAGGCACAGAGAAGAAAAAGCAGATTCCTCGCTTCGCTCGGAATGACAATTTTGAAATTTGAAATGTTCTCAGGGTCATCTTAGTCCGCCGCTTGAAGGATGGGTGCGGGCTTGGGCGTCAGCACAAGATACGCAAGGAAGCTCACCCCGAACCCGACAAACCACGCGTAATTGTAAAGGACGCGCAGAGCGGGAACAAAGAGGCCAATAAAGGCCACTCCAGCGCCTGCTGCCAGCGAAATCACGGCTTGCCAGTTGATGCCCCGCGAATATTCATATTGTCCGCCGCGCTGGTAAAGATCCTGCGGCGAAAGATTTTTTTTGCGAATCACAAAATAATCGCAGATTAGGACGCCAGCAATCGGGCCGAGGAATCCGGAATAACCGACCAGCCATACGAAAATGTAGTTGCCGTAGCTCGACATGAGTTTCCACGGCTGCATGACGATGCCCATCACGCAGGTGATCAAGCCGCCGGTGCGAAAGCTGATGTGGCGCGGAGAAAGATTCGAGAAGTCGTTGGCGGGCGAGACCACATTCGCGGCTACGTTGACGTTCAGCGTGGCCATGAGCAGCGCAAGCATGGCGACCACGACCGCCAAGGGGTTGCCTAGACGCGAGAGCACGGCAACCGGATCCCAGAGGGCTTGGCCGAAAATGATGAGCGTCGCGGAAGTTACGGCAATGCCGATGAAGGAATAAAACGTCATCGTCGCGGGAAGGCCAAGAGCTTGGCCGACCATTTGATCTTTTTGACTGCGGGCATAGCGCGTGAAATCCGGAATGTTGAGAGAAACCGTGGCCCAAAATCCCACCACGCCAGTGAGAGAAGGAATAAAGTAGCGGAAAAACTCGGCGAAGTTATGGAACTTGGAAGGCGTGGCGAGCATGGGGCCGAAGCCGCCGGCTTTTCCTCGCGCCCATAAGAGAAGCGCAAGCCCGATGAGCAGCAAGAACGGCGCGGAAACGCCTTGTAAAAAGCGAATGGTCTCGATGCCGTGCAGAATCACAAGAACATTCAGCAGCCAGAAAAATCCAAAGCATAGAGCCGGACCGTAATGAAAGTGTTGCCAGCCCGGAGCAAGGGCGATGAGCATGGCGTTGATCGCTTCACCGCCAATCCAAGTCTGGATGCCGAACCAGCCGCACGCCACGAGCGCGCGCAAAATCGCAGGAACGTTGGCGCCCATCACACCAAACGAGGCGCGCGCAAATACAGGGAAGGGAATGCCGTAGCGCGTCCCGGCATGGGCGTTCAGCAACATGGGAATCAGAACGAGCACGTTGCCGAGAAAAACCGTGAAGAGCGCCTGCTTCCAGTTCATGCCGACGGCGATCATCCCGCTGGCCAGCATGTATGTGGGAATATTCACGCTCATGGAAATCCAAAGCGCGGCGTAATTGTAAGTGCCCCAGGTGCGGCTCTCCGGCGGAACGGGCGCAAGGTCTTTGTTATAGAGTGAGCTGCCGCGAATGGTATCGGCGGCGAGCGCGCCGCTGCGCAGGTCATTCATCTTGGCCGCTCGTTTGTCTCAGTATGGCTGGAACGTGTAAAAATGTGGGCATCGGAAGTTTTTGGAACTGCGACGGGCGGCTCAGTCCGCCGCCTCGGAGCTTTCGGCGGCGCGTGTGCGCGTGATTTCGCCGTAAGACTCCGGCCGGCGGTCGCGATAAAATTGCCAGGTATCGCGTACTTTTTGAATTTCTTCGAGGTCCAGCTCGGCGACGAGTAGCTCATCTTTGTCCCGGCTCGCTTGCGCCACGATTTTTCCGCGCGGGTTGCAAAAATAGCTCTTGCCGTAGAATTCGCCGATTTGCCACGGCTTTTCCGTGCCGACGCGGTTGATGGCCGCGACGAAATATTGATTGGCAACGGCGTGCGCGGGCTGCTCGAGCTCCCAAAGATATTCGGAAAGTCCGGCGACGGTAGCGGAAGGGTTGTAGACGATCTCGGCGCCATTCAATCCGAGGCATCGCGCGCCTTCCGGAAAGTGCCGGTCGTAACATATATATACGCCCACGCGCGCGTGCCGCGTCTGGAATACGGGATAGCCGGCGTTGCCCGGCGTGAAGTAAAACTTCTCCCAGAAGCCGGGATGGCAGTGCGGGATGTGGTGCTTGCGATATTTTCCAAGGTAGCGGCCGTCGGCGTCGATCACCGCCGCCGTGTTGTAATAGACGCCGGTCATCTCGACTTCGTACACGGGCACGACGAGCACCATCTGGTATTGCTTCGCCAGCTTTTGCATGCGTTTGATGGTTGGGCCATCGGGGACGCGCTCCGTCAATTCGTACCAGCGCGTTTGCTGCTCCGCGCAAAAGTATGGCCCGTAGAAAAGTTCCTGTAGCCCGAGGACTTGCACCTTTTTCTTCGCGGCCGCGGCGATCAGCTTCTCGTGCTTGGCCATCATTTTTTCTTTGATTTGCGCGAGAGAAAATTTCTCCGGCGACCATTCACAACTGGCCTGAATCAGGCCGCAGCGGACAACTCGGGCCATGACGTACCTCCCACAAACTTCTCCACAAAATCCTTGCGAAAGTTTACCCCGTGCCTGCCCACCCCACAAGGATGAGCAAGCTTCCGATGCTTACATGCGAATTTTGAAGGGCCTGCATTGAGTTTTCGGGCGATTCGGTTCATAGTGCTGCGCGGGAATTGGTCGAGGATAACTTGGTGTCGATCCACGTGTTTTTCCTCTGCCGCATGGGTCAAAAATCCGCAAAGAGGTGCCCTGTGATTCGCATCGATCGTTTCGCAATTGTTGCGCTCGCTTCCTTATCCATTTTGCCGTGCGCGACGGTCACGCAAGCGCAGCAATATCCCGAGAGCACTTACCAGGAGATGCGCTGGCGCATGATCGGTCCCACGCGCGGGGGACGGACTCGCGCGTCCTGCGGCGTGCCCAGCGAGCCGAATGTTTTTTACGTGGGCGCGGTCAACGGCGGCGTGTGGAAGACGGACGACGCAGGCCGCACATGGACGCCGATTTTTGACGCGGAGCCGACGCAATCCACGGGCGCCATCGCCGTGGCGCTCTCCGACCCGAATATCATTTATGTTTCGAGCGGGGAAGGCCTCGCGCGGCCCGATCTAGCCGTCGGCGACGGAATTTATAAGTCCACCGATGCGGGGAAAACCTGGACGCACCTCGCCGCGCTGCGCGACAGCCAAGGAATTCCGGCTCTTGCCGTCGATCCTCACGATGCAAATCGCGTTTTCGCGGCCGTGCTCGGACATCCCTATGGGCCGAATGAAGAGCGCGGAATTTATTTGTCCACCGACGGCGGAGAGAATTGGGAGAAAGTGCTTGCGAAGGGTGAGGGCGTCGGAGGCTCCGATGTTGAGATTGATCCTTCGAACCCGCAGGTCGTTTACGCGGCGATGTGGCAATTGCGCTTGGGTCCGTGGGAAGACGGAAATGAATACCAGGGAACGGGCGGAGGACTTTTCAAGTCCACCGACGGAGGCAAGACCTGGAATGCGCTGACCAACGGGTTACCGAATGGAATCGTTCAAGTCAATGTCACGATTGCGCCAAGCCCGACCAGCAGGCTTTTCGCCAGCGTCGCCAGCGCGCGTGGCGAAACGGGAACGGGCTCGGTCGTCGGGATTTATCGCTCTGATGACGGCGGCGAAAATTGGCAGCAGATCACTAAAGACCCGCGGCCTGCGGGGCGCATCGGCGGCGGCGATTTGCCGATGCCAAAAGTCGATCCGAAAAATCCAGACATCGTCTACGGCACGAGCACCGTCACTATGAAATCGATCGACGGCGGAAAAACGTGGATGAGTTTTCGCGGTGCTCCGGGCGGAGACGACTATCAGAATATATGGATCAATCCGAATGATCCGAACATTATTCTGCTGGTCGGCGATCAAGGCGCGCTCGTGACTGTCAACGGCGGAAAAACGTGGAGCACCTGGTACAACCAGCCGACAGCGCAGATGTATCACGTCGCGACGAGCAATTCGTTCCCTTATCTAGTTTGCGGCGGGCAACAGGAGAGCGGCTCGGTGTGCGTTTCAAGCCGCGGCAACGATGGCGAAATCACGTTTCGCGACTGGCACCCTGTCGGCGTCATCGAATATGGCTACTCCGCGCCTGACCCGCTAAATCCGGACATCGTTTACGGAGCCGGCCGCCGCGAGGTTTCGAAATACTCGATCAAGACCGGCCAGGTCCAGGACGTCACGCCAGTTGCCGCCGCCGACCCAAAATATCGCGCCGACCGCACGCAACCCATTATGTTTTCGCCGATCAATCCGCACATTCTCTACACCACCATGAATTTTCTTTTCAAAACGACCGATGACGGACACAGTTGGCAAACTATCAGCCCCGACCTCGGACGCGAGCACAACGCCATCCCCGCGAGTCTCGGTTCCACCGCCGCAAAAGATCCCAACGCCGAAAAGGAACGCGGCGTGATTTATTCGCTTGCTCCCTCGTTCAAATCTCTGGATACGATCTGGGCCGGCACCGACGACGGGCTGATCTGGATCACGCGCGACGGCGGCGCACATTGGAAAAATATCTCGCCGTCCGAATTGACTCCTTGGAGCAAAGTCTCGCAGATTTCCGCGTCGCATTTTGACGACGAGACGGCCTACGTCTCCGTCAGCCGGTCGCGCATCGATGATCAGCATCCCTATATCTATCGCACGCACGATGGCGGAAAGACGTGGACCGTAATCACAAACGGCCTGCCCGATGATTCTGCCGTTGACACCGTGCGCGAGGATTCCGTTCGTAAAGGATTGCTCTTTGCCGGCACGGAAACGAGCGTGTGGGTTTCTTTCGATGACGGCGATCACTGGCAAAGCCTCGAGCTCAATCTGCCGCACTCTTCCATGCGCGATCTCTGGATTCACGATGATGATTTGCTCGTGGCCACGCATGGCCGCTCTTTCTGGGTGTTGGACGACATTACTCCGCTGCGCCAGATCACCGAATCGCTCGAGAAAAAAGACGCGTTTCTCTTCAAGCCGGGCGCGGCCTACCGCGTCATGCGCGATACCAATACGGATACGCCAATTCCCCCCGATGAGCCCACCGCAAAGAATCCTCCCGACGGCGCCGTCGTGGATTATTTTCTTGGGCACCCCGCCGAGGGTCCCGTTACGCTCGAGATCCTCGATGGACAGGGCAAAGTCGTGCGCCGCTATGCCAGCACGGACAAGCTGGACTTGACCGACGAAGAGCTCGCCGCGCAATTAATTCCGCCATATTGGGTGCGCATGCCGAAGATTCTTTCGACTGATGCGGGCATGCATCGATGGGTGTGGGACCTGCACTACGCGACGCCGCTTTCGGAGCGATACGGCTATCCGATCGCCGCGGTGCCCGAGGATACTCCGCGCGCGCCGCAAGGTCCGAGCGCGCTGCCGGGGCAATACACGGCGCGCCTCACGATTGGCGGCCACTCCTTCAGCGAGCCGCTAATCGTAAAAATGGACCCGCGCGTGAAGACGACTCACGAAGGTTTGGCCGAAATGTTCCAGCTACAAAGCCGCCTGGCCTCGCTGATGACGGAGAGTACGGAGGACGTTACGCAGGCGCGCTCCGCCCACGAACTGTTGCAAAAGCTGACGCCACAAGCGAGCGGGCAAGTTGCCGATGCCATTTCCGCGCTGGACAAAAAAGTCTCCGCGCTCCTCGGCGGTGGCGGCGGCTTCTTCGCGCCTCCTTCGCCCAAGCCGACTCTTAGCCGCGCGAACGGCGAAGCGGGCGCCCTCTATGGCGAAGTGGCTCGCGCCGACGCGACCCCCACCGCCGCGCAAATGAGCGCTGCCGCCCAAGCCGAAAAAATGTTCACCGCGGTTGCGAGCCAATGGAAGCAAATATTGGCCACCGATCTCCCGGCGCTGAATCGCCAGCTTCGCGAAGCCAATCTTCCCGAGATACATCTGGAATCCAAGGTCCACGAAGAAGAAGATTCCGGCGACATCGAGTAGCTTCGCGAACGCCGGATCGCCGCGGCACGAAGGTGAGACGCTGAACCTGGATCTTTGCAAGCTTGGTTGGGAAGAGGTGGTCTGACTTCAGCGCGCATGAGAATAGGAAGGCCCGCTCAAGCTTACAATTTTAGAATTTTTCTATTTGATTTCGTCCCAGTGCAGCCCCACCGCATGTCGAGCATCCTGCTTGCATGAACCCATAGCTTGTTCAGGATCCCGCGCCCATTTGTCCAGTTGAGCTGGCAGCCGTTTTCTGTAAAGTGGGCCCCAGTACCCAATTCACCTGCAACCCGACTCGCCGCACGAACTTAATTTGCACAATTTAGGCAAAATGCTTTCAGAATTGGACGGCGACGCCCTGTGCCAGGAGCCAACTGTCTACCGCTCTCAACCGTATGTTCACCTGACTCTTCGACTTAGACGTGCCTCAGCTATGCGGGCAAGGGGGCTCGACGCCTGGTATGAAACATGCTGAGAAATTCATTGCGGGCTATCTCGTCGGACGGCTTACTCCCATGGCCCCTCGAGGCACGAGGAAAATTTTCAGCAGGTCCAGACAGGTAGTCCGCGCCATATCTCTCATGATGCCTCGCGAATCAACGCTGCCGGAACCAAAGCCTAATTCGATACGGCTTTGCTGCCCCGTGTGCAATGGCATCCTACTGCCGCTTTCGGGAAGCTCGGCAGTCAAGGCGCTCGAACGGCATTTGGAGCGCGATCACTGGTATTCTTGGCAGCTCGCGCATGATGCGGCAATGGACCAATTCGCACTCCACAAAGCCGTGCCGGGCTAAGGCTAGCTCCTGATCAACGCCCTGACCGGACCAAAGAAACACAATCCTCTTCCATTGAGTGGATAGCTTCGCTGAAGTCTAAAAATGGGCGAAAGCGCAAATACGGAAGTGGTAGAAAAAAACTGTTCAAGAAAAGTGGCGCGCCCGGTGAGGGTCGAACTCACGACCTACAGCTTCGGAGGCTGTCGCTCTATCCATCTGAGCTACGGGCGCACAAGCAGCGCTCCAGAGAAGCTGTTCGGTAGCGCTCTCACGCGAAAACTTCCGCGTGCCCCATCATTCTAACGCTTGCAACAGTTTCACGCTAGAACGCTTTACCTTGCAGCTTATAGGCGCCACACCCAGAGTATCTTCTACGGAAGCCGTGTCCATCCAGCCATGGTTTTCCGGCTCAGCCCTTGGCCCGCGATTTAATATCGTGAGCCAGTTTTTCGATCTCATCCGCTTTTCTTAGCAGACTCAGCGAAAGCACCTCGGTCGAGTCCGTCTTCTCCACTTCCGCCTTCAAGTCACTCGCCAGCTTGTACAGCTTCTCGATGTTCTTTCTGATGTCCTTCTGATTTTCTTCCAGCATTATTTTGGTAGGAGACTTCCCCGGCAGTGGCGCCGGCTCATCCATATCCTGGCCCTGGCCTCCGCTCGCAGGCGCCGGAGTGACTGGCGGCTTGGCCTGTCCGCTAAGGCTGGCTGCGCGAAAGAGAACCAGTGTCCCGGCGCCGGCAAATATACTCAAGAACCTGCGTCTCGTGTCTAACATATCCACCTCGTCCCGGATGCCGCCCTTTCCAAACTGAGTCCGGTCCGGCGAGCATCCTCGCTCGTCCAATGTTATACTCACCTTCCCGAAAAAACGATGACCAGTCTCTCCATCCGCTGGCCCGACTTCACGCTGACCAGTGTTCTTGACCTCGTAGCCATCTTTCTCATTGTGCTACTCGTCAACCGCTTCCTTCGCGTAATGACCAATCTCATGGTCAAGCCCGCCGCTAGCCAGGGCCGCATGGCCCAGGTCCGCGAGCAGCAAACCCGCACCCTTGCCAGCGTCCTTTACAGCGCCGGAAGCAAAGTCGTCTGGTTTATCGCCCTGCTCACCGCCCTGGACAAAATTGGCATCAATCCCGTGCCCGCCCTGACACTTGCGGGCCTGGCCAGCGTTGCCATAGGCTTCGGCGCGCAAAATCTCGTCCGCGACCTGATCACCGGCATTTACATCGTTCTCGAAGACCAATACGCCATCGGTGATACCATCCAGGTCGGAGACACCATCGGCCGCGTCGAAATTCTGACCCTGCGCCGCACCGTCGTTCGCGATGCTCGCGGCGCTCTCGTCACCATTGCCAACGGCGATGTTCGTACCGTCAGCAACTTAAGCCGCGACTGGTCTCAGGCTTTCGTTGACATTTCCATTGCGCCGGAAATATCCCTTGAAAAAACCATGCAAGCGCTGGAATCCGCCGCAGCCGAGATGCGTGCCGATCCCTCCTGGTCCCAAGCTCTCGTCGATGGCCCCCGCATTCTGGGCGTTCAATCCTTTGACCGTTCGGCCTCGACAGTGCGTTTGCAAGTGCGCACGGCTCCCACACGCCAGGACGAGGTCTCCCGCGAGCTTCGCCGCCGCATCCAAACCGAATTTCAACGCCAAGGCATCCCTCTATCCAGCGTGCAGCGCTTCGAACTGGCCGCCAACTCTCCTTTTCCCCGAGAGACACCGAAGCCCGCGCCGGAAAATTAGAGTCAGGAGAACCCGCCACCATGACCCAAGTTACCTACGACGAAGTAAACCTGATGCTTAAACTCTATGAAATGAGACGCGAACCGACGCTGCGGCAAGCGCGCGCCTGGTTTCTCGAGCATTTTCATCCGGTTTCTCCCGAGGACATGATTCAAAAGTACCCGCAGGGCGGCGAAGAGAACACCTACATACGCATGGTCATCAGCTACTGGGACATGGTGGCCAGCATCGTCAACCGCGGCTTGATCAACGACGAGCTCTTCTTTGAAAGCAACGGCGAAATCTGGGTGGTTTGGGACCGCATGCGCACCGTCGTTCCCACCTGGCGCTCCGCCTTCAAGAATCCGCATCTTTTTTTGAATATGGAAGAAACCTGCAAGCGGCTGGAAGTCTGGCGCGAGAAGAAGGCTCCGGGCTCGACGGCAGCCATGCGCCACATGATGGAGCAGTCCCGGGAAAAAGTCCCCAAGAGTTGATTTTACCTGCCCCTGAATTTCACCGCCGGATGACGCTCCTTAGCGTCTTTGCCGCACCGCTTGGGGGAGGATCTCGCGTAGCGCCTCGCTTTTTGTCCCCGGCCTTGCAATCCGAAGACAATCCCGGCCACCGCCTTTTGCTTCGTAAAGCGCAAGGTCCACTTCGTGCAACAATTCCTCCACCGGTCGGGGCCCCCAATCCCCGCTCAGAAGCACCCCAAAACTCATGGTCAGCGCTAGGGGACCCTTTGCCGTCTGGATCTCTCGGTTTGAGATCGATCTGCGAATCTCTTCCGCTCGTCCGGGCGCATAATTCGCGTCGCAGCTATTCAAGACCACGAGAAATTCTTCCCCTCCGTAACGGCCCACGAAGTCATACGATCGCACGCTGGCCAGAAGGCGATTGGCTATTTCCCTCAAGGCTTCGTCGCCCACGACGTGTCCCAACGTGTCGTTCACCCGCTTGAAGTGATCGACGTCGCCCAAGAGGATTGCCGTGGATTTCTGCTCCCGGTGCGACCGGTGCAACTCTCGTCCCAGCAACTCCATGATCGCGCCGCGGTTCAGCAACGAGGTCAACGGATCGTGCGTCGCTCTAAAGCGCATGTTCTCCCGTGCCTCCACCAAACGGTCTTCCAGCAATAAAATGCGTTCCCCAACGCGCAGCCGCGCGCGCAATTCTTCGGCATTGAAAGGCTTTGTCAGATAGTCGTCCGCTCCGGATTCCAGGCCTAGCACGGTTTCTTCTTTCGACCCTTTAGAAGTTAGCAGCACCATGTAGATGTAGGTCTGCTCCGAACGCGTTCGGACCGCCCGGCAAACCCCCGGCCCGTCCACCTCCGGCATCATCCAGTCCAATAGCGCTAGCCGCGGTCCATCCAGCTTGCTGAGCTGCTCCAGCGCCTGCCTCCCGTTTTCCACCGCGGTGACTTCGTAGCCGGCGCGTTCCAGAGTTTTTTCCAGCAACCGCCGCGAAAGCGCCTCATCGTCCGCGATCAATATCTTCAACGCCGCACCTCCGTCATGTAGGCGTCCAGCTCTGGCAGGAGGTTTGCCGCTTCGCTCTCCAACTCCCCCATCGCCTCCCGTGCAAGAATCATATCGCCCGCCGAAGCGCTCTCTTCCAGTTTTGCTGCGGCCGCCGCCGCGCGCGTTCCGCCGAGGTTGGATAACATGCCCTTCAGCGCGTGGCTCAGCGAAGCGGCGTTTTTCCAATCTCCGCCGGCCACCGCTGACTCCAGAGCCCGCAAGGTTCGTGGAAAGTCCTCTTTAAAAATTGTGAGGAGTTCTCGCAGAAGCTCCTGGTCGTTGTCTACTCGGTCCAGCAATTCGGGCAGATTCCAAACTGCTTTCGCAACGCTTGCTTCATTTTTATTCATGATTTCTCTTTTACGCTCGAATTTCTTGTTTGCAAGCCGCGCGATCTATGCTCGCAGAAGCTTCGCTCGAACAGGCTTCGACAAGTACCCGTCCATCCCTGCTGCCATAAATTCCTTCGCGTCTCCCGTCACCGCGTGCGCCGTCATCCACCTCGGCCTCCTTCACCGTCCATGGCCGAGGCTCGAAGGCACAGAGACCCCCAGCCTTTGGGGGCAAGATAGAGGCCAGATAATTGGAATGGCCGGAGTCTAAGATATTGGAAAAAAACAGGTTAGTTTGTTTGCGTTAAGGACTGCACGGGCATCGATTCCCAGGTCGGGACAAAGCCAAACAACTAGTTCACTCTGGAACAGAGCGCCCGCTTTCCCTGCCGCCACATCTCTGCCGCAAGGACTCTAACTCTGTGCGGACAGAACCCCATTCGGCGTCATCGGAAGACCTCGAACCCGGGTACCTGTGGCGTCGAAGATGGCATTTCCAATGGCGGGAGCGACTCCCATAATCGGCGTCTCGCCCGCCCCCGCCGAAGGCAGATCTTTTCGATCCAGCAACACAGCTTCGACTTCCGGAACGTCGCGGAAACGCGGAACGCGATAACTCGCAAAATGCGGATTTGTGATGCGCCCATTTTCGAAGGCAATCGCCTCGAAAAGTGCTCCGCCGAGCCCTTGAATATTTGCCCCAATCACCTGGTTGCGCAATCCGTCAGGATTTACGATCGCCCCGCATTCGAAGGCCGTCACCATCTTCACCACGCGCACCGCCCCCGTCGCGCGCTCCACCGCAACTTCCGCGCACGTCGCCACGTATCCGCCCTTCTCATGCCCACCGGCAATGCCGAAACCTTGTCCCTCTTTCGTTTTCTTTCGCGGCCAGCCAAACGATTTCGCCGCCGCTTCGAATACCGCAATCAGCCGCGGATCGGAAAGATTCTTCAGACGAAATTCCAAGGCATCCATCTGTCCGGCGCGCGCCAGCGCGTCCATGTGCGATTCTCGCGCGAAAAAGTTTGCCGTCGCCGCCAGCCCGCGGTAAGAACCGCTTCGCAAAGGGCAATTCGTCGCGTGAAATTCGATGTGCTGGTTCGCAACCGTGTATGGCGTTTCGATGGCCGACATTCCCGAGTTGTAATTATGAAATTCCCATGCCGTCAGCGTCCCATCTCTCGCGATTCCGCTCTTGATTTCCATCACTCCCGCGGGACGAAAATACGCCCACGTGAATTCTTCTTGTCGCGTCCAGACCACCTTCACTGGCCTTCCCGCCGCGCGCGCCAGCCGTGCCGCTTCCAGCGCCGCGTCTCCCGTGTGCTTTCCTCCATACGCCGAACCGGTATCCGGCACGATCACTCGCACGTTGCTTTCAGAAAGATGAAACACATCGGCCAGCTCGTCGCGCACCGCGAACGGCCGCTGCGATCCCGTCCAAACCGTGAGTTTTCCGTCCGACCATTCGGCCAACGCTGCGCGCGGTTCGAGCGGAGCGTGCGCGATGAACTCCACCGTATACGTTGCGTCCAACCGGTGCGCTGCCGCAGCCAGACCGTCTTCCATCGAGCCTTTGATGTGCCGGGAGCGCTCGTCGCCGCCCGGCTTCGCATTCTGTTTAAGATACGCAAAGAGTTCCTTGCTCGACGTCTGTGGAACTTCTTTCCACTCCGTTCGAATCGCATCGATCGCTTTTTGCGCCTGCACTTCGCTCCCCGCAGCGGCGGCGATGAAGTCGCCATCCCTCACGACGACTACTCCGCTCATCGCCTGCGCGGCTTTCGCATCGTACGAACTAACCGTCGCGCCAAACGACGGCGGCCGCAGCACCTTGCCATACAGCATGCCCGTCCGGCGCAGATCGGGAGTGTACTGGTGTTCGCCCGTCACAAACATCCGGCCATCCTTCTTCGGAATCGGTTGCCCCGCGATCGTCCAGTGATCCGCCGGAGTAACGGGGTCTTCCGTGGGAAGATTTTGCGCCAGCGTTTTTCCGCGCGCCAACTCCCCATATCCCAGCGAACGCCCTGTCCCCGGATCGCTCACCTTACCGTTCGCCGCTGTGAGTCCTTCCACGGCGACGTTCCACTCTTTTGCCGCCGCATCCACAAGCAAATCGCGCGCCGCCGAAGCCACGCGGCGAAGTTGCGGCGACATCGTGGGCATCGACCGGCTCCCCACCGTCCCGAAATCAAACGGCGTCAGCGCCGTGTCCGCCGTCACCATCGTCACGTTCTCGAACGCCACGTGCAATTCATCGGCAACCGTTTGCGCCAGAGAAGTCCTGATATTCTGCCCAATTTCGACTTTGCCCGTGAACGCCGTTACTCTTCCGTCTTCGCCGATGTGCAGCCATGCCGCGATATCTTCCGGCAGTTCCTGGAAGTGGAAGCCATGCGTGGGCGCGGTTTCCTGCGCAGCCGCAGAGCTTTTGGCCACTGCGAACACGGCAATTCCCGCCCCCAGAAACTTGAAAAAATCCCGCCGCGCCAATTCGAAGTGATGCATTGGACCGGCCCTGAATTCATAGCGCTCCGGTTCCGGCACGAAAATAGCGGAAGAGCCGCTCATCGCGCTCCTCCCTGCATCGTCTTCGCCGCCTGATGCACTGCTTCCAGAATTCGCGGATACGTTCCGCAGCGGCAAAGATTTCCCTGCAACGATTGAACGATTTCCGCGGAGGTCGGATGGGGGTTTGTCGATAGCAGCCCGACGCTGCTCAAAATCATCCCGGAAGTGCAATACGCGCACTGGAACGCACCCGCATCCAAAAACGCCTGCTGCACGGGATGGAGCCGCCCGTCCTTCTCAAGCCCTTCAATAGTTGTAATGGGTCTCGATGCTGCTGCGCTCACCGGTATTTGACAAGAGCGTCTCGCCGCTCCGCCAAGCAAAACCGTGCACGCCCCGCATTGCCCTTCGCCGCACCCGTACTTCGTTCCGGTCAGTCCCAGTTCGTCGTGCAGCACGGTAAGCAGCGGTGTTTCCGGCGTGGCTTGTACCGAATAACGCTTGCCATTAATTTCAAGCTCGATCGGCTTCGCCATCATTTCTCCTCTGGCTTACAAAACCGCGCAAGCCGGGCCGCCGTCCGCCTCATTTTACCACCGCGCTCTCCGGCTGGGCATCTCTCAATCGCGAGCTAAGCGTCTCTGCTTCGCGTCGGCGGTCACCGGCTCGGCTTGCAAGAGGCGCTTGCTCAATCCTTTTCGTGCAGCAGCGATTCCCGCACGTTCTCTAATTCCTTCTTCTTCTCTTTGTCCACGTCCGGGAAAGACAGATCGAGCTCCTCCAGCGCCGTGATGATCGCCGAGCCCACGATCAGTTGTGTGTACCATTTATTGTCCGCGGGCACCACATACCATGGCGCGTGTTTCGTCGCCGTATTCTGAATCATCTCTTCGTACGCTTCCTGATAATCCTTCCAATAGCCCCGCTCTTTGACGTCCGCCATCGAAAACTTCCAATTCTTCTTCGAATCTTCCAGCCGTTCCAGAAACCGTTTCTTTTGCTCTTTCTTCGAAACGTGCAAGAAGAATTTCCGGATCACCACCCCGTTCCGCGTCAAATAATGCTCGAACGCGTTGATATCCTCATACCGCTGCTCCCAGATGTGTTTGGTAATCACCTCGTCGGGCAGTTTCTCCGCTTGCAGCAGCGCCGGATGTACCCGCACCACCAGCACTTCTTCGTAGTACGAGCGGTTGAATATCCCGATCTTCCCCCGCTCCGGAACGCGGCTGTGCGCCCGCCACAAGTAATCGTGGTCCAGTTCCTCCGTGCTCGGCGCTTTGAAAGGGTGCACATCGCATCCTTGCGGATTCACTCCCGACATCACGTGCTTGATCGCGCTGTCTTTGCCGGCCGCGTCCATCGCCTGAAAAATCAGGAGCAGCGCCCAGCGATCCTGCGCGTAAAGTTTTTCCTGCAAGTTGCTCAGCAGCCCTGCGCGGTTGTCCATGATTTTCTGGCTGTGCCGCTCGTCCTTCACCTCTCCCGTGTCGCGCGTGTCATAATCTTTCAACCGGAATTCTTCGCCCTTCGAAACGCGATAGGGCCCAGCCAGCCGCGCGCATTCCTTGATCTGTCTTCGGTATTTCATGGCGATGCGAGTTTAGTACAGAGCAGCCGCTCGGAACAGCGTTCCCACCCTTCCGATGCGCGCCCTTCCCAACGCCAACAGGCCAGTCATCTGCATAAAATCGCGGCAGCGCGCGCTTGCGGAACCGTCATGCTCTAACTGCGCGCCACCACGTCATACGGCCGCATCATCTCGTTATCTTCATGTTCCAAAATATGGCAGTGCCATACGTATCGCCCGGCATACCCCTCGAATTTCGTGATGATTCTCGTCACCATCCCCGGCTCCGCTCGCACCGTGTCCTTCCACCCCGCCTCCGCCGGATCGGGCGGCACCGCCGGCCCCGTGAATCTCAGTTCCCCGTGGCTGACGTATCCAAACGTTTCGAACTTCCTCCGGTCCAGAATCTGAAATCTCACCAGATGCAGATGAATCGGATGCGAATCATCGGTAGGATTCACGAAACTCCAAATCTCCGTCGAGTCCAGCGCCGGATTTTCCGTCACCGGCTCGTGCCAGCTCGTTTTGTTCAATAGCATTTTCACCGGGTTCATCACCAGGTCGTCCACTTCATCCAGCGACAGCATGCGCGTCTTCGCCGCCGCCGTCTCCGCCAATCTTTCAATCTCCCGAAGCTTCGCCGGCAAAACGCTCTCATCCTTCACGCCCGCCGCCGAAACCCGAAACTGCATCAGCGATACGAAATCGTCTTTCAGCACGATCTTGCTTCCCGCGCTTTCCTTGAAATCGATGATCAGGTCCAGCCGCTCCCCCGGCGCGATCACGATTTTCTGCACCGCCACGGGCGCGCCCAGCAATCCCTGGTCCGTCGCGATCTGGTAAAACCTCAGCTTGTTCGAAAGACCCAGCCGGTAGAATCGCGCATTCGAAACATTCAAAACGCGAAACCGGTATTTCCGCGGCTCCACTTCCAGAAATGGCAGCAACTTTCCGTTCACCAGATTCGCGTCCCCGAAAAATTCCGGAATCCACGGCGCTTCCGGCTTGTCCGAAACCGGATAATACAGTTGCCCATCCTTGTCGAACATCCGGTCGCAAATCACCAATGGAATCTCGTATCTTCCGCTCGGCAAGTGCAGTGCTTCTTCCTCCTTATTCCTCAAAATGTACGCTCCCGCGAGGCCCGCAAAAATGTTCAGCCGGTTAATCCCCATTGCGTGGTCGTGGTACCACAGCATCGCCGCGTCCTGCTGATTCGGATAGTGATACACCGCCGATTTTCCCGGCACCATCCAGTCCTCTGGATAACCGTCGCTTTCCGGACGCGTCTTCGCTCCATGCAGATGCGAGACCGCGCGCACCTCCGGCAGCTTCGCCTCCGCTCCATGCAAAGTGTGATCGATCGGCAAGAAATGTTTCTGCGGGAGCTCGTTGGCCCACTCCACCAAAACTTCCTGTCCGCTTCGCACCTCGAACGTCGGCCCCGGAAACGTCCCTCCAAATCCCCACATCCGCGTCGGCTTCACGTCGCGGTGTACCTTGGTTTCGAACGCCTGCATCGCCACTCGGTAGTACGGAATCTTAATCGCCGCATTCTCCGGGCTGACTCGCATCCCGATGCTCTTCGCCGCTTCCGGAATCAGCAATGCGTCAACGAACGCCTCCAACGAATTTGGGTCGAGCGCCGGCCGCGCCCGGACACCCATCCCCTTGTGCCCGGCTTGATGCGTCAGCATCGCTCCCGCCATCAACCCGCTCTTCTGCAAAAACCCGCGTCTGGTAATCGCCACGCCCGCTCCCTGGAAAATGAAAAGTCATTCTACGACACCTACAACAAAAAGCAGCGGGCCTGCGAATCGCTGTTCGCCGGCCCGCTGCGGTTTATTCTCAGTTCGGATGGGATGAAATTCCGCCATCCCATCCGCGCATGGTTAGAACTTGAACGATGGCCCTTGTGGTTCGCCGGTATTTGGATTGAGGATCAGAATTCCATCCTCGCGGCATTGCGTGAAGTCAAACATATTCGTGATGGTCCCGGCGATGGCATCGAAGGATCCTCCGCCGATGCGCTCCCCGCCAAGCCAGTTATCCTCGATGAACCGCACCACCGAGCTCTGATCCGTGGTCGTGTGGTCCACGAAGTTCCTCTTGGCAAAGGGCGAAATCACCAGAAACGGCTGCCGAGGTCCATACCCGCAACGTCCTTGTGCATTCGCTGCGTTGATCCCTGCCAGCGTGGTGGCCGCTCCGCCCGTTCCGCAGAACCCTTGTCCGGTCAATGCATCCGCTGCCGTCGCCGACTGGTTCACAATCGGGCTCATCTGGTGGTCGTACCAGCCGTCGGAATCGTCATACGCGATGATTACCGCCGTGCTGTTCCACTCGGGCGTCTTTTCCAGGAAGTTGATCACCGTGACGATGAAATTCTGCTCGTCGATCGGGTCGGAATAACCGGCGTGGCCATCCTGATAGCCAGGAGCCTTCAAGTAGCTGACAGCCGGGAAATTTCCCGCGCTCACCGCCGCGAAAAAGTCCAGAGTGTCGTACTGATGATTCGCTGGCCCGTCATGCCCGATCTCCGCGATCGAAGCCGGACGCGTATGCATCGGATTCGCCGTGCTGGGGTAATACTGGAACGGCTGGTGATGCTGAATATAGTCCCCCTTTGTGACCGTGGTCACCGCCGACGTCGTGCTTCTCTTGCACCCCGTCGTTCCATTGGCATTCGTAACCGTCAGGTTAAAGCCGCCCTGGAAGAATCCCCAGCTCACTCCCGCGGCATTCAGCAGGTCTCCGATATTCTTCCCGCCCAGCGTGAACTTTTCTCCCGTCGATGTCGAGCAAACGTCTCCGAGCGGATCCGCGTCGCTGTTGACCGTAAATCCCCCGTTTCCATCTCCCACGATCGATCCGCTGCCGTTGACGTTCTCGATGACTCCGTTAGTCTGCCCGGAAATCACGTTCAGCGCCCCAGGTGTAGACGGCCCAAAGTTCGTGTCGTACGAGTTGTCGTCCATCGCGAAATTCTGCGCGTAGTTCCACAATCCCGTCACGGTATTCCCGTCGTAGTAGCCCAGCGCCAAGCCGCTCGTGTTGAACACCGCCGGCGTTCCCGTTCCGCCCGCCGCCGTCCCTCCCGCTCCAGTGAACTTCGGGAAAAGATCCATTCCTCCGCCGTCGAATGCTTGCTGCTCTGGCGTATAGTCGTGATCCTGATCCGCTGTTGAGGCTTGCGAAGGGCTCAGCCGGAACGGATTCGTCGCTCCGCTTCCGTTTGCCGGATTCAAGTTCGGGTTGTGCGTCAAGAGTGCCGGTCCATAGCCGTTTACGGTTGGCGTCCCTGGCGCAGCGTGAAATGGATTTTCGCCGGAGAGGTTCAAGGCATTCGGATAGCTTCCGAAGTAGTGATCGAAGGAAACGTTCTCCTGGAAGATGACGACCAGATGCTTGATGGGCGTCGCGGTCTCGCCGTAGCTTTGATGCTGCGGAACCGCTCCGATCATCGCCGGGTTCAGCAACACTCCCGCGAGTAAAGTCGCGAAAATTCTGCGCATATTCTTTGTGGATCCTCCATGGATTTCGTGATTAGTTGGCTGTACACCAGTCAACAAAAGCGCTCCGAGGCTAGCCGCGAAAAGTTACGTCGATGTGAATGCGCCATGCAGGCCACGTAAACTCCGCCAGCCCGGTACCACCAGTACACGAGAATCCATCTCCCGCATTCCTGCTCGAACCTCAACCCGTGCAATCCTCAATCCATCGGCTCTCGCTCGCGTTGACTTCCTCACCCTCCAAAACTAATATGCCTCGCCGTGTCTATATCCCGCCCCTCCTTTCGCTTGCCGCAGCCCCAGCCTCTTGCCACGAATCCGCTTCACGAATGTTTCTGCGTCCTCTAAATGCCCGCCGCCCTCGCTCGCAAACTTCGTCTCCACGACTATTTCGCTCTCGCCCTCGGCACCATCATCGGCACCGGCTGGCTCGTCCTCATGGACGACTGGCTTGGCCGCGGCGGTCCGCTTGGTGCCGCTCTCGCTTTCGCCATTGGCGGTGTCATTCTTCTCCCCGTCGGCTTCGTTTACGGCCAATGGGTCAAGCGCCTTCCGGATGCCGCCGGCGAAGCCGCCTACACCGCGCAAGTCTTCCCGTCCATCGTCAGCTACTTCACCGGCTGGATGATGCTCCTCGCCTACTTCATCGTCTGCCCCTGGGAAGCCGTCGCCATCGGCAAAATCGCCGCCTACATTTTCCCTTCGCTCGACCGTTTCGTCCTCTACCGCGTCGCCGGCCAACCGGTTTTTCTCCCCCGCCTCATCTTAGGCGTCGCCCTTACCCTACTCCTCGCCACCATCAACTACCGTGGTATCCGCCTCAGCGCCAACTTCCAGAAAGCCATGACGAGCATGGTCCTCGTCATTTTCGTAATCCTCGTCGCCATCAGCGGCTTCCGCGGCACCACCGCCAATCTTCATCCCCTCTTTCACCACGCTCCCTTTCTCTCCATCCTCCTCACCCTCCAAATCGTTCCCTATTTCCTCACCGGCTTCGAGTCCGTCCCCAAATACGCCGAAGAAGCCAACCCCGATTTCCCCCAAGCCAGCTACATGCAAGCTATCGGTTTAGCTCTAGGCGTTGCCGCCCTCTTCTACGCTCTCTGCATTTTGGCCGTCGGCTACATCGCCCCCTGGCAATCGTTGCTCGGCAAACGCTTCGCCACTGCGGTCGCTTTCGAACACGGCATCGGCCATCATTGGATCGTCCGACTCATCCTGGTCATGTCCCTCTTCGGCCTCTTCCAATGCTTCAACGGCAATTTCGCGGCTTCCACCCGTCTCCTCTTCGCCTACGCCCGCCGCCGCACCGTCTCTCCCCGCTTCGCAACCATCCACGAAAAATACTCGACGCCCTCCGCCGCCGTAATCGCCATCACCGTTGGCACCCTAATCGCCCTCCTCCTCGGTGATTCCATCCTTGTCCCCATCACCGAAGTAGGCTCCATGGCCTCCGCCCTAGGCTGGCTAGCCGCCTGCGCCTCCTTCTGGCTAGTCGAAAGCCGCAGCCCGTTTGCGCATCCTCAACCCGAGACAGCTCTCACCCCCAACTCCACCCACGATAGCGTTCAGCCGAAACCATTCGCCAGCCGCCGAACTCGCCGCATCCTCACCCTCGCCATCACCGCCGTCGGCGTACTCGTCTCCTTGCTCCTGCTCCTAATGAAGCTAATCCCCGCCTTCCCTGGCCACTTCTCCCACTCCGAATGGATCGCCCTAGCCATCTGGCTCCTTATCGGCGGCCTCCTGCACCGTCGCCCTAACACGGCGCACCTATCCATGTAACTGTAATCCCGAGCGCAGCGAGGAGTCTCTCTTCGATGCTTCCGCTTGCTCGCGTTTTGGCAGCGGCGTCTCCGGTTCTCTCTTTTTTCCTCTCCGCGTTCTCTGTGCTCTCCGCGTCCTCTGCGTTAAAGTCCCCATTCCCCTAGCCTGCGTCCAAAAAATTTCGCTGTTGTTAGCAAGTCGAGATGTCCGCTTTTGTTAGCACGTGATGTGACCGCTTGCATTGTTTTCCTTCTCTTCAAAGGGGGTCCACTGCGTTGTTGCTGAGACTGTGGGAAAGTGGGAATCCCGCGTTCTCGGCGGGATTTCCAAGCGGAGGGCAAACCCCGTTGTTCAGGGGT
>JBARJI010000130.1:0-23001 GCA_049800195.1 Candidatus Acidiferrum sp.
ACGGCGATTTCCTCACCGCCACCGACATCAACCATGTCCTCGGCAAACTCTTCACCGCCGTCGCCGAGGACCGTATCCCCCCTCGCAAAGCCGCCATCCTCACCTGCCTCGGCCGGGTCCTGCTCTCAAGCCTCCCCCACGTAAAAAAGGAGTTTCCCTTCAGCTATGACTTCAAACACTGGAACAAAGTCCTCGACAACGCCGCCCCCCTCTCCGATCCCCCTTCCCTCACCAGCCTGGATCCGTCTCCCGAATCCCGCGCCGCGCTCCCCGAGCCAGACGAACCAGCCCCTCCCGAGGAAGATTAACCGTGGCTCGACAGCAGCCTCCAAATAGCGCCCCCGATTTGCAAAAACCGCGCTTCGGGCGAGCTACCTCGCGCTAACCAAGGCATCTTCCAGCCTGATTTTTAGGCTGAATCCACTTTTTCGATAACCGCGTTCACTAGGACTTAAGTCACTACTTCCGGTTTGCCGACAACTCGGAATCTGAGCGTCGATGAATGTGCGTTTCTGCAACAGTCTTTCCCGAAACCGAACAGTTCCGCGCATTCTGCGTTGTCGATTTGCCGATAAATCTAGATGACAAATAGACTTAACTAGGGGCAAGTGCGGAAGGACATCTGCGCTCAGTCCTTCGGATTTCAGGGGGTGGACCTATGCGGACGCTCTGGCAAGACTTGAAATACGCCTTGCGCATGCTGGCGAAATCGCCGAGTTTTGCGGCCATCGCGATTCTGACGCTGGCCCTCGGTATCGGCGCCAACACCGCGCTCTTCTCCGTGGTCAACGGCGTCCTGCTCAATCCCCTGCCGTATCCGCATCCCGACCAGGTTGTCAGTCTCTATGGCACCCCACCGGGATTTGGCCAAGCCTCCATCTCCTACCCCGACTTCCTCGATTGGGTGCGCGACAACCGGACTTTCTCCTCGCTCGCTGCGTACAAATCATTTCTGGACTTTGACTTGCTCGGCTATGGCGAGCCCGAGCGCGTCTCCGCCAACCGCGTCACCGCGAATTTCTTTACGACCCTGGGTGTCACCTTCACGCTCGGTCGCAATTTCTCACCGGCGGAAGACCAATTGAACGGACCGCCCGCGGTCGTTCTCAGCAATGGTTTTTGGAAAACGAAATTCGCCTCTTCCCCGAATATTCTCGGCAAGGCCCTGAATCTCGACGGCACCGACTTCACCGTAGTCGGCATCCTGCCCGCCAGTTTTTACTTCTGCTGCCGAGACAATAACTTCCTCCCCGCCGAAGTTTACGTCCCGCTGGGTGCATACAAAAATCCCTGGATGCAGAATCGCAAAATGCATCCCGGCATCAGGGGAGTGGCGCGGCTCAAACCCGGCGTCACTCTCGGGCAAGCGCGCGCTGACATGGACCGCGTCGCTGGCAACCTGGCCGCCACTTATCCTGACGCCGACAAAGGCGTGGGCATCGGCGTTACTCCCGTCAAACAGGAAATGGTGCAGAACATCCAGCCTTTCCTGCTGGTGCTTTTCGCCGCCGTCGGATTCGTCCTCCTCATTGCCTGCGTGAACGTCGCCAACTTGCTGCTCGCGCGCTCCACTGGACGCGCGCGCGAATTCGCCATTCGCGCCGCGCTCGGCGCCGGCCAGGGCCGCGTCGTTCGCCAGTTGCTCACCGAAAGTGTACTTCTCGCATTCGCCGGAGGCGCGCTTGGCCTGCTTCTCGCTTCCTGGGGCACCAGCGCCGCGCTCTCCGTTCTTCCGGGTGCTTTGCCGCGCGCCAATGACGTGCGCATCGACCCGCGCGTCCTGCTCTTCACCTTGATCATCTCGCTTCTCACCGGAATTCTTTTTGGACTTGCGCCCGCGCTCAAAATTTCCCATCCGGATTTGCACGAAGCGCTCAAAGAGGGCGGCCGCGGCGCAAGCGGCGCGCGGTACCGCACGCAAGGCGTCTTCGTTGTCGTCGAAATGGCCATGGCGGTCGTGTTGCTCGTCGGCGCGGGCCTGACCATTCGTACCCTCGTGGGCCTTTGGAGCGTTAATCCCGGATTTGACACGCACAACGTGCTCAGCTTCAAAGTCGGCCTTCCGCCGTCGCTTACCAGCGGCAGCGCGGCGCAAATTCGCGCCAGCGTCCGCCAGTTGACCGAGAAAATCGCCACGGTTCCCGGCGTGAGCGCCGTTTCACAGATGAATGGCGCTTTCCCCATGAATGAGGAATCGGATTTATCCTTCTACGTTGACGGAACACCCAAGCCCGCCAATGAGAACGACATGCCCGATGGGATCTGGTATGAGGTCGGACCCGACTACCTCCAAGTGATGCACATCCCTTTGCTGCGTGGTCGCTTCCTCAACGCGCAGGACGACGCCAATGCCCCCTCGGTTTGCGTCATCGATGAAGACCTTGCGCGCAAATATTTTCCGCACCAGGATCCCATCGGCAAACGCCTCGATTTCGACGGGGTGGTCTATACGCAACTCCAAATCGTCGGCGTGGTCGGGCACGTCAAGCAGTTCGGGCTGGACGAAAATGAGAGTTCACCCGTGCTCCCGCAGTTTTATACTGCCACGCTTCAACTTCCCGATCCGTTTCTTAAAGCCTTTGCCGGATTTGCTGGCTACATCGTGCGCACCGAAGGTTCGCCCGACGCTTTCACCGGCTCCCTTCGCCAGGCCGTCCACGGATTCAACAGCAACGCCGTGGTGTTCGACACGGACACCATGGACCACGTTGTTTCTCAGTCGCTCGCGGCGCGGCGCTTCTCCATGATTCTGCTCGCGGTGTTCGCGGCGCTCGCGCTGCTGCTTTCCGGCATCGGTATTTATGGCGTGATTTCCTACGTGGTCGGCCAGCGCACGCACGAAATTGGCGTTCGCATGGCGATGGGCGCGCAGCGCAGCGACGTGCTGAAAATCGTTCTCGGCCAGGCCGCCGCCCTCGCTGTCCTCGGCGTTCTTATAGGACTCGCCGCGGCTGCTGCATTGACTCGGCTCATGGCCAAAATTATTTACGGCGTCAGCTCGACGGACCCGCTCACCTTCGCCCTCGTCGCCATCGTGCTCACGCTGGTCGCTCTCGCCGCCTGCTACATTCCCGCGCGCCGCGCCATGCGCGTCGATCCCATTGTCGCGCTACGGTATGAATAGCTCTTTGTACACCGCGCCCAACTCTTCCTTGGAACAATCTTGGGCAAACATCTGGAGATTTGGTCGGTTTCCGGGCCGCCCTCCCGAGTAGCGCGCAAACCGGAAGTAATCCGATCAGTTGAGCTGGCGCGCCTTACCGGACATTGAGAATCGCAGGATCGGGACCTCTACGGCAAAAAGTGCGGTCCGCATACGGAGACCGCTCAGAAACACTAACTCCTTTAGAATCCGCACTTCCAGAAAACGTGCCTGCAACCCCTCTGGAATGAACACTTCCAAAACACAGGACTTAAAACCCTTTAGAATGAACACTTATAAAAACAGGGGGGAGGGGCCGTTATGGTTAACATTAGAAACCAGCCTAGCCGCTAGTTCCCGTGCGTCACTGTCTCTCGAGCGGCTGGATCTTTGCGTTCACGAGGTACGGGCCATTCAGGTCGGTCATGTCGCCGGGACCCTTGCCATGCACGGGAAACAGACGCGCCGAAAGCGGCTTGTGCCACTTCACCGCCAGGCTCGCCATGTCCCCGATGATCAGCGAAAGCTGCTCGGCGCTGATATCGCCGGGCAGCGGCACGGTATCAAGCCCAGTCCCGCATACCGCGCTGTAACTCAGCAGTGAATCAATCGAAATTCGTCCTTCGCTCCACCTTTGGGCTATGCGCGAATCCTCGAGCACCGGCAGCATGAGCCCCGAATAACCGGTTTGCTTCACCATAATGTCTTTTAGCGCGGAGGTGATCGTTGCCGCCGCCGTGAGCGTCCCCGGTGAACCCAGCGGCTGCGTTGTCAGATTTTCGATTGCTGCGCCTATCGAGTCGTCCCCCAGCGGAGCGGGAGATAGATCGATGCCCACGTACGCCCATCCCGTGTCCTGGTCGATGCGTCCTGCTTGCGCTTGCGCCGCAAAAGCAACATTGCCCAAAGCATCGATCAATCGCTGCCGGGCTGTCGCCAGGTCCGGCGCATCCTTGAACGCCGCCGCCACGATCCCGGCGGATTCAAACGCGATAGCGAATTGGTGCCCGAAGCCGGTGTGATAAGCCGCGGGGAAAAACGGCGTCAGCGGGGGCACCATGGCGATAGCTGCGAATCGAAAATTGCCTTGGCTGTGGTCGGTGTCCTCGAGTTTCTTCATCACGCGCGCGGCGGCGCCGACCGCCGGCCAGCGCACTCCGTCCGCCGCACCGACCACCAGACTGCCGTTCAATGTTTTCGTATTCAGCAAAATCTGCGCGAGCAGGTCCGCTTGCGCCGGGTCGTCCGAAGCGTTCAGCATGGCCGGCCCGATGGACGCGGAAAAACCGTCCGCTTGCGCGAGCGCGTCAAAGTCCTTGAAAAACGTCACCACCTGGTCCGTAGACATCCCTTGTGTGTATTCCGGGAAGGGCTGTGTGGCGATGCGGAGCGTTTGCACTACAAATCCGCGTGTTTCAAACACCGTTCGGGCGTACTTCAACATCTTCATCGCGTCCGCGATTTGCAATTGATACTGCGTGCGGTCCAGGTTGACGAACGCAGTGATGGCGCGAATCTCTTGTTTCTGCTCGGGCGTGCCTCTCCGCTGTTGCGCGCGCGCCATCCCGCATGTCGACATGGAAAGAACCAGGCAGCAGGCAATGCCGGAAAGAAAGGAACGGCGGGCCATTAAGCTGAAAGCAGGCATGAAGTTCTCTCCTGTAGGGGCACGGCACGCCGTGCCCGCTGTCGTTACAGCATACAAGATTCACTGGCCTATGAGTTTGGTTGGCTGGAGTGGGACCGACTTCAGTCTGTCGCCCTTTTCTCGAATTTAACCGTCCTTACTTTTGATGAGCTTCTGCCAGTTGCCTACTCCACTTAAACGAACGCGGAGATCCCCGTAATTTTTTCTCCGATAATCAATTTGTGGATGTCGTTCGTTCCCTCGTAAGTGTAAACGCTTTCGAGGTTGTTCATGTGCCGCATGATGCAGTAATCGTCCACGATGCCGTTCGCGCCGAGAATGTCGCGCGCTTTCCGCGCCGTCTCAAGAGCAATGGCCACGTTGTTCATCTTCAACATCGAGATGTGCGAGAAATCGACTTTTCCTTTGTCCTTTAGCCGGCCGACGTGCAGCGCCAGCAATTGTCCTTTCACAATCTCCGTGATCATCCACGCCAACTTTTCCTGAACGAGCTGGTGCGAAGCGATGGGTTTGTTCGCGAACTGTTTGCGCGTCTTCGCATACTGCAACGCCGTATCATAGCAAGCCATCGCCGCGCCCAGCGCTCCCCAGCCGATGCCATAGCGCGCCTGATTCAAACAGCCCAGCGGGCCTTTCAATCCCACCACATTCGGCAGTAAATTTTCTTCCGGAATTTCGCAATCGGTGAACGCAAGTCCCGATGTCACCGACGCGCGCAAGGACCATTTTCCATGTACATCCCAAGCCTTGAACCCGGGCGTTCCCTTTTCCACTAAGAATCCGCGAATTTTTTCGTCCTCGCATTTTGCCCAAACCACTGCTACGTCGGCGATCGAACCACTGGTGATCCACATTTTTTCGCCGTTCAGCACGTAGCTCGCGCCTTTTTTCACAGCGCGCGTAAGCATCCCGCCGGGGTTCGATCCAAACTGCGGTTCCGTCAATCCAAAGCACCCGATCGCCTTGCCTTGCTGAAGCAAAGGCAGCCAATTCTCCTTCTGCGCGTCGCTGCCATACGCATAAATCGGATACATCACCAGAGCGCTTTGCACGGAGACGAAACTGCGTAATCCAGAATCTCCGCGCTCAAGTTCCTGAGTCACCAAGCCGTAGGCGACGTTGGACATCCCCGCGCAGCCATATCCCTGCAAGTTCGCGCCGAAAAATCCCAGATCCCCGAGTTGCGGCACGAGGTGCTTCGGAAAGGTGCCTTCGCGGCTATGCTTTTCGATGATGGGAATTATTTCGTTGTCGACAAAACGCCGCGCCGTCTGCCGGACCAGCTTTTCTTCGTCGTTCAATTGCGAATCAAAATCGATGAAATCCACACTGGCAAATCCAGCCATTCCATCCTCTTTCTGAGCCACAACGATTGCGCGCGTGATTGTAGCAAGGCCTTTCTCGCTCCAGCAATGATACCGGAGTGTTGTACCGCAGTGAGACAGGTCGCACGGCGAAGCGGGTGCCGAAAAAGCGTAAGCGAAGTTCCGAACCGGCCTTGCGCCGCTTTGGCACAAGCAGCGGGCGAAGACTCAATTTAGGAATCGCACTGAGCCTCAGTTCAGACTAACGCGCTGAAAATAAAGAAGTTGTCTCCCTTCCAGGGGTCAAGATTCGGCACGAGATGTGCACTGCGTTGCGGGGGGAGGAAGACGTGTCTACAGACGGAGGAATGGCCGCAGTGCGTGCGCGGAGAATGGGCCCTACTGGCGGAAGAATGCTCCTCTATTTCTTGCTGGGCTGCCAGCAGGCGTGGCCACAAACTCCGCAAGTCTCTCAACAGCGCGAAACACAACAAGCTTCGCAATCTCAAGAATCCCAGCAAACCGCTCCAGCGCAGCAAGCGCCGCAAAACACCGCGTCTCCGCAGACGGATCTCACGCAAGTAAGCATCGAAAATCTGATGAACATGGAAGTGACTTCCGTTTCAAAGAAGGAACAGAAACTTTCGCGGACGGCTGCGGCAGTTTTTGTGATTACCCAGGAAGATATTCGCCGGTCTGGTGCAACAAACATTCCCGACGTTTTGCGAATGGTTCCGGGATTGGATGTAGCGCAAATCAATGCGAACGCGTGGGCCATCAGCGCTCGCGGATTCAACGAGCAGTTCAGCGACAAACTGTTGGTCATGATAGACGGGAGGAGCGTCTATACGCCCACCTTTGGGGGCGTTTACTGGGACACATTTGACGTTCCACTGGAAGACATTGAACGGATTGAAGTGATCCGCGGTCCGGGCGGAACGGTATGGGGAGCGAACGCGGTAAACGGAGTGATTAACGTAATCACAAAGAAGGCGTCCGAAACGCAGGGAGGGTTGGTGGTTGCCGGTGGAGGCAACGCCGATGAAGAAATGGGGACGCTGCAATACGGCGGCGACCTGGGTGGAAGTACGGATTATCGCGCGTACGCGAAGTATATGAATGAAGATCATTCGCCGGGTCTCGACGGCGCGCCAGCCGGAGACGGCTGGGACATGCTCCGAGGCGGGTTTCGTCTCGACAGCGCTCTTTCTACGGACGACAAATTGACAATGGAAGGAAGCGTATACGGTGGACGGGAAGGCCAGGGCTTCCTCGGCCTAGCACCGGGGCTGGTCACCAGCGAATTCGGTGACTTGGGCGGCGGCGACCTAGAAGCATTTTGGAATCACACCTACTCCGAACAGTCTGCGTCGACGCTGCAGGTTTCCTTCGACCGTTACGAGCGCACCGTACCTTTCAAGGATGACCGCAATACCATGGACGTTACATTTCAGCATTATTTCCCCTGGGGCGAGCGACAAAACTTGATTTGGGGCGCCGAATATCGCTTCACAAATCATGACAGCAACAGCGCGGCTGTTTTTTATGCTGCGTACGACAACAGCGGGGAATTCTACAGTACCTTCGTTCAAGACGAGATTGTGGTCGTTCGCGATAGCCTCTATTTCACTGCAGGCACAAAGTTGGAGCACAACAACTACAACAGTTTCGACCTATTGCCAAGCGCCCGCTTGGCCTGGCAACCAAACGCAAAGAACACATTATGGACCGCCGTTTCGAGGGCGGAACGCACGCCCTCCAGCGGCGATGTCGCCGACCAGGTCAACGGGGGAGAAATTCCCGGGCCGGGCGGGGTACCCATTGAAATCGTGTTGAGCGGCAATCCCAACTTTGAAAACGAAAAACTGCTGGCCTACGAAGCGGGTTACCGAGCTGCCGTCACCAATTCTCTCTCGGTTGATTTTTCGGCTTATTTCAATTCTTACCAAGACCTAAGAACGCTGGAAACTGGGGCGCTGACGATGGTATCCACGCCCGCGCCGGCTCATTTCCTCCTGCCTCTTTCCTTTGGCAATGGAATGAACGGGGAATCTCACGGGCTGGAGATTGCAGGAAATTGGAAGCCAACCGCTCGCTGGACAATCAAGACGGGATTTGCCTTTGAGCAGGTAGATGTGCGCTTGGACCCGACCAGCGACGATACAATCCTGTCTTCCGTCGATCGGGGAGGAAGCCCGGAAAATTCGATCCAACTGCAATCTCACGTCGATCTGGGGCACGCCATAACCTGGGACGCTTCCGCGTATTTTTCGAGCCGATTGCCGGCGTTAGAAGTTCCGAGCCGAACGCGACTCGACACCGGGCTTACTTGGCAATTCAGAAAAAGCATCGCAGCAAGCTTGGTTGGACAAAATCTCCTGAAGGACGACGTCCTTGAATATTTGAATATCAGCGGACTAACCCAGTCGAGCCTGGTTAAGCGCAGCGCATACCTCAAATTGACCTGGCGGTTTTGATGTGCGGCGGGCGCAAAAGCGCAGGCGCCGAAAGCAAAGAAACCGGTGGAACGATGCCTGGATTGGTCATTCCGTTTTGTTGGTCGGAACCTATTGAAAGACCAGTATCCGGAATGGATGGATGGCGCCGCGGCCTCAGGATCCACGGAGATCAAACGAAGCGCGCACGCCAAGATCACGTGGCGATTCTGAGCGAGGAAGAAGAGAGATTGAATCGAGCAGGGCAAGTGCGAAGAGCGCCGCCGAATCCAGGATGGGGGAGAGGCCTGAGAAAGGATGGCCGCACGCGGTCAAGGCTGGCGTTCTATGCGCTCACCTGGTTGCTTATCATCGGCGGCGCTCGATGGATTTCGGCGCAGACAAATCCATCGAGCGAATATCAGGTTAAGGCAGCGTTTCTTTTTCATTTTGCGCAATTTGTCGATTGGCCGCCGCAAGCCTTCAAGGCTCCGGATAGCCCGCTGAGCTATTGCACGATTGGGGAGGATCCGTTCCACGGCGGGCTGGATACCGCCTTGGACGGAAAAATGTTCGGCATGCGGCCGTTTCGCGTACAGCACCTGCAACAGGCGGAGGAGATACAGGGTTGCCAGGTCTTGTTCATTGGAACAACAGAGAAGAAGTCCATCGCGGCCGTGCTGGCGAACCTCAAAGGAGCCCCGGTCCTGACGGTGGGAGAGTCTGAACATTTTGCGCAGCAAGGCGGGATGATCGGCTTCTGTCTGGAGGACAACAAAGTCCGCTTTGAAATCAACCTGAGCGCCGCGGAGAACGCCAAATTGAGAATCGGCGCCAGGCTGCTGGCACTCGCGAAAACGGTCATCGGAAGTCCAAAAGGAACTTGAAATGGGGCACTTTAGAAATTCGTCCGTTCAACACAAGCTGACGCTGGTCATCGTGTGCACCAGTCTTGTGGGCCTGAGCCTAGCGTGTCTGAGCTTTGACTTCTTTGAAAGAGCGAGGTTTCGTGCGTCGATGACGAGCGAACTTTCAGCGATAGCGGATACAATGGGGGCCAACTCCGCGGCTTCGCTGGCATTCAATGATCGAAAGTCCGCGGAGGGCATTCTGGGCGCGCTTCGAGCCGAGCACCACATTATTGCCGCATGTCTGTACGACAATCATGGACAAATCTTTGCGGAATATCGGCGTCCCGGGATTGGACCTGAATTCCCCATGCCCGCCGGGCATGAGGACGGCGCGCTATTTGAGAAGAACACCCTCACTCTCTACCGGATAGTTTCCCTCGGGGGCGAAAACACGGGCGCCATCGCCATCGTCTCCGACCTCGGCGCCCTCGAAGCAATCGTCAAGAGGTACACGGAAATTTCCGTAGTGGTTATTCTCATTTCCGTTCTGGCAACGTACCTGGTTTCCTCGCGGCTTCTGCGGCTCATCACGGAGCCGATTCTGCATCTGGCGCAAATTGCGGCCAGGGTAACCGAGCATGAGGATTATTCGCCTCGCGCGATTGTACGCGGCAATGACGAAGTGGGAGCGCTCGTTGGATCCTTCAACAAGATGTTGGAACGGATACAGGAGCGCGACGCGGCACTCCAACACGCGAATGACGACCTGGAATTGCGCGTGCAAGCCCGCACCGAAGAACTGCAACAGGAAGTTGGCGAACGGAAACAGGCGGAGGAGGAGATGCGCCGGGCGAGGGATTTGTCGGAGAAAGCCAGCCGGGCAAAGAGCGAATTCCTGGCGAATATGAGCCACGAAATTCGCACGCCGTTGAACGGCGTGATGGGAATGACCGATTTGGCGCTTGAGACCGAACTCACGCCGGAGCAACGGGAATATCTGGAGACCGTAAAAATGTCGGGTGATTCGCTGCTCACCGTCATCAATGACATTCTTGATTTTTCGAAGATTGAGGCGGGAAAGATCGACCTGGAAGCCATCGATTTTAATTTGCGGGAGAGTTTGGAAACAACGCTGAAGACACTTGCTTTGCGGGCGGATGAGAAGGGACTCGAGCTGCTCTGCGAAGTGGCGCCGGAGGTGCCGGAAATGGTGCGGGGCGATTCGGTACGGCTACGCCAGATAGTCATCAACCTGGTGGGGAACGCCATCAAGTTTACGGACAGCGGCGAGATTGCTGTCAGAGTACAGCTGGAGACCAAAGAAGGCGGCGTCTGTGTTTGCCGTTTCACAGTAGCGGACACGGGAATTGGAATTCCCGAGGACAAGCGCGAGGCGATCTTTGATCCGTTTTCCCAGGCAGATACGTCGACGACGCGAAAATACGGAGGAACAGGGTTAGGGCTGACCATTTCCACGCGTTTGGCGCGAATGATGGGCGGCAAGATATGGGTGGAGAGCGAAGTGGGCCGCGGAAGCCAGTTCCACTTTACTGTGCGGCTGGAAGCCGCGCAGACAAAGGAAATTAAATTGGGGACGATTGCGCCGCCGGAGTTCTTGCATGGCGTAAAAGTCCTGGTGGTGGATGACAATCGCACCAACCGGCGAATTCTCGAAGGGATGCTACTGCGCTGGCAGATGAAGCCAACTTCGGTAGAGGGAGGAAGGACGGCGCTCACGCAATTGTCGGCGGCCAGGGAAAGGGGAGAGCCTTATGGGCTGATTTTGACGGACATGAACATGCCGGACATGGATGGCTTCGCGTTAATCGAAGAAATCCGCCACCGGCCCGAGTTGTCGACAGCGACCATCATGATGCTCACTTCGGCCGGCCATCGCGGCGACGCAGCGCGTTGCCAGGAACTGGGAGTCGCCGCGTATCTATTGAAACCTATCCGGCAATCGGAATTGCGCGAGGCCGTGGCTCGCGTGCTCGGGGCACGCCAGGACGATGGCGCAATTCCGTTGATCACGCGGTTCTCGCTGCAGGACGCGCGCGAGCCCGATGCGTTCTTGAAAGTGCTGCTCGCGGAAGACAATCTCGTAAACCAGCGGTTGGCGGTGCGTTTACTGGAAAAGAGAGGACATCAGGTTGTCGTGGCGGCCACGGGATTGGAAGCGCTGAAGGCGTTGGAGAAGGAGAGATTTGATCTCGTGCTGATGGACGTGCAAATGCCGGAGATGGACGGGCTCGAGGCCACCGCCGCAATTCGGGAAAAGGAGAAGGGCACGGGACTTCGCCAAGCGGTGGTCGCGCTGACCGCGCACGCCATGAAGGGAGATCGGGAAAAATGCATTGCGGGCGGTATGGATGGCTACCTCACCAAACCGATTCGGCCGCAGGAACTCGACCAACTGCTCGATATCTATGTGACGCGACGAGTGGAAACGCGGCGTGTCTCCGAAGTTGTGGCGCCCGTGCCAGTGAAATAAGACGGGGGACGGACTCGGCTTCTTCAGAATAAAAGGATGCAGGACGCTGATTGCTAATCCTTCGGGAATGCTTCTAGAGATCCAATAACGGAAACTAATGAGAATCCGGGCAAGTTGACCCTGCGGCGCGTAGCGGCGACACTTCTTGTGCCCGTTGGGCATTGTGCGTTGCTCGCTATTATGGCTTACGACTTTCTCTAAAGTTGCCCGCGGGCCGGACATCTGGGGGAAGAAAAACATTGAGCCGCAGCCGCAAGACAATTCCCACGCTGCCGCAAATACTAATCTTCGACGTGGACGGAGTGTTGGTGGATGTGCGCCGGTCGTATTGGCTCTCCGCGATTGAAACGATGCGTTACCTGACAGGCAAGCGCGTTGCGTGGTCCGAATTGCACAAATGGAAAAGCAAACCCGGCAATAACGATGATTGGAGAATGGTTTCGAACTGGGCCACCGCGCTGGGGCGGCCGACCACGTATGAGGAAGCTCGCGCGGCGTTTGAGCAATTCTATTGGGGGAAGAACGGCAAGCCCGGAAACGTGCGCAAGGAAAAGCTCGTGGTTTCGCCGCGGCAAATCGAGCGGTGGGCGCGGCGCTTCGAGCTCAACCTATTCACCGGCCGAACGCGGCAGGAATTTTCGTATACATTCGACAACTGGCCAGGCACGCAAAGCTTCCGGACGATCATTACCATGGACGACGTCAAACACAAGAAGCCGCATCCGGATGGATTGCTGAAGATTCTCGGCGGCCGCGATTCGGCGACGGCGCTGTATATTGGCGATAACATCGACGACGCTCTCGCGGCACGGGATGCGCGCGTTCCTTTCATGGCGATTTTGCCGCCCGGCGCGCATGAATACCGCAAACACGCCACGCGATTTCAGGAGCTTGGCGCGCTGGCATTTTTGCCGCGGATCGCGGCCCTCAACAAATGGATCGCACCCCGGCGAGCCTGACGCCAAGCCCTATGCGCCCAGATTTCCTTGCGCCTTCCCCGGGCCCTCTCGCTTACACCCCATTTACATCCATTGACGCACACCATCGCGCAGTCTAATATCCGCTCTTCCAAAGTGGTGCAAAGCCGAATCGCAGGAGAATTCCTTGGAAAACGAAACTGCAACAAATGTTTCAACCCGTGCCGGCGGTCTGAAGCGCTGGTTGGGCCGCATCTTTCTGGGGCTCCTGCTGCTGGTGATAGTGGCTGCCGTTGTGGGCGCGAGCTATGAGGCTCTCGGAAACAGAGAGGACGAACGCAGATTTCCGCAACAAGGCACATCTGTTTCTCTTGGTCCGGCATTCAACAATCTGAGTCTGAATCTGGATTGCCGCGGCAAGGGCAGTCCCACGGTAATTTTGGACAGCGGGTTGGGCGTTCCCGCAATCGGTTGGAATCCGGTGCAAACGGAAGTCGCCAAATTCACGCGAGTGTGTTCCTACGACCGGGCGGGCTACGGCTGGAGCGGGGCGAGTTCCGTTCCGCGCACGAGCCTGGAGATTGCCAAGGAGCTGCACGCTTTGCTCGAAGCCGCGAACGAGAAGGGACCTTACATTTTGGTCGGACATTCTTTTGGCGGGTACAATGTGCGCGTCTATAACGGGCAGTACCCGAATGAAGTCGTGGGCATGGTGCTTGTGGATGCTTCGCACGAAGATCAATTAGCGCGGCTGCCGCCGGTGTTCCAAGCGAACATGAAAAAAATGAGCGCGGAGCTGAAGCGCGACGAAATGCTCGCTCCCTTTCTGATCCACTTTGGCATCACCCGCTTCGCTCAGCGCAACCAGGGGGAAGCTCCTGGCGTTTCGAAGGAGTTTGGCCAGGAAATCCTTTATCTGCAGATGCAAACCAAATTCATCGAGGCGACTGGCTCGGAAATGAGCTTTTTTTCGGAAAGCGCCGACGAAGTGCGGGCGGCGGGCAATCTCGGGGACAAACCGCTCATCGTTCTAACAGCAGGCAAAGCACCGGCTTTATCCCAGTTACCTCCGGGATTTACGGAGAAGGATATGGACTGGTTCCATAAAATCTGGGTGGATGATTTGCAGATGAGAGAGGCGAACCTTTCCACGCGAGGCAAGCGCATTCTAGTCCCCGACAGCGATCATATGATCCCGTTTGAACGGCCGGACACTATCGTAGCCGCTATTCACGAAGTCTCCGATGACGTGAACGGCGCAGGCGCCTCGAGCAGCACGAATCCCGGCGCACCGCCTGCCAGCGCCAAATAGCTTGAACCTTGAGTGCAGTTAGTCGGGAATCCGGATGCTTCCATCTTGCATGATCGGAAAGGACGGATTCCAGGCTACTTCCCAAGGAAACCCGTCGGGATCGGCGAAGTATCCGGAATATCCGCCCCAGAACGCTTCTTCGGCAGGCTTGAGAATTCTTGCACCTGCGGCTTGAGCCTCTGCAAGGACCGAATCTACCTCTTCCCGAGTGCGCGCGTTGTAGGCCAGCGCTATTCCGCTGAAGCCATCACCCTCGGGGGCAATTTTCGCGTCCTTGGCAAGGTCTACTCGCGGGTACAACGCGAGAGCCATGCCGCCTGCTTGGAAGAATACGACGCCTTCAGCTTTCAACATGGACCGGCGCCATCCAAGGCGCCCGTAGAACTCTCCGCTACGCGCCAAATCCGCGACGCCAAGGGTGATTAAACTCACGCGCTGCTCCATTCTCTTTCTCCTTCGATGAGCGAGCCCACAGTGTAATCAGACTAAAGCAAACCGCGCAGAAGCAGAATTCAGTTACCAAGGTTCCGCAGGTCACATTGACGCCAGGCTCTACCGAATGCTATAAAATATTGTTCATTAGGCAGCGTCAGGCCCACCGTCTTGCCCCTTCCCGGGTAGGGGGGCACGGCGCGGCTGCCAACTTGGTGGCCGTTCCGAGGCCCCAGAGCGAGTGTTAGGCTACTCAACTTAATGCAAGAAATGGTTCGCCAACTGGGAGACCTGGTGCTTCAGGCTGTGCCTACAGTCCTGATCATCCTCCTTTTTTACTTCATTTTGCGGGCGCTCTTCTTCAAGCCGCTGCTCAAGGTCATGGCCGAGCGCGAGGCTCGGACCGTGGGCGCACAGCGAGCGGCCGAGCAGGCCCAGACTGCAGCTGTGGAGAAGCAAAAGCAGTACCAGGACGCCCTCAAACACGCCCGCGCGCAGGTCTATGCCGAGCAGGAAACTGCGCGAAAGAAGCTCCTGGATGAGCGTGCCGAGCTGATCAAGCAGGCTCGTGCCGCTGCTGCCGCGGAGGTCGGCAGCGGCAAAGAACGCATTGCCGGCGAACTCGCCGCAGCCCGGCGGGAACTCGAAGCCACCGTCGCGCAGCTTTCCGCCGAGATTGCCGTGCGCATTATGCCCCAGCCGCGGCGGCCCGGCGGCTCCGGAAAAGAGGCGCGATGAATCGGGGGTTCTTGAGGCAAAACCGGTGGAGAATCCTCGCGAGCTTGTTCGCGCTCCTTTTCTGCGTGGCGCTAAGCGCCCGCGCCGCCGAGGGAAGCAACAGTGCGGCGTCGGAAAATGCCAGCAGCATTTTCAGGTGGATCAATTTTGCGATCGTGATAGGCATCGTGGTCTGGCTCTTTGCGAAGAAATTGCCCGGTTGGTTCCGCGGCAACGCGGAAAGCATCGGGGCCGCGATCACCAAAGCGACTGCCGCAAAAGAAGAAGCGGAACGTCAAGTCCGCGAAGCGGAAAGTAAGCTGGCACATCTCGAACAGGAAATCGCCTCGCTCCACGCTGCCGCGCAACACGAGTCTGCCGTGGAGGGGGAACACATCCGAGCGCTGGCGCAGAGCGACGCGAAAAAAGTTGGAGTGGCGGCTCAAGCGGAAATTCGAGCGGCGGAGCGGGCAGCTCGCTTGGAGCTGAAGGCCCTGGCGGCATCGCTCGCCGTGGACGGCGCCGAATCCCTGCTTGCGAAGCAGCTCACGCCCACCGCGCAGGAATCGTTGGTGGATACTTTCGTGAAAAGCCTCGAAGGGAGGCCGAATTGAAATCCGCCAGCCTCCAATATGCCAACGCCCTCGCGGACGTCGCGCTGGCGCAAGGCGCGGCTGACGCGGCGCTCAAGCAACTGGGGGATTTTGTGGGGGCCTTCGCAATCTCGGCAGAGCTGCGCAACTTTCTAACGAGTCCCGGAGTGCCTCGCAGCGCCAAGCATGGCGTCATTGAAAAAATCGCAGCGCGCATCGGTGCGGACAAAATCATCCGCAATTTTCTTTTTGTCATTTCAGATCACCAGCGGAGCCACATCTTGCCGGAGATACTCAGCGCCTTCCAGGACGTTATCCGGAAGCGGCAAGGCATTGTGGAGGCGGAGATTTCTTCGGCCGTCGAGCTGAGCGCGGTGCAAAAAAAACGCTTCGCGCAAACTCTCGAACGGCTCACCGGGAAAAAAATCCAGGCGAAGTATTCGCTGAACCCCGCGCTGCTCGGCGGCGCAGTGGTGCGCGTGGGGGATACGATTTACGACGGTTCAGTGAGGAACAGCTTGAACGAAATGCGTGCGGACCTCACGGCGGAATAAGGGAAATAGAAGTCAGGAGCAGGCATGGCGAATATCAAAGCAGACGAAATCAGCAAGATTCTGCGCGAGCAGATCGAAAATTACGAGCAGACGGTATCCGTCGACGAAGTGGGGGCAATTATCAGCGTCGGCGACGGTATCGCCCGCGTGCACGGGCTGGAAAAGGTCATGGCCGGCGAGATGCTCTCTTTCCCGCACAACATTTTCGGCATCGCGCTGAACCTCGAAGAGGAAGAAGTCGGCGTGGTGCTTCTGGGCGAGTCCTCTGAGCTGAAGGAAGGCGACGTCGTCAAGCGCACGAACACGATCATGTCCGTGCCGGTGGGAGACGCCCTCATCGGGCGCGTGGTCAATCCGCTTGGCGAGCCTCTCGACGGTAAAGGACCGATCGTCTCGAAGCAGCGCAACCCGCTCGAACGCATCGCTCCCGGCGTGCTCGACCGCCAGCCGGTCCGAGAGCCGCTGCAGACCGGCATCAAAGCCATCGACGCCATGATTCCCATCGGCCGCGGCCAGCGCGAATTGATCATCGGCGACCGCCAAACCGGCAAGACCGCCGTGATCCTGGACACCATCATCAATCAAAAGGGCGGCGACGTTATTTGCATCTATTGCGGCATCGGACAAAAGCGTTCGACGATCGCTCAGATCGTAAAGACGCTAACGGACACCGGCGCCATGGACTACACCATCGTGGTAGCCTCCAGCGCCGCGGAGCCCGCTTCGGTACAATACATCGCGCCTTACGCCGCGTGCGCCATGGGTGAATATTTCCGAGACAACAAGCGCCACGCCGTCGCCTTCTACGACGATCTCTCGAAACACGCGCAGGCCTACCGCGAGATTTCTTTGCTGTTGCGTCGGCCGCCGGGTCGCGAAGCCTTCCCGGGCGACGTATTTTATCTCCACTCCCGTTTGTTGGAACGCGCGGCGAAGCTCAACGACAAGCTCGGCGCAGGCTCGCTCACCGCGCTTCCGGTGATTGAAACGCAGGCTGGCGACGTCTCCGCGTACATTCCGACCAACGTGATTTCCATTACTGACGGCCAGATCTATCTCGAAGCCGACCTTTTCAACGCCGGCATCCGCCCCGCGATCAACGTCGGGATCAGCGTGAGCCGCGTGGGCGGCAACGCGCAGATCAAAGCCATGCGCCAGGTGGCCGGCACTTTGCGTCTGGACATGGCACAATACCGAGAACTCGCCGCATTCGCGCAATTCGGTTCCGATCAGCTGGACAAGGTTACGCAGGCGCAGCTCGCGCGTGGCCAGCGACTCACGGAAATCCTGAAGCAAGATCAGTACGTGCCGCTCCCCATCGAAAAACAGGTGCTCAGCATTTACGTCGCGACCAGCGGGGCGATGGATAACGTAGCCGTCGCGGACGTTCGCCGCTTCGAGCGTGAATTCCTGCAATTCGCCGAGACCAACTATCCCGCGCTGCTCAAAAATATCGCGGCGAAAAAGGCTCTCGACGATGCCATAAAGGCCGAAATCAAGACTGCCGTGGATGCTTTCAAGGAACGCTTCACGGCTGCCGTCGCTGCGGCGGCGAGCTGAGGCCCCAAAAGTAGTAAACGACGATGCCCACACTTCTCGACTTCCGGCGACGCATCCGCTCGGTGAAGAACACCCAGCAGATTACCCGCGCGATGAAGTTCGTCGCTGCGGCCCGGCTGCGCCGCGCGCAAGAAGCGGCTTTAGCCGCTCGGCCTTACGCCAAGGAACTTGCTCGCGTGCTGCGCTCGATTATGTCGCGCATCGATCAGCCTGAGCATCCACTGCTCGCCCATCGCCCGGAGGAAAAGATTCTGGTTGTCGTGATGACCGGTGAAAGGGGTCTCGCGGGAGCCTTCAACTCCAATATTTTGCGCAAAGCTAATGAGTTCTTCCGCTCGAATAAGGGCAAAAAGATTTCGGTGATTCCCGTTGGAAAAAAGGGCCGCGACGCGCTGAAAAAAGCGGGCTTCTCCATCGCCGCCGAATATGTGAACGTCCTCGCTCGCGTCAACTTTGGGACGGCGCGGGATATTTCCTCCGTGGTGACCGACCTCTATACCAAAGAACAAGCGGACTCGGTCTACATCGTCTTCAGCGAATTCAAGACGGTGATGACGCCGAACCTCGTTCTCGAAAAGCTATTGCCCGTCGAAGCGATGCGCGCGGATGAAGAATCCGCCGAGGAGCGGGCCTCCAGTCAGATCGACTATATTTACGAGCAGCCCAAAGAGCTGCTGCTCGATCGGCTGCTCCCGCGTTACATCGAAACGCAGATTCTTCGCGCCATGTTGGAATCCTCCGCGGCCGAACACGCCGCGCGTATGACGGCCATGGAATCCGCAACGAAAAACGCCGGCGATGTGATCGAGGCTTTGACACTGCACATGAACAAGGTGCGCCAGGCGGCCATTACCAAAGAGATTATTGAAATTGTCAGCGGGGCATCATCCACCGCGTAGGAGAAGGCATGGCAGAGAAATACGCAGCCGTCGGACACATTGTGCAGGTTATTGGGCCTGTCCTCGACGTCCAATTTGAAGAGGGGCATTTGCCCTCGATTTACAACGCGGTTCAGATCACCAGCGAAGGGTTCAACGTTCCTGAGCCTATTGATGTTACCGCCGAGGTTGAGCAGCATCTTGGCGAAGGCCGCGTGCGATGTGTCGCCATGGAGCCGACAGAAGGTCTGGTGCGCGGCATGAAGGCTTATGACACCGGCGCTGGCATCACCGTTCCCGTGGGGCGACCGACGCTTGGCCGCGTGATGAACGTGCTTGGCAAGCCCGTTGATCAGCTCGGCCCGCTAACGAGCAAAACAAATTACCCCATTCATCGCCCTGCGCCGCTCTTGCTGGACCAGTCCACTACTCTTGAAATGTTTGAGACGGGCATCAAAGTCATCGATTTGATTCAGCCCTTCTTGAAGGGCGGAAAAATCGGATTGTTCGGCGGCGCCGGGGTCGGCAAAACGGTTCTCATTCAGGAATTGATCAACAACGTCGCCATGCAGCACGGCGGCGTTTCCGTTTTCGCCGGCGTGGGGGAGCGTACCCGCGAAGGAAACGACCTTTGGCTGGAATTCCAGGAAGCGGGGGTCGTGGTCCCAGGAAATTCCGAAAAATCACGCGCCGCTCTGATCTACGGCCAGATGACGGAACCGCCTGGCGCGCGCCTCCGTGTCGGCCTTACGGGCTTGACGGTCGCGGAATATTTCCGCGATGAAGAGCATCTCGACGTTCTTCTATTCATCGACAATATTTTCCGTTTCGTTCAAGCAGGTTCGGAAGTCTCCGCGCTTCTCGGCCGCATGCCTTCTGCCGTCGGCTACCAGCCGAACCTGAACACCGAAATCGGCGAATTGCAGGAGCGCATCACTTCCACAAAATCCGGCTCCATCACTTCGGTGCAGGCCATTTACGTTCCCGCCGACGACTACACGGACCCTGCGCCAGCGGCGACATTTACGCACTTGGACGCCACGACAAATCTCAGCCGCCAGATCGTCGAACGAGGCATCTATCCGGCTGTCGATCCGCTGGCCAGCTACTCGCGCATTCTCGATCCGCGCATCGTCGGAGCGGAGCATTACGCTGTCGCGCGCGGCGTGAAGTCCATTCTCCAGCGCTACAAGGATTTGCAGGACATCATCGCGATTCTCGGCATTGAGGAACTCTCCGACGAAGATAAGCGCACCGTGGCACGCGCTCGCAAAATTGAAAAATTCCTTTCGCAACCCATGTTCGTGGCCGCACAGTTCACCGGCCTCGAAGGCAAGTACGTCAAGATTGCCGACACGGTGCGCAGCTTCAAGGAAATCGTCGAAGGCAAGTACGACGATATCCCTGAGCAAGCCTTCTACATGGTCGGCACAATCGACGAGGCCCTGGCGAAGGCGGAAAAAATGAAGGCGAACGCCTAGAAATACAAATGCTTCCTGACTCCATCGAGTTGATCATCGTCACGCCGGAGAAGCAATTCCTGCGCGAAACCGTTGTCGAAACCGAGTTGCCCGGCTCGGAAGGAGCTCTCGGCATTCTGCCGGGCCACGCGCCGCTCATGACCGAGCTTGGAATCGGCGAGCTTACTTATCGCGGAGGCGGTGCAAACGCCAGCGGAGCGCTCGCTATTATCCAAGGTTTCGCCGAAGTTTTGGGCGACCGTGTCACCGTCCTTGCGGAGACTGCCGAACGTGCGGCCGAAATTGATCTCGCCCGCGCCGAGGCCGCAAAAGCGCGGGCCGAGAAGCGTCTGGCCACGGCCGATCCGAATATCGATTGGGACCGTGCTTCCATCGCACTCCAGCGCGCCCTCCTTCGCATACAAGTTGCGCGAAAGTATCGTGGCGTTCCCATTGAGAGCCGTTGATGGTTGTTGCGCGCTATGCGTCTCGCGCAGCGTGCGACGTTGGCCAATGTCCGGCATCCAATGCGGTCGGAGCGCTCGATGGAAATAGTAACGATCTACACTACCCGTTCGTGTCCCGATTGCTGGCGTGCAAAATCCTTCTTAAAAGAACGCGGAGTGGAATTCCGGGAAGTGAATATCGAGGAAGATCCGGCCGCGGAAGAAATCGTTATCAAAGCAAACCAAGGCAGACGCAGGGTGCCTACGCTGGAGGTTGGAGGGCGCTATTTTGCTTGCAGTCCGTTCGACCCCGAACAACTGGCGGAGGATCTCAACATTCCTCTAAATTCCTGACGTCGAACCGGCTCTCGCCTCGCCTGCCCAAATCACATTTGGATCCCCTCAGGGGGCCTCTACCCTAGAGCGACGCCACGCACCCAAACATTCGTCAGTTGCAATCCTTCATCGAGCAGCAAAATATCGGCGTCCGCTCCGTTTCGTAGCGCGCCCTTTTTGAATTCAATTCCGAGAAGTGCCGCGGGGTTCAGAGTCAACATGCGCACCGCATCAGCCAGCGGAATCCCCAGTGCAACTATGTTTCTGAGCGCTCTGTCCAATGTCAGCGTACTACCTGCAAGCTTACCTTCCGAATTGCGGCAAATCCCGTTGGTCACCGTCACTTCCAGCTTTCCAAGCGTGTAATTTCCGTCCGGCATTCCCGTCGCCGCAGTTCCATCGCTAATCAGGATCATGCGCTCCGGCCCTTTTGCCTGGAGGAGCACTCTCATGGCCGTCTCTTCCACGTGGACGCCGTCCGCGATCAGCTCCGCAGTCACTTCCGGCGAAGTCAAGACGGCGCCAATCACGCCGCTATCGCGGTGGGAAAAGGGGCGCATGGCGTTGTAGACGTGCACTGCATGCCGCGCACCGTGGGCAATGGCCGCGCGCGTCTGCTCGTACGTCGCATCCGTGTGACCCACGGCCGCGATCATTCCCGCATTTCGCGCCGCGTCGATGCACGGGATGGCCCCCAGCAGCTCGGGGGCAATCGTTAAAATCTGGGCGTTGCCTGCCGCCGCCTGGAGGAATTTTTCGAGAAGCTCCGCTGATGGCAGCCTCAGCCACTCCGGCGGATGTACGCCACGCCTGGCGGGGCTTAGAAAGGGGCCCTCAAAATGAATCCCCAGCACCTCGGCCCGGGTGTCGTCTGTTTCGTGCTGTTGCGAAATGTAGTGTGCAATTCCTTCGACGCCCCGAATCGTGTCGTCCAGGCTGGCCGTCACCGTGGTTGCCACAAACGAAGTGGTTCCGTGGCGCGCTACCGTCTTTGTCACACCTGCGAGTGCTTCCGCAGTGCCTTCCATAACGTCGTGCCCGCCCGCGCCGTGAATATGAACATCCAAGAATCCGGGAATGGCGATTTTGTCGAGGGCGGAGATTTCCTGAGCATCCACAGGCAGACGCATGCCCTCCCGCGGCCCGAGTTCCTCGATCACGCCGTCACGAATCAGAATTCCTGCGTCGGAAATTTCAGCTGCCGGAGTCAGAGCTCGCCCGGCGTGCAGTAGAGTTGTGCTCATAGGTCTGGTTTTATCGTAACGGAAATCCGCGTTGTTTCAAAAAACAAAACGGGCGTCGGCGAGGCTCCGCCCGTCTGGGAAATGGATTCTGAAAAGGTCTTTACTTTCTGTCCGGGGCTATTTCTATGCTTTGCACCCTAAGGGTGTGGCCCTCAACTGTGCCTTTCACGATGACGTGATGGCCGGCGTGTTCCGCCACTTTGTCTTGCGCGTCCACAATATACACTTTCTTGTCAGAGCCGTTGACGAACACATATCTCGCGCCGTCCTGCACGCATTTTATCGTGCATTCGCGCGCCCGATTGTTTGCGCCCTTTGCGCCGCAGTTGCTGTCCGAAATATAGCCGGTCCATGTGCCGTCCGTTGCCAATGTCAAAACGGCTGCAAACAAAGTGGCTACCATTGGGCTGCAAATCGTATTTTCATCGTTTTCCACCCCGCAGAAGTCGCTTAAAATTGCGACTTCGCTGAATCCACACCAGCTTGGCACAATCGGCATTTCTCGTCCAGGCGCGTCGAAGTCGTCGAACGCGGCAAAGAGATTATTGAACGCCATCGATCGGGATAGGGGAGACGGTTGCCCGTCCTCCCCTCCCACACGACCGGACATGCGGGTCCGCATCCGGCGGTTCGGCGGGTTGAACTAACCATGAGCCGTGAGCTCGGGAAGTCCGAGCGAGG
>JBARJI010000131.1:0-6700 GCA_049800195.1 Candidatus Acidiferrum sp.
CCGGAACAGCGGTTCGAGAATGGCCCACTGGGCGTCGGTCAGATCCATGCATTCGATTTGCTCCGTTTTGGACTATCTTTCAACTCTTCCGTGGGCTGAAAGTGTTTATGAGACAACTTCTAGGAAGTCCCCACATTTTGCCGCGGTATTTCGTACTACAACCTTAGTTGGATTCCTTGACTCCCTGGATGCGATAGCTTCGCCGGGCCATTTCGGGCACCGGCTACCCCATACCATGAGAGTGCTGCCATGTATTTTCCTCGCCGTAGGTCTGCTAACAATCTGTGAGACGGTTCCTCCATCCCCTGCCGCACTGCAGGGTGAAGAGAAGGACTCCTCAGTTTTTATCGACGCAAGTAAGGAAACTGTTCCGCCTGAGCCACTGTCCTTTTCGGTCGGGGGAAAATCCCCAAGCGGCCACGTCTTAGGCGCCAACAGTCGTTATTTAACGCTGGATGGAGCGCCTTGGTTTCCCGTCATGGGAGAGTTCCATTTTTCCCGCTATCCGGAATCTGGCTGGGAAGAAGAAATTCTAAAGATGAAAGCCGGGGGCATTCAGATTGTCTCGACATACGCCTTCTGGATTCACCACGAAGAGATCGAGGGACAGTTCGATTGGTCCGGTCGCCGCGATTTGCGGCGATTCATTCAGCTATGCGCCAAACATGGCATGTATGTTTGGATTCGAGTAGGTCCTTGGGCTCACGGAGAGGTCCGCAACGGCGGGCTCCCCGACTGGCTCGTGGCTCATTATCCAGTCCGCCAGAATGATCCCGACTATCTTCGCTTTGTACGGCGTTTATATGGCCAAATCGGCCGGCAAGTGAAGGATCTTTTCTGGAAGGATGGCGGCCCGATCATCGGCGTCCAGATTGAGAACGAGTATCACGAAAGAGGCCCTGGCAAAGGGGTCGAGCATATACTCACCCTACTGCAGCTCGCCCGCGATGCTGGCCTTGACGCGCCTTTCTATACAGAGACGGCATGGGACGCCGCGGAGGTTCCTTCACAGCAAATACTTCCTGTGTTTGGAGGCTACGCCGACGCCTTCTGGAGCCGCTCGCTAAAACCTCTGCCTCCCAATGCCAACTTCTTCTTCTCGTCAATCCGCTGCGACGAAAATATCGGCGACGACCTGCGCTCGAAACGACCGGACCTCGATCAGAAATATGCTTCCTATCCCTTCCTGACTGCGGAAATGGGAGGAGGGATGGAACTCGCCTATCACCGGCGGCCTTTAATGAACGCCGAAGACACGGCGGCTATGGCCGTCGTGAAACTGGGCTCGGGTGTCACACTTTACGGTTACTATATGTTTCATGGCGGGACGAACCCCGAGGGCAAGCTAACCACTCTGCAGGAATCGCAGGCTACCGGCTATCCCAACGACTTGCCGGTCAAATCCTACGATTTTCAGGCTCCCCTCGGCGAATTTGGGCAGATGAACCCGTCCTTTCGGGAACTCAAGTCCTTGCATTTGTTCTTACATGATTTCGGAGCGGTGCTCGCTCCTATGACCGCTCACTTCCCGGCTGTGATGCCGCAGAGCAAGCTGGATACGGCAACGCCGCGCGTCGCTGCGCGGGTCGAGGGAAATCGCGGATTTATTTTCATCAACAACTATCAGAGGACCTACCCGCTTCCGGAGCGGAAGAATTTTCAAGTCGAATTGAAACTTTCTTCGGAAACGATAGTTGTCCCGCGACGGCCGGTGGACATACCAAGTGGGGCATACCCAATATGGCCGGTGAACCTGCCCATCGGCGGCGCCGTTCTGGAATATGCGACGGCACAACTTTTGTGCAAACTGGAGGAGCTCAACACGTTTGTGTTTTTCGAGTGGCCGGGCGTTCCCGCGGAATTCGCGTTTCGAGCCGGAGCGGGTGAATCCATCGAGACCTTTCATGCTCGAAGGACGAGAGAGCAGGGCCTCGTTTTTGTCGACGGCATCCAGCCCGGGCAAAAAGCCGTCATTCGGATCAGAGACAAAGCAGGCAAGGACACGCAGGTCCTGGTTCTTTCTCGCGAAATGGCCAAGAGCACTTGGAAGGCCACCCTGAATGGACGGGAGCGCTTGCTGCTTTCCTCCGCTGACTTGTATTTCGAGGAGAACCACGTCCATCTTCGCAGCAGCGATCCCGCTCAATTGAACTTCGAGATTTTCCCCAAGCTGGAGCGCGTGCCTTCTGGCTTCACGGCTGCGGGCCGCGACGGATTTTTTTTCAAATACGCGACCCATGTCGCGGCCACAAACGTCTCGGCGGTTGTCGAAAAACAAGAGGGCGCCAGCCCGCAGCCTCCCGTCAGCATGGGCAGGGAAGTGGCGACTGCGCCAAAAGAGACCGCTTTCGATGGGGCCGCCCGCTGGTCCATCCACATCCCGCCCATCCAATCCACTGCCGTGAGGAAGGTATTTCTTCGGATTTCTTACGCCGGCGACGTGGCTCGCGTCTATGAAGCCGGCCAATTTCTTACCGACAATTTTTTCAACGGTGCGCCATGGGAAGTTGGGCTCGGAACTCCGTCAGCACCCGCTTCGCCTACCGAGGTCGAACTCCGGATTTTGCCTCTGCGGGAAGATGCTCCGATCTACCTCCCGCCCGGCGCGCGCCCGATCTTCCCCGCAGACGGTCAAGTCTCCCAATTGAAAGATGTCCAAATCCTCCTGGAGTACGAAGCTGTTGCCAACCTGGATCCACGAAGATAGCCCAGGATGGCGCATGCAACCGCACAGCCTCTTGGCTGAGGTAACGCCTGGGGCACCCTCAATCTCCCAATGATAGAAAAAAAGAATGCCACTCATCGATAATCCTACTTTAGACGGATGCCCCTCTGTAGGAGGCAAACCTACAATATGGAAAAATTGGGCAGCCCGGTTTGTGCTAGGCAGTTGCATGGGATCGTAGCCTGAGGCCGGGTTAACTTAACAAATTGTCGAGGCGTTGCTGAGGTGCATCGTTGGCGAGGGAAGAGCAGACCCCGCGTGGTGCTTTCGTTCTTCGTCGTGTGCCGAGAATGCGAATGGAAAGCCGCGCAACATGCGATAGCAGTCGATGAAGTGGACTAAGGCCCGGAAACTCATTCTTGACGAGTGCGGATTGCGATCAGGTTGTTGGTAGGCGATTGGACATAGTTTGCTAAGTGCGGGTGGGATCTAGCTCTTAGGAGGACCACGAGATGAATGCGCATGCTCTTCGTAAGTATGGCTGCCTGTGCTTGTTGCTGCTGGCAAATTTGTTTGCTCCCTTGGCGAGGGGGCAGAACTCGAACACTGGAGAAATCAAAGGCACTGTCACGGATCCGTCAGGAGCCGTTGTGGCTGGAGTGTCGGTCTCGATCAAGAACGTGCAGACCGGCGTCGTAACTCCTACGGCCACGAACCAATCCGGCTTGTACGATGTCCCTTTCTTGTCGCCGGGCGACTATAGCGTCACATTCTCGAAGCAGGGCTTTCGGGATTTTGTTCGCTCCGGCATCGTGCTCCAAATCCAAACTCTGGAAATTGACGGCGCGCTCCAACTGGGGGTCGCTACACAGGAAGTCGTGGTGAGCGGCGCAGGGCCACTCGTCGAAACGGAAACGACTGGCCAGCACGTCGACCTCAGTACTCAGGCGGTTGCCACGGCGCCTGTCGTTGGAACCGACTGGCGCGCCGAGCTGATTCAGCTTATCCCGGGCGTGAATGCGGGCGGAGGGGCCGGCGAAGCAAACGGCCAGGGTATCGGCATCAATGGAACGCAGGGATACAACGTCAATTTCCTGGCTGACGGGTCGTCGGCCACCGCTCCGAGAGACTTCAACAGCAGCAATTTCTACCCCCCGGTCGATAGCATTTCCGAGGTCAGCGTCAATTCCGGCAACGCACCCGCGCAGTATGGCAATGGTCTCGCATCCATCAACGTGATTACGAGGAGTGGGACGAACGAATGGCACGGTAGTGCGTACGAATTTGTTCAGAATACGGCCCTCAACGCCAGGGGCTACCAAGATCATACTCAGCCGAAAGCGGTGGAACACTGGAACGAATACGGCGGTAGCGTGGGCGGGCCAGTTCTAAAAAATAAGCTATTTTTCTTTTTCGACTATCAGCGCAACCCTTCGTCTACTCCCACTTCCGGACTGTACAGTTACCCCACGGCAGCTATGGAAGCGGGGGATTTTTACGGAATCACTGGAGCAACCAACCCGACCTACTTCGGCCCCACGGGAACGCTGCTGGGAACCTATGATCCGGTGGCGTTGAAGCTGCAGAGCTATTTCCCCGCAGCAACGGCTCCGGGATGGATTGCAGGATGCCCTGGTCCAGCGAATGTATCGGCAGCCGTAGCGCAAACTTGCCCCGCTATTAACAACTATGTGTTCAACGGGAGCAGCCCGAACACGTCCACGTGGTATACGGGCAAGGTCGATTACAATCTTTCCTCAGCCCAGAAACTCTCCTTTAGTTTCAATTATTACCCCAACGAGGTGTCGTATGTACCCGCCGATCCGTTGTACCCCAATGACGCTACTTCGTATTCCTTGGGGAACAACTACGATCTGACGGGGCAACTCACGTACGTCTATACCATTAGCTCGACCATGCTAAACGAACTTCGTGTGGGCGCCAGCCGCGAGCTCGATAAATACGTGCCGCCATCCCTTGGAAAGAACGACCCCACGTCGCTCGGGCTTGAGCCAGCTTACGGCACCAACGCTCCAAATAACGTGTTTCCCAAGATTTCCATTGATGCCGGCGCAGGAGGGGAAACCGGATGCTACGCCTTGGGCGCGGGATGCAGCGAAAACGGCAACATCGACGCCACCTTGGGCGAAGGCGTGTACAACGTTTCCGATGTACTTACCCTCATTCACGGTAAGCACACTATCAAAGTTGGCGGAGAGTTCGACAGAATTTACCAAGACTATACCAATTGGGGCGATCTCAGCTCGGGCAATTTCGAGTTCAACGGAGGCGTCACCGGAATCCCCTACGCCGACTTCCTCTCTGGCGACGTTTACGGGTGGTATGTCTATACATACGACCCGACGAGCGCCCACACCTATAGCACCTCGTTGTTTGCCAGCGATGACTACAAGCTCTCTTCCAAGGTAACTTTGAACTTGGGTCTTCGGTGGCAGGCACAAACCGGTTGGGGTGTGACCGATAATCTCTTCGGAAATTACGATCCATATCTACCCAATTCCGCGGATGGAGGGCTCTACAAAGGCGCCATCCTCTTTGGCGGGCAGAGCGACCTTGCATACGGAGGGTCCACAACAAATCTCAACACCATTGAAAACGCTGATTATAAGGAATTTGCTCCTCGAATCGGCGTTGCTTGGTCCCCCCACCAAAAATGGTCCGTCCGGGCGAGCTACGGCATTTTTGACGCGCCACGTGACGCCGAGAATTACACCGATGGAGCGCTTGGTCTCGGTTTCAATCCACACAACAATGGCAATGGAGGGTACGTCAACGGAAGCTACGCATTCAAATTGGCGACCGGACCGCCTTCTGGTACAGTGGTATACCCGACATTGCAGACTCTTTCGCCGGAAATCGACAACTTCAGCGGCGTGGAGTACTACCCATCAAGCATACCTACCACGTACGTGCAACAGTTCCTTTTCAGCGTTCAGCACGAATTCGTGGGCGGCATCTTGCTGGATACCAGCTACGTCTACACACGAGGCAGGAACTTGAACTTTGCCACGGACATCGATCAGGCCCCCGTCACAGAATTGGGATGCACGGGCTACAACTGCGGGAATCCCAACCCTGTATTCAACTCGATTGCTGCCCAGATTTACGATGGGTGGTCGAATTACAACGCGCTGCAAGTGCGCCTGCAAAAGAGGATGTCCTACGGCCTGAACTTCCAGTTCAATTATGCATACTCGAAGTCGCTCGACACCGGCACCGGCAACGGTCATGGATCGGGCATCGATGAATATCAGAACGCTTACAGCCCTGCCGCCAACTACGGTCTGTCTGATTTCAACATGACCCACACCTTAGTCGGTCAGATCCTCTACGAGCTACCCTTCGGCAGCGGTCGCCAGTATCCGCTCCACGGGCCGCTTGACCAGATAGCGGGCGGCTGGCGCGTCTCCACACTATTCCAATGGCACTCTGGCGCTCCGTTTACCCCGGAGGTCCTGGGTTCGACTGCCGATGGGATTGATCCAGGGCTTGCCCAATCCCTCAGCGCTGGTTCGGCATTATATCCAGAATTGGTCGGCAACCCGCATGTTTCCAATCCTACAATTCAGGAGTGGTTCAACCCGGCGGCGTTCGGCTTCCCAGCGAGCGGGACCTTTGGTAACTCCGGACGAAACATCCTGGTTGGACCAGGTTTCTCGAATGTGGATATAAGTATCGGAAAACTCTTCCCCCTCCACTGGGAGAGGTCAAGCCTCGAGTTTAGGGCGGACATGTACAATGCGTTTAACCATACGAACTATGGCAATCCCAACGCCAGTATTGGCTTGTCCACGGCCGGCACCATCACTAGTTTCGTAGGCGGCGCCCGCGTCATACAATTGGGCGCTCACTTCAGATTCTGAGCTGCCGCCCGAGTTTGTCCTGACCCTGACCTGACCGGGATTTTTTGTACCAGCGGAAGTGAGAGAGAATTCACTCTGAAGGAGCGCTGGTATGCCGACAAGGAAATACAAACCGGAGCAGATTGTCACGCTGCTGCGGCAGATTGAAGTG
>JBARJI010000132.1:0-56132 GCA_049800195.1 Candidatus Acidiferrum sp.
TGCTTTCCTTATGCACGTCTAAGCCGATATATTTAGTGCTAGTCATAGAGGGTGTTCCTTTCTTGTAGGGAATGAGCCAAGCACTCAAAACCTACTCCAAAGGGGCGCCCTTTTATAATGTGTGGAAAAGCGTTATTGGGGGCCGGGTGAGTGGGCACCGCGGTTCGTGCTGGTGACGAACAACATATTCTGGGAAGGCGAGAATTATTTTATCGATGGTAATCGAGCCGGAGGGCTTCTAACGAAGTATCTTCCGATTGTCGAAACTGGAATGTGTACCCGAACGCGGCCCGTCGTTTACTCGGCGGTGGAGATGCGCGTTCTGCGCGAATCGGGCGACTTCAGCGGTGGGCGCATCATAGGGCAAGTGACCGACGAGCGAAGCGGCGGATATGCAGCGATAGACATGCCGCCTAAGGCCGAGACGCCGCTGGCCGGCGCCCGAATTCGACTAAGCGGTCCGGCGGGGACAGCCATTCTGACGTCGGATCAAGAAGGCATCTACGAGAGCGAAAGTTTGCCGCCTGCCGTCTATTCGTTGAGTCTCGATTTACCTGACACGGAATACGCGTTCGATCGCACGGTGGACAAAAGAACGCTGCTGGGAAAGAAATTCAGCGAGGCAAATTTCGCGGTGGTTTGGAATGGGAGTATTGAAGGTGAGGTTAGATCCAGCGCCGGTGGACCAGCACACGTTTGGCTGTCGTTGAAGAATACGGACACGAGGTACGCGCGCGTCAACCCAGTGTTTTTTCGCCAAAACGACGCAAATGGCCACTTTCGCATCGGCCCTCTAGCCCCTGGCCGCTACAAACTGACAATCAATCCCAACGGGCCGAGCGAGGAGTCTTCCTATGGCACGTTGTATTATCCGGGCGGAAGCCGTCCGGAAGATGCTGGTGTTCTGGAAATCGGCGAGGGCGAACACATCAAGAATGTAATTCTTGCGGTGAGCCAGCTGCGGGAGCGGAAACTAAAGGTCCGGGTTACCTGGCCCGACGGCAAACCTGCGGCAGGCGCATGGACTTATGTCGCTTACCAAAACACACCGGAATACGAAAAGCTCGGCAATACGACGTACTTTGCAAAGGCAAATCAAGGCGGCCTAGCGGAACTGCATATCTATGGAGACGGGCGTATACGCATCTTTGCCGAAGATATAACCAACGACGGCAAAACGATTGCGGGCGCACCACGTTATAGCATTCCAATCGAACTCGACCCCGCGAACTTACCGGAGGAGGTAGACCTTGGCGTTTCTTCGCGAGAACTTTTGAAGGTTCGCTGAGGAGATTCAAGGTGAGTCCGATCGGAGCGCTGGGAGAAATGATGGAAAGTATAGTGCAGGATTTTCGTTTTGCGATCCGGTGGCTTTCAAAGGAGTAGAAGTTTGCGGTTGGGGCGACAGAGGCGGAATTTATTGTGACGGGGAGGTGAAGCGGGGGTTGGCGGAGAGGCGGGCGGCTTGGGTTAGGAGGTAGTTGCGCTCGGGGAGGCTGTTGGTTTTTCCGGCGGCTGCGCGATAGTGGTTGATGGCGGCGTCGAAGTCGCCGGCCATTTCTAGAAGATGGGCGCGAACGGCGTCCAGGCGGTGATGCTCGGCGACACGGGGGTCAGACTGGAGGGCGTCGAGAAGCTCGAGGCCCTTTGCAGGGCCGTGGACCATGGCCGCGGCGATGGCGTGGCTGAGAGCGACCATGGGGTTATCGGCCATGCGGCGAAGAAGATCATAGAAAGCGAGAATCTGGGGCCAATCGGTGTCTTCGGGGCGTGTGGCTTCGTCGTGAAGCGCGGCAATCGCGGCCTGCAACTGATAAGGACCGACGGAACCTTTGGGCAAGGTAGCGGAGACCAGAGCGAGACCTTCGGCGATTTCCGCTTTAACCCAGAGAGAGCGATCCTGCTGCATTAGAGGGATCAGGTCGCCATCGGGACTGCTGCGAGCGAAGCGGCGAGCATCCGTCAACAACATGAGGGCAAGCAGGCCGGCGACTTCGGGATCGTCGGGGAGCAGGCTGAAGAGGGCGCGCGTCAGGCGGATGGCTTCACGGGAGAGTTCGACGCGCTGCAATTGCGAACCACCGCTGCTGGTGTAGCCTTCGTTGAAGATGAGATAGAGAACGTGCATGACGGCGCGCAGGCGCTGCGTTCGTTCCTGGGCGGTGGGGAGTTGGAAGGGAATGCCGGAGTCCTTGATGCTCTGCTTAGCGCGGCTGATGCGTTGCGCCATGGTGGCTTCGGGAACGAAGAAAGCTTTGGCGATTTCCGCGGTAGTCAAGCCGCCGACGGCTCGCAAAGTCAGAGTGATGGCGGAAGACAAAGTCAAAGCGGGATGGCAGCACATGAAAAGAAGGACGAGAGTGTCGTCCTTTTCTTCTTCGAGCGGGGTTTCAATGTCGGCGGTGGGCTCGGGCAGGCGGGCGGCCTCCTGCGCTATTTCGTTTTCGCGCCGGCGGCGAGCGGACTCACTGCGAATCTGGTCGGTCATGCGGCGGAAGGCAACCTGGATGAGCCAGCCGCGAGGATTGCGTGGGAGGCCCTGGTCGGGCCACTGCAAGGCGGCGGCGAGTAGAGCTTCCTGAACGGCGTCTTCGGCGGCGGCGAAGTCGCGAAATCTGCGCACGACGGCGCCGAGCACCTGGGGCGTCAGTTCGCGGAGCACGTGCTCGACGGAAGGCGTGGAAGGTTGTTCTGCCACGGGTAGGCTCCTCGGTAGGGGCGTCAAAGGCCGAGATCGGCGAAGCCGGTCAGAACTTTCCGGACCTCGATGGGCATGCTTCCGGGAGCGCCGTCGAGGCCGGGAGCGGCCGACGCACGCGCGGCAATCTTGTAGGCGTGCTCGGGACTCTCGACATCGATAATCCAATAGCCCGCAAGGAATTCCTTGGATTCGGCGAAGACGCCATCGGTGATGGGTTCGCCGTTTTTAGCCGCGCGTACGAGCTTGGCTTCATTGGGCCAACCCAAGCCCTCGGTGGCGACGAAGACACCGGCGTCCTTAAGCTCCTTGCTGAAGTTGCGCATGAAGGCGACGTTGCGCTGCAAGTCCGCTTTCGACCACTTCGCGTATCCCTCCCAATCGGCTTTGGAAGCATTCATCATTAGAATGTATTTCAAGATTTGGCTCCTTTCCTTTTTTTGGCAGTTCGGACCGTTCACCCGGTAGTCGGAACACGCGCTCCACTCCCGACATTACGCTACGAGGATTTTGAGGAGTAGTCGGCAAACTGACGCACTTCGATGGGCATGTTGGTCGGGACGCCGCCGGGACCGGGCGCGGAAGAGATGCGGCCGGCGATGGCGTAAGCGCGCTCGGGAGACTTGACGTCAACAATCCAATAACCGAGGAGAAACTCTTTGGATTCAGGGAAGATGCCGTCGGTGAGCGGCATGCCGTTGCGCTCGCCGCGGACGATGCGAGCCTCGTGCGGCGGGGTCAGACCTTGCGTAGCTACAAATTCGCCGGATTCCGTCAACTCTTTGTTGATGGACTGAAGGACGGCCATGTGGGTGTCTCTATCGTTCTTGATCCATGCCTGGTAGGAACCAACGCCTGCCTTTGAACCGGTCATCAGCAAGATGTATTTCATGTGCTTTTCTCCCTTCGTGGCGCAATGTTTGCGCTTTCACTGAGTAGTCGGAGCGGGAAAGCTGTTCTCTACATTCACGAGAATCATTTTTTGAGCAAAAAGACGGGCCCTAGCCACGTCGATTTTGCACCTTGAGGAACGACATAGCTACAGAGGCGCGAAAATGACGACCGAAACCGTGGCAGTGGATGTGAGCCAGGACTGGGCAACGGCCTGCGACGTACAGCAGAGGTTCATGGAGCGCCCGGGACCGAGGATAGACACCCTGAGATACAGCGCACTATGCCGGCAAGTGCTGGCGCTGGGCGGGGATGGGTATGATTTCCTGCCACTCGCGCACAACCGGTTGGGCTTGGCCATCGGAGACGCTTCCGGCAAAAGCCTGGCAGCCGCACTCATGATTTCGAGCGTGATGTCGTCGCTGCGCACCGCCGCTTGCTTTGCGGGAGACGATCCGGCGGCTGTGCTGGCCGCGGTAAATGCGCAGACGTGTGCTTCGACCCTTGCAGACCGCTACGCAACATTGTTTTATGCAGTTTTCGAAGGAAGCGCACGCACGCTGCACTACGTCAATGGGGGCCACAATCCTCCGCTGGTGATTCGAAAAGATCGGACTGTGATCGCGCTTGAAACGGGCGGCGTGCCGGTGGGAATTTTCCCGAACTGGAGTTACGAGGAGGGAAATGTGCAGCTTAACCCGGGCGATTTAATGATCGCGTATACAGACGGGTTGACCGAAGCGCGAAACCCTGGGGACGAGGAGTGGGGAGTGGAGAGGCTGCGAAAGGCAGTGGAAGAAAGCGCGGCGGAAGAGCCCGAGGAAATTGCTCGAGAGATTTTCGCGGCGATGGAGGAATTTTCGCGGGGAAGACAGACGGATGACGCGACGGTGATAGTCGGACAGGTGCGATGAGCGCGTTGTCCGGCGTGTGGGCGCGGCCGGTCGTCTCCGACGAGAACGGGATCGGATAAACAATGCGGCCTGTTGTCTAAAGCGGTCTTGGCGAGGGCCTGAGGAATGAAGCCGACGCGGTTGTCTAACGACGGGATGGAGAATGGATTAGCGATTCAGGAGAGCGTCGAGAGAAAAGGAATTGTATTCGCGGGCGGCGATTAGGATGGCGTAAAGGAAGGCGTAGAAGAGTTGGATGGCTAGGATGTCCCAGTCGGAACGGAGGGCGGTGCCGAAGATTAGGGAGGCCATCGCGAGGGCGCCGAAGAGGAGGGCTGAGCGGGTCCAGAGCCCGAGGACCAGGAGAAGGCCGACGATGGTCTCGACAAAGACGAGGGTTAGGGCGAAGGGGCGAACGAGGATGGCGGGGAGAGGCGTTGTGACAAAGAGTTTGACGGTGGCGTCGGCGAATGCGGTGAGATGGGGAAGGCGGACGAGGCCGTGCATCAGGATGCTCAGGCCCAGGGTGAAGCGGAGGACGAGGTAGGCGAGTTTGCGGTCGAGCGACGCTTGCGAATCCATGAGGGTTTAGCCTTCTACTTTGTATTTCCGCCCAGACTTCGCCCGGCACTTTATGAGCATGGCTATTTGATGATCAAGAAGCCTTCTTGGATAGTCGAACAGAGGCGAAATCGGTGAAGTGGTCATTTTGGTCTTGTCCCGATGGGTTGACGATTTTTGACGGAAGGGAAGCACGCGCGAGGTGCGCTAGAATGTAGTTGCTATGACTAAGACTGCTGCGAGACGGGCGGATTTTGTTCCGGCTAGCGATTTGGACAAGAGGCGGCCGTCGAAGCGAGTACTGATTCGCGGGTTGGTGCGGCAGGCGCCGTTTGTGGCGAAGAACTTTGGGCTTTATTTTCGGAATGGATGGCGGCGGCACATTTTGCGGACGAATGTGGTGGCACCATATGCGGTGACGTTTTATGTGACGCACAAATGCAATTTGGCTTGTTCGTATTGCACGCAGAAGGAGCCTGATGTTTTTAGCCAGGAACTGTCGACGGGGGAGACGATCCGGCTGATAAGGAAGATTCGCAAAGAGACGGACTCGATCGTGATTACCGGGGGCGAGCCGACTCTGCGGGCGGACATCGAAGAGTTGGCGGCGATGGCGCGGTTCCATTGCAAGTTCCGGTCGGTGTTGTTGATTACAAATGGGACTTTGCTGGACCGGAAGCCGGGGATTTTGAGCGCGGTGACGGGACTGGTGGTGAGCCTGGATGCGTTGGCGGCCGATCCGTCGAATGCGCTTTCGAAGCCGGCGGCTTTGCCCAAGGTTTTGCAGAATCTGGCGATGGCGAAGGAGATTTTAGGAAGCGCGCAGCGGATTACCATCAGTACGGTAATCGAGGAATGGAATATCGGGGAAGTGGAGAAATTGCTGGATTGGTGCGGGGAGGAAGGGTTTGTGTTCGCGGCGCAGTCGGCGCAGATGGAGAAAATGCCGAATTTGAAGCTGCTGCAGAATGCGAAATATCAGGCGCTGGTGGACAAGATTATCGAGAGGCGGGCGGCGGGGACGCAGCCGATCAACGGAACACCACGGACAATCGAGACTTTGCTGAGATTCCGGAGTTTTCAGTGCTATCCGACGATGTTTCCGCGGGTGTATCCGAATGGGGACGTATTTTATCCTTGCGAGCCGCTGCGGAAAGTGGCGGGGAATTTGTTGAGGGATGGATCGTTGAAGAAGATTTTTGCTCGAGGGAAGAAAATTTATGGGGATATTCCGCCTTGCGAGGGGATCTGCTATTTGTTCGGGAATGTTTTGTCGCATTACTACGTGAATGATTTTTGGGGGTTGGCGGGGGATTTTGTGCGGTGAAGAGAGTCAGAAAAAAATTTTACGCAGAGGGCTCCGAGGACACAGAGGGCACGGAGAAGACAGAAACAGCACGGAAAATCTAGCGGCGGGTCAGAGCTTCTTGGTGGTGGCGCGGAGGATGTGGCCGCCTCTTTCGCGGCGGGGGCCTGGCGAGTTTGGAAGATAACGGGCGGCTATTTGTGGAGGGCCTAGGTCCTCGACTTCAGTGAAACCAGCGGCCAGAAGTTTTTCGCGCAGATTTTCCGGTTCAAAATAAGTTTTCCAGGATTCGCCGAGGGACTCGACGCGGGCAGCGCGGCGGTCGTGGTAGGCGCGCATTTCGGGGGAGAGTGTGTGAGGAGGGTCGCTGTAATCGAAGATGACGTGGGCGCCGCTGGGCAGGCTGGCGATGAATGCGAGCGTGGACCATATAGCGTCCTCGGTGAGGTAGGGGACGACGCCGAGCCAGGTGAAGAAAGTTTGCTGTGCAGGAAGGATCGAAGCCGGCAGCGGCGAGGCCTTCAGGCAAGGTTTGGCATTCGAAATCGATGGGGGCGAAGGTGAGCGTGGACGGAATGGGAATCGCGGCTTGGGCGAGGCGCTCGCGCTTCCAGGCTTGCGTGGCGGGGTGATCGACTTCGAAAACGCGGAGATGATCGGGGAATGGATTGCGGTAGGCGCAGGTATCGAGGCCGGCTCCGAGAACGACGAGCTGAGTTACACCAGATGAAACGGCGGCGGCGAGAGAATCTTCGGCGAAGCGCGTTCTTGCGGCGATGAAGAGGCGCATGCCTAACCTGGAAGGGTTATCGGCGGCATCGCGAGCGATGGATTCAGGGTCCTGGCCCAGAATGCGGATAGCAAGCGGGTCGGAAAAGATGCGGCCTTCTTCGAGTAGTTGATGGGCGGCGCGATGGGCGGCGGCGGCCCAGGCAGTGCGGCTTGGCTTTCCCGTTTGCACGGAACCATTCTAACAATGCGGCGGTCGAGCCCGTATAGAGGCAGTTTTGCAAGCCGGGGAATACTTGGATGAAATTCGTGGCGGGGAGGCGCTAGTTCAGGTCGGAGAGCTTTTTGTCGAGGAAGGCGAGAGCGGCTTCGAGAGACTTGCGATGGTTCGGGTTCGTGGCGGACTCGAGGTCGTGGGCGATGCGGGTCCGAGATAGTTGCAAGTCCTTGCGTTCCAGTTCGCGGTGAATTTGTTCCGCGGTTTTGCTGTTATTGCCGTAGTGCCCCGGAGGTTCCTGGCCGGATTCCACCTGCGCTTGCACGTCCTTGCTTTCCCATCCTCGTGCCATACCATTATTCTGACACATTTTGCAGCAGGAGGGCGACGCTAAAAGAGAGAAAGTTCCAGCGCGGTCTAGGCGCTGGCGGCGCGGCTTCTTGGCAAAACGGGCAGCGGGGAGTGGATTACGCTGGAGACGGTGGTCTCGGCGACGCGCGCCAAGTGCTCCGCGAAAACGCCATGATAGGAAAATTCGGCGGGATTATCGGACCACCGGATTCGCAAAATCCAGCGATTCTTCGGCTGTGATTGTACGGCACTGGCCGAAGCAATTTCGGCGGTGGGAATGACGAGCAGCGGCTGGAAATTCGCATCGAGAGCCCAGATGCGGTCGGGACAAACGTAGAGCTGAACGGGAACGGGCGCCGAATTTGCCGCGCGATATTTTCCGCCGTTAACGATGACGAGGGCGCCGAGTTCGCGCGCTTTGGCGTCAGGAAGCGTATGAGGTTTGGCAGGGGGCAAGAGAATCGCAGCGAGAAACATAGCAAGACCGGCGATGGCGGCAAGCCAGTTATTCCAAAGACCGAAAGGCAGGATGACCAGCGCGGCGCCTGCGAAGCCGAGGAAAATGCGGAAGGCCATCCAGGATTGAGCGTTGCGGCGAATGCGCAAAAATTTGGGAATCAGCAGAACGACGGCAAACAGAGCGCCGACCAGGAGGTTGCGAAGACGCGCGGCCGGTCCTTCGTCGTGCGATGCGGCAGTGGCTGGGGCCATGCTCATGCTTTTTCCTTCTGTTGATTAATAAGACTACGCTGAGCGCGTCAGGGTTTCAACGAACTGATTTCGCGCATGCGGGCAAAAGCGCGGCGCACATGGGGAATAAGGATCGAGCCGCCAACAAGCAGCGCCACGTTCAGAGCGTCAATCACTTCTTCGCGGTTCCAACCTTCTTCGCCGCAACGAACGAGATGGTAGGTGATGCAATCGTCGCAGCGGAGGACGGCGGAAGCGACGAGGCCCAAGAGCTCTTTCGTTTTCGTGCCGAGGGCGCCGGGCTCGTAGGCCTGATGATCCAGGGCGAAGAAACGCTTCATGCCGAGATGGCCGCAATTTAGGATTTCTTCGTTCAGGTCGGCGCGAAATTTCTGAAAATCTTCGAGGCGATCGGGCATGAGTCCTCCGGAAATGGCGAGCACATTATGAACTAAATCCGGTTAGTCCGGCAGGACATGGCCAGGGCGGGCGCCAGTGGGTTTGCCATCGTCCCAGACGAGAACGCCATTGACGAAGACTTTTTCGACGCCGGTAGGAAGAGCGAAAGGATTCTGGAACGTGGAGCGGTCAATTACAGTGGCGGGATTGAAGAGGACGAGGTCGGCGAAAGCGCCTTGGCGAAGGATGCCGCGATCTTTCCAGCCGAGACGCTGGGCGGGAAGCGAAGTCATTTTGCGAACGGCTTCCGGAAGAGAGAGCCAATGCCGTTCGCGGACGTAGAGACCGAGGACGCGCGGGAAAGTACCGGCGCCGCGCGGATGCAGAGAGCCGATGCCACCGTCGCTGGCAACCATGACCCACGGCTGCTCGTAGAAAGCACGAATGTCGCGCTCGACCATGGATTGGCCGATGACTTCGGCTTCGGTGTTGGCCGCGTCGCCTTCGCGGATAATGCGAATATACATTTCGGCGGGAGAAATGCCGCGCTGGCCGGCGAGATCTTCGATAGTGTGGCCTTCGTAGGCGAGGTTCGGCGGGAATTTGATGATCGTGACGTGGCCGGGGCCGCCGACGGCTTCGAGAGCTTTCGAGACAGTCTGCGGATCTTCGTAGTGCTTGCTGGGTACGAGGACTTTAATGTTGGAATGCCAGGCGTCGTAGGGATAACAATCGGCGAGGAAATCGAGGCCGCGCAAGCGAGCGGCATCAATCACGCGAATGTAATCCGAGGCTTTGCCCCAAACGCTAACGGCGCCGAGCTTGATATGCGAATGCTCGACGGGAATGTGGGCGCGCTCGCCAATGGCAATCTCTTCGTTCAAAGCCTGGAAGGAGAGGCCCGCTTCATCGCGAATGTGCGTCATGTAAAAGCCGTGAAGTTTCGCGGCGGCACCGGCGAGAGCGACGAGTTCGTCCGTGGTGCTGTAACTCCCCATATCGTATTCGAGGCCGCTGGAAAGGCCGATGGCGCCTTCGTGCATGCCTTGATCGACGAGCAGAGACATCTTTTCGATTTCAGGCGCCGTTGCGGCGCGACGGTAATCCTTGCCGAGGACAAGTTGACGAACGGTGGCGTGACCGACGAGGACGGCGAGATTGAGCGAGGCAGGATTCTTGCGGCGCGCGTCCAGCCACGGCCCGATGGGCCAAGGCGAATCGCCATCGGCGCCCAGAATGACGGTGGTGATGCCTTGGGCGATTTGGGTTTCGGCGAGGGGATCTTTTTCGAGACCTTCGGTGGAATGGTTGTGGATGTCGATGAAGCCGGGGGCAAGTACGAGGCCTTGCGCGTCGATAATGGCTTCGTCCTTTTTAGGTTTGAATTCGCCGATGTCGGCGATGCGGTCGCCGGAAATGCGGACGTTGAATTTACGAAGAGGCGCTCCGGTGCCATCGGCGACCTCGGCGTTGATGATGACGGTTGTCGAGGATTTTTCCTGCGAAGCGGCAAAGACACTGGTGAGAACGAAATAGAAAGACAAGAGGATGCTTAAGAAAAGTGCGGCGCGGGGCACGCGTGAAATTCGATAAATGTGCAAGATGCTGCGTTCCACGGCACACCTATATACCAGCTGAGGGCGAGGAGGAAAGGGGACGATTGTGAAGTTTCAGTCCGCGACTGCCGCGAGCGCTTTCTCCGCCAGCTCTTTTGCTCCGGGCTTGCCAGCTAGAATAAGGTTGGCCCATTCCGCGCCGACCTGGGACAAGCGCACAGCCTCGCTAGTCAATGATTCCGGCCCGCCGGAATCGGAGTTCCCAAAATAAATGCGGTCCATGGGTTGGGCGGCGGAGATGCGATTCTTTGTGTACTGGCCGGGCGTGGACATGAACATGGGATGGCCGCGGCGGTAGATGCGGACTTCGACGGGATCGACGTTGAATTCGGGAAGGATTTTTTGGAAGTCGCTGAGAACGCGGGCGGCTAGGGTTTTGCAGTCTTTTGTGTCGAGGAGGGTGAAGCGCTGCTCTTCACGAAGTGGCGTGTAGAAGGTGAGGATATTGTGTTTTTGTTTGTAGCCGGGATTGTTGCGGATAGTCCAGTCGGCGACGATGAAGTCGGTAAAGGAATTGCCGGGGCACCAATTGTCGTAGCCACGATTGTAGACGGGCTTGTCGAAGATGACGTTGACAACGGGATAGGGAGCATAACGCGTGCGTTGCATGGCAGCTTTTTGTTCGGTGGGCAAACTTAGAACGATGCGCGAACTGATTTGCTTGGGCGTACAGATCAGGACAGCTTCTGCTGACACCGTTGTCAGCTTTCCTTCGCGCAGATAGGTGACGTTCACGGCGTCCTTTTCCTGGACGAGGGCTAGCACCGTGGCGTCGTCGAGAATGCGGTCTTTATATTTCGGATGGAGGACTTCGACGAGCTTGTGGGTGATGCAGCCGAGGCCGCCCGGCAAGATGGCGCGCTTGGCATCGCCGCCGGTGAAGAGATCTTGCGCGTTGGAAAGGCCAACGTAGGCCGAAGTGTCATGGGTGGCGGCGCCCCAGTTCGAGGGGCCGAAAATGTCCCACCATCGCTGGACTTCCGGAGCGTAAGCGGAAGTGAATTGCGAAAAGGACAGGGCGTCGAGTTCGGCCATGCGCTCGTTCACTTTCAGTTTCAAAGTGTCGTCGCGAAATTTCTGGAAGCTGGCGCGGACCTCTTTCGGGTAGGGTAGTTGAGCGATGCCCGTTCTCCAGGTGTCGGGTACGTAGGTTTTGTTGACGAGAGTGGGATCGGGCATGTCGACAAGCGGGAGTTTCAGGCCGATTTCTGAGGCGAGCTGATCGCCTTCATCGCCGCGATAGGCGTAAGCCGCGCCCGTGGCAAATGGCTGATCTTCAAATTCTTCCTGGTAGGCGTTGCCGCCGAAATGGGGTTCTTTTTCGAGGAGCAGCCAGTCTTTGCCGCGCAGGAAATAGGCGGCGGAGAGTCCGGCAACGCCGCCACCGACGATGACGATGGCGACTTTCGAGGTGGCGGTGGGCAATTCGAAATGGCGGCCATCGCGGATTTGATGGCAGACCTCGAAATGTTCGCCTTCCACGAGCGGCGCGCTTTCTGGATGAGAGGAGGGAGTATTGGAATCCGGCGCGGGAATAAGAGCGGCGTCGATGGGACAGCCCGCTGCGACCGAGCCCGCGACCACGAATTTGATGAAATCACGGCGAGATTGCGACATCCGACCTCCCAGGGTTCTATGGTCTTTCGAGCAACTGCTGAGGCTCCGCACCGACGCTGCGCATGCGAAGGCGATACCAGACGATGATGAGCACAACGGAGGCGGCAAAAATCAGAGTCGAGACGGCGTTGATCTCCGGCGTAATGCCGCGGCGGAGGCGGCCCCATATTTCGAGGGGGAGAGTGTTGTCGCGGCCGATGAGAAAGAAGGTTACGGCAATTTCGTCCATGGAGAGCGTGAAGATGAGGAGGGCGGCGGCGACGAGGGAGAGTTTTAGATTGGGGAGAGTGATGCGCCAAAACGTTTGCCAAGGAGTGGCGCCGAGATCGAGAGAGGCTTCTTCTTGCGCGCGGTCGGTTTTTTGGAGGCCGGCGAAGAGTTCGGTGGTGGCGACGGAGATGAGGGCGGTGCCATGGCCGAGAAAAACGGTGAGTAGGCTGAGGTGCGCGCCGGTATAGACGGCGAACATGAGCAGTGAAAGTCCCGTGATGATGCCGGGGAGAATGAGCGGGAGGAGGACGAGGCGGCGGAAGAGAGCTTTGCCGGGAAAGCTGGCGCGATCAAGAGCGAGAGCGGCGAGCAGGCCGAGCGTAAGAGATAGCGCAACGGTTCCGGCGGCGACGATAAGGCTATTGAGGACGGAATCCCAGATGGAACCGTCCGCGAAGAGCTGGCGATACCAATCGAGTGTGAAATGGCGGGGAGGGAAGCCGCCAACGCCGTCGCGATTGAAGGAATAGAGAATGAGGACAACTACGGGCAAATAGATGAAAGCGAAAACGAGCAGAGAGTAGAAAGCGAGCAAAGGAGAGCGGCGAGTTAGAGAAGTGCGGTTCATTGAAAGGACCAGCGCTTTTCGAGGCGTTCGGTCAAAAAAAGGAGTGAAAGAGTGATGAGCAAAATGCAGACGGAAATCGCGGCGCCGAGAGGCCAGTCGTAGACGGCGCCGAAAAGGGTTTGCACGATATTGGCGATCATGGTGCCGGAAGGCCCTCCAACAAGGAGCGGAGCGAGGAAATCGCCGAGAGAGAGAACAAAGGCGAAGGTGGCTCCGGCTAGAAGGCCGGGCATCGATAACGGGAGGATGACGCGGAAGAAGGTGAAGAAAGGGCCAGCGCCAAGATCGTGCGAGGCTTCGACGAGCGGGCGCGGGATGTGCTCGAGGGAGGCGTAGATGGAAAGAAACACGAACGGAGTGTAGATGTGAGTGAGGGTGAGGATGACGGCGAAGGGGCTGTAGAGAAGGAAGCTAACGGGAGCGTGAGTGATATGAAGATATTGGAGGAAGCCATTGAGGACGCCGTCGCTGCCGAGGATTGTTTTCCAGGCGTAGCCGCGGACGAGGTAGCTGACCCAAAGCGGCACGATGACGAGCTGATAGAGCAGCTCCTTGCGAGAGCCTGAGTGGAACGAGAGATAGTAGGCAAGGGGATAGCCCAGAAGAAGAGAACAGAGCATCACGGAAGCGGCGATGCGCATGGTGCGGAAGAGAACCTCGGCATAAAGAGGGTTGGTGAAGAGTTTTTGGTAATTGGATAGATTCCAATGATGGATAAGGACGCCGTTTTGGACGAGCCAAAAACTGTGGGCGAACATCAGGGCATAAGGGACCAGAAGGAAAAGTCCTACCCAGAGAAGAGGGGGGACGGAAACCAGCGTTTTGTAGGCGCGGGAGTACATGGGAGATCAGCCCACGACGCGAATTGCGTCAGCGATCGAGAAAACAAAATCGTGTTCGCCGGCGAGCGGACCGCACGCGGAAAGGCGCACGCGGATTAACTGGCCGGAGCCACAATCCACTTCGAGCAGCTCGCTGGCGCCGCCGTAGAATTGCTGCGAAATGGAAGCGCGAAACTTCACTTCGTGCGTTTGGCGTTTTCCATCCGGGGAGATGCGAATCGCTTCTGGACGGAGCGAAAAAAACGCGGGGCCGTCCGCATCGTCGTAAGGCCAGCGCAGAATACCGCAGGTGGCGATGCCGCGGCGGATTTCGCCTTGCAGCAAGTTGGTTTGGCCGATGAAGCGCGCGGTGTACGCCGTGGCGGGACGCGCGTAGATCTCGCGCGGCGAAGCGACTTGTTCTAGCGCGCCATCGCGAAGGAGGGCGATGCGATCGGAGAGAGCCATGGCTTCTTCCTGGTCGTGCGTGACGAATAGGAAAGTGATGCCGATTCCGCGCTGAAGCGATTTCAATTCGCTTTGCATTTCCTTGCGCAGATTGGCGTCGAGTGCGGAGAGCGGCTCATCGAGGAGCAAGAGTTGAGGACGGTTTATCAAGGCGCGAGCGAGCGCGACGCGCTGCTGCTGTCCGCCGCTGAGGCGCGACGGGCGCGCTGCCGCAAATGCGGTCATCTTCACCATTTGCAAAGCTTCGGCGACGCGTCCGGCGATTTCCTTTTTTGGTGCGCCTTGCGCGCGCAAGCCATAGGCGACGTTTTCTCGCACGCTCAGATGCGGGAAGAGCGCGTAGTTTTGAAAGACGGTGTTCACGCGGCGCTTGTAGGGCGGCAGTTTGTCCAGCCGCTCGCCGGACATCCAGATCTCGCCAGCGGTGGGCTGCTCGAAACCGGCGATGAGGCGCAGAAGCGTGGTTTTTCCAGAGCCGCTTTCTCCGAGCAGAGTGAGGAATTCGCCGGAAGCGATGTTGAGCGAAATGCCTTTCAGGACTTCCCGGGCGCCAAAGCGTTTGGCCACCGCGCGGACTTCGAGCAGCGGGGCATCGGCGTCCACGGAAGCGGTCTGCGGAATGGGAGCGGAACTCACTGCGCAGCTTTCACCTCGTTCCAGATTTCGTTGTACTTGGCGCGGCGGGGAACATCCTGCCAAAAGTAAATTCGTTGCATGTAGGCCCCTGGATCGCCCATGTGCAGATTTTTCTTTTCCGCATCGGTCATAAAAGCCGTGGCGGAGGGATTCGCTGGCGAATAGCCGGTCACATCGGTCACTTTTTTCTGGGTCTGCGCTTCGATCATATATTCGAGGAATTGTGCGGCCAGTTCTTTTTGCTGGCTGGCAGCGGTAATCATCAGGTGATCGATCCAGCCAGTCGTGTTTTCTTTCGGGATGGTTTCGCCGATGGGAAAGTTTGCTTGCCGCAATTGGTTGGTGTTGAGCGGCCAGCCCATGGCAAGAACGATTTCATGGTTTTCGAAGAGATTGGTCAATTCTCCGCCGGTAGACCATATTTTTCGAATATTTGGTTTGAGATCGAGGAGTTTCTTTTTTACGGCGTCAAGCTGCTCATCCGTCAGGTTGTAGAGTTGCGAAGGATCGGGTTTGTCGTAGCCCAAAATCTGGGCGGCCATGTAGACGGTCGAGAGATCATCCCACACGGAGATTTTTCCTTTGTATTTTGGATCCCAGAGAATGTTCCAGGAATCCGGCGGCTGCGCGAAGAGACTCGTGTCGTAGAGAAGAGGATTTGGTCCCCACATAAAGGGCACGCCAAAGACTTGACCTTTGAATTTTACTAGAGGCGAATCGCGCAGCCTGGGCGCGAGCTGTGCGTACGATGGAAATTTAGAGAGATCCAAGGACGCGGCAAGCTCCGCACGCACAACCGAAGTAGCGACATCACTGGAAGGCGAAATCACGTCGTAATTGGATGCGCTTCCACCGCGCAGCTTGGCGACCAACTCGTCGCTCGAGCCCATGTACGATGCGACGACTTTGCATTGATGCGCTTCCTCGAAAGGGCGCACAAACGATGGATCCGCGTAGCCTTCCCAGACGAGCAAGCTGAGGGTTGGTTCTTTCTTCTGGCAGGCAGCGCAAGCTATCGCGAGCGCGAGGATTGCCAGAACGATCGCAAGCCTGTTCACGTTGTTACCCGCTTCCACAAAACGTGCATCTTCCCGCGGCGAAGATTGTCCATCATCAAATCACAGCCCTCTAAAAAGTCGGCGGCGTATTGATCCATAGCAGCCAGGTCTCGGAACGACCTGGATTTTTCCAGCGGTGCGGCGTCGAACTCTCGAAATAGAGACTATCACCGGGTTTGAGCCGGTAGTGTTCTTCGTCGTTCAGCCAGATTTCAAACTCGCCGCGCAAGATGTGCAGAAACTCCTCGCCCTCGTGCGAATAGGACTCGCCGCTGCCGCCGCCTGGTTTGATGCGAAAAAGGTGTGGCTCCATGGCGGTTTGGCCCCACGCCAGAAGCTCCATGCGCACGCCGGGAGTAGTCTCGAGAATTTTGCGCTGGCCGGGGCGGACGAGGCGAGGATTTTCCGCGGCAGTTTCGAAGAGCGAAAGAATATTTGTGCGATAGAACCGGGCGATGCGGCGCAACGTGGAAATGGAGGAGCGCATTTGACCGCGTTCGAGCGCGCTGAGAAAGCCGACAGAAACTTTCGTGGCACGCGCGACCTGCGCGAGCGAGAGACCACGGCGGGTGCGCAGGCGCCGAAAGCGCTGGCCGGGAAGCGGAGCGGCTTCGGCCAGCACAGGGACGATACCTTGGCGTTTCAATACATGAACGATTGCCGGGGGATTCAGTCCGCGGGCGCGCCGCAGAAAGACCGCGCGCTGAAGCAGACGTACATCTGCCTCGGTGTACAGACGGTAGCGGCTCTTGGTGCGCTGCGGGGAAACGAGGCCCAGCGCTTCCCAGGCCCGCAGAGCGGAAGAGGAGATGCCCAAGCGATGCGCCACCTGGCTGATGCGCAACAAACGTTGGCCCTTCGGATTTGCTGATGGCTTGGAGAAATTCTTTCCGCTTGACACGGCTCCCCGCTTTCTCTAAGTTTGCGGGATTATAGTAAGGTTTCCCGGGCACAGCAACCTCGAAGAATCCGCTGCCAAGAGAATTCTTCGAAACAAGGGGTGAGTTCATGAAATTGTCCGCAGAACTATGGCAGAGCTGTATGCGCTGCCGCCGCAGCATTTCTTCGGTGCTCTTTTTTGCGCTGGTAGCTTTGCTCGCGGCGTCGCGTGTGGCAGCACAGAGCACCGGCGGCGAGATTCGCGGAACAATCAGCGATCCCAGCGGGGCATCGGTGGCTGCGGCCAACGTGACGCTGATCAATGAAGCGACCGGAACGCAGCGAACGATGCAGAGCGGCTCGAACGGAGAATATCTCTTTATCGAGGTACCGGTGGGAAGTTATGAAATAGACGTCAGTCTGCCGGGATTCAAGAAGTTTATCCGCAAGGGAATCGCGCTGGACTTGAACCAAGTGGTGAGTGTGGACATCACGCTGGTGATCGGTTCCGCGGCGGAAAAGGTAGAGGTTACCGGCGCGCCGCCGGTGGTAGATACAACCTCGACGCAACTGGGCGCGGTAGTGAACGAACGGGCTTCCACACAATTGCCGTTGAATGAACGCGACGTTTATCAGCTTCTGCAACTGCAGCCCGGCGTGCAGTCGCAGCTCGGCAACGATCTTTTCTATGGTTCGGACAAACCCGGAGTGGTGACGGTGAACGGCGGCCGCGGACGTTCGAACAATTATTCGGTGAACGGCGGCGACGGCAACGACCTTTTCGCCAACTTGCCGGCCATTCAGCCTTCGCCGGACAGCATTGAAGAGTTTCGCGTGATCAGCAACACATTCGACGCTGAGTATGGGCGCAATTCAGGCGCCGTGGTCAACGTTGTGACCAAATCCGGAACGAACAACATCCACGGCAGCATTTATGAGTTCTTCCGCAACGATGTGCTCAACGCCCACCCGTTTACTTTCTTTCAGGCGCCGAAGCCAGAGTTCAAGCAAAACCAGTTTGGAGGCACAATTGGCGGACCAATCAAGAAAGACAAGACATTCTTTTTTGGTTCGTACGAAGGGCGCCGGATCGTGGAAGGCATCTTATCGGAGCCGATTAACGTGCCGACAGGGGCCGAGCTCAACAACGGAGATTTTTCCGCGGGGCCGACATTTTCGGGATCGCTCAGCGACGCGACCGTTGCAAATATCCTGCAAAATCGCTGTGGAGCCAATGCGCCGTCTTCGGTGCCTCTCAACCAAAGACTTTCGGCCCCGGCACAAACCGCGGTGGCAAGCGTAGCCAGCGGCGGGGCACCAGTGCCCTACACTTCCATTTTCGCGAACAATCAGATTCCGATCGGATGCTTTGACCCGGTCGCGCTCAGCCTATTGCAGTACGTTCCGGGCGCGGGTGGAAGCGGCGGTGTGCAAATCACGCCGAACGAAACGGATCGCGGCGACCAGTTCCAGATTCGAGTCGACCAAAATTGGTCGAACAATCAAAAGACCGCGTTCTACTACTATTTCGATGACGACAACACGGTGGATCCATTTGCAAAGTTCCAGGCCTCCGGCGCCACGACCGGGAATTTTCCCGGAGACTACGCAACGCGCACGCAACAGCTGAACATTACGCACACCTCGACGATCGGAGCAACGGCGGTGAACGAACTTCGAGTCAGCTATTTTCGCGAAGGGCAGCTCATGTTTGATACGCCGACGCGGACAAACGCGATCCAGGCTTCGTGCGGAACCGGCGCCGCGGCGGCATTTTGTTTCACAGGTGTCTCCGATACGCCGCTTGTCGATGACAGCGGAAATGTCCTCGGCACAAATCCGGATTACGGAATCCATTCCGGACTCGGGCCGACCAAAGAAGGAGTTCCTTTCATCAGCGTGGGCGGAGGGTTTTCGATCGGCAACAATTACAACGGACAGCTTCCTCAAGTCGGGAATACATATCAGTTCAGCGACAACTACAGCAAAATCCTCGGCCGCCACAGTCTGAAGTTTGGAGCCGACACGCGCTATCAGATGTTCAACCAGTTGCTCTATTTCGACGTAAACGGCGACTTGTCCTTTCTTTCGTCCACCTCGTCGCCGGAAGGCGACGACCTCGGTTACTCCGACGCCTATCCCGACTATCTCCTCGGGTTGGGCAACAGCTATTTTCAAGGGTCCGCGCAACACGAGCTGGTGCGCAGTACTTCCGTCTATCTTTTCGTGCAGGACAGCTGGAAGCTCAAATCCAACGTGACTTTGAACTACGGCTTACGCTGGGAAATGAACACTCCTCTTACGGACATCGGACAGAAGGTGCAGACATTCCGGCCGGGCGAAGTTTCGACCATCTATCCGTGCAGTCTCGCTCCCAGCAATCCTCTTTACGCGACTTACGGTGGGGGTGAGGCGGGGTGCAACGCTGCAGGAGTCACCCCGGTTGGACTGGTTTTTCCGGGAGATAAAGGTGTGCCCGAGTCCTTGACCAACACTTACTACAAAGGCTTTGCGCCGCGACTAGGACTCAATTGGAGTCCCGGTTGGACAGACGGTTGGCTCGGCAAGTTGACCGGAGGCCCTTCGAAGACCAGCGTCAGCATGGGTTACGGAATTTTCTACAATCCTATCGAACAGCTCGTGCTCGAGCAGTTCAGCGCCGAGCCTCCTTTCGGCGGAAGCAACTTCATCACGAATCCTCTGCTGCAAACTCCTTATGTCGATCAAAGCGGCGACGTCTACCCGAATCCTTTCAATGGGATTCTCAATCCGCCGCGGGGCAGCGCGGTGGATTGGTCGCAGTTTCGGCCAATGACTTTCTTCGGAGAGTTTCCCCCCAACCTGCGCTTGCAGTATTCGGATCAGTACAACTTGACGATCAAACGCCAGCTTCCTGGACAAACTCTTTTTCAGATTGGCTACGTGGGATCGCAGGGGCATCGCCTGCTCGCGAGCTATGAAATCAACCCTGGAAATCCCGCAACCTGCAACGTGTTGGCGGCCATGGCTACCACGAATGCAGGGTATGTCTTGAGCGGGCCTGGCGGAAGTTCGACGACGTGCGGTCCTTTTGGAGAAGATAGTGCGTATTTCATTCCCAATGGATCGATTATCCCCGCCGGCGGCCTTCCGTTGCCGTACAACGCGGGAGCCGGCGGCACGACGATTCCGGCAGGTCCCGTTTCGGAGCCTGGCGGGGGCATCACACTTGTAGGCTTGCGTCCGTACTCGTCGCCGCTGTGCCAGCCGTTGACGGGAACAGGATGTCCGTCGGACGGCACGCCAGTTTTTTCCGGCATTTTCAGCGAGAACACCGTGGCGCGGTCCAACTACAATTCCTTGCAGGTGATGTTGCAGAAGAATTTTTCTCACGGCTTGCAGTTCCAGGCGGCGTACACGCTCAGCAAGACAATGGACAATGCCTCGAGCTTTGAAAGCGCCCTCAATCCGCTGAATTTCAATGCGACGTACGGATTGTCGGACTACGATGCGCGCAATCGTTTTGTGTTTAACTATGTTTGGGAGCTCCCGGTTCCAAAGTACGACGGGTTCAAAGGAAAGCTGCTGGATGGCTGGGAAGCGTCAGGAATTCTAACGTTCCAGAGCGGATTCCCGATTCGCATCACGTCTTCGGATGACGTGGAAGAATTGGATTCCACGGACCTTTTCGAGTTTCCCGGTGAGCCAAATCTCACCGCGCCCTTCCACACGCAGAACATTCGGCAAAATAATGGATTCGTATTCAACCCGGATCTGTTTACGAATGCCACGGTTGCACCCGGCACGATTGGCAACGCTCCGCGCACCATTTGCTGCGGGCCGGGCATCAATAACTCGGACATGAGTTTCATGAAGGAAACAAATTTTGGAGAAAGACTCCAGATGGAATTCCGGGGCGATATCTTCAACATCTGGAATCACGCGCAGTTCTACGGCGTGGATGGGGATGTGTCAGACGCTGGCAGCACGTTCGGCCAGGTGCTCCACGTTCACGATCCGCGGCTGGTCCAGTTTTCGTTGAAGTTCCGTTTCTGACCCGATCGCGGAGAACAAGAATGGCTCAAGAGGCGCCCTGGCTCGATCGGGGCGCCCTTGCGCATTCGAGGGAAAAGAAAACTAGCTGCTCGCTCCAAAAAGCTTTGTTAACAAAAACTGACCGCGGGGAACAGACCTGCCAGCGTTGGCCGCATGACGGCCACACAGCTAATGGAATAAGGAAATGCACGAAGCATTGCAGAAGGAAATCGCCACTTACGAGAAGCGCACGCCAAAATCCGCGGACGCATATCAGCGCGCTTTGCAGCGCATTCCGCTCGGCGTGGCCAGCAACTATCGCCACTACGAGCCCTACCCGCTGTTCGTGAAGGACGGCAAGGGAAGCAGGATTCACGACGTCGATGGAAACGAATACATCGATCACAACCTGTGCTTCGGTGCGTTGATGGCCGGACACTGCCATCCTGCGGTGGTGAAGGCCGTCGAGCAAAAGCTGCATGAAGGAACGACCTTCGGCATGCCGCACGACATGGAATGGGAGCTGGCAGAAGAAATTTGCAAGCGATATCCCGTCGAGATGGTGCGCTTCGGCTCGAGCGGCACGGAAGCCACCATGCATGCTTGCCGCATCGCGCGAGCCGCCACTGGCCGCGACAAAATTCTAAAGTTCGAAGGCGCTTACCACGGCTTGCATGACACGGCGCTCGTCAGCGTCAAGCCCAAGGCTGAAGATTACGGTGATCCTGACGCTCCCAATTCCGTCCCCGGCGGTGGCGGCGTGCCAAAGGCGTCGCTCGCGAACGTGGTCGTCTCTTCGTTCAACGATCTTACGAGCGTCGAGCGCCGCTTTCGCGAAAATCCCAGCCAAATCGCGGCAATTATTCTCGAGCCCATCCTGATGAACGTCGGGCTGTGCATGCCACAGCCCGGATTTCTCGAAGGGCTGCGGGAGATCGCCACCAGGAACGGCGCGTTACTCATCTTCGACGAAGTGAAAACGGGTGCGAAGCTCGCCTGGGGCGGCGCCAGCGAATACTTCGGTGTGAAGCCAGACATGATCTGTCTGGCAAAATCCATCGGCGGCGGGCTGCCGCTGGCCGCGTTTGGCGCGAGCCGCGCCGTGATGGATCTAATCGCGCAGCACGAAGTCTTTCACGGCGGCACGTACAACACGAATCGCGTGGCCATGGCCGCAGGGCTCGCCACATTCCGCGAAGTATTGACGCGGGGAAATTACGCACACGTCGATAATCTCAGCAAAAAGCTCTCGGGAGGCTATCGGGCCATCGTCAAAAAGGCGGGATTGCAAGCGTACGTCGTGAGCGCCGGCGCCAATGGCGCGCTGATGCTTTATCCGCAGGAGATTCGCAACTACCGCGACTGGACGAAAATCGACGTCGATCTTTGGCGGCACTATTGGTTCGGCATGGTCAATCGCGGCGTGCTGGCGCAGCCATATTGGTGGGACGAGCAGTGGACCATTTCCGTCCAGCACACCGAAGCGGATATCGAGAAGCATCTCGCCGTCTTCGGGGAGCTCGCGCCAGCTCTCGCAAAAGCACAGCAAGAACGTGGCGCGCATTTCGTTGGCGCCGCGGGCCACTGATTCCAGGAGACCGCTCGATTGCAGAACGAGGCCGCCATTGCATCCGCCGCGCCCATCGCGCCCGCTGCTCACGATGCGCCTCACCTGCGGCGCGTCCTGGGACGCCTGGACCTAGTTCTGCTTTTCGTCGTCGCCGTCTTCAATCTGAACGTCGTTCCCTCGATTGCCGCAAACGGCGGCGTCACCGTGTGGCTTTGGATTATTTCGCTCGCGCTATTTTTCTGGCCCCAAGGCATCGCCGTCATCGAGCTTGCTCACCGCTATCCCGGCGAAGGCGGCGTGTACCTCTGGGCCAAGGAAGTCTTTGGCGACTTCCATGGTTTTCTTTCCGGCTGGTGCTACTGGACGAACAATATGATGTATGTTCCGACCGTCATGCTGTACTTCGTCGGTGTTTCCGTTTTCGCTTTCGGTCCCGGCCACGCGGCGCTCGCGGATAACGAAACATTTGCGCTGGCCGCATCGCTGCTGTTGCTGGCGCTTCTCGTCGTGCTGAATATCGTTGGCCTCGGCGTCGGAAAGTGGATCAACAATCTCGGCGCCATTGGCACGGGAATCGCCGCCGCTGTCTTGATTGGATTGGGTGTCGTCGTGTGGCTGCGTTTTGGAACGAGCATTACTTGGGCCGACTTTCGCATCCCGGCCAATCCGAGATTCGTTCTGAATTCCTTCGGCGTGATTTGCTTCGGATTGGTGGGCCTCGAGCTAGCTTCCGTCATGGGCGACGAAATTGAGAATCCACAAAAGACGCTGCCCGGTGCCGTGGCCTGGGGCGGCGTGCTATCTGGCGCGCTCTATATCGGCGTGACTCTGACGCTGCTTATCGCGGTCAGTAAAGGCGACATCAACGTATTGCAGGGCATTGTGCAAGCCGCCGGCCACCTGGCCGGCCGCGTGGGAGCCAAGTGGATCGTCGCGCCGTTTGCATTTCTATTGAGCTTGTCGATCGCCGGCATCGCGTCCGCGTGGCTTGGCGGCTCGGCGCGCATTCCATTTGTTGCGGGGCTGGATTCCTACATGCCCGCATGGCTCGGCAAAGTACACCCGCGTTACGGCACGCCCTACGCCGCGCTGATTGTTCACGCGACGGTGTCCATGGTCCTCGTGGTGGTGAACTTCAGCGGTTGGTGGCTCTGGAATAAATTCATTGGGCTCTCGTTCATCGGATATATCTTGCGCGCGTTTGGGTTTGCCATGGCGAGCTTATCCGCCAGCCCGACCGGTGTGCAGGAAACTTTTCAGAAGCTGCTCTCGCTCGCCGTGGTTCTTCAATTGATCCCGTTTATTTATATTTTTGGCGCGCTTCTGAAGCTCGCTTTCAGCGATTCTTTCGTAAAGGTTTGCTATAGCAAGACGACGTTGGTGCTGTCCGGAGGCAGCGGGCTGGTCACCACCATTCTGGGAATCGCACTGGTATTTTTTCCGGCGCAGCAAGTCACGTCCCTTTTTTCCTACGAGATATGGATGTTTGGCGGCACGCTGTTTTTTATCGGCCTTGCCGCATTTTTCTTTTTTGTTTACGGGCGGCGCAAGAATGCGAGAAAGCTTGCGGAGGCGGCTTCGCCCGTTTGAGCCTGGCGCGGCTTGGCAGCCGCCCTCGCGTTATGATGGTTTTGGGAGGTTGTGATGACCAGCAGTGCGGCAGCGGGAGTTCGAACCTACAAAAATTGCGTCAACGGCGAATGGGTTGCCAGCGCTTCCGGAGAGACATTTCCGGTCTATGATCCTTCGACCGAGGAAATCATCGCGCAGGTTGCCGCCAGTGGCCCTGCCGACGTCGACCTCGCTGTAAAGGCCGCTCGCGCTGCTTTCGAGGACGGCCCTTGGGCCACGACTTCTGCCCAAGACCGCGGCCGCATCCTCTTCAAGCTCGCGGAAAAGATCCGCCAAAACACCGCCGTGCTCGCCGACCTCGAATGCCGCAACACTGGCAAACCCATTGTCGAAGCCGAATACGACATCGCGGATGTGGCTACCTGCTTCGAATATTATGGCGGCCTGGCCAACAAAGTTCTCGGCAGCGTCAATCCCGTCCCCGCCAACGCGCTCAGCTTCACGCTGCGCGAACCTATCGGTGTCGCTGGCCAAATTATTCCATGGAACTATCCGCTCCTGATGGCTGCATGGAAACTTGCGCCCGCGCTTGCCGCCGGCTGCACTTGCGTTCTGAAACCTGCCGAGCAGACCCCCCTGACCGCCCTCGAATTCGCAAACTGGTTCGCGGAAGTTGGTTTGCCGCCCGGCGTCGTGAACATCGTAAACGGCTTTGGCGAAACCGCGGGTGCCTCGCTTGTCGCGCACCCCGGCGTGGACAAGATCGCTTTCACCGGCAGCGCCGCCGTCGGCAAAATCATCGTTAAGAGCGCCGCGGATACCCTCAAGCGCGTCACTCTCGAGCTTGGCGGCAAATCGCCGAATATATTCTTTGCCGACGCCGATTGGGAAGCCTCGATCGATGGCGCCCTCTTCGGAGTGTTTATTAATCAGGGCGAAGTCTGCTCGGCGGGCAGCCGCATCCTTGTCGAAAAGAAAATCTATTCCAAATTCGTCGAAGCCATGGCCGAAAAAGCTAAGCGCATCAAGCTAGGAGCGCCTCTCGATCGCGAAACGAAAATGGGCCCGCTCGTCAGCAAAGAACAATATGACCGCGTCACGTCATATCTTGAGGTCGGCAAAAAAGAAGCGAAAGTGGCCACTGGCGGCGGCCGCTCCAAGGACTTCGGAAAAGGCTACTACCTGGAGCCGACGATTTTTTACGACGTGGAAAACAGCGCGCGCATCGCCCGCGAAGAAATTTTCGGCCCGGTTGCGTCCGTGATTGCCTTCGACGGTGAAGCAGACGCCATCCGCATCGCCAACGACACGGCGTACGGCCTCGCAGCCGCTGTCTGGACGCGCGACATTTATAAAGCGTTTCGTGTTGTGAAGTCGCTTCGTGCGGGAATCGTGTGGGTCAATCACATGCAGCCGACCTACGTCGAGGCGCCCTGGGGAGGCTACAAGCAGTCCGGCTTCGGGCGCGAGCTGGGACCCTGGGGCCTCGAGGAATATCTCGAGACAAAGCAGGTCTTCGTCAATCTCGACGAAACGCCGATCGGCTGGTATTAGGATTCGGGACGCCGGTCAAGCCTGGCCGGCGGCCAGATAAAAAAGGAAAAGACAATGGCTACGATTCAGATTCGGACGGAAATTCCAGGACCGCGTTCCCGGGCGTTGATGGCGCGCCGTGAAGCCGCCATCCCGCGCGGGCCAGCTAACGCCACGCCTATCTTTGCCGCCAGTGCGGACGGCGCGGTCATTGAAGATGTCGACGGCAATCGCTACATCGATTTCGCCGGCGGAATCGGCTGCCTCAATGTCGGCCATCGTTCTTCGAGCGTGCTTTCCGCAATCCGCGAGCAGCTCGAAAAGCATTTGCATCTTTGTTTCGCCGTCACGCCTTACGAAGGCTATGTCGCCGTCGCGGAAAAGCTGAATTCGTTAGCTCCGGGAAATTTCGCGAAGAAAACCATTCTTCTCAATTCAGGCGCGGAAGCCATCGAAAATGCCGTCAAGATCGCCCGCGCCTATACAAAACGTCCCGCGGTCATCTGCTTTGAAGATGCATTCCACGGCCGCACGCTTCTCACCATGTCGCTCACCAGCAAAACACATCCTTACAAAGCCGGCTTCCAGCCGTTCGCGAGCGATATCTACCGCATACCGTTCGCATATGCGTATCGCAACGCATCCGGCACGACGTCGGCCGATTTTGCACATCATCTCGAAGACGCCTTCAAGCGTTCCGTCGCGCCGGAAACCGTCGCCGCCGTGATTGCCGAGCCCGTTCTTGGCGAAGGAGGCTTCATCATTCCGCCTCGCGATTACTTCCAGCTTCTCCAAAATATTTGCCGCAAGCACGGCATCCTTTTCATTGCCGACGAAGTGCAATCCGGATTCGCGCGTACCGGCAAATGGTTTGCCTCGGAGCATTTCGGCATCGAGCCCGACTTGATCACCATGGCGAAATCGCTTGGCGGCGGCATGCCTATCGCCGCTGTCACTGGCCGCGCGGAAATCATGGATGCGCCCGGCCTCGGGTCTCTCGGCGGTACATATTGCGGGCATCCTCTTTCGTGCGCGGCGGCGCTCGCCGTCATCGAGACCATCGAAAAAGATGGTTTGCTCGCGCGTTCGGCGGCCATCGGCGAACAGTTTGAAAGGCGCGCCCGCGGCTGGCAGAAAAAATGGCCCTTGGTTGGCGACGTTCGCGGACTCGGCGGCATGTGTGCCATCGAGTTGGTGCGCGACGCCGACACACTCGAGCCGGCGGACATAGAGACGAAAGACATCGCCAAGTATTGCTACGAGCATGGCCTTATCCTCATCAGCGCCGGCACCTTTAATAACGTCATTCGCATTCTCGTTCCACTCGTTGTGACGAACGAACAATTTAGTGAAGGGCTGGACGTGATCGAATCCGCGCTTGCCGCTGTCGCGGAACGCAAGCAGGCCGCACTTTCTCATGCGTGATCGTGTTCCACGCCTTCTCCGGAAGTTCGTGGCCGGCGCCATAAAGAGACTTGGGCTCGCGGGCCGCATCTAACGAAATGAGCCTTCTTAGGAGTTCGCTATGCCGGACACAATGACAAAATCCACCAGCGCAGCCGCTGAACTAAAGGACGCGCGCCTCTTCCGCGAAGCTTGTTACGTCGATGGACAATGGATCCATGCAAGCTCGGGCCAAACGATCGATGTGGATAATCCTGCCACGAAGGAAATCATCGGCAAAGTGCCGAAGCTGAGTGCCGCCGAAACCCGAATTGCCATCGAAGCCGCCAACAACACATTTACCGCCTGGCGCAAGAAAACCGCAAAGGAACGCGCGGTTGTCCTGCGACGCTGGTTCGATTTGATGATGGAGAATCAGGAAGATCTGGCGCGCCTGATGACGCTCGAGCAAGGCAAGCCGCTCGCCGAATCTCGCGGCGAAGTCGCCTATGCCGCTGCGTTTCTCGAATGGTTTGGCGAGGAAGCCAAACGCATTTATGGCGACACGATTCCCCAGCATCAGGCGGACAAGCGGATTGTCGTCATCAAACAGCCCGTAGGCGTTGTTGCTTGCATCACTCCGTGGAATTTTCCGCTCGCTATGATTACTCGCAAAGCGGGCCCGGCGATTGCTTCCGGCTGCACGGTGGTGATAAAGCCCGCCGAACAAACGCCGTTTTCCGCTCTCGCTCTCGCGGAATTGGCCGAACGCGCCGGCGTTCCCAAAGGCGTGTTAAACATCATTACCGGCTCACCGACGGAGATCGGCGCTGAACTCACTTCGAATCCTATCGTTCGAAAACTCTCCTTCACCGGGTCCACGGAAGTTGGAAAACTCCTGATGGCCCAGTGCGCCGGCACGATCAAAAAGCTTTCGCTCGAGTTGGGAGGCAACGCGCCGTTCATCGTTTTTGAAGACGCCGATTTGGATGCCGCTGTCGAAGGCGCGATTGTTTCGAAGTACCGCAACACGGGACAAACCTGCGTCTGCACGAACCGCTTTCTCGTGCAAGAGCCCGTTTACAACGCCTTCGCCGAAAAGCTGGCCATTGCCGTAAAAAAACTGGAGCCCGCTCCGGGATTGGAACCGGGCGCGACGCAAGGCCCTCTGATTGACGACGCCGCCGTCGAAAAAGTGGAGAGCCACATCCGCGACGCGCAGTCGAAAGGCGCAAAAATACTGGTCGGTGGCCATCGCCATGCTCTCGGTGGCCGCTTTTTCGAGCCAACTATTCTTATAGAAGCCACGCCGCAAATGGCCATAGCTCGCGAAGAAACGTTCGGTCCTGTGGCGCCGCTCTTCCGGTTCAAAACGGAAGCGGACGCCGTCGCCCTAGCGAACGACACGGAGTTTGGCCTCGCTGCTTATTTCTACGGGCGCGACATCGCCCGCGTTTGGCGCGTGGCCGAAGCCCTCGAATATGGCATCGTAGGCATCAACACGGGCTTGATCTCGACCGAGGTCGCGCCCTTCGGCGGCGTAAAGGAATCCGGCCTCGGCCGCGAAGGCTCAAAGTACGGAATCGATGAGTATGTCGAGATTAAATATCTCTGCTTTGGCGGTGTCACTTCGTAAAGCCACCGTCGGGAATCAGCCACATCAAAAACCGCTCTAAATAGGGTTGATGTCCTGGTTTTTCTCCAGCCGCGCAATCAGTCCCTGTATTTGTGATTTCGTCTGCTCTGGCGCTCCTGCCAGCGCGAGCTTCATTTCTTTCAGTGCCGTTGGAAAGTCGCCCTTCGCCGAAGCCATTCTCGACAACTCTCCATGCGTATACCACTCGTTCGGACGCTTCGCTGCGTTGATTTCGAACACGGCGAACGCCTCGTCTTGCTTGTTCTGAAGCTGCAAGCCGCGCCCGTAGGCATGAAGCTGCAATCCGGACGCCTTCTCAAACGCTTTCGCTTGGGCTGCGTCCGCGTCCTGTTTCCTTCCCATCGTCGCCAGAATCTGCGATTTCGTCAGGAGATTCTCGAATCTCTCCTCATTCTGAATCGAGGTGTCTTCCCATTTCAGCGCTTCTTCTAAATTGTAATTGTTGTCCAGACACCAATTCGCCGCTTCGTCGTAGCCCGCCCAGGAAAACCCGCCCGTGCTGCGAAGTTGATTGTGAATGCTTTGCAACACCAGCGCCTTTGCGTCCACGGAAATGTGAAAGCGAACGGCCAGTTTTTCCCAGCGAAGCGTGGCCGCTGCCGATTCCGGCTTGATGTCGTCGAAAGTGTAGGTCAGCGCTTCGCGAAACTCCGCCGCCTGCGGTTTCACCGTCACGCGCAACGCATCTTCTTTTTCGTCGTATGTAAAGCTGCCCCACGACGTCGAGTTTTTCGAGAAAATCACCGTCCATTGGTCTTCGCCCGGAATCGTGTGTAAGCCGTACGTGCCCGCCGCTAACGATTTTCCCTCCACGCTCACATCATCGGAAAAAGATATCGTCGTATTTTCGTTTGCACCGGATCGCCACACCCTGCCGTAGGGAACGACCTTTCCCCATATTTCGCGCCCACCCACGAGCGGCTCGTGATAGACGATCGTGATATCGGTGAGCCCGATCCGTTGCGTCACAGTGGCCCGTTGGCTCAGTGTTGGGAGATTCAACTCCGTCGCTTGGCTCCCATTCTTGAATTGAGCGTCTGCACGCCCGGCAAAACACGCCGCGCCGATCAGAATTCCAACACCCAGCCTGAATATTGTGCCCATGAACACACACCTCCCTGGTTTCACATAACCCAAACTGGTCCGCGCAATGTTTCTGCGCCTGCTTCACACCCTAGTTGGCATAGACGCTCCGAGGTCCAATGCGTGAGCAGGTCGTACGGAAGGACGCGCGCCTCTGGCCAATGCAGAGGGGACAAGGATGGATTTTTCCAAGCTGCCTTGCCTAGGCAGCCACTAGTGCCGCCCAAGACTTGTGCAAGTTTTGCCACAACTACAAGCGCGAGGCGCTCAGTTCGACTGGGCTAAGACTTTACCGGTTCGATGGGCTGCGGCGCTACTGGCGGTGCTGGTTTGTAAGCAGGCGCGGGCCTCGCCGGCTGGTACGTTACCTTGACCTCTTTTTTCTTCGGCTTCTTTTTCTCTCTGCCTCTTGTATCTCGATTGCCCATCGTTTTGTCCTCTCGGTGTTGAGATGTGGCCTCATGCGATAGTTTACCTGACCCGCCGTGCGGATGCTTCATATCACAAATTTGCGGCTTCTCTCCAGAGGAGACGCGGAGAAGAGCCGCGTCTTTTCCAGAGGCACAACTCCCGTTTGTCTTTTATCGCCAGCTACGCTTCTGATCAATCGCGGCTAATGGTACGCGAAGAACAAAGCGAGCGCTACAGCCAGAGCTCCCGCGGGAATCCATGGCCCCTCCTTGATTCTCCATGACGCGGCAGGCTCTCCGGGAGGCTGGGACGACTCAGCTCCAGCAGATTTCGTTCGTTGACTTCGAATCCCGCGGAAGGCTATGTTACAGCAGCCAAACCTGTTGTAGGTTGGTGGCTGTGTCTCAATCCTTCGATTCTGCTGAACTCCTTGCAAGATGGAGAGGAGGGGACCAAGAAGCTCTCCAGGTCTTAATCCCTCAGGTCTACAATGAATTGCGCGCAGCTGCGCATCGTTGCTTGCGCGCCGAGCGTCCGGGACATACTTTGCAGAGCACGGCGCTGGTCCATGAGGTCTACCTGCGGCTTGCAGGTAGGAGTCCGGCCCAAGCCCAAAACCGCGCTCATTTTGTTGCTGTGGCCGCAAGGCTTATGCGGCAGATCTTGGTGGATTACTCGCGTGCGCACCGCGCGGCAAAACGGGGCCCGGAACACAAAGTGGTGCTGACCGAATTTCCCGATTTGCCTCAAAAGCGAGGCGTCGACGTCATCGCACTGGACGATGCTCTGATCGCGCTTTCTCAACGCGATCCCCAGCAAGTCCAGATTGTTGAGCTGCGATTCTTCGGTGGGCTGACTCTGGAGGAAACCGCCGAAGTCATCGGCATCTCCCCCGCCACTGTCAAACGCGATTGGAACGTGGCCAAAGCCTGGCTGGCGCGCGAGGTGCAAAGGGGAAGCGGTGGAAGAAACAAGGCAATGGGAGAGAGTTAAGGAACTTTTTCAGGCTGCTCTCGACTTGGAGCCCGTCCGGCGTGACGAGTTTCTCCGAAGAGCTTGCGGCAGCGACGAAGGTTTGCTTGCAGAAGTTGTCTCTCTACTTTCCTCCTACTCGGAATCGGACGCGTTATCGGTGCTTCCCCTTTCCCAGGATCTCTCGGCAGAAACCGAAATTCTAAGCGCACCTTCGCAGGCTCTTCACTCCATTGGGCCTTATCGCTTGATCCGGAAAATCGGAGAAGGCGGCATGGGCCAAGTTTGGCTCGCGGAACAGACTGCTCCTCTGCGTCGCCAAGTGGCGCTAAAACTAATCCGCGCCGGCAGGTACGACGACTCTCTGCTCCGCCGCTTTGAATCCGAGCGCCAATCCTTGGCGTTGATGAATCATCCTGCAATCGCCAAGGTTTTCGAGGCTGGCAGCACCTCCGATGGCCAGCCGTTTTTTGTCATGGAATACGTGCCTGGCGAGCCCATCATGGAATTCTGCGATAGGAAAAAACTCAAGATCCGGGAGCGCCTCGACCTGTTCGTCAAGGCATGCGAAGGCGTGCAACACGCCCATCAGAAGGCCATCATTCATCGTGATATCAAGCCGGCAAATATCCTCGTTGTGGAAATAGACGGCAAGCCCGTGCCTCGCCTCATCGATTTCGGTCTCGCGAAGTCCGTCGTGCCCATGATGGGCCAGGAAATGTTTACACAAGCCAGCGGATTTATCGGCACTCCGGGCTACATGAGCCCCGAGCAGATGGATCCGAACGTGCAAGATATTGACACGCGCACGGACGTGTACTCGCTCGGCGTAGTTCTTTACGAATTGCTGACGGGGCTTCTTCCGTTTGACGCCAAACAATGGTGCGAGCAGCCGCTGTATGAAATGGTCCGCCGCATTCGCGAACAGGATCCGCCCAGCCCCAGCACTCGAGTAGCAACCGCGAAAGCGTCCTCTGCGTCGACCGCCGAGTCGCGCGGAATCGAGCCAAAGCAACTGGCTCATTTGCTCCACGGTGATCTGGACTGGGTCACCATGAAGGCTCTCGAAAAGGACCGCAGCCGCCGCTACGGAACGCCCTCGGAACTCGCCGCCGATATTGGCCGCTATCTGAACCACGAGCCCGTTCTCGCGCGCCCCGCCAGCTCCGGTTATCGCTTGCAAAAATATATTCGCCGTCATCGCGTTGCCGTTGGGGTCTCCGCTGGACTGGTGATCCTGCTTGCTGGCTTCGCGGGTGTGCAAACCGTTCAATTGCGCCGAATCACCCGAGAGCGCGATCGCGCCAATCGGATCGCCGCTTTCACCATGGATATGTTTAGGGTTTCCGATCCCAGCGAAGCCCGCGGCAACACTATCAAAGCCCGCGAAATCCTGGACAAGGCGTCTAGCGACATCGATACGGGCCTGGCGAAGGATCCCGAAACCCAAGCGCAGATGATGAACGTCATGGGAAAGGTCTACGACAATCTCGGCCTCTATCCTCCCGCCGAGTCTCTCCTGCAGCGCGCCATCAAAATCCGCGAAAGTATTCTCGGACCGGAAAATCTAGACACGCTCCGATCCAAACTCGCATTGGCTTGGACTTACGTTCACGAGGGCCGCTACTCCGACGCGGAAAAGCTGCAAAGCGAAGTTCTCCAGACGGACCGCCGCATTTTGGGTCCTGACAATCCCGATACATTGACGGCGGCCGGCAATCTGGCCGCGACCCTGAATTTCGAAGGCCACTACGCCCAGGCGGAAAACCTGCAACGTCAGGTGCTCGACGCGCGTCGCCGCATTCTGGGCCCTGATAATCTGGACACTTCCGTTTCAATGGACAATTTAGCGACTGTCCTCCAGATGGAAGGTCGCTACGCCGATGCGGAAAAACTCGACCGTGATGCCATTGAAGTCCGAGCCCGCGTTCTCGGCGCGGACCACCCAGACACGCTGGGAACCATGGGCAACCTTGCGAATGTACTCAACGAGGAACGGCAGTACGCGGAAGCTGAAAAACTGAATCGCCAGCTTCTGGATGCCCGCCGACGCATCTTTGGTCCCGAAAATCCCGTAACACTGAGATCGATGAACAATTTGGCGAACGTGCTCCATCGCGAAGGTCAAGATGTCGAGGCGGAAAAACTGTTCAGGGAAACCATCGCGATCCAGCAGCGCGTCCTCGGCCCCGAGCACCCAGAAACGATCATGTCCATGAATAACCTGTCCGCGGTTTTAAGCAAGCAGGGAAAATATGTCGAGGCCGAGAAGTTGGGGCGGGAAGTGCTGGATATTCGCAGGAAGGTCCTCGGCCCGGAGCATCCGCTCACGCTGAGAGCCATGAGCAACCTCGCCGACTCCGAGTCCAAGCTGGGCCGCTGGAACGAAGCAGAAAGTCTCTTGCAGCAGGCGCAGAGCATTGACCGGCGCGTCCTTGGACCCGATAGCCCGGAAACCGCTTTTTCCACTTACAATCTCGCTTGCGTCGCCGCGCATCAAGGCAAACGCACCCAGGCGCTCTCGATGTTGCGCGACGCGGTTGATCATGGCCTTCCCGCCTGGATTGCACTCGAGATGGGAAAAGACCCTGACCTCGCCTCGCTACACGGCGATTCGCGCTTTGACGCCCTCGTTCTCTACGCAAAAGAGCGCAATCCGGTCCCTGCAAAGCACAACTAAATTCCTGGGCCGCTCCCGTCTGTTCTCGATAGCTTTCGCCAACTGTACTCTCTCATCTTCTGCGAGAGTGGTCGCGAAAGGCCCGCTCAAATATTTCCAGGATTTCTCAGCTTAACCGGTTGGGAGTGAACCGCGCCGTCATTTCCATGACACGCCGATAATAATCCCGCTGTTTCAAACGCGCACCGGCATCTTCGTCGATCACGAACGTTGCGTCCGGATGCAATTGCAGGCACGAAGCCGTCACCGACGCCGTAATCGGTCCTTCAATCGCTTCCGCGACTGTCTCGGCCTTCGCCGTCCCCGTCGCCAGCAACAAAATTCTTTTCGCTTCTAGAATCGTCCCGATCCCCATCGTGATCGCGCACTCCGGCATCTTCTCTCCTGCCGAAAAAGACTTCCGGTTGTCTTCTATCGTTTCATCCGTCAAAACCTTCAATCGCGTCCTCGAACCGAAACTCGACGTTGGTTCGTTAAATCCGATGTGCCCGTTCCTCCCGATCCCCAAAATCTGCAAATCGATTCCGCCTGATTCGCGAATCGCGCGCTCATACGCAAGGCAGTAGTTCTCATAATCGCCGCCGACCGTTCCATCCGGAATGTGGATGTTCACGGGATCGGCGTTCACATGATCGAAGAAATGTTCGCGCATGAAGCGGTGAAAACTTTGCGGATGCTCCGCCGCAATCCCCAAATATTCGTCGAGATTGAATGTAACCACATTCAAGAAATCTAGTCCTTCTTCCTTGTGCAGCCGTACCAGTTCCTTGTACATCCCCACCGTCGTGCTCCCCGTGGCCAGCCCCAGCGTAATCCTCGGAATGCTCTTCACCGCATGCGCCACGATCCGCGCCGCTTCACGGCTCAATTCCTCATAGCTCGGTTTTAGAAGGACAAGCATCTCCGCCCCGTTTTTCTTCCGTCTCCGCAATCTCCGTGTAGAATAGCAAACAGCATGGCCCCACTCGCGGCAGCCGTTTCTCTATCCCATCCCAGTCGCTCCATGGTGCACCGTCCAGGCCGGTGCTATATATATCACGCCGCCTCATTCCAAAAGCTGTTTCGGAGAATCCGCAAAATGCCTTGCTTCTGGTGCCGGATGGCCAACCCCATTTATCTTGCTTCTCCAGAGCTATATAGCAGTATACTAGGCCGCCGTACGGCCAAGGAAATAGCGTCTCTCGCGGAGTAAAGCGAAATATGGTTCTCACCGCCATCGATTGGATCGTCGTCGCCGCCTACCTGCTCCTCAATCTCCTCATCAGTCTTTACTATCGCCGGCGCTCCTCCGGCAGCACCGAGGAATTTTTCGTTTCCGGCCGCAACGTCTCCTGGTGGCTTGCCGGAACTTCCATGGTCGCCACGACTTTCGCCGCCGACACTCCTCTCCTCGTAACCGGTCTCGTCGCGAAAAACGGCATCGCCGGAAACTGGCTCTGGTGGTCGCAATGCCTCTGCGGCATGATGACGGTTTTTTTCTTCGCACGTTACTGGCGCCGCGCCGAAATTCTCACTGACGTGGAATTTGTCGAGCTCCGCTACCAGGGCAAGCCCGCCGCCTTTCTCCGCGGCTTTCGCGCCATTTATCTCGGCGCGTTGATGAACTGCCTCATCCTCGGCTGGGTCATCAAGGCCATGATCAGCATCACCACCGTTCTCCTTGGTGACGCCATCGCCCAAGGCCGCGTCCTCCAGTTCTCTCTCGGCGGCCACGTGCTTCTTCACTACACGCTTGGCCCGCCCGAACATACCGCGCTCCTGATTTGCGTTCTGCTCCTCGTCCCCTTCACCGGCATTTACACTTTCATTGGCGGACTTTGGGGCGTTCTCGTCACCGACCTCTTCCAGTTCGCCCTCAAGATGACCATGATCATCGTCCTCGCCTGGATCGCCGTCGCCAAAATCGGCGGCATGGCCGCGCTCAAACTCCAGCTCTCGCACGTCGACGCCCTGGCGCATAAATCGGGCAATTCCACCGGCTCGATCCTTTCTTTCTTCCCATCCTTTCATTTGGGTTGGACTTCCGACGCGCTTTGGACTCTTCCCGTCATCACTTTCGCGCTCTATCTCGCCGTTCAGTGGTGGGCCAGTTGGTATCCCGGCGCCGAGCCCGGCGGTGGTGGCTACGTTGCCCAGCGCATGTTCAGCGCCAAGGACGAGAAAAATTCTCTCGGTGCCACTCTCTGGTTCAACATCGCGAACTACGCCATGCGTTCTTGGCCTTGGATCATCACTGGCCTCGTCGCCGTCGCCGTCTATTCCCCCAACGGCGGACTGCATCCCAGCGCCGCATTTGCCGCCGAACCCGAAAAAGGCTACGTCATGGTTCTGCGCGATTTTCTTCCGCCCGCTTTGCGTGGCTTGATGATCGCCGCTTTCCTCGCCGCTTTCATGTCCACAGTAGGCACGCAGCTAAATTGGGGTACGTCCTATCTCATCAACGACTTCTATCGTCGCTTCCTCGTGCGTAAAGGCAGCGAAAAACACTACGTTCTCATCAGCAAGCTGATCATCGTCATGCTCGTGATTCTTAGCGGTTACGCCGCCGCGAACATCACCAGCATCCAGTCCGCTTGGCAGCTTCTCCTCGGCATGGGCGCTGGCACCGGCTCTGTCCTCATGCTTCGCTGGTATTGGTGGCGTATCAACGCCTGGAGCGAAATTTCCTCCATGATCGCTGCGTTCATCGTCTCGATGTCGCTCACGCGCGTCCAATTTGCCGGCAACAACTCCGTCGTCTTTGCAAAGACCGCGCTCATCACCACGGCAGCCACCACCATCGTCTGGCTTGTCACCACGCTAATCACGAAGCCCGAGCCGGAAGACAAGCTCGTGCAGTTCTATCGCCGCGTCCGCCCCACCATCCATGGCTGGAAACATATCGCTGCCCTGGCTCCCGAGGTAACCCCGGTCCGCGACCTCACCGCCAACACGTTCGATTGGATCATGGGCTGTGCGCTCGTCTATTGCTGCATGTTTTCCATCGGTGAGTTCGCCCTGCACGATTGGCTGATGGGTTTTGTCCTGCTTGTGGCCGCGGCTTTCTCCGGCTATTTCATCTATTGGAGCCTCTCGCGCCGCGGTTGGCAAACCCTCTCCGGCACCGAGCCTGTCTCTGTCCCCGACGCCAAGCCTCAACTCGAGGCGTAATCATTCGCCGAAACAGTAGAGCCAAATGTTTTTCCGAGCGAGCGAGGAATCCGCTTTTCTCTTCTCCGTGCCATCTGTGCTCTCCGCGTCCCCTGTGTAATGTCCTCTTCTTTCACTTCGTAACCTTCGCAATGAATACGGAATAAGGCTCCATCGGCATTTGGGCGAACATCCCCTTCACCCGTTTGTGAAAACTCGTCAACAAAACCTCCAGTTTCGGCGCTGAAAATCCTGCCTCGGAAAGGTCAAATGGAACCTTCTGTACTGTCGACGACATATTTATAATGACCAGAATCGCTTCACCTTTGTATCGCCGCAGATACGTCAACACGTTCGGATTATCCTCGTTGAGCGAAACATAATCCCCGTCCAATAGCGCCGCCTCCGATTGCCGCAGCTCCAAAAGCGCCCGGTAAAAACTTAGAACGGAATCGGGATCCTTTATCTCGTCCGCCACGTTGTGCGTCTTATAGCTCGACGGCACCGGCAGCCACGGCTTCACCGTGCTAAACCCCGCATTCGCGCTGTCGTTCCACTGCATCGGCGTTCGTTCGCCGTCCCGTCCGATTTCTTTCGGCCATCCCAATTTGCCCTCAGGGTCCTGCACGTCCTCTTTCCTCTTTGGGTCGTTGTTCTCCATCCCAATCTCTTCGCCGTAATACATAATGGCCGACCCGCGCAGCGTCAGATACAGCGCCGCCATCATCTTCGCGATGTCATCGTTGTGCTCTCCATCCCCATACCGCGTGTAAGACCGCACGATGTCGTGATTCGTGATTACATAGGTTGGCCAGTGCCCTGCCGCATTCACCGCCGCGATGTGCTTCCGGTACTCGTCCGCCGACAATCCTTTGAATCCGGTCATCATCAAATCCATCGGCATCTGCAATTCGTCGTTGTTCGCCCCGTAATAATCCCGCAGTTGGTCCACGTTCGTTGTCCACGTCTCCCCAATCAGCACCGCCCCGTATTCGTTCGCTACGCTTCGCAGCGCCCGCATCGCGTCATGTACTTCCGGCAATTTCTTGTTGTACTTTTCATCCAGCAGCGGCCTCCCAAACTTGTCCGTCCCGGGTAGCACGGGATCATCCGTCAATTTCGGATCTTCATACAGCGTATCCACTGCGTCCAGCCGGAATCCCGCCACGCCCCGCTTGTACCAAAAGCGCGTCACATCCAGCATCGCCTTTTCCACCGCCGGATTCCGCCAGTTCAAGTCCGGCTGCTGCGGATAAAAATAGTGGTAGTAATACTGATTCGTTTTTGGATCGAACGTCCACGCGGGAGTCCCGAACGTCGAAAGCCAGTTATTCGGCGGCTGTCCCGGCCCCTTCCCGTCGCGCCAGATGTACCAGTCGCGTTTGTCCGATGTCCTCGAAGACTCCGAATCGATAAACCACTGGTGCTTGTCCGAAGTGTGATTCACCACGAAATCCAGAATCACGCGAATCCCGCGCTGCTTCGCTTCCGCCACCAGCCGGTCAAAATCCGCCATCGTCCCGTACATCGGATCGATCGCCTCATAATCTGAAACGTCGTACCCAAAATCCACCTGCGGCGAAGGAAAACACGGTGTAATCCAAATCGCGTTCACACCCAGCTCTTTCAAATAATCCAGCTTCGATGTAATCCCATTCAAATCTCCAATCCCATTGTTATTGCTGTCCGCAAAACTCCGCGGATAAATCTCATAAAACACCGCGTTCTGCCACCACGCATGCCCCGCCGCGTCCTCGCCACCCTTCGTCTGCGCGTTTCCCCGTGCCGTCAACAGACACGCGCTTGCGGCCAACAAAATCGCCACTATAATTTTTTTCATCACTTTTTATCCACCTTCCCGGTCAGGCATGCACTTCCCGACCCGCTCGATTCAGAGAACGTGCCAGAGCGACAGTGGAACCGGCCTCACATCGACATCGAGGAAATTCAACGTCCTCATAGATTTGTTCGTTCGTCAGCTCGACCTTTGGACCCTGGGACACAATTAGGAGGAACGCCACTCTTCTCCTGCGAAGGCAACTGCCTTCCGCCAGAATAGCTCGCACCCCCGAGGGATTAGTTCGCGAACAGATCGCCCCTGCGCGGCAGCCTGCGCTCTCAGCCGACGGTACAGGGGGCTGGGAATAACAACGCCTGTTTGGACGCCTTGCTTCTTCATGATTTCCACTCATTCCGACACACATGCCACAAATATGGAAGCACCTTACCTATCGCGTGCCTTCCCTTTCTGTGCCTGAGGCGTTTTTACTCGCCGAATTCACACGCCCCCTGCCCCAGATACGGAAAATCGGCAATCGTACCCGCCACCCGCGTAACTCGCCCAGTCTGCAGATTAAGGATCATCAGTTCTTTCTCATAGCGGTACGCCGCCAATTTTCCATCTCCCGACGTGCAAAGCATCTCGCCATCGCCTTTCAGTTCCCCAATGTTGAATTCCCTCGCCAGCGTGCCCGAATCGACTCTGTAAATGGAAATTCGTCCCGTACTCAGGAACCTTGGCCCTTCCTCCGCAGTTGCCGGCTTCATGCGGCCTTCAAACACCGCAAACTCCTTCCCATCCCTAATTAGTCTGGCCTTGGCAAAACTCTTAATCACCACCGCGGGCGAAGTCTCTCCCGTTTCCATGTCCACCGTCCAGAAACCGGCCTGCGTCTCCGCATCATTGAGCACCCACTCCAACATTTTGCCCTTTACCGGCGCCTCTCCGATCGCCATCGCCGGAAGAAACTTCTTCCCGCCCGTGTCAGTTTTCTCGAATCCGCCCAGTTTCGTCAGATCCGCTGCCGTGAGCTTTGTTCGGGGGTCGAAATTCTCCATTCGGAATTGCCCGCCTTCCATCCGAATTCTTGTGTTCCCGTCCACGACGAACTTTCCGCTTGGGACGAAAGAGGCGCTCGTCGGAAAATAGTCATCCAGAATGGTGTCGCCTGTGTCTTTGACCGCCCTGATTTTAGCCAGTGTCGTGGTGTCGATCGTCTCTACGGTCCAGTGTTTTGCATCGCCGCCTTCGTAACTAACGAAAAGCCGTTGGCCGTCCGGCGTGAGGAGCATGGAAGGTATTTGCCGCGACGCCGGAATCTCAATTCTCTTTGCCACCTTTAGGTCCGCAAGCCGAATAATCCACATCGCAAATTCTGAGCTGTCCGTTTCATCTTCTCCAGGCTCGGGCTCATCTCCTGGCGCTGCCCCCGGCGTCAAGAAGTATAGCCGCCCATTTTTCAGATCGAGCCGCGCTTCCGGTGCGGACCAGTCGCAAGACTGCGGCGGATGATGCGAATTGCACTCGTCAGGGAATCCCATGCCGGCCAGCGTGATCAGATCGTGCGATTTCGTCGTCTTGGCCAGCAGATCCACTTTCGTGAATTGGCGCGTGCCCACCAGGTACAATGTGCCGGCCGCGCCTGGTATCTCGGCTGGTTTCTCTTGTGCCTCTCCGACGGACACATTCCACGCGCTCAACAGCAACAAGGTTCCCGCAAGCGTTGCTCCAGCTGGGTGTCTCCTCATCCCCGATTCCTTCTTCGTAGGCTCTCTTCGGTTGCCGGTGCCACTTCTTCCGTTATTCTTTGAAAAATTTGCGTGGTATTTTTGGCAGATGGAAAAAGAATACGACTCGCTGATGCGGATAGGTTTCCCCTGCTTTCGCCTCAAAATGAACCCGCAACTTCGCCACGCCCGACGCCTCCTTCACCAGCTCCGCTCCTCGCACCGATTCGATAATCCCCGGATTCCATACATCTAACTCGTACATTGCCCCCGCGCGCCCAGCCATCACCAGTTCCATCGGCGATGTTGCGTCTCCCATCTCTCGGGAAAGGATTCGCAAATCGGAACTCGCGCTTCCCAATTCCGGCAGCCGGAGCGCATACGACACTCCGAAATCGTTCGGGTCGCGGACGCGGATGATGTTTTTTCCTTCCTTCAAGGCGAATTTTATTTTCAGGTGATGATGCTCAGAGGAAAGTAGTTGGTCGAAACTTTGCTGACGCCCGTTGACGTCGACGCGAACGGCCAAAACGGTATTCGCTACTTCCGGCTCGAAATCCAGGGTACATTCGCCACCCGTTCGCGTTGCCTCCAGAGTGATTTCACCTAGCTTCTTTTCATAACTCAGGTTCACCACGCTATCGCCGACTCGCACGCCGTTGATTTTGAAATTTGTCCAATCCGCCGGCACGTGTGGCACAAACGTCAGCGACCTTTTCGTGGCATCCTTCTCCAGCCCAAACATCCCCTTCAACAGCGGGCTAATCACCATCGCCGCTGACCAGATTTGGTGCGGCGAGCTTGTCGAGAGCGGCTGGTAGTAATCCCCGGAAAGCACCTCGGTCACATGTCCCAGTGACCCGTCAAGCGCCAGCAGCGCGTTGGCTCGCAAATTCTCATACGCCGGAAACTCTTGGTGGTATCGATATTCGGCGACGGAAGCCCATCCGGTGAAGAGGGGCCACACGGACCCGAAGTGGTATCCCCCTCCGCTGTATACCGGCGAACGGTTGGAAATAATCCTCATTCCCCAATCCGTCTGCATGTCCGCGTCCGCCAGTTGCTGGATCATGGAGATAGCCGTTGCATCGCTCGGCAGTCCGAACCACATCGGCACCGTAGCCAGCACGCTGGCCGCATCCACCTGTTTGTCGTTCTTGTCCAGCGCAAATGCAAAGCGCTTCTTATCCGCGATCCAGAAACTTTCGTTCACCAGCGGCCACTGCTTCTCGAACTCTTTTTGCAGCGCCGCGCCGGAATCCGCTTGTCCTGCCAGCTCCGCTAAATTCGCAAGCGCTCTGATTGCTTCCGCGCCAAGCCCGCTCTGATAAAATTCCGTCTTCACCGGCACCAGCGGCCCGCCTTCTACCCAGCCGTGTCCAATTCCGAGATTTTGCGGCAGCCCGCCCGCATCGTACGTGGATTTCAGAAATTGATACGCCTTCCACAAGCTGGCCCATTTCTCTTTTGCAAAATTTGTATCCCCGCTATTCGTCACGTAATCGTTCACCGCGATTATGTACAGCGGCGTCGCGTCCGCTGAGGCGTATGGATAGGGATAGTCCTTGAACCAATTTACGAAGCTCGCCCCTTGCGAGATTTCGTGGGGAATTTTTCCGTCTTCCCGCTGATATTTGCTCACGAAATCTAGAGCCGCCTTCGTATTTGCAAAATCGCCTTCCGCGTTCAACGCCAGGGAACTCCAGAATGAATCGCGCCCGAAATACCACGCAAACCCCGGTCGTTGGCTGTCGCCCGAAGTGCGATATCCCGCCACCAAACCCGTGCCCAGAGAAGGATTGGTCACCATGCCTTGCACCAGACTCACTCTCGCCCAGTCGTAAGCCTTTTGCAGTTGTTCGTCGGGCAGCTCTACGCTCACCGTCTGGTCAAGATAGTTCCGGTAATAGTCTGCCGAGTCGCGCAGCAGTTCGCCGTAATCCGAGGAAAGATGCCGGTACGCCGTCTCCGCCCCCGCCAGGCCGTTCATGGATCCCGCAATCACGATCAGCTTTGTTTCCTTGCCTTTCGGAGTAACCCCAAGCCCGAAGGAGCTTTCCCGCGATTCGGAATAGTTTGTCTGAAACTCCTCCCGCGCGTTTTCTGCGCTCGGCGATCCCACAATCGCTTCAAATTTTCTTTGCTCCTCGCCCAGCACGAAAGCGCGCAGTTTCGCATCCCACCTCTCGTACGTGCCGCCTAGCGCGGCGGGCCATTCCAATTGAAAATCCCGCTGAAAAACCGCTTCAATCTCCAGCGGGGTTTCCGTCTCCACCTCCAGCAAAATCATCGCGCCCGGCTCGTGTACCGGCACAAAAAATGTCTCCCGCACTGAAAACGTATCGCCGCTATAAACAATGGTGCTCGATTCTGGCCGCGTGATCACCGTCCGAGCCAGCGATTCCGCCTCCAGCGTTCTGCCATCCACGTGAAACTTTAAATGCAAATCGCGAAAGAGTTTTAGCGGATACACCCACGCTTCCATCCGCCCTGCTTCGTTCCCGAAAAGTCCCGCCCGCATTCCCACTGCGGACAAAAATTCCCACGGCCGCACCGCTCGCGTAAGCTCGAGCGATTTCGCCGGTGCTTGCGCGTTTGACGCTGCCTGCGCCCGCGCCGGTTCGTGCTCGGCCGCATTTGCGGCTCCGAGGAAAACAAACAAAGCTGCGCCAAGAGAAGCCGCCGGAAGGAATGCCGTGCGAAATAATATCCTTTTTCGAATTTCGTCTTTTTTATTGGTCACGGTAGGAAGGTCCGCCACGCAAAAAATTCCTGATTTTCTTGCGCCCGTCAGTATGAATCGCCGCTTTAGCCTTACAATAAACGACAGCACCAGAGCTTAGCATGAGCCAATCCCGGGAAGGTACGATTCCATTTGTCTTCCTCGCGCCGCACTTTTCTTAAATCCCTGAGCCGTTCAGCGCTCGTCCTGCCGCTCGAAAACGTCCTCGCGTTAGCGCGGCCTCTCCCTTCGAAGCTGGATCCACATTGGCTGCTGCGTGCTTCGGATCATGCCTCCGCATCCGATGCAGACCTGGTTGCTGCGGACGATTCGAGCCAAGCGCCCGCGGACAACGTAAATCCGTATCCTCCGCCTCCGCGCGACATTGGGGTCAGCTTCCTCAACGTCGCTCGCGAAGCGGGCCTCAATGCGAAAACAATTTTCGGCGGCGAGCACAAAAATAAATATTTGCTCGAAACGACGGGCTGCGGCATCGCTTTCTACGATTACGACAACGACGACTGGCTCGACATTTTTCTCGTGAACGGATGGCGCCTCGAAGGATTCCCCAAGGGGCAGGAGCCGCTCTCGCACCTCTTCAAAAATAATCGCGACGGGACCTTCACCGACGTCACGAGGAAATCAGGCCTCATCCATTACGGATGGGGGCAGGGCGTTTGCGTAGGCGATTACGATAACGACGGCTTCGACGACATTTACATCACCTCTTTCGGCAAAAATGTTTTATACCGCAACAACGGAAACGGGACGTTCACCGACGTTTCTGAAAAAGCCGGCGTCGCCACAAGCGGCAAGCGCTGGAACACCGGCTGCGCTTTCCTCGATTACGATCGGGACGGCCACCTCGATCTTTTCGTCGCGAATTACATCGATCTCGATTTAGCGACCGCGCCGGTCCCCGAATCCGGCCCGTGCGAATACAAAGGAATCCTCGTTGCGTGCGGCCCCCCGGGGTTGCTGGGCGGAAAAAATATTTTGTTTCACAACAACGGCGACGGCACGTTTTCTGACGTTTCCGAGCGCGCCGGAATTTTCCAGGCCAACGGAACGTATGGGCTCGGCGTACTGACAGCGGATTTCAACAACGACGGCTGGCCCGATATTTATGTGGCGGACGACTCGACAGCCAGCGCGCTTTATGAAAACCGAAAAAACGGCACCTTCTCCGACGTGGCCATGGAAGCGGGCTGTGCGTTGAGCGCGGACGGCAAACCGCAGGCTGGGATGGGCGTTTCCGCCGGCGATTACGATCTCGACGGAAACCTCGACATTCTCAAAACAAATTTCGCGGGCGATACCCCGTCGCTTTATCACAACCTCGGCGGGGGAAATTTCGAGGACGCCACGTTTTCCGCCGGACTCGGAAAACATACGCAATATCTCGGCTGGGGCTGCGGTTTTTTCGACATGGACAACGACGGCTGGCCGGACATTTTGCTTTGCAACGGCCACGTTTATCCCGAGGTCGAACAATTGCGCACGGAAGCGGGTTATCCGCAGCAGAAAATTCTGTACCGAAATTTGCGCAACGGGCGCTTCGAGGATGTTTCCGCGCAAGCCGGCCCGGGGATCATGGTTCCGGCGCCATCGCGCGGCGCGGCGTTCGGCGATTTCGATAATGACGGCGACATCGACGTGGTCGTGAACACGGTGAACGATTTTCCCCAACTGTTGCGGTGCGATTCGCGGCTTGAAAACAATTGGCTGAAAATAAAAACGATGGGAACAAAATCGAACCGCAGCGGAATCGGCGCGCGTTTGCGCTGCGTGACGCATCCGCCGGGAGAGACAAAGCCGCACCAACAGATTGATGAGGTGCGCAGCGGCGGCAGCTACATTTCGCAAAACGATTTGCGGGTGCACTTTGGGATAGGAAAAGCGGAGAAGGTCGAGCTCCTCGAAATTCGCTGGCCGAGCGGGGCGGTGGACACTTTGAAAGATGTGAAGCCGAACCAAATGATCGTGGTGAAAGAGGGCGAGGGCATTGTGCGGTCGGTGAAATTTGAGCGTGCGAAGGCGGCAAAGCTGGCGAAGTAAGGAGTTTCCGGGCGAGGAAGAAGCGGCACGCACCAAATGGCGAGATGAAAAGCAGATTGTTCTCGCGCAGAGGGCGCGGAGGCACAGAGGTCCAAGCAGTCTTGGATGCATAGCGGAAAAAGGAACGTGGAAATCCAGAGCAAAGATTGGGCTTGAAGGATGTGACCCCCCTCCCGTGTTTTCTGCAAGAATGTGATTCGATGGGAGTTAGGCGGTGGGGGTGTGCTAAGAATATCAATCTAAAGGGGATAGTTGGCAGTGGTGAGTGGCTAGTGGCGAGCGTGACCCCCCACCCGGGGTGTCCGCAAGTTATGCAGTAAACGCATGAGGGGATTGGAGTTGCGGGAATTCCTGCGTGTTCCGAAGCGCGCGAAGAGTTGAGGACAATGGGCGAACTGCGGCAGGAAGGGCGGGCGGGTAGCGGAGGAAATGCGGTTGCTTCTCTCTCCTCCGCGACGAACTTATACCATTATAGTATAACTCCGACTATTGTCAAGCGATAAATATAAGTCGTTATGGGACAGTGGGTTACGGATGGGCGGTTTGGATTGGGATTGCAAGGAAAGGTCAAAACCCGCACCCTTAAGACCGAAGGGTGCGGCACCCCAACCTCAAAACCAAGTGCGCAGATTCTGGTGCCTAGTCTCTTCGCCACCCACCGTTAAGGGTCGTCCACCCGCCCGCCCCCCTTTAGGACAGCACTTCCCGGAGTCGATCGCTGAGAATCCGCCGACGCTCGTGGATGAAGCCCGGAAATTGGTCGAAATCGAGGAGGGATGGTTCGGGGGGAAGAAGGAGGTCGGAGCACAGTTTGCTGAGGGGAACGTTGCGTCGTTTTGATTCTTTCGAGGTCCATTCGGCAAGTGAACTGGATCCCTTGGACTGATTCTCTTTCCCATCGAGGTGGCTCAAATTAATAATGCTGTTCCAGTTGTCTGCATCGCGGTAGAGGTCGACGTCCGCTGCCCCTATCCCCGCTTTCTCCAAGACCGCCTTACTCTTGAACCGAGATGCCGGGTGGAGATGATCCTTATGGAAGAGGTTCTTGTAGTCTAGGTCCGCCCTCAGAATTGCTAGAATTGTGAAGCAAGACTTGTCCTCGTATTGGGTGCGCAGCAACGACTCGATGAACTCATCTGTTACCTGGGGCTCCTTGCCTTGTTCTCTGAGGCTTTCCCGATTGCTTCGACAGGGAACTGCTCTAGCTCTGGCCTCAGAAATTGGGTTTGTAGGTTCTCTCCCGCCATTGGGCGCCGGATCGCCGAGAGGGTGGTATCTGCGGCTCCGCCGAAAATCCCCTTAAGCAACACAAGATGAAGCCACTGGCGGATTGAGCGCCTTTCCTCGCGCAGGTCGGGGGATGAGAGTGCACGTCCGGCTAGCCCTTTGTGGTGGAGCCAGTAGACTATGGGAAGGAGCGCGTTTTTCGAGATGAGGGATGTCTCGTTGTAGCCGAAGTCCCGCACCATATCGAAAACGCACAGCATGCTTTCTTTAATTCCATCCCAGTGCTGTTCAATTAATCCCGCCTGCTGCGCGGAAAAGTTCGACAGTCTGTACCTGATATCAGCACTGTAGAGGTAGAGGCAAGCCTTCAGCACCAAGTCCTTGCTTATAAAGAACCCTCGAGTGTGGGCTTCGTCTATAAGTCCAAATACTTCTTTCCGGGCGTCGCGGCGCCAGTTCGCGATGAGCGTGGACATGAGCACATCCGACAGGCTGAGCGGCTCGCCGCCGCTGTTCACGCGGACGAATACGTTGAGAGCTTTATCGACGCCTGCATTTTCAACCGTGAAATAGTTGATCAGTTTATGGGTGTGGACCGCGGCGTGCAGTTCGGAGAGTGCGTTAATCGCGAACTCGTTGTTCTGGTATTTCGTGGTCGCGAACATTTTATTGAGCGAGGCTGCCGTGACGACTTCCAGAATTTCCCCTACCTCGAACCATTTCTGCGGTTGCTGGGCATACTCCTCCCTCGTAAGGAGCGTGAATTCGTACTTACCTCATGGCTCTTCGTCGTCTTCCTCGTCGGGCGCCGGCCTATCGATGTTGAGATATAACCTCCTAGTTGGCAATACGCGTTCGTTGTCTTCCCAGCGGACTCTCGGTCGCTTGTAGGCGTAACTTCCTTTGAGACCGATGTAGATCGCTGTTAACCGTTGCTGTCCGTCGAGAACCGCTAGAAAATCGCCGAAGCCTTTTGTATTGAATTCAGGGTTGTGAGTCTTGTACCACTCCCGGAATTCGCGGAGAAACTCGTAGTAGCGAAAGCTGTTCCGATCTTCGTCGGTACGTACCTCCCAGAACAGGAAACTTCCAATCGGGTAACCCTGAAGAATCGAATCGAACAGCCACTCGATCTTTTGCGGCTTCCACACGAACTCTCTCTGGATAGCGGGCAGGAGAAGACGGTGAGCATCAATTCGGGAAACTGCATCAGAAATGCTAATAGGCATTTGGAAGGGCATGTGTCCGCCTGTCGCGTGACTTTGGGCCGAGCGTTCCGGCTCGTTAGCCAAAATTAATGCGACGGCAATATATCACCCTGGGAACAATCAGAGGGTTAATAGTCCTCGAAAGTTGCGTAAGTTGGGAGACAGGCAGGACGTTTCCGTGTTCTAGGAAAATGTTCGCCGCAGCTCGAAGCTCGTACATGTCCTAGAGTATAAGAAAACCTGTTGTCTGCCCCGGGCCTCCAGTGGCGAAAAGTGCTGGGCTAAAGCCCGGCGCTACGTCCACATCGCCAGGGCAGGTCGGTAGCACGTCGGCATCGCCAAACCAGTTTGTCCCGGGCGTGCCACTAGCGACGGCCAAGAGTTCAGCACTACCCAACCAACATTATTGTAGTTACATTTTTGATGGTATACTATTGGCAGCATGGTGCGGTTTGAGTGGGACGAGGCGAAGGCCGCGAGCAATCTGCGCAAGCATGGAGTGCGGTTTGACGACGCCATGCTGGTATTTGGGGATGCCTTCGCTGTGATGGAACAGGACCGTGTTGAAGGCGGGGAAGTCCGTTGGCAGACGCTTGGTTGGCCGGGCGGAAACTTGCTTTTGCTGGTCGCACACACGGTGCGAAATGAGGGTGAGGACGAAATCATTCGGATTATTTCGGCCCGAAAGGCTACGAGGAAGGAGCGAAAACGCTATGACGAAAATCGTGCGAAGGAATTTCCCCACTAGGCCCATGACGGCTGCGCGGAAGCGCCGGTTCGCGAAGCTGGAGCAAATGCCGGACTCGGAGATTGATTTTTCGGACATTCCGGAACTGACGGAAAGGTTTTGGAAGAATGCGGCGCGGAATCCGTTTTACAGGCCGATCAAGAAGCAGGTCACGTTTCGGATTGATGCGGATGTGGTGGCATGGCTTCGGAGGCAGGGGAAGGGGTATCAGACGAGGGCGAACGCGGTGCTGCGCGAGGCGATGCTGAGGGATCTTCGCGAGAAGGCAAGTTAGGGAGTCGGAATGCGGGGCGAAGGAGAGTTAAAAGTTGGAAGGTGAAGGCTGGAAAGTCTAACGTTGGAATGTCGGAGAGGGACGCCGACGGGAACGTTGTGATCAAAGAGAATGCGCAACGCGATGGCTCATCGCGTACGCGAGAATGGCCAGGATTCGATCCTGCGGGAACTGAAATTGTTCCGAGATATCCGCGGCCGTTAGTCCGTAGTCAGAGTTGTCGATAACGGCGCCGACTGGGACACGCGTGCCGCGAAGCACTGGTGCGCCGCTTTGCACGCGCGGGTTGACTTCCACCAAGGGACATTGCGACCAGTCGATTTGTTCGCCAAAAGGCATTGCGATTTCCTGGGTACTATAACTTCATCTTCCACGGGAAAAGGCTAGGGGGTTTGACGGAGGGAGCGCGCGGTAGAGAAGAGGTAAAAAGCAGATCCCTCGCTTCGCTGGTCGTTATAGACGAAATGACGGGAGGGTAGCTTGCGGCGTGGCGGAGAAGTTGGAGCTGGGAGTGGGGAGAAGAATTGTTGTTGGCGTGATGTGAGGAAGGGTAGCATCTGTAGCCGTCGCAGGAGTGAGTCCAAGTGGCTGAAGGCCCGACAGAAGCGCAGGGTACGATTACGGTGCGGCGGACGTCGAACGAGGATGCGCAGCAGCGGCAGATTATCGTGAAGCTGGATGGAGAGAATGTTGGGGAATTGTTTTATGGAGACACGATTTCGGTGCTGGCGACGCCGGGGCATCACCGTTTGCGTGTGGACAATACGTGGAATTGGAAGACGGTGGAGGTGGATGTGGCGGCGGGAGAGCATTTGAAATTCTTGGCGGTGAGCAAAGCGGGGCGGCTGACGTGGTTTTTGGTGAGCTTGTTTGGAGCGGGGCCGATTTATGTGTCGATCAAGCGCGAGGAGTGAAGGAGCGCGAAGGTCTCGTGATGGCGTTGCATGGAGTTGAAGGCGGGGTAAGAGTTGGGTAGACCTATACGCTGAACCTGGAGGAGAAGAGCATGGCACAGATAAGTGTGGTGGGGTTCCTGATCGCGGGGATGGTTGCGATTTGCGGGTTGGCGATCGCGCGGGCGCAGGCGCAGACGCAAGCGCCCATGGCGTATGGAGCGAATGTGAGCTTGGAGAACGCCAGGAAGGCAGCAGCGCCGGCGTTGGCGGAAGCAGAGAAAAATCACTGGGATATGGCGGTGGCGATCGTCGATACCAGCGGGAATTTGGTTTATTACGAAAAGATGGACAACACGCAACTGGCCAGCGCGAATGTGGCGATTGATAAGGCGCGCTCGGCGGCGCTTTACAAGAGGCCGACGAAGGTGTTTCAAGATGCGTTGGCAGGGGGAGGAGAGGGGTTGCGAGTCTTGAAATTAAGAGATGCCGTGCCGATCGAGGGCGGGATACCGCTAGTGATGGACGGAAAAATTGTGGGGGCGATCGGAGTGTCCGGTGGGGCGAGCGCGCAAGACGCGCAATGCGCGAAGGCGGGCGCGGACGTCTTGAAATGACGGGTGCAGAATAGGAATTTATTTGGCAGATTTTTTCTCGGCTAGGGCGATGGCAGCGTCGACTACTTTTTCGAGGCGGCGGGCGCGGGCATCCGGCGAGCGATAGTAGAAGATGGCGATTAACTGGGCGCGGCGTTGAATTGGGGACATAAGGTTCCAGCCGTCGAGGGCGCGAGGATCGCGGGAAAAAGCCAGCTTGAGAGCGGGCGGGAGCTCGCGCTCGGCTTCCATGGCGGAGAGAAGTTGTTCGGCGAGTTGCTCGGCGCGGCGCGCGCGTGCGGCGGGGCTCTTGGGTTGATTGACGGAATCCGCAAACCATTTGCGATAGGAATAACTCAGAGCGTCGAACCAACGGAGGAGAGGCTTGGTTTGGGCGAGCAGACGTTGGAGTTCGGCCGGCGTGGGGATGATGCGTTCGGCGATGTCGGGCTCGAGAAGAAAGTCGGCCGTGTTGCCCACGGAGACGTTCGCGCCTGCCTGCATTTTCTTGTTCACGAGAAGAAAGTGAATACCCTTGCGGGTGGGGAAAAGAGAGGTGCGGAAGGGGAAGCCGTTGATTTCGCCTTTGACTCGGAAGTTCCCACGCGAGCCCCAGACTTTGTGGACGCCGAACGGAATCCAGACAATGACCCAGCCGAGATTGGATTGCATGCGTTCGAGTGCGGCTTCGAAAGCTTTTGGAGTGAGTTTGGGCTTTGCGGCTTGCGGCGATTTCGATTTCGGATTGGTTTTGGACGAGGATTTTTTCACGGCGTCACCATCGGAGGTTTGGCGTCGGATTTCACCTTGACGCCGCTCCCTTCCTTAATGGTGTGGATTTTGTCGACGGAGAGATTGTCGAATTTTTCGAGTAGGCCGCTAGGCCAGCGGATTTGGACGGAGTCGAGCTTGGTGATGGAGCCGAGGCCGAAGTGGACGCGCATGTCACTGTTGGAATCGTAGCTGGAGCCGCTGCGCACTTCGTCGACGAAAAGGCGCCCGCCGGCTTTCATGGTGATGCGAGCGCCGATGGCGTCGCGATTGGTGCGGAATTTTTGTGAGGCTGAGTCGAAGGAAGAGCCGATGAGGTGAAAAGCGATCCAGTGATTGGGGGTGCGGACGTCGTTGACGAGGAGGCTGGGAGGCGAGTTCATGTTGCTGATGACGGCGGAGAGTTGACCATCGTTCCAGAGATCGCCGATGGCGAGGCCGCGGGAAGAATGTACGGTGGTGATGCCAGGGCCAGCGTTGGCGGAGACGTCGGTGAAAGTGCCGTTTCCATTGTTGTGATAGAGGATGCGCGGTTCCTGGAAGGAGCTGCCGAGATGCTGGCTATCGACTTCGGGATAGACGTGGCCGTTGACGAGGAGGAGATCGGGCCAGCCGTCGTTATCGAAATCGAAGAACATGGCGCCCCAGCCGAGATAGCGGGTGTTGAGGCCGAGGCCGGCGGGGAAGGTAACGTCGTCGAAGGTGCCGTTGCCATTGTTGCGATAGAGAGTGGAAGTGTCGTCGGAGAAATTGGTTTTGAAGATGTCGAGAGTGCCGTCGCCGTTGTAGTCGGCGATGGTTGAACCCATGCCTGCTTGGGCGCGGCCGTCGTCGTTGAAGGCGGCGCCGGCGGTGATGGCGACATCGGTGAACGTGCCGTCGCGATTGTTGTGGTAGAGAATGCTGGCGGTACTGTCGCAGGCAACGAAAATGTCTGGCCAGCCGTCGTTGTCGTAGTCGAGGGTGGAGACGCTTAGGGAGTAGTGACCGTCGGCTTGATCGATGTGGGATTTTTTGGTGACGTCTTCAAAGGTGCCGTCGCCGCGATTGTGGTAGAGAATATTTTTCGCGGGCGGCAGACCTTGAGGGCCGCACATGACGGCAACGCCTTTCCACATGCAAGAAGGGCGATCGCCAGGAGCGGGGGCGGTTGCGAGGTCGAAGTCGACATAATTGGCGATCATGAGGTCGAGATGGCCGTCGCGGTCGTAGTCGACGAAGGCGCAGCCATTGCCCCAGGATTTGCCGGAGCCGGCGACGCCGGCTTTTTCGCTGACGTCGCTGAAGGTGCCGTCACCGTTGTTGTGATAGAGGACGTTTTTTCCGTAGTAAGTGATGTAGAGATCTTCCCAGCCATCGTTATCGTAATCGCCGACGCAGACGCCCTGGCCCCAGCCGGTGTGAGTGAGGCCGGCTTTTTGCGTGACGTCGGTGAAAGTGCCATCGTGATTATTGTGGTAGAGATGGCTGGTGGGGGCGGTGCCAGGGGAAGCGTCGAGAGTGGTGCCGTTGACGATGAAGATGTCGGGCCAGCCGTCGTTGTCGTAGTCGAAGATGGCGACGCCCGTTCCGGTGGTTTCGATGATGTATTTTTTGGTGTTTACGCCGCCGAAGACTTCGGTAAAGGTGAGACCCGCTTTTTGGGCGATATCTGCGAAATGGGCGAGAGGCTTGGAATTGGTGTTGGAAAGCTGGGCGCCGCTGAAGAGGGAAGAAAAAGGAAGGAGCAGCGCGAGGAAAATCCAAGAGCGTTGGAAAAGGAAGCGCGAACGAAGGGTCGGACCGGAAAGCATGAACTCTTGGCATACTAAGGTGAGGGTTGGGCAGGGTCAAGGCGAAGGGCGGACGATTCTCTTATTTGCGGGTCATCGTGCGAAATAGGATGAAATTTGCGACCAAGGGGATTCTCGTTGGGAAGTTCCGCGGGATCTGACGTGACCTCATTGGATTCTTATTGCGACGGATGGAAGGCTAGGTTAAGAGCTGGTGCGGTTGTGCTTACGCTCGCGCTGTTGTGCAACATTGCGCGAGCGCAGACGGAGAAGCCGAAGGCGAGTACCAACGCGGCGGCGAATTCGATTTATGGCGAAGGGGTTGCTGCACTGGAGAGGCGGGATTTGGATGGAGCGCGCGCGGCTTTTGAAAAGACGATCGGAATGGCGCCCCAGAGTCCGGAGCCACACAATTCGCTTGGATGGGTCTTGCTGGCGCAAGGGGAAACTGACGCGGCGATTGGCGAATTCAAGGCCGCGCTGAAATTGAAGCCGGATTTCGCGCAGGCGCACATGAACCTTTCCCGGGCGCTGTTGCAAAAGGGAGATTCACAGGGCGCGATCCTTGAGGCGCGTGAAGCGGTGCGGCTAGCTCCAAGGGATTCAGAGACGCACCACATTTTGGCACGTACTCTTTCTTATTCCGGCGATGAGGCCGGAGCTACGCAAGAGCTGAAGAGCGCGATTGAACTGGAGCCGGACCGGCCGGAGCTGCATGACGATCTCGGATCGATTTTGGTCCAGCAGGGGAAGTGGGAGGAAGCAGCGGGCGAGTTTTCCGAGGCGTTGAAATTGCAGCCGCAATTCGCGGCGGCGCATTTGCATCTGGGGGTTTTGCGCCTGCAACAGAAGGATATTGCGGGGGCGGAGGCAGAGTTGCGCGAGGCGGCCTCTTTGACGCCTGGCGATCCGCAGACGCATTACTACCTAGGACAGGTGCTCGAGGCAAAGGATGCGGTAGACGAGGCACTGCAGGAGTTTGAGAACGCGGCCAAACTAGATCCCAACAACGCAGAAATCGAGAAGCACTTGGGTATCCTGCGGCAGCGTTCGGGCAATGGCGAGGATGCGGTTGCCGCATTCCGGCAGGTGGTCAAGATACGGCCCGAAAGCGCGGATGCACATAACGACCTGGGGCTTGCGCTGCTACAAGTGGGCGACGCGGAAAATAGCATACTGGAATTTCAGGCGGCGCTGAAATTGAAGCCTAGCGATGCGAGTTACGAAGGCAATTTGGGAGATGCGTATTTGCAGAGGACGGAGTTTGACTCCGCGGAAGCACATTTTCGGGCCGCGATAAACATGGCGCCGCAAAACGCCACGTTTCATTACGATTTGGGGTTGGCGCTGAAGATGAAGGATCGCTTGCAAGACGCGATCGCAGAATTCAAAAAGGCCGAGGAGCTGGATCCGAAGCTGGCGGATGCGCATTTCACTCTTGGAGTAACTTTGTGGCAGCAAGGCAATTTTGCTGTGGCGGCAGAGGAATTGCGGGCGGCGGTCCGGGCGAAACCGGATTATGCGGAGGCTTATTACATTTTGGGTTCCGTCTTGAAACAGAAAGGAGATTTGCAGTCAGCAGCCGAAGCACTGCGGGAGGCGATTCGTTTGCAGCCGGATTTTGCGGGAGCACACACGAATTTGGGGGCTGTACTTCGACAACTTGGGGATGAAGACGGGGCCGCCGCCGAGAGCCGCAAGGGCATGGAAATACTGAAGCAAAAGTCGAGCGAACAAGAGGCAGTTTTCGCGACGAACTCTGGACGGAAGCTCTTCAGTGCAGGTGATACGGATGGCGCGATTTCGCAATTCCGGCAAGCCGTCCAAGCGATGCCGGAGTATGCGCTCGGGCATTACCAACTAGGGCTGGCGCTGGAGAGGAAGGGCGCCAAGGAAGAGGCGGCAAAGGAATTTCGGAAAGCGGCGGAACTGGACCCCCGATTGAAGGCGCCAATCCAGTAGCAGCGGGGGGAAATTCGCTGGCGTTTAGGTTTCGGTTTTGCGGATGGCCACAAGCTGGGTTTCCACGGGAACGCCGCGGGCGACTTTCACATGAATGACGGCTTCAAAAGGTTTGAGTTCGCCATCTTGGGAGACAGAAAGACGCAAAAGCAGTTCCTCGACAGAGCTTTGTCTGCAAACATATTCGACGGCTGCCTGGGTGCCTAAGGTCGTGGTTCCGGCGAGAATTAGCACGAATTGTCCTTGCGTCATCCCCTTGACGAGACCAAGGACGGCATAATCTTCAGTGAGAGGTTGACCGGCAGGAGTAGCCAAGAATTCCTTCGCCTCATCAGGTTGAGGATGCACGTTGATGATGGCTTGATCACCCTTGCGCGGACCGGAGGTCAGCCTCTGGAAGACGAATTCCTGGGTACCGGGCATTTCCAAGAGAGAGAGATTTTCCGAAGGGGAGCCGATAAAGATCAAGTTGTTGTTTTTGGCGTCGTCCAGGGAAAAGAGGCTACCGCGTTTGACGCGAATGCGGCGGTGAAGAAGGGCAAACACGCCATCGAGTTGGTGGACAGCAAGAACTTCGCCGACCCCAGTATAGTGGTCGAGGATGGGCACACCGGCATCGCGGTTTGGGTCACGATAACGCATGCCGGTCTCTGGACGACCGACAAAAGCAGCGTTGCTAAAGACAACCCACGGCTCGTCCGGGCCCGAGGTAAATCCTTTCCAAAAGACGCGAAACGCAGCGGGAGCAGGCTCGGTCTGGCTTGTCAGAGATGTGGGAGGAGAATTGCGAGTCGCCACGAGCCAGACAATCACGGCGATGGCTGCTGCCAGGAAGATGGAAAGGGAGATAACCTCGGTTCCCCACCTGCGCTCGGTACTCTTTTCCAAAGCTTCCTTTCTAGTGGCGCCGTTTAGGTCTCCGGGGGGAGACTTTGCGGCCGAAGAGTTACGGTGGTGAAAGGAAAGCAAGTAGGTGCCCTTGGGGAGCTCCACGACGAGAGGATCTTCGAGCCCATCCGAGCTGTAATACTCACTTAGCTTAGTGCGCAGGCGGCCCACCTGGACGCGAACCATGGAATCAAGCTGTGGGTCGAAGTCACCGGAACGCCCGAACACCTCGGTAGCGATTTGGAATTCCTTTATGGGAACGCCGGGGTGATCTATGGCGTGCCTAGCCAGATAGCGGAGCAACTTGCAAAGTGATTCGGAACCATGCAGAGCATGGCTGACGACGAGCCGATCAATCTGCTCGAGAAGCTGCTCGCGTTCGGTCATGCTGGTCCTTGATACGTCGGAGTAACAGGAGTGTAACAAGCCGCGCATGTCCTTACAAGATGAAGAGTTAATTGATGTAACCCGTATCAGACACATTGAGACTTCTAAGAGGAACCCAAAAAACGAATAGTACGCATCAATATTGCCGCATGAGCCATCTGTGCACTGGTGCCGATGCTTAGATTGCGTGTGGGGCGGGAGTGCGGTGGGTTTTTGGCTGGTCGGTTAAGTGCGAGGCGCAGGTCGAGGGCGCTTAATTACGCTGTGGGGGTGCCTTTAGCGGCTGTGCGTGGCTCGTTTTTTGCGAGTTTCGGCGCAGCCTTCCTAGAAGTTGTCTCATAAACACTTTCAGCCCACGGAAGAGTTGAAAGATAGTCCAAAACGGAGCAAATCGAATGCATGGATCTGACCGACGCCCAGTGGGCCATTCTCGAACCGCTGTTCCGG